>CAJOEC010000005.1 GCA_905233425.1 uncultured Prevotella sp. | reverse complement strand
AGATATTCACGAAATATCTGGAAAGCAAGGGAAAACTGAAGAAATAACCTCCCGCCCTGTGCAGTCATTCGTTGCAGTTTCAGACTTTATAAGTAGAAAGTCACGATTAAGTGAGCGCCACGCAAGCGCGCTTGCAAGTGGCCGAACGAAAGTGAGTTATCTAAACTGCAACGAATTTTTATGTATACGATTTACGATTATGCCTACAATGGCTACCTCTATCTCAACAACATCATGCGTCCGCGCCACAAGCGACTGTCGCAACTGATGATTTATTCAACGACCGCCTGCCAGTCACAATGCAAGCACTGCAATATTTGGCAGAAGAAGGTGGAACATCTATCGCACGATGACATCCGTCGAATCATGCAAAGCAAATGCATCACAAAACGAACAACCGTAGGACTGGAGGGTGGCGAGTTTATCCTGCACCCACAGGCTGCTGAAATCATGGCGTGGTTCCGCAAGCATCACCCGAACTACACGCTGCTATCTAATTGTCTCGCGCCCCGTCGTGTCATAGATGCCGTCCGTCTCTATCAGCCCCGGCATCTGTACGTCTCTCTCGACGGTGGCCGCGAGACTTACCAACGGATGCGTGGGCGTGACGGCTACGACCGCGTGATTCAGGTGGTGGAGGCATTGAAGGACGAAGTGCCGCTGTCGCTGATGTTCTGCCTCTCGCCCTGGAACAACTTCGACGATATGGCTTTTGTGATTGACATTGCCAAGCAATACGGCGTGGATGTGCGCATTGGCATCTACGGAACGATGGCCTTCTTCGACACGACGAGCGAACTGCTGACGGCCTCGGACTTCATCAGTCAGATTCCCATGAGCATCCACGATACGCAAGAGAACTTCGACTTTGTGGCACTCTACGACCAATGGTGCAACGGGCATTTGCGTTTGCGCTGCCAGAGCATCATGAGCAGCCTCGTCATCCATAGCAATGGTGACGTGCCGCTCTGCCAGAACCTTGATGTCGTATTGGGAAATATCCACCGCCAGTCACTTGACGAGATTTTCAACGGCGTGACATCCTGCCAGACGCAGTGCCATTATTCAAAGAACTGCAACGGCTGCTGGATTAACTTCCACCGCAAATATGATATCATCCTCCTGCGAAACATGGAGCGACTTCTGCCCAAGCGGCTCCTTGAGAAGTTCTACGGCCCATATCAGTGGACGGAAGACCCGCACACAACCTATCACCAATACTTCAGAAACTTATGATGATACAGCTATTGATTGACCATTACAAACGCCTCCGCACCGAGCGCTTCCTTGCCCAAACGTACCAATATTCTTATGCCTTTGTCGGTATGGGCCAGCACTCGCTCACCAATCTTTATCCCGTGCTTCACTATCTCGGCGTGCCGCTGAAATACATCTGCGTCACGTCGGATAGGAAGGCCAGACAGATAGAACGGAAGTTTCCTCATGTGAAAGCAACCACCTCGCTTGACATGATATTAAACGATGATGAAGTGAAAGGTGTATTTGTTTCTGCTTCACCCTCTGCTCACTTCTCTATCGCCTCACAGATATTAAAAAGTGGTAAATCACTGTTCATCGAGAAACCACCTTGCCAGTTGCTACAGGAACTTGATACCCTCATAGACAAGCAGCAACTTTACGGCTCGCCCGTCGTTATGGTCGGTTTGCAGAAGCGCTACGGCCCTGCCGTGCAAATCCTACGGAAGCGACTGCGCAAAGAGCATCTTGTCAGTTACGACCTCCATTACCTCACAGGCAACTATCCAGAAGGTAATGCTCTTCTTGATTTGTTCATCCATCCGCTTGACCTCGTGACTTATCTCTTTGGCAAGTCCGAAATCATCGTCTGCCAGCAAGTCTCCCCAGCGTCCTACATCATTATGCTCCGTCACCCCCACATCGTCGGCACTCTCGAACTCTCCACCGCTTACACCTGGACAACTGCCGAAGAGTCTCTTAAAGTCTGTACTTCAAAAGGCATCTACCGCATCTCCCAGATGGAAGGATTGACCTTCGAACCAAAACCTTCCACCATCCTCGGCATTCCTATCGAGAAAATCCATCCCCACAATAAGAACATCGAATACCTCTACGTCCTCAACAATTTCACTCCAGTACTCCCTAACAACCAAATCTACTCTCAGGGCTACTTCAACGAACTATATGCTTTCGTTGAAGGCGTAGAGGGGAATAAAGCGAACATCGTCACGTCTCTCGAATCAGTTAGAGATGTTTATCTCCTAATTGAAAAGATAAAGTCCCACTAATCCGAATAGATTTCACTAAAATCAAGTCGAATGATGCGAAATTCGCCCCAAACCCTGAACATGTTCAGACTTTCACCCTCGATAGCCGATAATCGGATATGTCGAGGGTGTCAGTGCTGGGATTGATGTCGAGGGAGCGGATGTGCTCTTTTGCGTGATAGCCAACTGTGCATAAAGCAGAGGTTTACAATGAAGGGTAAAGATGAAAGTGATAGACTGAATGTGCAAATTCTATTTTTTTTGGTCGGTATCCTGCTAAAAAAATATAATAATACATAAGGAATGCGATTAAATACGGAGAGAATCGTTATTTTTGCAAAGCAAAAGATGAAGAGACGATGAATCAGAACATGAATCAGTGGAACCAGAATGCTGCTGGTGGCGATTTGTGGTATGACGATGGTAAGATAGTGATTCAGGTGAGTTCCACTGCGACAAAAGATAAGATTCAGTCATCAATAGATAAATTGAGTGCGGAGCAATTTGCTGGATACAGGTTTAAGTTCTTGCGTATTGATGGTGATGTGAAAAAGCTCCGTAAGGAGTCGTTCAACACTCATGATGACATTGCTTTTGATCCTTCGGTAGATATCATTGACATATCGACTCTTCTGAAAGATATTGCACATTTGGGCATAGATAGTCTGATAAAGGTCTATGAGCTATGCGTGAAGGAGATAATTCCATTGGATACACCAAAGATTACGGAGACGGACTTGGCTATTGTTGTGAAAGCACTCGCAACAAATGTTAAGGATTGGTCAAAGGAGCGTAGGCCTATTGAGTTTGATGTAGAAAAGAAGATTGATTTCAATCATCTGGAAGGGAAGAAACGTCTTATAAATGACTATAAGCTCTATATTGGGAAACTGAATGCCGTATATGGTGAGTTTGTAGATAATGCCACGGACTATAGCTTCATTATTCTTCAGAACCTTAGTGACATGTACTCACGCTATTTGGGTCAATATGAAAGCAATGCGCTTTTTGACAAGATAGTAGATGAGACCAGGGTGGTGGCATTGAACAGTCGGAGTGCAGAAGATATTCCTGTGGATAGGTTGAATGTGTGTATCAACGTGATAGTTGTGGATGCGTTCATCCGTTGTAGAATTTTTGAAGACCCGGAGGGATATAGCTATGTTGATGCCTGAGAATATAGATCCGAAGAAAAGTATTTACTATACTGGCGCTATGGTATTGCAGCATATACAAAAGAGCGGCAATATCAGTGTGCTTAATCTCTATTCAGAGGTTAAATCACAATATGGGATTTCTTTCCCTGTTATGCTTTTAAGCCTTGACTGGCTTTATCTGATCGGTGCAGCAACGGTAACTAAAAGTGGAGAAGTGAAGCTATGTATTTAAGCAAATTGACAATATCATCACCAGGAACGGTGATTAGAGATATAAAATTCCATAAGGGGCTGAACCTGATAGTGGATGAAACTCCCGAAAATACTACAGGAACAGGCAATAACGTTGGTAAGACAACGGTACTGCGCCTTATAGACTATTGTCTTGGCGGTGATGTTGACGGCATCTACCGTAATCCTGAGGATAAACATGAGAGCTATGCGCTTGTGAAGGATTTCCTGACTGGTAACAATGTCATTGTAACCTTGATATTGGTGGATGATTTGGATACGCCATCAAAAAAAGTGGTGATAGAAAGGGATTTCAAGACGGGGCGTAGTTCCCTTATTAGAATAAATGGTAAGGATGTAACCAGGAAAGACTTCGTCGCCGAGTTGGAAGCTGCCATTTTCCCAGAAGTGAAGACTGAGACGCCAACGTTCAGGCAGATAATTGCTCACAATATCCGTATTGACAACCTGCGTTTGGAGAATACGCTGAAGACGCTCACGATGGGAAAGAATGAGGAGTATGAGGCGTTATATCTGTTTATGTTTGGATGTCCTAATGACAGTGCAGCCCGAAAGACTCAGTTAGCACAAGAGTTAGACACGGAGAAGAAATATAAGCGCAGGATGGAGCGTAATCGTTCGAAGAATGAGTACAAAGCCGCTCTAAGCGTCATTGAGTCTGACATAGAAAAGCTGGTTGAACGGAAGGACAACTTGAACATTAATGAGAATCTGCAGCAGGATATTGATAGTCTGAATGCCTTGCGAGCCCAAATAAACAAAGTGACTTCAAGAACCTCGTTGTTGAGTCTGCGTAGAGAGCTTATCAATGAGACTGTGGAAAGCTTTGACAAGCAGAATTTTGGAGAAGACGTGGTACAGCTGGAGATGATTTATAAACAAGCGTCTGCATACGTGCCCAAGATGCAGCGAACGTTCAAGGAACTTGTTGATTTCCACAATGCGATGCTTGAGAACAAGAAGGCATTTGTGGCTCAGGAACTGCCCTCGATTCAAGAAGAAATACAATCTCTCTCAGCCGAGTTGGAGAAGCTGAAAGAAAGAGAAACCGTGATGGCTGAGAAGGTGTTGAAATCTGACACTTACGAAGAGCTGGAAGGTATCATTGTGCAGTTGTCGGAATTATCACGCAGAAAGGGTGAGTTTGAATCGTATATATCTCAGATAGAGTCGGCTGAAAAGGCGATTAAGGAGAAATGTGAAGAGATGAAGAAGATAGACGACGGCTTGTTTACTGAAGATTTCGCACAGCGACTGGAGGCTCAAAGAGATAAGTTCAACAAGATCTTCTCTGAAGTGTCTCGTGAGATATACGACGAACAATATATTATCAGCTATGAGGTTGATACCCAGAAAGGGAAACAATTGTATAAGTTCCATATCACAGATGTTGCCAACTTTAGTTCGGGAAAGAAACAGGGCGAAATCTCGTGCTTTGACATTGCCTACACGGTGTTTGCCGATCAAGAAGGAATACCTTGTTTACACTTCATTCTTAATGATAAAAAGGAACTCGTACATGGCAATCAATTGAACAAATTTGCTGAGGCAGTCAAGAAATACAACGTACAGTTTGTTTGTTCTATGCTTTATGACAAGTTGCCACTGGTGCTAAGGAAAGACGAACATGTTGTTGTGAGGTTATCGCAAGACAGTAAACTATTCCGAATAGAAGAACTATCTGGTACTTGATAGTTGATAAGAAGATGGAGTTACAGGAATGGTTCTTTTTTTCTTTAGTGGAAAGGAGAAACCATTTGTAGATAACAGAAGCGGAATGGATAGAAGGTCACACACTCTCTCTCCGACGACTTCTACATTGCTGGCACCATCACCTTCTCCACACCTATCTATATGTGAGAAGAAGGCTATTTCTGCTAAAGGTAATAACTATCAAAAAACGTGGTAGCCGTGCAGTCTTTTCTCAGTTCGGCGGACAATAATAAAAGAGACACATTCGTTTTATTAAAAGAATTAAGAACATGAAGCATTACAAATTCCTTGCTTGGATGATGGCGATAGCCATTGCCAGCACAACGATGACTGCCTGCGGCAGCGACAGTAACGAAACAGAGAAGCCCTTCACCACCGCCCCCGTGGAGCAGGCCAAGCTCTTCGTCTGCGAGGCAGGCAGCGAGACAAGGGGCGCGACCATCGACACCCTCTTCACCGAGGACGACATCGAGTGGTTCAACGTCAGCACCCGCGAAATCCGTTTCAAGAAGCAGGACGAGCAGCTATACAATAAGCTGATGAAGGACTATCACAAAGAGGGGCTGGAGTTCCGCCTTGGCGACGACGTCCTGTTCGAGGTCAGCCGCTTCGTGTCCGACTTCGACAGCCGCGTCTTCACTGATCTTGTCCTGCACTATTCCACGATTGGCGAGGACGAGGGCAATCCCCGCTACTACCTGCACGACTGCTATCCCCCGCAGTTCATCGACGACGAGCGCACCCAGGCAAACATCAAGAAGAACGCCACGCAGTGGGAGACGTTCAAGAAATATCTTGATTGCAAGGGCAAGCTGAGGAAATAATATTTCAAAACAATGAAGAAACCGATTTTTACATTGCTGCTGGCCACTCTGGCAATGGGAGCAACAGCGCAGACGGAAAACCCGCGCGGCATCTACAAGTTGATGACGCTCACAGGAAAAGTGGGCGAAGTGATATCTCCATACGAGCAGTACAAGGTATGCACCGACAGCATCACGCTGATGGTCTCGTTCCAGAAAGCCTTCTTCAACATCAACGACAACGACCACCAGGTCTTCAACTATACAGGCGACCAGCCGAAGGACGAGAACGACCACAGCACCCTGATTTACGACAGCAACGCCGAACACTTCACCGAGAAATGGTGGAGCCAGTACACCAACCACTTGCATTTCCCCAACAACGACTGGTGCATCGAGAAATACGAGTCGGGACAATACTCTGAGTTTGGCCGCATCGCCTTCGACGCACTTACGGGCAAGGCCGAAGTTGACCCGCGCAATCCTCTGACTGGTACTTGGCGCATCATCGGCTATGTGGACGAACTGCGCGATGTCAAGAAGGAACAGCCGAAGCTACATGAGCAATACCGCACAAGCAAATACTTCAACAGTTTCATGGTGCTGTCTCCTGAGAATGCGGTACTTATTACTTCAGGACGCGGTGGCGGTGTTGACAAGGTGGAGTATGACGGCAAGAAAACCTACAAGATGGGCAACAAGACCCATCAGGTGAAGTGGCTGTCGAAAGACCGCATCGCCGTGGAAGAGCGCATCGACTACCGCATAGACTGGCAGATCCTGGAGCGCGTCACCGATGGCCAGACACCACTGAGTTGCATCGCCAGCCAAAATATGCGTAGAAACAGATAAATAGTTTAGACAATCAAATCTCTTTACCAAAGTAAAGACTTGCACTACAGTTAAGAACAATTAACGTCCGCGACCGTCATATTCGGTCGCGGACGGCGTATATATAATAAAATGTATACGCGAACATGAATGAGACAATCTTCGTGGACTACGAGGTGAAAAACAAAGGAAAAGAAATAACATCATGGAACAGAAATTCGGAATCAACAGCATTGACCTCCAGGTGCTGCGCGACTTCTGCGAGCGGGAGGGCGAGAGCGTCACTTAAATTCTTTACCAGGGTAAAGACTTTCACCCTCGGCTACCACTTTCCGGGCTTCGCCGAGGGCTTTTCGTGCAGATTGTTGTACCTTTGCACCAGGCCTTTTCCATAAAGGCTCTCTCGTTAATATAAAAACGGGCAGCATCCGTCGGGATGACGGGTGCTGCTTTTAGAAGAATTATCGAGGGGAAACACAATAATCCTAACATATCACGTTAATATAGAAAACGACAAAGGAAATGGCAACAATGAAAAGCTGGATAAGCAACTTACTGATAGTCGTGGCCGTGGTCTTGTTCGCCTCCTGCGGCAGCAGCGAACCGGAGTATGTCGACCTGGAGGCACACGAGAAGACGGAACAGCTGAGAGAGCAATTCACGCCGCTCATCACCGGCACTTGGCACTTCGAGAACGTCACCGACAAGCAGCGGTTCTTCGAGCGGCTGACATTCCAGGCCGATGGCACACTGACGGGGATGCGCAAGTGGCAGAAACGCTCGCTCGTCACCATCAACGGCGACCAGCACTACACCGACTGGGAGGACGTGGAGCAGATGAACGGCACGTTCACGGGTGACTGGCGGCTGCAATGGGAGCGCGATGAGAAGGGCGAGGGCCACGACATGATAGACCTTTACGCCCGATACGATGACCCGGCAAACGACTATCTCGCCTACAGTCACATCATGCTTTTCGGCTATGCCGACGAAGCGACGCTCCGCCTCCAAGGCTATTTCTATGGCGACGACGGCTGGACGGTCTACCAGCGCGGCGACGCAGAGCCAAGTTTCTAAAATGTTTTGCAGTCAAAAAGAAGAACCATGATTCTCGTAGTTGATGACGATAAAAGCATACGCCTCTCGCTGAAGCTCATCCTGGAGCGCAACGGGTATGAGGTGGCTTTGGCCGAAAACCCAAAGGAGGCAATACAGACAGTACGCAACACGCCCGCCGTGGAACTGGTGCTGATGGACATGAACTATACTCGCGCCACCGACGGCGAGGAGGGGCTGACGCTGCTGAAGCAGGTGAAGGTGTTCCGCCCCGACGTGCCGTGCATCCTGATGACAGCGTGGGGAACAATCGACCTGGCCGTGCAGGGCATGCGTGCCGGAGCCTTCGACTTCATCACCAAGCCGTGGGACAACGGCGTGCTGTTGGAGAGGATAGAGACAGCAATAAAGGTGGCCCCCCCTTCGTCCCCCGAGGGGGACACGATACCTCCTGCCTCAAAAAGTATAGAAGCCCCCTCGGGGGCCGTAGGGGGGGCTTCTCTCTCCGCCATCCTCGCCACCGTCTCCCGCGTCGCCCCCACCAACGCGCCCGTCCTCATCACGGGCGAGAGCGGCACGGGCAAGGAACTAATAGCCGAGGCCATCCACCGACAAAGCCAACGAGCCAACGGGCCGTTTGTTAAGGTGAACCTCGGCGGCATCTCCACGTCGCTGTTCGAGAGCGAGATGTTCGGCCACAAGAAAGGCTCGTTCACCGACGCCAAGACCGACCGCACAGGACGCTTTGAGATGGCCAAGGGCGGCACCATCTTCCTCGACGAGATTGGCGAACTGTCGTTAGCCAGCCAGGTGAAGCTGCTGCGCGTGCTGCAGGACCAGACATACGAGGTGTTGGGCGACAGCCAGACGCGCCGCACCAACGTGCGCGTGGTCTGCGCCACCAATGCCGATCTGCGGGCTATGGTCAGCGACCACACCTTCCGCGAGGATCTCTACTACCGCATAAACATCATCAACATTCATCTGCCGCCTCTACGCGAACGTCGCGAGGACATACCGCTGCTTGTCGACCACTTCCTGCGCGAAGCCTGTGCCGCCAACGGTGTGGTGGGCAACGCCTCCGTAACCCCCGATGCCATCGCCTACCTCCAGACGCTCCCCTTCCCCGGCAACATCCGCGAGCTGAAGAATCTGGTGGAAAGGGCTCTGCTGATGAAAGGCACAGACCCACCCCCAGCCCCTCCCTGCGAGGGAGGGGAGTGGTTACTTACTGCCGCAGATTTCCGAAATAGCTATTCGTCTGTTCCAAGTCTATCTACTCCCCTCCCTCAACAGGGAGTGGCCGGGGATGGGTCTCTCTCTTCCATAGAGCACAACGCCATTGCCGCTGCCATTGCCAAGCACAACGGCAACCTCTCGCTCGTGGCCAAGGAACTGGGCATCAGCCGTGGCGCCCTCTACCGTAAGATCGAGAAGCATGGGCTGTGAATATGAAACTGAAGCATTATTTCGCAATCCTTGTCGTGGGCATCGTCCTGCTGGCTGGTGCAGCCCTCTTCGCCATGTTCCTCGCTGGCGGTGATTTGGAATCCCCGTCGTGGCTGTTCTATGTGACTGAGGTTTTCGTCGTTGTGCTGCTCGTTTATCTCAGCTATTTCTACCGCAAGACCATCCGCCCCTACGACACACTGGTCGGTGGCATGGAACTGGTGCGCGATCTCGACCTCACCACACGCCTCGCCCCGTCGGGCCAGCACGAGACCGATGTCATTGTCCGCACGTTCAACGACCTGCTGACCCGTCTGCGCAGCGAGCACCTCAGGCTCGAGGAACAATACACCTTCCTTAATCTTCTCATCGAGGCTTCGCCGATGGGTGTTATCCAGTGTGACCTCGACGGTAACGTCACTTCCATGAATCCCGCTGCCCGCGAGATGCTCTCGCCCAGCGTCGAAGAAGCCATCCGCGCTCTGCCCCTTGGCGAGACGACCACCGTGCGCATCCCCGGCGAGCCGCAGCTGTTCCGCATCAGCCACCTGTCTTTCCCCGATCGCGGTTTCCAGCATCCTTTCTTCCTCGTCGAGTCGCTGACCTCTGAGGTACGTCTTGCAGAGAAAGCGGCCTACGAGCGCGTCATCCGCATGATTGCCCACGAGGTGAACAACAGCGTGGCGGGAATCATAAGCCTCACCCCCAGCCCCTCTCCAAAGGGAGAGGGGAGTATATACCTTCAAGGACAGAAAACAACTGACGAACAAGGACAGAAGATAACTGACGAACACGTGCAGAATGTAACTACTCCCCTCTCCCCTTGGAGAGGGGTCGGGGGTGAGGCTGTTGAGCGGCTCACCGCCCTCTCGTCCTTTGTCTCCCGCTTTGCCGAAGTGGTAAAAATTCCGCAGCCGCAGCTGCAGCTCTGCGACCTCAGCGAGGAGGTGGAGGCCTGCCGCCCCTTCCTCGAGAATCTGTGTACAAAGGCTCACGTCAGTATCGATTTCCGCCTCACCGACGAGGCCATACCTGTTCACCTCGACACAGTCCTCTTCCAGCAGGTGCTCATCAACATCGTCAAGAATGCTGTGGAGGCGGCCTCACCCCCGGGGGCTGGCACGGAGCCTGCCCCTACACGTGAGAGGGGAGTGATTACCATTGAGACATATTATCAACCCGCAAATTATTCCACTCCCATCCCTCACAGGGAGGTGCAAGGGGGTGGGTCTCTTGTGGTCACCGATAATGGCCACGGCATTCCGCCGTCGGTGGCCAAACATCTCTTCACCCCCTTCTTCTCTACGAAGCCGCAAGGCCAGGGCCTCGGCCTTCTGCTCATCCGTGACATCCTTACGTCACACCATTGCACTTTCAATCTGCTTACAGACCCTAAGGACCACCTCACCCGCTTCACCATCCAGTTCCCCAAGTAGAAGTTTTAATCTGAACTCATGTTTGAAACACATGCCGATGGTGGCGGGGGAGGGTAGAGTAGAGATAGGAAATTGATACGTGCTTCCTCATGGTTGCCGGTTGTTCAGGCATGTAATTGATGACGAATTAATGTGAGAACGCCTTGGTCTGATATAGTTAATGAATGAAGATAGCGGGGAGCCAAACGTGAACTTCTATGAGAAGTATTAACTTGAAACGCTTTGTGAAAGAGTCGAGGCGTATCTATCGGTTTTTTCATGTGCTGGATAAAAAAACGTAAAAAAGGACAACAGATGGTACATAATAAAAGAGAAATTAGTAATTTTGCACAAAATAAAGGCTCATGAGTTATGAAGGTTGTATATGAGAAGTTGACCGTCCGCCATTTCGGACCTATCAGCAATCTGGATATCATTATCCGGCCTATGACGTTATTCATCGGCACACAGGGTAGTGGTAAGAGTACTATCGCCAAGTTGCTGACGTTTTGCAGGGAATCGCTAAGGGCAGATATTCGTGATATGAATTATACAAAACGTCTGCAGGACTTTGGCATAAACGATTATCTGCAGGAGGATAGCTTTATCTCTTATAAACTGAAATACGATGAGACGACTATTCCCTGCGAGGTGATATACGATAGGAATTTTATAGTTAAGATGGGTGACAATCAAACCGCTGATATTCAGCGTTTCCTCTATGTTCCTGCCGAGCGCAATCTGATAGGTAATATGTCTGAGGCTATCGCTTCGATGTGGAGCGCACAGATTCCAATCTCCTCGCTACTACTGAATTACATGAGTCAGTTTGAAAGGGCCACTAAGGAGCTGCCAGTCTATGATATTCCCTTCTTTGGTGTGAGTTACGTGAAGCAGGACAACAGGAATTTGATTAGTTTGAAGGGTAAGAATAAACTGTTGCCACTAAGCGTTTCTTCATCGGGACTCCAGTCTGCTATACCCATGTTGGTTATTGTAGATTATGCTATAAAGACAAATGCCTTTAATTCGTTTGTTATCGAGGAACCTGAACAGAACTTGTTCCCAGAGAATCAGCGCGAGATATTGAACTTTATCTCATCGCGTATGGCAGGAAAAGATGATAGGCAGGTTATATTAACAACGCATAGCCCCTATATGCTGTCGTGTTTGAACGTGCTGATGCTGGCTTTCAAGATGCATGATTCTGAGGCGTTCCGTGAACAGGTAGAGGAGATTGTAAATCCTGACTGTATGGTGAATCCTGCTGATGTTGCTGCATATTCGCTGAATCCAAACGATGAGGACGGTATATACTGCAAGAGTCTGATTTCGGAGAAGACAGGAATGGTGTCGGTAAACGAGCTTGATACAGCCTCAATGTTTATAGGCGAGGATTTTGATAAACTGTATCGTATGTTCGTAAAATCCATCAAAAGCAAGAACAAGTAGGCTATGGCGGTAAATCAGGTGGCAATCGACAGATTGCGATTGGATGAGGCTTTCACGAAGAAGATGCTTCACAAGGCATTCGATGAGTGCTGGACGGTGAAGTGCGATGAGTTGTTACTGGTGGTAGATGATGATGAATCAAAGGTATCTCGTTTTGGAGCTGACTGCGAAGATGTTGAAAAGGGCCTTTTGGTATTTAACGAGCAAAGGCGTGAGATAGTATTATTATCGATAGACAATCAGCTGTTGAAGGGTATTCAGGGAGGCGTTGCCGATTGTGCCCTATTTGACGACAAACAGTTCCGTTTCGTTGAGTTCAAGATGAATGCGGAGGGCAGGTCTCAGAAGTCCGCTCGTAATACACTTGTTAAAGCAGGGCAACAACTAAAGAATACAATTCTCATTTTTAGCGAAGGCGAGAAAGCGTTAAAAGTTGACTTTGAAAATGCGGTTTCCCTGAGTTGCCATGTGGTGTTATCAAGAAACTTTCCTACAGCCCAATCTGCCATACAGGACTATCAGATAGCTTTTGCCTCCGAAACAGGAGTTTATCTAAGTTTCGATTCCGAAACCCATTGGGAGGAGCCAGAAAAGTAATCTGACATAATCTGGGTGATATTTAAGTTTGCTCGGCTCTCATATTTTGGGAGTCGGGCAGTTTTCGTTTTGTGTTGAATAAACCCGAAGGCTCTGATGGAACAGTTAACATTAAAGGGAGGGGAAAGGCTGCGTGAACGCCCGGCTCGTGATGTTGTCGTCGACGGCTTGACAGCCATCGGCTCCGACATCTGTCAGAATCGTCTCCGGGAGGCCAAAAAGTTCGCCCAGCGCGGACTCACAGTTCGCACCGTGCGAACTCCCAGTTCGCGCCGTGCGGACTCTGAGTTCGCGCCGTGCGAACTTTTTGGGGTCTCGGAGGGGTTGAGGAGACACCCCCAAGCCCATCAAAAGCTTTCTCAATGAGTCAAAACGGCTTTGTCTCGGAGACGTTTAACGAAGGTAAGGTGAAAGTGCTACCTGACATTCATCTTTTGGTGGTCAGTTTTGTCTGCATGGTCTCGGGGCTTTCTATTGTGACCTTCGACTCGTCGATCATGGAGGGGTCGAGGCCGAAGACGTCGGCGAAGAAATGATAGACGGCCTGTCGCTTGTTGGGGCCGAAATCGTGGCGCTCTTCGGGGAGGTGGATGTTGCGGACGTTCTGCTGTGCGCCGTAGAAGCCGAATATGCGCTGGATGAATGGATATTCGAGTTCGGGGTTGGTGTGCGTCCAGTCGCCGCCGTCGCTGACGAGGAGCAGTGGGCGTGGGGCGATGATGGCGGCCAGCTCGGCCTCGCATGTTCCTCCCCCGGCGAGTTGTACTGGCATTCCGCTTTCGCAGGGGCATCCTCCGTCGAAATGGCTGGCGACATGGACTACGGGTGCTGAGCAGGTGATGCGGTTGTCGAGGATGGCGAGGAGGACGGCGTGAGTCCCGCCACCGCTGCCGCCGTTTGCTGCGATGCGCGTGGTGTCGATGTCCTTGCGGTTTTTCAGCATCCAGTCGAGGAGCTTCAGCCCGCAAGCGGCCTGGAAGATGTGTGCACGGGCGGTGTGGTGGTCGCCGACCTCGTCTGCCGACTGTCCGTAGCCGTAGAGGTCGAAATCGACGCAGACGGCTCCCATGCGTGCGAGTGTGGCGAGTCGCTGCTGCTCGTCGTCGCGGTAGCGCGAGGGCCAGTGGCCGTCGGGGCAGATGATAAGGGGGGACCCACCCCCGACCCCTCCCTGTGAGGGAGGGGAGTATATGGTTCCGAAGGCATGCTGGCCGGGGGTGAGTTCGAGGCAGATGTTCTGGGTGGTGTAGCCGTCGTGTTTGCGGATTTTTGACAGTATGGCGGGCGTGTTGACGCAGGAGTCGAGGAACTTGTCAATCTGGAGCCTTTCGCGTACCTCTTTAATTAATATGGCGCGTCGCTGCTCCCACTCCTCGCGGTTGCTGTACTTCGCCGATAGCCAGTCGAGCATCTGACGGCCCTCGTCGTCGTGGCGGCGTGGGTACTCGTAGAGCTTTATCTTGTAGCTGTTTCCACTCTGTTTCCACCAGTTCCAGTCGAAATGCTTGCAGATGTTGTCGAGGGTCTGCTCTAAGGAATAGGGGCGGACGCGGAAGTCGGCGTAGGGCAGGATGACACCGGCGGTGTCGACGTTGCTGTCGAACTTGAGTTTTACGCCGAAGCGTTTCTGTATGTCCTGCATGACGTCGTGAACAGGCCGGGAGTAACGGGTCTCAAATGTCTGGGCTCTTCCCGGCAATAGGCAATTTACAATAAACAATAGTGACAGAGGCAGGGCGATACAGGTGGTTTTCATTGTTTAGTGTTTAGTGTTGAGAGTTTAGCGTTGAGAGTTTAGCGTTGAGAGTTTAGCGTTGAGAGTTTAGTGTTGAGTGATATGCATCCTTTACGGTCTTGATGACGAACTGCACCTGCTCGTCGGTGAGCATTGGGTAGCATGGCAGGGTGATTTCGTGGGCAAAGTTGGCGTAAGCCTGTGGGTAGTCGTCGATGCAGTATCCCATGCTTTTGAAGAGTGTCAGCATGGGCAGGGGGATGAAATGTACGTTTACGGCGACTTCGCTCTGCGCGATGCGGTTTATCATTGCGTCGCGCTGCTCCTCGGTGAAGTCACGTATGCGCAGTGGGTAGACGTGGTAGCTTGTCTCGCGGCTGTTGTCGTGTGCGGGAGGGAGTATGGCCCATGGCTCGTGTGCGAAGGCGTTGTTGTATGTCTCGAAGATTTGCCTGCGTCGTGCGAGCATTTGAGGGTAGATGCGTATCTGTGCGAGTCCTATGGCTGCGTTGACGTCGGCCATGTTGGCCTTCATCCCCATTCCGACGATGTCGTAGCGCCACCCTCCTGCCTTGCTCTTTGTGAAGGCGTCCTTGGTCTGGCAGTTGAGCGACATGAGCCGCAAGGATTTGTAGAGTTCCTCGTTATTGAACGGTGGGGGCATGTTGAAGCAGATGGCTCCCCCCTCGGCGGTTGTGATGTTTTTGACGGCGTGGAGTGAGAAGATGGCTATGTCGGTCTCGGTGCCGGTGAAATGGCCTTCGGTGTGTGCCCCGAGACTGTGTGCTGAGTCGTTGATGACGATGATGCGTCGGAGCTGTTTCTGGACTTCAGACCCTGGGTGGTACATGGCTGTTATTTCCGGCTCCTTAACAAGGTCCATGATGGCTTTGTAGTCGCATGGCCATCCGGCGATGTCGACGGGTATGATGGCCTTTGTCTGTGGCGTTATGGCGCGTCGTATGCAATCGACGGAAATGTTGAAGTCGTCGCCTGAGTCGACCATCACGGGCTTTGCGCCAGCCCATATAACTGCAAGGGCTGTGGCGCAATAGGTGTAGGCGGGAATGATGACTTCATCACCTTCCTTTACGCCTAACCATCGTAGTGTCATGATGGCCCCAGTGGTCCACGAATTGACGCAGAGCACGGCCTGGGTTCCTGACAGTTTCTTTATCTCTTCTTCGAGGGCCTTGACCTTTGGCCCGGTTGTTATCCACCCTGAGCGTAGTGTGTCGGTGACTTCTGTCACGACGCTGTCGTCAATGTAAGGCGGTGAAAATGAAATCTTCATTATGTTGGTTGAGTGTTGAGAGTTGAGAGTTGAGTGTTGAGGGTTGAGAGTTGAGAGTTGAGTGTTGAGGGTTTAGTGTTGAGGGTTGAGAGTTGAGAGTTGAGTGTTGAGAGTTGAGGGGTTTGGCGGGGCTGACGCCCCTTACACGGTGGCTAAGTTTTTACAACAGTGGGGGGAGTTGCTGCAGACGCATGCTGTTGGAGCCTTTTATCAGGATGAGGCGGCCTTCGGGACAATGTCGGCGCAGTTCGGCCATAACATCGTCGACGGAGTTGAACTTGCGGAAGCTTGTGGTTGTGGCAGCAAACTCTTGGCCCACGAGCCATACGTGAATTGAGGGTTGAGAGTTGAGAGTTGAGGGTTGAGAGTTGAGAGTTGAGGGTTGAGAGTTGAGAGTTGAGGGTTGGGAGACGGCAATCATGTCGACGACCTTCTGGTGCTCCTCATGGCTCACCTCCCCCAGTTCGAGCATGTCGCCGAGGATTACCATTTTCTCCTCTCCCGGTGCGGCGGCCATGAGCAGGAAATTCTCCAAGGCGGCCATCATGCTCGAAGGATTGGCGTTGTAGGCATCGACGATGAGGCGGTTGCGCTTGGTAACGATGAGTTGCGAACGGCTGTTTGTGGGGCGGTAGTTCTCTAATGCACGGCAGATGCTTTTGCGGTCGACGTTGAAGTTTATCCCCACGGCTATTGCGGCCATGACGTTGTCGATGTTGTAGTCGCCGATAAGCTGTGTCTGCACCTTGTGCCATTTCTGCGAGGCGCCGCTCTCTTCGAGATCCATCAGCGGCCGGCGCCAGCGCAGTTTCAACATTGGGTTGCCCTCTTCGCGGATGATTTCGCCCGAGATGCAGCTGTACTGTTTTTCGGGGTCGGTGCTGTAGGGGGTGACCCAGAGGTGGGACTGCTCGCCGCTGCCATCGTCTACTGCGGTATTGCCGTTGTCATCGTTTACTGCGGCATTGCCGCAGTCTACAGGACCGCTGTCGTCGAGCATTTCGAGGAGGTCGTCGTTGTCGGCATTTACAAAGACGAGGGCCTCGTCGCGGCTGCGCAGGTAGTCGTAGAGTTCGCCCTTGGTGCGCTTCACTCCCTCGAATGAGCCGAAGCCCTGCAGGTGTGCGCGTCCCACGTTTGTTATGATGCCGCAGGTAGGCTCGGCGGTCTCTGCCAGTGTCTTTATGTCGCCGGGGTGGCTGGCCCCCATCTCAATGATGGCTATTTGGTGTTTCTTGTTGAGCCGTAGAAGAGTCTTGGGCACCCCCACGTCGTTGTTGAAGTTACCCTCGGTGGCCAGCACGTTGTATTTCTCAGCGAGGACGGCACGGACAAGTTCCTTTGTCGTGGTCTTGCCGTTGGTGCCGGTTATGGCAATGACGGGGATGTTGAAGCGGCGGCGGTGCTCGCGGGCCAGGTCTTTGAGGGCTTGGAGGGTGTCGGAGACGACGAAGAACTGTTTCCCCTGCATCCCAAAACCATCGCTGGCAATACTGTCGACCACGCTGCGGTTGTCTATGATGGCGTAGTTGCAGCCGTTGCGTAATGCCTGCATGACGAACTGGTTTCCGTCGAATTTCTCGCCGTGGAGGGCAATGAAGATGCTGCCGGGAGGGCAGTTGCGGCTGTCGGTGGTGATGCCATATTCTTCCACCACGTCGTAGAGGTCTGTATAGCTTATCATATCTGTGTTCTGTTTTTATCTAAAGAAAACCAAGGACGGGTTTCTTGAAGTATTTCTCGGCTTTCTCCAATTGTTGTTTGTGGCAGAAGACCATGACGTAGTCGCCTGGTAGTATCTGCGTGGAGCCGCTGACGAGCAGTCCTTTGCCGTCGCGTACCAGTCCGCCGATGGTCATGCCGAAAGGCAGAGAAAGGTCTTTTACCGCCTTTTTCGTCACGCGTGAGCCTTCGGCGGCGACAAACTCGGCGACGTCGGCCTCGACCATCATCAGCGAGCGCAGGTTGCGCACGTCGGCACGCATCATCATCTGGAAGATGTGGCTGGCGGCCACCGTCTTCTTGTTGATGATGGTTCCGATGTCGAGGCTTTCGGCCATCGAAACATAGTCGAGGTTCTCGATCATGGCCACGGTCTTTCTCACGCCCAGCTTCTTTGCCGCCAAGCAGGCCAGGATGTTTGTCTCGGCATTGCCGGTGAGGGCCACGAATGCCTGTGTGTGGCGTATTCCCTCCTCGTCGAGCAGCGTGAGGTCGCGGCCGTCGCCGTGTATGACCATGGTGTCGGTGTCGGCAAGCACCTGGTTGAGACGCTCGCAGCGGTGGACAGACTGCTCAATGATCTTCATTTTCATGTTGTCGGGCATGGTAAGGGCAGTTCTCACGGCGGTCTTTCCTCCACCCATGACGATGACGTTGTGCACGTCCTCGTAGCTCTCCTTTCCCACGATTTTACGTATGTATGGTATGTAGTCCTTCGTGGTCATGAAATAGGCGAGGTCGTGGAGTTTCAGCACATCGAAGCCACCGGGTATGATGGTGTCGCCCTCACGCTTTATGGCCACCACATGGTATGGGTCGTCGGGTCCGCAGAGGTCTTTCAGCGGCTGGTTGAGAATCTCGCATCCCTCGCGCAGCTTTATTCCGAGCAGGACGAGTGCCCCGTCGTGTACGTCGACGCGCTGTCTCACCCACGACATCTGCAGTCCGCTGATGATGTCGCGTGCGGCGAGCATCTCAGGATAGACCAGCGAGTCGACACCCATGTCGTTGAAGAACTGTGTGTGATGGGGCTGGAGGTATTCGTAGTTGTCGACCCTGGCCACAGTCTTCTTCGCTCCTAATGCGTGTGCCAGTGCACAGGCCGTGATGTTGCGGCTCTCATAACGTGTCACTCCCACGAAGAGGTCGGCACCTGCCACACCAGCATCCTTGAGTGTCTTGATGCTTGTGGGCGAGGCGTTGAGGGCCATGAGGTCGTAGTTGGAGTCCACATTCTCAAGCCTCTCCTCGTCGTCATCGATGAGCACGCAGTCGTGGTTCTCGGTGGAGAGGAGTTTTGAGAGATGGGTGCCCACGGCACCTGCGCCGGCGATTACTATCTTCATGAAGCCCCCCCTTCTGCCCCCGAGGGGGAGGCCCCCTTTTCGTCCCCCGAGGGGGACACGATACTTCCGGCATTTTCGGCGGAAGAGCCGAAAACAGCCTGTTTTATGCTTTCCGGGTCAAGGCCGACAATCTTGCGCAGCTCTGCCACGCTGCCGTGCTCCACGAAGCTGTCGGGCAGTCCGAGACGGACTACTTGTGGGGTGTAGCCGTGGTCGCTCATCCATTCGAGTACTGCGCTGCCGAGTCCGCCGTTGCGCACGCCGTCCTCCACGGTGACGATGCGCTTGAAGCGCCGTCCCACTTCGTGGAGGATGTCCTCGTCGAGTGGCTTGAGGAAACGCATGTCGTAATGGGCTATGCTTAGTTGAGAGTTGAGGGTTGAGAGTTGAGAGACTTTACTCTTGCTGTCAGAACTAACGTCACTCTTGTCATCAGAACAAAAGTCTCTAAACCCTAAACTCTTATCTCTCAACAGACCCTCAACGTCATTTCCTATCGGTCCAAGGGTGAGCACGGCGACATCCTTTCCGTCGCGCAGTTTCCTGCCCTTGCCCACAGGAATCTCCTCCAACGGGCATTGCCAGTCGGTGAGACAGCCGCGACCACGTGGGTAGCGGATGATGAAAGGCCCCTGGCCGGGCAGCTGGGCGGTGTACATCATGCGGCGCAGCTCGTGCTCGTCCATGGGCGAACAGATTGTGAGGTTGGGGATGGGGCGCAGATAGGCAAGGTCGAATGCGCCATGGTGGGTGGGGCCGTCCTCGCCGACCAGTCCGGCGCGATCCAGGCATATCACCACGGGCAGACGCAGAATAGCGACGTCGTGGATGATGTTATCATAGGCCCGCTGAGCGAAGGAACTGTAGATGTTGCAGAAGGGCTGCAGGCCGTCTTTCGCCATTCCGGCTGAGAATGTGACAGCGTGCCCCTCGGCAATGCCCACGTCGAACATACGGTCGGGCAGTTCCTGCATGGCAATGTTCATCGAGCAGCCGGTGGGCATGGCCGGTGTGACACCGACGATGCGAGGGTTCTGTCGGGCCAGTTCCAAGAGCGTATGTCCGAAGACATCCTGGTATTTTGGTGGCTTGTTCTTTGTGTCGCCTTTCATAATCTCGCCTGTGTCGGGGTCGAACTTCCCCGGAGCATGCCACACAGGCTTGTAGTTCTCGGCTGGAGCGTAGCCATGGCCTTTCTTCGTGTGCAGATGGAGCAGCTTCGGGCCTTTCATGTCCTTCAGCTGTCGCAGTATGCGCACAAGCTCTTTCACGTCGTGACCGTTGAAGGGACCGAAATAGCGTATGTTCATGCCCTCAAAGATGTTCTGCTGGCGGGCTATGACACTCTTCAGCGCATTCATAAGCCTGATGATTCCCTTGCGGCGGTCTTCCTTCAACATGCCGTGCTGCCTCATCCACTGAGAAGCGCGGAAGCGCATACGGTTATAGGTCTCGTTGGTGTCGAGGTTCAGCAGATATTGCTCCATGCCGCCCACAGCGCGGTCAATCGACATGTCGTTGTCGTTGAGCACTATGAGCATGTCGTTAGGGCTCGATGACACGTTGTTCAGCCCCTCGAAGGCCAGTCCGCCGCTCATGGCCCCGTCGCCGATGATGGCGACAACCTTCCTTTGTTGGGAGTTAGGGGGTGAGGGTTGGGCAGCCTCTCCCAACTCCGAACCATTAACAGTCAATGAATTGGCCACCGCCATTCCCAGGGCTGCTGAGATGCTGTTCGAGGCATGGCCGCAGACGAATGAGTCGTATTCGCTCTCACTGGGCGACGGGAATGGCTTTATGCCGCCTAACTTGCGGTTGGTGTTGAAACGGTCGCGCCGTCCGGTAAGAATCTTGTGGCCGTAAGCCTGATGCCCCACGTCCCACACAATGCGGTCGTCGGGGGTGCTGAAGACGTAGTGAAGAGCCACGGTAAGTTCCACCACGCCAAGGCTCGACGCCAAGTGTCCGGGATTCACCGACAGCTCTTGCACGATGAACTGTCGTAGCTCATCGCACAGTTTGGGCAGCTGCTCCACTGGTAGTGCTCTCAGGTCGGCGGGTGTGTCTATAGATGGCAGTATGTCGAAATTGTCTTGTTCCACAATTGTTAATTATATGCTATTTGGGGTGCAAAGTTAATATAATTTGTGCACATAGCAAAAAGAAACACCCTTTTTTTGCTTTTTCCTTGGCTGTTTGCAAAAAATGGCTTACCTTTGCAACCTCTATTGCAATTTGTGATATAGAACATTCAGACAGAACGAAATGACAGAAATGATAAAATTCGAGCCGCTGCTGAAGCAAACATTGTGGGGCGGAAGCAAGATAGCGGCTTTCAAACACCTTGACACAAACCTTGAGAATATCGGTGAGAGCTGGGAGATATCGGGTGTGGACGGCAGCGTCAGCGTGGTGGCCGAAGGGCCGCTAAAGGGCAGAAGTCTCAGCGAACTGATGATGCAGCAGAAAGGACTTCTCGTAGGACAATCGAACTATGAGCGTTTCGGCAATGAATTTCCCCTGCTTGTGAAATTCATCGATGCCACCCACGACCTTTCAATACAGGTGCACCCCGACGACGAGGTGGCACGCCGCCACGGCTACCACCACGGCAAGACCGAGATGTGGTATTGCTTAGGCGGAAGCGCAACAACCCCGCCCGATGGAGACATGACGGGAACGGTGCCCCCCATGCTCTACTGCGGACTGAAAAAAGCCATCACGCCGCAGCAGTACGAGCAGATGGTGGCCAACCATACCATCACCGGCGCGCTTGCCCGCTATGAGGTGCACGACGGTGACGCCTTCTTCATTCCCGCAGGACGAGTGCACAGCATCGGCGCGGGGTGCTTCGTGGCCGAGATACAGCAGACGAGCGACGTGACCTACCGCATCTACGACTTTAACCGCCGCGACAAGGACGGCAACCTGCGTCAGCTGCACACCAAGGAGGCTTCCGAGAGCATAGACTACACAGTTCTCGATGACTACCGCACTAACTATGGGCGGGGGAAGAACGAGCGGCGGCAGATTGTCGCCTGTCAGCAGTTCACCGTCGCCGTCTACGACCTCGACCGCCCCATGCTCCTCGACTATTCAGAGCTCGACTCCTTCGTCATTCTCATGGGCCTTGAAGGTAGCGCCACTCTCGACACCGGCGATGAGCAGACATCGTTAAACGCCGGCGAGACGGTGCTTGTGGCCGCCACCGCAAGGGAGATAACAGTTCGGGGACAAGCAAGGTTCATCGAGGCTTACGTCTAATCCCAACCCCTCATAACAAGACCCAAATAATCACAGGAAAACTTTATGTTAGAAGTACGCAATCTGCACGCCCGCATCGGCGACAAAGAGATACTGAAAGGCATCGACCTGACAATAAAAGAAGGCGAGACCCACGCCATCATGGGTCCCAATGGCTCGGGAAAGAGCACGCTGAGCGCTGTGCTTGTGGGCAATCCGCTCTACGAGGTCACCGAGGGCGAGGCCCGTTTCAACGGCAAGGACCTTCTGGCAATGAAGCCCGAGGAAAGGGCACACGAGGGGCTGTTCCTCTCGTTCCAGTACCCCGTGGAGATTCCCGGCGTGTCGATGACCAATTTCATGAAGGCCGCCATCAACGAGCGGCGCAAGGCCAAGGGCCTCGAACCCATGAAGCCCGGAGAGTTTGCCAACTTGATGCGTGAGAAGCGCAAGATTGTGGAACTCGACAAGAAGCTGGCCGGACGCTCGGTGAACGAGGGATTCAGCGGTGGCGAGAAGAAACGCAACGAGATATTCCAGATGGCCATGCTCGAGCCTACCCTCGCCATACTCGACGAGACCGACTCAGGACTCGATGTCGACGCCATGCGCATAGTGGCCGAGGGCGTGAACAAACTGATGCGCCCCGACACGTCGTGCATCGTCATCACCCACTACGACCGTCTGCTCGAAATGATCCGCCCGCAGTTCGTCCACATCCTATACCAAGGCCGAATCGTCAAGACCGCCGGGCCGGAGCTGGCCAAGGAGATTCAGGAGCACGGTTACGACTGGGTGAAGGAATTGTAGGAAGAACGAGGTCGCTGGCAGACAAGAAGAATCTCTCGATAACCAAAGATGCAGATAGTTGAGGCCAAAGGCAACAAAGACCTTTTTAGCAGGGAAAAGACACTCTTCCTCTGTTCAAAGATGACTCCGATAGGGCTATACGATTTTGTTTTCCAATGGACGGACAGCCTTACGGAAAGGGATTGCATTGCCTGTTTCAATTCTACGGTTATGGAGTCAGAGGTATTGAAAGCCTTGTTGGTTACAAAGGTTCCAACGGTATTGTTTGTCATGAACCGCTTTACGGATGTGAACAACATCCAAATTGAGAGGGCATTAAAAGAAAACAGATTGCTTATAGTAGTGCTTAGACGTGATGAGCCATGGGGGAAAGGGGCTACGCCAAGGTTGAGGAATGAATATGTAATGTCATTATGCCAATATATTGTTTGTGGTTATGTAAATAGAAACGGTAGTGTTTTCTCTCTATTGGCTGGAAGGGATAATGTTGAAAAACTAATTGGTGAAGGAATTGGAACTATGGCTGCTGAGCCTGAAACACGGCATGAACGATGGACAGTAGGGCAAGACAAGGTGCTGCTACGGATGTATTATGAAGACATGGGCATCCATGCCATTCACAAACAATTACAAAGATCATACGCTGCCATTTATGCTCGTATCCACTCTATGACTCAATCGGAAGAGCTGTTGAAAGGACGTGAATTTGAAGACTATGTCCTGTCTTTGTTTGATATTCGTGAAGGCGGGTCACTTATCTTGCAAGAATGGCAAGGTGACAAGTCGTATGGGATGATACAGCCAGAGAATAATAGCAATCCCGACTTCGTATTCCGCTATAATGAAAAAGAGTTTGCAATAGAATGTAAATGGAGGGAGAAGTTGGACAGAGATTTGAGCAAGGATATATTTAGTTCCCAGAAACTGGGTAATTACAAGACATTCTCTGCATCTCGCAAAATGCCTGTAACCGTCATTATTGGTGTCGGTGGCGAACCATGCAACCCGGAACTGCTTTATGTCATTCCGTTGGAAAGAATTGATGATATTGTCTCAAACAATAATTCTATTGTGGGCTTTCTTTGTCAATCCCGCTCCCTTGACGCTTCTTTGTTTCTGAGGAAGGAGTCTCCGAAAGAAAAGGCTTATACGCTGGATGACAAAAGAAAGGAATATGCAAATGCCTATAAACCTTGGCGAAGGGAAGACGATGAACAATTGTTGGCACTCTGTTCCGAAGGAAAGAACGTAAAGGAGCTTTCGCAGTTTTTCAAACGCAATGAGGGTGCGATTCGCTCACGAATAAAAAAACTATCAGAAAACGGATTGCCACTGTTTTATCAGTGATATAATTTGGAGATACGGTGAAAATAGTGTATTTTTGCGGCGGAATAAAATGACAACACACGAAATAAAGCAGATTTGCCCACGATGGCCGGGGCGTATGATGCCAAAATTCAAACAATGAACAACTTCAATTTATGCTGAACAAAGAAGATATTAGGGCTTTGCTCCACGATTTGGAGAGCGACCGCATAGAACGGACTGTCTCGACCACGAATATCGATAAGTTCGGACAGGCCATCTGTGCTTTCGCCAACGACCTGCCTGGCCATCGCCAGCCTGGCTATCTCATTCTTGGGGCAGATGATGACGGACGCGTGCGAGGAGTGAACGTCACCGATGAACTGCTGAAAAACCTGGCGGGCATACGTACCGACGGTAATATCCAGCCACAGCCATCGATGGTGGTGGAGAAAGTAAGCATGGAGGAAGGCGACATCATTGTCGTTGAAGTGCAGCCTGCCATCTTTCCGCCAGTGAGATACAAGGGCAGGGTGTGGGTGAGAGTGGGGCCAAGAAAGGCTATTGCCAACGAGGATGACGAGCACCGGCTGTTGGAACGGCGTGCCGCCAACGTAAAGACTTTCGACTCTACACCTTGCTTCGGGGCAACCATTAGCGACCTCGACTTGCAGATGTTCAAGCACTACTATCTGCCGAAAGCCGTTCCCGACGAAGTGACGGAGGCCGACAAGCGCAGCGTGGAAGAGCAGCTACAGGCCCTGGGGTTCTATGACCTGCGCTTTGGCTGTCCTACCTACGCAGGAATACTGTTTTTCGGGAAAAACGTGGAGCGTTTCCTCGGCGGGGCTTACGTGCAGTACGTCCGCTTCAGGGGAAAAGGCCGTGCGGGCGAGATTCTCAACGAGCACAAGTTTGCGGGAAACCTCTGCACCATTTTGCCAGAGCTTGACACTTTCATAAAGACGACGATTGCCAACCGCCGGCCCATCCCCGTGTCTTCGCTTAGGGAAGAGAACGTGGTGGACTATCCGCACTGGGCTACACGCGAGTTGCTGATGAACGCCGTCTGCCATCGCGACTACACTGGCAATGGCCCCGTGCAGTTTTACCAGTACGACGACCGCATTGAGATACTCAATCCCGGCGGCCTCTATGGGAAAGCCAATGCCGAGAATTTTCCAAGGGTGAACGACTACCGCAACTTAGTGGTGGCCGAGGGAATGAAAGTCCTTGGCTTCGTCAACCGTTTCAGTCGCGGCGTGCTGCAAGTCGAAGATGCTTTAGAAGAGAACGGCAACGGACTGCCGAAGTTCGACCTCACCCTCGTCTCGGCCTTCTTGGTCACGGAATACCGTTCCCTGCGTGGTGACGAGTTAGAGAGGAAAGCTATAGAGCTGGGGCTGCTCATTAACGAAAAACAGACATTGGAGAGCACAAAAACTGACATTGATGGCAGAAAACAGACATCGGAGGACACAAAAACTGACATTGATGGCAGAAAACTGACATCTGAGGATGCAAAAACTGACATTGATGGCAGAAAACTGACATCGGAGAACGCAAAAACTGACATCGAAAGAACAAAAAGTGCCACCAACAATTCAAAAAGTGCCACAGATAACCCAAAAAGTGCCACTGACGATTCAAAAAGTGCCAAATTGCCAAAATTCCCCACTGCCACGATTCGCGATGTTATTGCAACAATCATAAATAACCCAAAGATTAATTATGTTCAGATAGCTGATAATCTTGGAGTAACAGAAAGAACAGTAGCCCGTGCCGTTGACTGGTTGAAAGCTAATGGCTACATCAATCCCGAGCGGTCAAAGGTGAAAGGGGTTTGGCAAATAATTGTCCGAGACAAGCAAACAACTGAATAAGTAACCCATAAAAACATCACACATAATGAAGAAAATCCTTTTCCTCCTCCTCGCCGCCATCCTGCCCGCGATGGCCGGGGCGTATGATGCCTATATCGATGGCATCTATTACAATTTTGATAAGGAGGCAAGAACAGCGACAGTGACACACCGAAATTATAATGAATGGAACCAAAACGCTTATTCAGGCACCGTCAACATCCCTGTCACGGTTATCTATAACGGGGAATTATACGATGTGACCAGTATAGGAAGTTTCGCTTTCCAATATTGTAACAACCTGACTTCCATTACCATTCCAAGCAGCGTAGTGAGCATAGGAAGCGAAGCATTCTCTGGAACGGGGTGGCTCAACAATCAGCTTGACGGCATACTATATCTTGACAAATGGTTGATAGGATATAAAGGAGAAAAGCCTACGGGAACCTATGTCGTTGCTGAAGAAACAAAAGGTATTGCAAATGACGGGCGTCCGCTATTTGACGGTTTCTCCAAGGTAGAGATTAATATGGAGGAGGCCTGTGATTCCAACGGCGACTGCGCAGTCGACGTGGCCGACATAGCTACCATCATCGACGCGATGGCGAGCGAGAGCCGGGAAGAATGAATGACGAAAGACAATGGGAGAATCTCAACAAATAGAATATAAGCAGAGTTGGCGCGACGAGTATCTGAAATGGATATGCGGATTCGCTAACGCGCAGGGCGGCATCCTTTTCATCGGCGTGAACGATGACGGGTCGGTCTGCGGCGTGGACAATGCCAAGAAGCTGATGGAAGACATCCCCAACAAGGTAAGGGACGTGCTGGGGATTGTGGCCGATGTCAACCTATTGACGGAGCAGGGCAAAGATTACATCAGTATCACGGTGAAGGAAAGCAGTATGCCGCTCACCTATCGTGGAAAATACTATTACCGCACGGGAAGCACCCTACAGGAACTGGGCGGGCTGGCCCTCAACGATTTTCTGATGGAGAAGATGAATATCACATGGGACACCATGGCGATGCCACACGCAACGTTGGATGCCATCGACGAACAGGCCGTTGAGTACTTCAAGCGGGCGGCCATCAGGGCAAAGCGACTGAGTGAGTCAGCCAGTGAAGACTCGGTGGAACAGGTGTTGCAAAGGCTGCACCTCTTCACCGACGACGGCAAACTGACCATTGCTGCCCTGTTGCTCTTCGGCAAGGACATCTGTAGGTGGAGTGCCACAGCATCTTTCAAAATAGGACGTTTCGGCAGTAGCGTGGCCGACCTCATCATCCAGGACGTCGTGGAGTGCCCTCTCATCATGATGCCCAATAGGGTGATAGAGATTCTGCGAAGCAAGTACCTCGTCTCGCCCATCCACTATGAAGGATTATACAGGATTGAGCCTTTGGAGATTCCAGAGAAGGCCCTGCGCGAGATGCTCTGTAATGCCATAGTCCACAAAAATTACATGGGCTCTTATATTCAGATGCGCGTGTGGAACGACCATATCACTATTTGGAACGAGGGTGCACTGCCGCATCCCCTCACTGTGGAGGGGCTGAAACACGCCCATGAGTCGAAGCCCAGAAACAAGCTCATCGCCGGAGCATTCTACCTCGCTGGACTCATAGAGGCCTGGGGCCGCGGCTACGAGATGATTAGTACTGAGTTCTCCAACGAGGGTCTCCAGCCACCAATCTTCGAGGAGCTACATGGCGGCATGATGGCTACGATACAGCGGGAAAGGTATGTGAAGATGGGTGGTACAGCAGGCGACCAAATTAGTGGTACAACTGGTGGTCAGAAAAGCGACGCTACGGGTAGTCAGAAAAATACTCAAGAAGGTGGTCAGAAAGACAGTGACCACCCAAGCATAACAGGAGACATTTCTTTTGTGTCACTCGATGATACAAATGATGATACAAAACTACTATCAGTTCGCCAGCAACTTATACTTCAGATGATACAAAAGGATGATACAATAACCATCAAGGAGATGACACAAAAAACAAACGTGTCCGATATTACCATAAAACGTGACCTTGCCTATTTACAAAAAAAGGGTTTCCTTATCCGTGAAGGTGGTCGCAAGGATGGAAGATGGGTTGTTAGTAAAGAGTAGGGAAGAAGGAACGGAATAAGCGCGAATGAATAGAAAAGTATGGAAGATATGGATAGTAAAATAGGTTTGGAAACTAAACAATAAGTAGCTTATGACTGAACGACAAAGCGAGTTGCAATATATCGAACTGTACAGCGAAGCGCGGCAGATGATTTTCGACCACTCTAACGAGGTGATGAATGCCTTGCGCGACCAGGCTTTCAGCGATTTCAAGGCACAGGGGTTCCCCTCGCAGAAGGTGGAGCGGTATAAGTACACCGACATGCAGCGGCTGTTCGCCCCCGACTATGGTGTGAACCTCAGCCGGCTGGCAATTCCCGCCGACCCTTACAAGGCGTTCTCGTGCGACGTGCCAAACCTCTCCACCAGCCTCTATTTCATGGTGAACGACTCGTTCTACGGTCGTGGCTCTTCATCGCAGATGCCCGTTAAAGACAACCTTCCTGAGGGTCTTGTCGTTGGCTCGATGCTCAGTCATCCCGACATCGTGGCTCGCTACTACGGGCGACTGGCATCGACGAAGGACGACGGCATTACCGCCCTGAACACGATGCTGGCACAGGACGGGCTGCTGGTGTACGTGCCCCGTGGCATGAAGGTTGAAAGGACAATACAGGTCATCAACATGCTCAAGGCCACGCCGCAGAATGCGCAGCGACAGGTGCCCGACCTGATGGTGAACCGCCGCGTGCTCATCGTCCTCGAGGAGGATGCGGAGCTGAAACTGCTCTTCTGCGACCATGCCGCCGACGACCGCCGGTTCCTCACCACGCAGGTCATCGAAGCCAACGTGGGCGAGAGGTCACGGTTGGAGATGTACTGCCTGGAGGAGACCCACCAGAAAAACATCCGTGTGAGCAATGTGTATATCGACCAGCAAAGCGACAGCCACGTCACCCACAATGTCATAACTCTGCACAACGGCACGACGCGCAACCGCCTCGACCTCATGCTCTCAGGCGACGGTGCCAGTTGCGAGTGCTGCGGATGCGTCATAGCCGACAAGCAGCAGCATGTCGACAACAACACGCTCATTACCCATCGTGCCACCCATTGCACATCGCACGAGCTGTACAAATATGTGCTCAACGACCATGCCACCGGAGCTTTCGCCGGCCGCGTGCTTGTGGAGCCTGGGGCACAGCAGACCGACTCGCAGATGACCAACCAGAACCTCTGCGCCAGCCGCGAGGCAAGGATGTTCACCCAGCCCATGCTCGAAATCTATGCCGACGACGTGAAATGCGCCCACGGAAGCACCGTGGGACAGCTCAACGACCAGGCTCTCTTCTACATGCGCCAGCGTGGAATCTCCGAAAAGGAGGCGCGCACGCTGCTCGAGGTGGCATTCATAAACCAGGTAATCGACGGCATCGGTCTTCCGCCCCTGCGTGACCGTCTGCACTATCTTGTGGACAAGCGCTTCCGGGGCGAGCTGAACAAGTGCGAGGGCTGTAGGCTGTGCCGTTAAACAGCAACCCCCATTTTTATTTGACCGTATGAAGAAACATTCCCACCGGGGGAACAAATCATTCCCACCGGGGGAACAAAACATTCCCACCGGGGGAATGTTAAGCCTTTTGACTCCATGAAGACAATGTTTTCACAAACATTTCAACCATTTTCGCATACTATTCAATCATTTTTGGCGTAAAAATCGCCCCAAACCATCCATTAATGTCACAATGTCACATCTTAACTACTTGATAATGAACAAGTATGACATTGTGACATTAAATTTGCAAAAAAAATAATAAATGGAAGCTTAAAACAACCTGAAAGGATGAATGATTCAGGTTAGAGTGGAATGGTTCATCGGGGAACGGAGTAAGTGCGGATGCCTTTGTATGTGTTCACAGAGAGGCAAAGGGAGTCGGTGTTTATGCCATACAGCGGGATGCTGATATATGTTCGCCGTGAGTAGTACTCCGGCACCCCGCCTTGGTCGTGGTAGAGCGTCAGCAGCTGTGTCGTTGTCCCGTCGCTGTTATTGCGTATCGAGTCCTTTTGGCATCCTAATGTCTGTATTGCGTTCTCGTCATCTGTTGTGCCTACCATCATGTATATACACGTGTTGAGGTATATACCGTTGCTGCTCACCCATAGACTTTCGAAACGCACGGGGTCGGTCTTCAGGTCGTCCATGGGCCTTGGCATGGTCACGGCCACCCGGTTCACAGCCGCAACCTCTACCCCAGCGTTGTTGCGCGTGAAATATGTCATGGCGCGGTAGGTGCTGTCGGGGGTCTTCATCCAGTTGCTGGTGAAGGGGAAGGTGATGGCCAAGTGCTTGCCGTCGTCGGTGGTGAGGTAGTCGGCCTTGAGGTCTTTGCCCACGTGTATGTCGGCCATCTCGGCCTCAAGCATGGAATAGTCGTTGTTGCCCTTGTCGTAGGCATCGGTGGTACAGGAGGCGAGTGGGAAGGCAGTAATGAGGGCTGCTGCAATACAGCAGCATACGTGACAGAGGGTTGTTTTCATTCTTCGGCTGTGGTGTGTTGGCCCTGTGGAGAAGAGCAGGGGTTTGTGGCGTTTAGTTTCAGTTGGTTTCGCAGGGGGTTGGCATACATGGTGAGCATACACTGGCGCAGGAACGGTTCGTCCTTGTCGGGGATGGTGATTTTTGCTATCTGGCCGTCAATGTATTCTTTAAAGCGGGAACGGTCGGCGGGCGTTGGACGCTTCCCCTCCTCTGGAGAGGAGGCGTAGGGCGGGGTGGTGGCGGAACCCTCCGGGGAGGTGGAGGACTGCAGCATTTCGAAGGCCACTCTGTTGGCTGGGAATATGCGGTAGCCGGCGTGAATCTCCTGATCCATGCGCTTTGCCAGTTCGCTGAAGAACTCCTTGCGTGGCAGACCTTGCAGCTCGTCGATCCATTCGTTCACCGGTGTGCCGCATTGGTAGTGCACGCGCCCTTTGTAACCCATGATGCCCGTCTTCATGTTGTCCAAATCGTCCTGCTTGCTTTTCTTGAAGGCTGGATTGTCGCGCCGCAGTTGCATCTCCTGGGCCTTGAGATAGTCGCAGGGGTCGTATTCGTAGCTGATGGTCAGGGGAACGATGTTCAGTTCTTTCAGGTCGCCGCCCATTGCCAGCATTTTTAGTACCGCGTCGCTGGTACGGTCGTCGCTGTCCTTGGCGCGGCCTTCGCGCTGTGCTATCCAGATGTTCTCCTTTTTCTGTGTGACGGCATAGTGGATGTATTGGCTCATAAGCTGGCTGGAGGCCAGCATCTCCTTCGGCGTCAGTCCTCGGCGCACGGTGAATGCCTTGTTCATCCTTACCAACCGCTTTATCCATGGATAGATGAGGAGGTTGTCGCCGATGCCAATTTCCACAGTTGTGGGGTGTCCGGCCTCGACGAGCTTCACGTCGAGGAAGGCGGAGTCGAGCACTATGTCGCGGTGGTTTGAGATGAAGGTGTAGCGTGCGTGGCCTTTCCCTTCCTGTGTAGTGGTGGAGCCAAGCTGGTTGGGGGTTGAGGGTTGGGGGCTGAGTGCCGTGTCGTCGAAGGTGCAGCCGTCGGTGTGCTTGCGGATGATATAATTCACGATGGGTTTCATAAACCTCATCTGGAAGTCGAGCGGGGTCTTGACGCCCGTGAATGCCAATCGCAGCAGGGCGTTGCGCACACCCTTTGGCAGCCACGGCGCGTAGCCCTTCAAGATGACGTTTAGCTGGCGGTCGGCCAGCAGATCCTCGAAGGCCTGTTTCATCTCTTCCGGCTCGTAAGGCCGTATGTCGTCGAATATCGTCTCCATTTACGATTTACGATTTGTTACCAATGGCGGGCGGGGACGCCCGATAACTTGCTATAACTCCTGCTAACTCCCGATAACTCCATGAATATTCCAAGTTAGAACTGGTTCTCCACTATGTCGGTCAGCACGTCGGTCATGGACAGTCCGGCGGCACGTACCTGCTGGGGTATGAAGCTGGTCTGTGTCATTCCCGGCGTGGTGTTTATCTCGAGCATGGTGATGTCGCCCTCGGGCGAGATGATGTAGTCCACTCGGATGATGCCGTTGCAATGGAGTATGTCGTAGATGGCCGACGTGAGTTTCTGCGCCCTTTCGGCTTGTTCTGCAGGGATGCGGGCGGGAGTGATCTCCTCCACCTGTCCGTTGTATTTCGCGTCGTAGTCGAAGAACTCGTTCTTCGGGAGCACCTCGGTCACGGGGAACACCACTTCCTTGTCCTTCGTCTTGTAGCAGCCCACGGTAATCTCCGTGCCTTCGAGGAACGACTCAATCATCACCTCGTCGCTCTCCATCATCGCCACGCGCAATGCGGCGGCTATCTGGTCGGGCTTCTTCACCTTCGACACTCCGAATGACGAGCCGTCGTTGGCAGGCTTAACGAAGCAGGGCATACCCACGGTGTCGATAATCTGCCGCTTGCTGACCTTCTCCTCCTGTCCGCGTCTTATGAGGACGCTTTCGGCCACGCGCACCCCGTAGCCTTTGAGATACTGGTTGAGCACAAACTTGTTGAACGTCATTGCCTCGACCAGCACGTCGCTCGTGCTGTAGGGAATGCCGAGCAGCTCGAAATACCCTTGCAGTATGCCGTTCTCGCCAGGCGTGCCGTGGATGGTGATGTAGGCGTAGTCGAAATGACGTGTGCGGTTGTTCTCGCGGAAGGAGAAGTCGTGCATCTTTACACGCGAGGTGGTGCCGTCGGGCAGGTCCACATGCCAGTCGGTGCCCTTCATCTCCACCACATAGACGTTGTAGCGCTCTTTGTCGAAGAACGAGTAGAGACCCTGGGCTGAACGCAGCGACACGTCGTGCTCGCTGCTGTCGCCACCGCAGACGATGGCTATTGTGCGTTTCTGAGATTTCATCTATTTGCGATTTACCAATTTACTATTTACGATTTGTTACTATTCCCTTTCAGGCGCCTCCGCCATTTCTCTACCACGGCCGTCATATCCTCTGGCAGGGGGCTGCTGAAGTCCATTTGTTTGCCCGTTGTAGGGTGGCGGAAGCCGAGCGTCTGGGCATGGAGCACCTGTCGGGGGCAGAGTTTGAAGCAGTTCTGTATGAACGCCTTGTAGGCAGCCGTGCGCTCGCCGCGCAGAATCTCAGTCCCTCCGTAGCGCTCGTCGGCGAAGAGCGGATGGCCTAGATGCTTCATGTGCGCTCTTATCTGGTGCGTGCGCCCTGTCTCAAGGCGGCACTCCACAAGCGTCGTATAGCCGTAGCGTTCCAGCACGCGCCAGTGGGTGACGGCGGGTTTGCCTGTCTCGCTGTCGGGCGGGAACACCGCCATGCGCAGACGGTCTTTCGGGTCGCGCCCGATGTTCCCTTCAATGCGCCCCTCGTCGTCGACGAAATTGCCCCATACGAGTGCCACGTAAGAGCGGTTCGTCTCGTGGTGGAAGAACTGTTTGCCAAGGTTCGACTTCGCCTCTGGCGTCTTTGCCACGACGAGCAGCCCGCTCGTGTCCTTGTCTATGCGGTGGACCAGTCCTACCTGTGGGTCGTTGGGGTCGTAGGTGGGGAGGTTGCGCAGATGCCAGGCTATGGCATGGACGAGAGTGCCGTGGAAATTGCCGCATCCGGGATGCACCACCATGCCGGCGGGCTTGTAGATGACCATCAGGTCGTCGTCCTCGTAGCGCACGTCAAGGGGCAGCTCTTCGGGCACAATAGTAGTGTCGAAATGCGGACGGTCGAGCATCAGCGTGACGACATCGCCCGGGCGCACCTTGTAGTTGCTCTTCACCGGACTGCCATTGACGAAGAGGAATCCTGCGTCCGCCGCCTGCTGAATGCGGTTGCGCGAGGAGTGCTGTGTGTGCTCAGTCAGGAACTTGTCTATGCGCAACGGCACCTGTCCGCGATCCACCTCAATCCTGAGGTGTTCATAGAGTTCGCCGTCGCCACCGTCGGCGGAAGGGGCGTCCTCCATCAGCTCGTAATCCTCGTCCAACATCAATTATATTTTCGATTTACCAATTTACGTTCCCTTTTTACTCTTCACTTATCTCGAAGAAGGGGTCTACCTCGTCGTAGTCGTTGTCCTCAGGGAACAGCTCGAAGACCTCGTCGTCTTCGTCTATCTCCTCAAACTCCAACTCCTCATCGGTTATTCCGTTGCCTATGACGAGTGTCAGCACCGATTCCTTGGCCACCATGTCGCCAGCCATGACATTCCGTCCACCGCATTGCAGTCCGTAGACCCAGTCCTTGTCGCCGTCGATGAGTTTCGGCTCGGTCACCTTGAACCCCATGCCCTCCAACTGCAGCCGTGCGTTGCGGTAGCTCGAATTGCCCACCACGTCGGGTATTGCCACGCGGGGCATCGTCAGCGAGTTGATGGTCACGTAGACTATGCGCCCCTCTTTCACCGTCGCCCCGGCTTCGGGCTTCTGCACCACCACGCATCCAGCGGGCATAGTCTTGTTGTACGACGAGTCGTTGGCCACGACAATCAGCCCTATAGTGTTGCCCTCGCTGACGCTGCTGTCGTAGCTCTTGCCGCAGAAATCGGGTACCGTTATCCCCTCGCCGTGGTGTGTGTAGTCGTCGAGCCACCGTTTCAAGCCCCATATCATCAGAGCCACCACCACCACCATCGCCAGAAGATTCAGCCATATCATCGGCGACACCAGTTTTCCGAAAAAAGATTTCAATCTCATCAGTACTAACGTTTGTGTGCTGCAAAGATACTGTAAAAACCGTGAAACACCAAATTTTGTGGCGTTTTTTTCGACTTTTTGCTCAAAAACGGTGGCTGATGGGGGCGCGTTTCGGTTGTAAAGGTACTCATTTGGGGCGAGACAGGCAAACAAATGGCATAAAAAAACACGGGGTCGCACCGGTTCGATGGTGCAACCCCGCGTTTTTTCGTTTCAGTATCACCGTGCCAGTCCGAATGTTGATGCGGGCTGGCACGGAGCCTGCCCCTACCTGAGGACCTTCTTGCCGTTGATGATGAAGAGACCCTTGCCGGCCTTGTCAACGCGCATACCACGAATGTTGTAGATGGCCTCTGGCACGGTCTGCTCACCGTTGGCCACCTCGCTGATGGCGGTGGTGATGGCAGCGGTTATCGAGGCCTCACTCAGACCGCCCATCTCGTTGGCGGCACGCACAGCATAGGAAGCGGTGACATCGTCGACGGTGTAGGTGTTCTCGGTTGTGAAGCCGATGACCTTTCCGTCCTTGACGATGGCAAAGAGGAGGGCATAGTCGCTGTTGTCCCATGAGAGCACCTTGGTGTCCTTATTGACGGTCACGTTGGTAGGTATGGGAGCCTGCTCGGTGGCGAGCGTGGGATCCCATTCGCCGAACATGTTGTGCAGGTCGCCGGCCTCAAGGGCTTCCTCGGCGGTGAGGACAGGATTGTTCTCATGGCCGTCGCCAAAGACCTTCTTACGTCCGCTGAGGTCGATCTGCGAACCCGTCGAGGTCATCGAGTTGTACTCGGCGAAGCGCTTTGGCCATCCACCGCTCATCTCGTTCCATCCGATAGCCGAGGGAACGACGTTCATCTTCGTGTCGATGTAGAGGGCGATAGGAGTGCCGCTGCCCCACGGACGACCGAGGGTGTAGTTGCCGTCGGCCTGTGCTGCGGTGCGGGTCTCGCCAGTGGCGTAGTTCACCGTGGCGGGCTCACCGTTGATGGTGCAGTCCTTATAGACAAAGCCGTACTTGATGCTCTTCGAGGGCACGGCAGCGTAGCCGCCGGCAATCTGGCGAAGCTCGACACCATTGAAGAAGGCATCGCCCTTACCGCACATGTAGTCGGTGCGTCCGCGGACGTAACCGCCCTCGAAGTAGTAGAGACCGTTGTCGTTGTTCGATGTCCAGGTGTCCTGATAGCCACGCAGACCGGTGTTCTTGTAGATGGTGCGCGTAGCCTTGTCTTGCACGGCGAGGTCACGACCCGTAGCGTCGTCCATACCACTCTCGATGGTTAGATCTTGGAAGTAGTAGTCGCTGCCGCTGATCTGGAACACGTCGCTGTTGCCGATACCGTCGTACTTGCTGGTCTTGCCGTAGGTGCCGTTGAAGAGGTCGGTCTTGTCGATTCCGTTGGTGATGATGACACCGTCGCGGCTCTCACCGATGAGCGAGATGTTGCCGCTGCGGAGGTAGGTGATGCACTCGGGCACCTCGTAGCCCTCGGCCTTGGCCACTAAGCTGTTCTCCTTCACGGGGATGGTGTACTCACCGTCCTTGATGAAGATACGGTAGCGCACATTCTTGTCGGCGCGGGCCTCTGCTGCGCTGATTGCAGCCATGAGGTCTTCGACATTCTCGACGACATAGTCGTAGAGCTTCTTGTCGATGCTCGGACGTGTCATGATGGTGAACGTCAGGCGGATAGGCTCGGTGATGTAGTTGTCGGTCAGGTCGGCCACGGAGTTGGCGGGCAGAATGAACGAATACTCGGTGCTGTACTCCAAACCCTTATAGGCGAAGGTGATGGTCTTGCCGTTCACCGTGCCGCTTGTCGGGTTCTGCATCTCGCTGTTGATTGTAGTGTTGTTGATGTAAGCCACTGCGTCGTCGGCCAGCTTCACGCGCTCGTCGAAGGTGAGCACGATCTTGCCTGTTGCCGAAGCACCGGTGGTGCCATCGACGGGAACGGTCGATACGAGCACGGGAGCCACGCCGTCGTCGACTAGCTTTGGTGTGCCGGTGATGAAGAACATGCCGAGCGAGTTACCGTCGTTCTTCGAGGGAACCTCGGTGTTCAGCTCAGAGGTCTTGTCGGCAATCAAGCGGATGTAAAGCTCGGCCTGGTTGTTGGCCTCTGCGGGCAGCTGACCCTTGAACGAAACAATCTCACGGCGTGCCATGGTGATGCTTCCAGCATTGGCCCACTGCTCTCCATCGAGCGAGTACTCCACGTTGTAGGTTGGGTAGGCGTTGTAGTTGAACACCATCTGGAACTGCACGTTGATGTCGGTGAAGGCAGCGGCATTGATCTTGGTCTGCCAGTGCCAGTTGCCCACGTCGCCTTCCGTTGTGCCTTGCTTCCAGTTCACGGCAGCACCCATGAGTCCTTCATAGCCTCCATCGGCCTCATGGCTCTTGTCGAGCCAGCCGGAGGTGTTGCCCGTAGCGGTTTCCACCAGCGTCAGGGCGTCGGCATCGTTGTCCTGGGCGGCGAAGTCAGCCTTGCGGCCATCGTTGCCACGCTTGTAGAAGTCCCATCCGGCAATGATGTCGGCCTCAGCATATACGGCTGTAAGCTCAATGTCGGCGGCCATGCTTACGAGCTTCGACGAATTAGTGTCGCCGTCGCTCCAGTTGGTGAATGTCACAAGACCCTCATACTGGTTGGCGGTGATCTGCACGGCCTGTCCTTCCTCGTACATCATCTTGCCGTCGACCATGGTCGGGGCGGGGTTGATGGTCACCATGTAGTCGTTGGTGCCATCGACGGTCAGGGCCAGTTCGTAGGTGTTCACGGCCACGAAGTTGGCGGTGAGCGTCTCGTCGGCAGTTACGGTGTACTTGAACTTAGCCTCGGTCGATACCTCCTCGCCAGCGGCGTTGGTCCAGTTCACGAAGTCGTAGCCGAAGTTCTCGGTGGCGGTGAGCGTTACCTCGCTGCCCTCCTCATACTGTTCGCTGACGGGGTAGATGTTGATGCTGCCGCCCTCCTCGGGAGAAGCAACAGCTGTCAGGTCGTACATATTGACGCTGACGGCCTCGCCATTGACAATACCGCTGATGGTGACATTACCGATACAGATGTTCTTGTTGTTGGCGCAAGCCGAGATGTAGAAGCGGAAAGTGAACTCGTTGCACTCGCCCACGCCCTCAAAGGTCTCGGTGTGCATCAGCTTGGCTGTGCCGCCGTTCTCCACGCTGTTGGCGCCGTTGTTGCGCAGCAGGTCGGGCTTCGGGTCAATCTGGGTGATTGTGCTCTCCTCGCCGTCGACGGTGTAGCTCCATGAGTAGGTGGCATTGTCGGTGCCCACCTTCACGGCAGCATAGTCAATCTGTGTGGGCTGGAAGGTCACACCAGCGGTGGGCTTCACGCGATACTCAATCATTACGCCCTCGACGTTGCCGGCATTGCTGTTGACTGGAGTGTAGTGCATCATCTCGGTGTCGAAGTACTTGGCTGTATTGATGGTCAGCTCGTTGCCTACGCTGACAGAAGCGCTGCTGATGGCACCAGCAATATCCTCGCTGATGACGGGCTGCAGCTCGTCGCCGACAGGCCAGTTGATGGTTCCGGCCACGTGGTCGAAGCTTCCACCCTGCTGTTGCTGCTCCACCTTCGGCAGCACTACCTGGATGTAACGGTAGTAGCTTCCGTCGCCGATGACCACGTCGACACTCTCAGCAGCACCTGCTACGGTGTAGCTGATGGTCTTGCCCTGGGTGTAATCGCTCTGTCCGTCAATGGTTGTGGTGGTGATGTCGCCGTATGCCTCCATGGAGATGGTGGCACCCTTGCACGAAGGCACATGGAAGGTTGTTCCGTTGTTCACCTGTGCCCAGTCGGTCCAGTTGCCGTTGGCAAACTTGCCAGGAGCAGTTGAGAAGGGCAGTGCCACGTCGATGGTCTTACCGGCTACGGTAGCCTGTGCCACCCATACGAGGCCGTCCTGATTTTCCCAGCCTACAGTGGGAGCACCGGCATCGCGGCGGAAGTTCCACTTCACGGTCACGGCATCGTCGCGGTCAGCGAGGCTAACCTCATTCTCGGTGAATACCGCTGTGAAGGTCAGGCTCTCTACATCGGGAACGGTGATTGTCTCGCCGGGAGCGTAGATAGTACCCTCGGCAGCCCAGCCCGTCAGGGTATAGCCCTCCTTGTAGAGGGTGAAGTTCTTTGGCAGGGTGTACTGCTTGCCGATGCCGACAATCTCGTCAGCCGGGGCAACACCCTCTGCGCCGCTGTTGGCCACGTCGAAGATAATCTTCACGTCGCTTGGCACATCCTTCGGGTCAACCTTCTCCACGGCGAAGTAGGGAACGTATGAACCACCGCTGATGGTCAGCGTGGTGGCTACATCTTGCTTGTAGTAGCAAGAGACGATGTTGTTCTCCTTATCCTGGTGGTAGCAGGCACCGGTGTTGGTGTTCATCGTGGCTACGGTCTCGCCCTCGGCGTTCTTCACGGTCACGTCGCCGCCCCATGCACAGGTGCCGAAGCTAATTTTCACGGTACCCTCCACGGCTACGGTAGCCGAGAAGTTGCTGATGCCATGATCATTGCTGTGCCACTTACCGCTGATAATAGCGTTAGCCGTCACGTCGTCGGCAGCCACGCGGGTGAACGTACCGTCGGCGTTCATCTTCAGGCCAGCGGTAGCACCGTTGGCGTCAGCCTCGGTGAAGAAGCTCTGGTCGGTGAAGTCGGCCTTGATGTCAGCGAAGCCAGCTTCCTCTGTGGGCACAGGGCATACAACCTTCACATAGCGGAAGTAGCTGCCGTCGCCAATGACGATGTCGATGGTCTCGCCGCTGCCCTCGTAGGTATAGGTCACGACGTTGCCCTCGATGGCGTAGTCGGTCGAGCCGGCGATGGTGGTGGTCGTTGTTGCGGTGTAGCTCTCAAGCGAGACGGTCATGCCCTTCACGGCGGGTATGGTGAGCTTTGTGCCGGTGTTCATCTGGCACCAGTCGCTCCAGTTGCCGTTGGCAATCTTACCGCCGTTGCTGGTGTCGAAGGACATCTTCACGTCGAAGTCCTTACCGCCAATCTCGGCCTGTGCCACGTAGATGCCTGTCTGGTTCTGATAGTTCAGCACGGGAGCACCGTTCTTCTGCTGGAAGTCCCAGATGACGGTGACAGGTTCGGTGATGGTGACATTCTCGTTCTCGGTGAACACCGGGAGGAGTGTGAGGTCGCCACTGACAGTCACCTCGTCGCCGGGCTTATACTGTGCACCAGCACCATCTGTCCAGGCTGTCAGCGTGAAGCCTTCCTTGTAGAGTGTGCGGTTGGCGGGGATGGTAATCTTTGAACCAATCTCAGCCTCGATGGCTGCAGGAGCCACACCCTCGGAACCAGCGTTAGCCACGTCGAAGGTGACGTTAGCGGTGTGAGGTATCTCCTCTGCGCTGATGCTCTCCACGGCGAAGTACGGTACGTATGAGCCTCCGGCGATGGTGAGTGTAGCAGCTTCGCCAGCATAATATGCCACGACGATATTGTTTTGCTTGTCCTGATGGTAGCAGGCACCGGTGTTGGTCGTGAACGTGGGAACGACCTCTGCACCAGTCTCGTCCTTCACGGTGACGTTGCCGCCCCATGCGCAGGTACCGAAGGTGATTTTCACGGGGCCTTCGACCTTCACTGTAGCTGAGAAATTGCTGATGCCGTGATCGTTGCTGTGCCACTTGCCGCTGATGACAGCATTGGCCGTCACGTCGTCGGCAGCCACGCGGGTGAAACCTCCGTTGGCGTTCATCTTCAGACCTGCGGTAGCGCCGTTGGCATCAGCCTCAGTAAAGAAGCTCTGGTCGGTGAAGTCGGCAAAGATGTCGGCCCAGGCCCAGACAGGCTGAGGCTCCTCGTTGGAGTACTCCACATAGATGGACTTCACGTAGATTGCCTTGGCAGAGTTATTTGCCCAACTGAGCGTGATGGTACCAGAGGCAGAGCCGGTAAACTCATAGTCGGTAGCAGTATTGGTCAGTGTGACATTCTCAGCGTCCTCACACATAAAGGCTGTGTCGCCAACCTTTACGCCGAAAGTGGCATCAATGCTGCTTGCGCCGCTGGTGTTTACCACAATCTTGGTGATGGTTCCGGGAATGTCAGCTGTGGAAAGGGTGATGGCTGTTGCAGGTTTGTTGCCGCTGCCAAACTGCTGGCCTTTGGTTTTATCGGAGCCGAAATAGCCGTCCACGTCATCACAAGTGACGTTCAGTTCCCAGGTGGCAGCCTTCAGCGTCTTGGTCTGCGACTTGGCATCGAAGACCTTCTGTTCAAAAGTATAAGTGTAAGGATTTGCCAGTTCCTCCGGCTCCACGGAAGCCTCCTTCACCGTCAGGGTGTAGGAAGCAGAGCCTTTGTAGAGGTTTGAGAACGTGGCTTCAGCTGTGATAACGGTGGTGCCGGGGCTCTTCAAAGTGATTTCACCTTCCATGCCCACTGTTGCTACATCGCCATTGGAGCTGCTGTAAACAATCGTGCCATCGAAATCTTGAGGCACGCCTGACAGCACAGGCTCAATGAAATCCTCGCCCATAGTGGCCTCGTAGCTCTCATTGGGGAACGAGAGAGTGAGTTCCTGGCGCTGGTCAACGGGCACCTCGCCCGACGTCTTCACAATGTCGTCGGCGGTGCGGGGGGCAATCTCCAGCGTGGTGTTGAAGACGATGACTATACCCGTGATGTCGTAGGTTGCGTCTTCTTCAAGCGAACCGGCACTGAAATTGTCGTAATAGGTGATTTCGTTGGTGCCGTCCGACAGTTTTTCGTTGCTAAAGGTGACACCCTTCAAGGTCACCAGCGTGCTCTGGTTAGCAGCGGTGATGGCGTCGATGGTCTTCTCTGTAGGTGTCAACTCAGTGGTGGTTATGGTGAGGCCGTCCTTAGAGAAGCCTGTAATCTCAGTCTGGCCGCGATAGAGCAACAGGTTGGCCTCGATGGTGCCATTGAGCACCTGGCCGGCTTCCAGTCCGTGGTTTTCCTGATAGACAAGAATGCCGTAGCCATCAGCATCAGCCAAATAGGCGTTTTTGCCTTTTACGGCTGTGACAAACACGTCATTGAATTGAATGGTGACAGGTGTGCTGGTAGCTGTGACAGCCTCCTGCAGGGCTTTCAGCGATGTAATTGCCCCGGTAATAGGAGCCGCCGTGACGGTCAGCGTGAAGCTGGCCTGGCTGGGCTTGTACTGGTTGTTGCCTGCAAACTTTGCCGTAATGGTGGCGGTTCCTGCTTTCATGAAGTCGATGGTGGCATCGCCGATCTGTGCCACTTCGCTGTTGCTGCTCTCCCATTCGATGGCTTCGCCCGTGATGGGAGAACCGGCAGCATCTCTGAGGGTGACCTCGGGCCAACTCATCTGCTCACCGGCGGTGCCCGTCGTGGCGTGGTCGCCAAGAGTAAGCGTGGTTGCCTCGCGGGTGTCTACCTCACCGCCAGTGCCGGTAAGCTTCACCTCACGAATGAAGAGACGACGCCCCGAGATGGTGATGGTCACCTCGCCATTGGCATCTTTCAGGTCGAAATAGTAAGCGGCATAGCCACTGCTCGGCTCGTCGTTGATGCCGTTGGTCACGGTGATGTCCGAGGCATTGATAGCTGTCTCGTCGCTCAGATAGGCTTTATCCAGGGTTGCGCCCTCTACGGACACGGCCATCTTGTTGGTGCCTGTACCCCAACCGGCGGCGACGACCAATAGTTCACCGTTGCCAGTCATACTGATAGACTCGGTGGTCATCTTTCCATTGGCAGAACTGGTACCGAGTTTTACACAACTGAATCCTTGGTAGACTTTTTCCAGCGTCTGCCAACCGTCACGCTCAGAGAGAGCCGTGTTAGCAGCACTGCCAGTAAACAGGGTGTAGCCTCCCTGATTCGGGTCATTCATGTCGCTGAACTTGTCCTGGAAGAGCACGTTCTCCTCGTTGACTTGCGTCACTACATTGACAGCCGCCCAGGAGAATCCCCCGAAGAGCGCTGCCAGAAGTATGGCGAAGCCAAACTTTGAAAGTTTTCTGTACTTCATAATGTTTGATTTTGGTTAATAATATGAGTTTGTTATAAGATTATTCTAATTCCATGTCAATGCCGTATATGCTTTTGATGTTTTTGCAAATTATGTTATCCATGTATTCCGCCTTTACACCAGTACGATAGGAGAACGATACTTCATCCGGAGTGAAATATGCCATAAAGTGAGTGATGAAATAAGATTTCTTGGGCAGTGGTTTGGTTAGCCATTCGTCTTTGATTTCCATCGTATATTGCGACTGATAGTTTTTACTGGAGATTAAGACTGCATAGAACATGCCATCCTCATTTTTCCTCAGCTCGCTTGGCGATATTACAAGCGCAGGATGTACCTTGTAACCTTCGCCGGGAAACTTGAAAGTAACTTCAACAATTTCCCCAAAATGAACACTTTTTACAGCCATTTCTTTAAAGGTTCTATCGTTTTACCTGCTGTTGCATGCAGAAAATCCTTGTCTATGGGGGGAGTCTCTAAAGGGAATTCATGCTCGGGTACATCAGCAAAATACTGTTCCCACTGCTTGTCAGTGAAGCCTTCATGGTGGCGACTAATAACCCTTGCCTTCCTTGCCTTTTCCTGTTGAGCCTGTCCAAGAAAAAGCTGGACGAGGAAATTCATCACCCATGCCCTGTCTTCTAAGTCAAGGGACGAAAGGGTCTCGGCTAATTGTTTTCTCTTGTTCTCGCTCATAATGTTGTCTGTTTTATTGTTCATTTGTCATTTCTGCCATCCTCCTACTGCTCGCCGCCATAATCGAGATGACTGATGCGATGTCGGCCACGTCGACCACGCCGTCGCCGTTGACGTCGGCTGATGCTAATGGGACAGATTCGTTGCCGGCCATGAAGGAGATGATTGCTGCGATGTCGGCCACGTCGACCACACCGTCACCATTGACGTCGCCGGCCACTCCGATGCTCTTGACGAAGAGCAGACCCTCGCTGAGCCGTGAGGTGTCCCAGTCGATGCCGCCCTGGAAGTCGAATGTTGGCGTGCCGGCGAGCTTGTTGGCCCGGAATATGCGTATGCTGTCGCCCTTCTGCAGGGTGTTGCTCGATGACGGGATGATGCGCAGTATGCCGTTCAGCGTGAGTGTCGTTATTCCCTCCACGCTGGTGCATCCGTTGGCCGTTGCCGTGGCGCATTTTGCTGCGCAGATCTGCAGCACGCCGTCCTGGTTGATAGTGATGGCCTTGTTGTCGAAGTACATTGTTCCCGATGTCGACGTTACGAGCAGTCCCGGACGCAGAGTGCCGTCGACCACTACGCTTTGGTTTGTCAGCGGGTTCTTGGTTCCGGTTGTTCCCGAGAGTGTTGCTCCGGCATTGACGGTGAGCTTGCCCTTTCCTAAGCACGACGACGAGTTCACGACCAGCTCACCCTCGCTGACGGTTGTTGTGCCGGTGTTGCTGTTGCTGCCAGTCCATGTCAGCCTTCCCTGGCCCACTTTCACGAAGTTGGCGTTTGAGGTGATGCGTGCCGTGGTGTTCCAGTTCTCGTCGTTGCCCACCTGCCAGGTGTTGGCTCCCACGCTGGCTCCGTTGCTGAATGTGCAGCTGCCTCCGAGTGCACCCGTTCCTGTGACCTTGCCTACGTGGAATGTCTTGCCGGTGTTCTGCACCTCAACCTTGTCGCCGAGGTTCATTGTTCCCTTGGGCATACCTGTCGAGGAGTCGAGCGTGAAGCGTAGCACAGCCGGGTCGTCGAGGCTCGATGTGGGCTTCAGTATTCCCTCGAAGTCGGAGAAGTTGCATTTCACCGGTGTTCGTGTTGCGTAGTAGTTGGTGCCTTTCTCCGTCACGCAGTATGCAGTCAGAGTCCCCTCTCCGGTCACCCTGTTGGTGTATGTCGAGCGGTTTGCCATATACCATGAGCCAGTCTTTCCCTTAGGCACATGTATGGTATAGCTGCTGCTGGTGTTCTCGTGGAGTGTTCCTCCCTGGTACTCCACGGTCTTTGCCGGCGTGTTGGCGTTGATGCATTGCACCGTTCCTGCGCTTATGATCATTCTCGTCAGCGAGGCGTTTGAGACGTTGAGCTTCATCCAACCCGACCCCTTCTTGTTCATCACCGTTCCGCTCATGGCGCGGTCGGAGATGAAGTCGGCCGTGTTGTTGATGACACCGCCTTCGTCGCCCTCGAACCTGATGGACGAGCCGTTGGTGACGGCCGCCGTGGTGTTGAGCACGCCGCCCTTCTCAATGACGAACTTGCTGGCCACGGTGGTCATGGCTCCCAGGTTGCCCTTTGGCTGGTTGGCGTTGGCCAGCGACGTCACCTTCACCGTTCCTCCGCTGATGCGGTTCCCTCCGCTGTAGCTGTTGTCGTTCTTTATTGTCAGCGTGCCCTTGCCCCGCTTCACCAGCTTGGTGTTGCCTATGAGCGAGCCGCTGCCCTGGAAGGTGTATGCCTTTGTCTCGTTGTCGACGATGACGCTGTCGGCCTCAATCTCGCCGGCGATATTGACGGTGAACTGTTGGGCCTCGTCGGTGAACAGGGCGTTGTCACCGGTGACGAATGCCGTCGTGCCGTCGCTGTCGGTGAAGTTCTGGCTGCTGCCCAGGTCCCAAGTGTCGCTGTTGGCTCCGCTCCATGCTATGCTTGTCGACTCGCGCATTGTCTCGATGATGAGGTAGAGGTTGCCGTCTTCAATGTCGAGCGAGCTCTTCATCTTCGTGCCCAGGCCCTCGATGCGGATCATGCTGAGGTCGCCCTCGGTGTCCTTCACGGTGCCGATGAGGTAGCGGCCCTCGACAGGGTCGGAGCTGCCGTGGAAGGCAAACTCGAAGACGGGTGTCTGGTACTGCGGGCCGTACTCCCACGACTTTGTCTCGATGGTCAGCAGCGTGGCCTTGACCTGGTCTGAGGTGTCGTAGGTCTTGAGACCCTCGGGAGCGGCGGCGCTTGGCCTGTAGGACTCTTGTGTCCCATCTGACGAGCCGGCCTTCAGTCCGTCGTAGAAGATGTCGAAGACAACACGCGAGCCGAAGCCCAAGGCCAGCGTGTCGGTGGTGACGGTGCTGCCACTCTCGGTGTTGTCGCCGCCTATCACCAACTTCGAGGCGTAGTCCATCTTGATTGAGCGGAACTGCCCGCCGTCGCTGTACAGCTCGGCGAAGCGGTTGAGCCAAAGCGACGTGTTCTTCATCGTGCCGTCGAAGCATACCTTTCCGGCCCAGATGTCGGTGTTCCCGGTGTGGGCGAATGTTGCCTTGGGCAGTCGCAGCGTGCCGTCGCCCTGCTTCACGAGGCGTGCCTGTCCGCTGAGTCCGCCGCCCGTGACTTCGCAGGTGTAGTAGCTGTAGTTTATCTTACCGGCGCCGGTGGTCGAGGTGCTGTTGGTTCCCTGCACCCACGACGGCACGTTGAACGTCACGACCCATGGCTTTGCTCCCTCGCTGATGCTGACCTTCGTGTCGGCATAGTCGCACACCAGCACATGCTTGCCGTCGAGGCTGCTGCCTATTGTACCCCCATTGGCTACAATCTCGCGCCCGGTGTTGGTCAGTGGCGGCGGGGCAATGGTGATGTTCTCCAGTTCGCCGAGGAAATAGCTGGCGTGGGGCGGCTGGTTGTAGCCCATCGACTCCCACACCATGCCCTGCCGGTACTGGTGGTCGTGCCAGAGGGTGTAGTTGCGGTAGTTGGTCTTTAAATTAGTAGTGTACACGCGTACATACTTATTATCGGTCGTGCGCACGATTATCTCCTCGCGCCAGTCGCCGATGATGTCGCCTACGGCCGAGGGGGTGTTCTTCGTCCAGTTGCAGTTGGCCGTTCCGTCGGCGGTGAAGATTGCGCTTCCGTTAGCCTTGAACACACGGGCGGCTCCCTCGCGGCTGTTGGCTCCGTCGAGACCTTCCTCTAAGAGGTCGCCATCCCAGTAGATGCGCCAGTTGTTGGTGAATCCGCCGGGGGCGCCGGGGATGACCTTGTCGGCCACGCACGAGATGATGCCCGACTGGCTGCTGTGGCCTATTGCGCCGGGATAGTCGTTGGAGAAGTTGCCGCAGAGGGCGCGGCCGTCGTCGCCCGTCGACTGCAGACGGTAGTATATCTTTCCCGTCGTTCCGTCGCGGTAGTTCATTGCCGGCGAGTCCTCGTTGCAGGCGAAGATCTCCTGTCCGTGGCGGTAGGGGTCGAAGTCGCTGCAATGCTGTGCGTCGCCGTGTCCCAGGCCCGTGGTGTGCAGTCCCTTTCCGTTGTCGTCGATGACCATCGAGCCGAAGCAAATCTCGTCGCGGCCGTCCCAGTCCACGTCGGCGATGCCGAAGTTGTGGTAGCCCTGGCCGTGGTATGGCCACGACTCGCCCTTCCACTCCCAGTAGAGCGTCAGCTGGTGGGTCGACGGGTCGACGCTGAAGGCCTTGAAATGGTGCTTCGTGTAGCATCCGCGGCCGAGGAATATGTATGCGTTGCGGCCGTCGAGGAATGGTGCTCCGAAGTAGTGCTTCGTCGAGCGGTGGCCGTAGCCGTCGCCCCAGTCGTTGGCATTGCCTCGTGGCAGCGGGTAGGTCATCCACAGCGCGCCGTTGTTGCCTATGGCGTAGGGCTTTCCAGTCGCGCCCTCCATGTAGAGCAGATACTCGTTGCCGTAGTTTGTGTAGGCTAAGTTGCCGTCGGTCTGGTTCACGGTGTTGCGCGTGTTGGTCTTCATGTTGCCAATCTCCGTGGTCGTGCCGTCGGGGTGGTGTATAATCATGTTGTCGGCACCACGCATCAGCACCTCGGCCTTGCCGTCACCGTCCCAGTCGTAGCCCACGGCGTCATACTGCTCGTCGGGTCCGCTGACCATGTTCGGCCCCAGGTCGATGTACCACAGACGCTCACCCTTCAGGTTGTAGCAGTCGAGCACGTTATAGGCCGAGTCGTTGCCGACCGACATCTTGTCGGGCGTGTAGTTGCGCTTCAGTATGAACTCCGACACTCCGTCGCCGTCCACGTCGGCCAGCGCGATGTCGTTGATGTCATAGCTGTTCGTTATGTCCGTGCCACGGCGCGAGTAGAGCTTGCCCACGGCGAACTGTTTGTACTGGTTGCTCCAGCGTGTCACCTCGGCGCTCTTGGCCTGCTCAACGCCGCGCACCACGGCTGCCACCTGGTAGCGGCTCGACGAGGTGCCGCCCGAATGTGTGTAGTTCGACACTTTCAGCGGCGTAGAGTTCAGCTTCGTGCCGTTGCAGTAGAGGTTGTACTCGGTGTCGTAGTACTCTTCGCCGAAGATGCGCCAGCTGATGAAGTTTCCACCGCCCGACGGGACGGCCACAAGTCCGCGGTCGAGGCGGTCGGTCGCGCGCTGTGAGAATGCCACTGTGGCAAAAGCCATAAGGACAGATGCAAGAAGTAAAAGTCGTTTCATGATTTTGTAACTGTTTATTAGTAGTTTTTGGTTATTAGGCATATTATGCGGCAAAATTACTAAATTATTCTGACATGCCAAATTATTTTCACTTTTATTAATCTAATTAAATGGTGCACAGCCCTTCCCCTCCCTTGTAGGGGAGGGGCTATGGGTGGGGTCAGTATATTTCTCGATGTCAATTAGTTACAGACCCCACCCCTGCCCCCTCCCCGCTAAGGGCAGGGTTCAAGAGGGGAAAGACTGCGCGTAGTTTTTGCAATTTATAGAACATACCTTATAATTATTATTCAAATTCGTGGGCAAAATTGTAATTATTATTCAAATTCGTTTCCAAAATATTTTTGTAATTATTATTCAAATTCGTTTCCAAAATATTTATAATGCGTTTGGCCTGTGTGCTGGGGAGGGCTTTGGAGGGCCTTGGGGGTGTCTTCTCAACCACTCCGAGACCCCAAAAAGTTCGCCCGGCGCGAACTCGGAGTTCGCAAGGCGCGAACTGACAGTTCGCCCGGCGCGGACTGGAAGTCCTCTCCGGGCGAACTTTTTGGCCTCCCGGAGACGATTCTGACAGATGTCGGAGCCGATGGCTGTCAAGGCGTCGACGACAACCTCACGAGCCGGGCGTACAAGAACAACATCAGGAAGAGCCGCTCGCAGGGCGTGTCCCTGCAAATAGCCTCTGCCAACAGCCCAAGTTGCCCTTTGTTACCCGAGAATTCAACACAAAAATGGCTGATAAGGCCTTTTCCGAGCTTTGGCATCTTCGGAGACACAGGTTTTGTAATGTCGTATTTCATTGATTTTCTGCTTTTTAGGTGAATAATTGTGTTAACCGAGCGTTACGTTACAGTTGTTACAGTTGCTTTTTTGGGGGGGGGTACCCTTCTTCAAATACAATATAACTATCTAATTATTAATTAGTTATACTGTTGTTAAGGAATAGCATACCCCCTTTTTCCTAACTGTAACAACTGTAACGTAACGCTTAAGCATGTAGAATCACGATTAATCTTCTATCAGACCCTCCATCGCCCAAAGCTCTCATCGCCATTACGGACACACGCCACTCTTTGACCATCCCCTACGTAATATTAGGGAGTATATTGAGCCGCCAATCTGCTGGAGAGTGCCGTACTTGAAACTGTAAATCTCATAAAATAAAATAATGGGCGACCCGCTATGATGCGAATCGCACACAAAGGTACAAATTATTCTTGGGCAGACTGCTTATTGTCCCTCTTTCGGGGCGTGGTCGGGCACACAAAATCGTACCAAGAAATTTTTAGTCATCATTTAGAGAGATATCCGGTTACACATTTTTTTCTTACTTAACGCTGCAATAAATATTTCACGAGGTGGACAAATCGAAGACAAAACAATGTCTTGAAAGCATGGTTGAGGATTATCGCTATCGTTTGCTCTTATTGGTCCAGAATAAAGGACTGCTTTATCTAAAGAAACAATTTGACTCTTTGGAGTATGTCTGAAATTATCTCCATACGAAAAAGCAAGTATATTAACTTCATCCGTATGCTCTGCAATAAACTTATGCAAATCAAGAGCAGTACTCGATGATATGTAATCAGCAAGCAAATCTTGTAAAACCCAGATAGTTTTTCCATTCCATGCCATTGCTGCCTGTGATTTCACTATCAGTTGGCTTGCCATTCTCGCCCAAACCTGACGATAGTTTATTCCTGGGGCCGAATGAGGTTTTCCTAGCATACAGTCTTCAAAGGCTTGTGGAATACAACTTCTCTTTTTCTTGTTACCACCCGATGTACTTGACGTCATTACCTCAACAATGACAGGATTTCCAATAGGAAAGTCTTCAATATAGATCTCTCTATTACGTTGTGCAAAGGTATGACCACTTTCACGCAGATTCTTTTGGAGGACATTCCATTCCAGGCCAGATTCTGCTACCGCGTGTGATTGTTTTATTCTGCCTATGGGCATTAAAACATAATCGAATGTGTAATCAAAGATTGCTGTGTCTTCATCCTCATTTTCGTTTGTATATTTCACCTTCGCTTCTGCCCATATCCCAATCTTTGTGCCTTTTGAAAAACCACATTTCTCTAAAAGCTTTTTCTGGGTTTCTCCTCTCAATATATTTGCGTCAGCCTTTTCTCCCATATAAAGCAAACGGCGGGGACAAATAATCCACGGAGCCATGTTTTCCGAGACCTGAATAGAGCATACTCCTGATGGAACACGGTTCATCTCAGGGAACAATTTTTTTAAATCCTGATGCTCTTGCAAATTAATGTCTGACATATAACGGTTACCTCCACCATCACATATGCCAGATATGAATGGACAATAAGCTTTCTTGCGAGATTCCAAAACTGATGGACTATTGTCCTCAGCTGGATAACCTAACAATTAGTAGATTTTTGACATATTATTATTTCCTTGATTTTAATTGCTACTGCTTTTGCCAAGGGTGGTGGTACAGAGTTCCCTATCTGTCTATGTTGGTCTAAGTCTCTGACGGCACCCGTCCTGCCTCGAATTGGGCCTCTTAACACATAATTATCTGGATAGCCATGTATTCTCATGTATTCTCTTGGTGTCAGATATCTATCCTCAATAGGATGATAAAATATTTCGCCACCACGCAGAGTGTTGGAAGGTTTATTTCTATCTAGCCTAAGAAACTTTGTCGTATCCTTTTTAGTCAAGCCTCCTATTTGTTCCTTAGGAAGATGTGTTTGGGAAGATAAATTCTTTCCTTCAGGTACCCCATGGATTCGCTCACGGTCTCTCCTCGGTGTAACATCATAGTGGCTATCGTCTGGAACAATAGAATTGTCACTTTTCATTACAGGTTCTCCAAGTCCTGCCAAAACCTCTCCTACGGTCTTATATGGTGGAAGACCGAACATATTAATTACTCCCGAAGGTTTGGAGTTAGTAGGATCGGGGAATTGAAAACCATTAGGTTTCTTCGTCGCTACAATAAGTACTCTTTCCCTCATTTGAGCAACTCCATATTCTGCAGCTAACATTACACGCCATTTAGGCACATAATCTAACCTTTCAAGTTCCTTTATCAATTGCTCAAATACGCCACCACGTTTTCCTGACAAATCTTTTGCAATCAGCAGACCCTTAACTTGTTCAATCATTATCGCCTTTGGTTGTATCACCTCAGCATATCTTACCATCTGAAACAATAGCTCGCCGCGCTCGTCTAACATGGATTGTTGCTTGCCAATTTGAGAGAAAGCCTGACAAGGAGGCCCCCCAAAAAGCAAATCCACATAACCAGAATGAATGTGAAGGTCATCAAGCATCTGCTGGGGAGTAAAATCTTTGATATCACCTTCATAAACAATCGTATTCCTTGATTCTCTCTTTATGTTTTCCCGTAAGGTTTCGCAACAATGCTTATCCAATTCACAACAAGCCAATATGTCAAATCCAGCCTGTTGTACTCCTATATCCATACCTCCAGCACCAGAGAATAAAGATATTGCGGTCAGCCTATTTGTTGTTTCCATTTTCAGATTCTATCATCTTGCTTGCAAAGATACAAATTAATCCTGAGACAATTGCACGTAATCCCGAAAAATACACATTATTTAATAAAATGAGACGTTAGGTCTTTATTTGCCGTCGCTGTCATATTACCTGCCTTTTCCTCTTCTTTCTTTATTTAATGAAAAGCCATTTTAGGATGTAACATTTCGATGTTTCCCTATACTTACAAGTATAAATTAAAGATTGGATTATGTCAACACATTAAGCGTTAATTATCATCTTTTGGACGTATCGATAATGAGTAGATTTTTACTCTTTATATTTGAAAAAACACCCAAAAAGGAGCGGATTTTGAGAAAAACTGATAAAAACTTAGCTTTTTTCTTGGAACTTTCAGAAATAATGTCTATCTTTGCAGCGTCAAGATAAAAGTCTTGACTATCCGGTAAACATGTGAGGCCTTAGGGGCTGAGAATGCCGAGAGGAGTAAGCCTTCATCGACCCTGCTCCATTTAAAAGTCACCTGCGGGTGGCTTTTATCTTTCATACAGTTTCTTGAATTCAGTATAGAAACGGTCTGACAAGGCAAATCTTCTGAAGACGGACAACTCATGCTTTCTTCTGAATATCAGCACTTCAAGTGCCTTGTCGTTTGATTCGAAATAGTTCTTGATATCAGCAGCCAACATGCGGGTGTTGTATTTCGCCGGCATATTCAGGAGCGCACGGTTAGCCTGGTTGGCAGACTCATTCAGACGAGTAAGCACGATGTTCTTTCCGCTGATGTTCTTCAAGTCGAACAACTTATACACTCCACGACGCTCCAGGATGTAATCGGGTGTTTTCACACCATGAGGATTTGGAAGCATAAAGACACGATAACCGTGTTCCACAGCTTTACGTGCTGCCATCAACAATGACGGGTAATCATCGTCCTGTATTCCACCGACGGTATATATGAAAGGATTATCGGGAAGGGCATGAAACTCCTTGCGAGAAGCTATCTCTTTCAGTTTGTAACCGAATGCTGCTCCTTCCAGTGTTTTCAGTAATAATATTTCTGCGGTTATGTCGCTTTTGTTGCCTTTATTCATACACGATACAAATGTACGTCTTCATTGTCACCATTTGGAATGCCAAGCGTGTTCAATAAGTTTATCGTCGGCAAAGTTACGAATAATTTCCAGCACGGCCAAGGAAAAGACAAAAAACATGTGGAAGAGGGGTGAAAAAAGAGTGAAAGCATTTGGCGTTCTCATTAGTATGTGCGACCTTGTATTAAAAAACGTGAAAAATGCGGGAAATCTCACAGCTATTCGGCATATTGCTCAAAGATTATGCCCTTGTTTCTGTTTTTATTTGTACTTTTGCACCGAATAACCGTAGTGTGATATGAAAGAGTTCCTGAAGGTGCTGCGGCGGTTCATACCGCCATACAAGAAATATCTTGTACTGTCGATAGTGTTCAACATACTGTCGGCTGTTCTCAACATTTTCTCTTTCGCCACACTCATTCCCATGCTCGACATACTGTTCAACACGGGAAACACCGAGAAGGCAACCGAGCTGATGGCATGGGACTGGGAAAAAGCCAGCAATGTGCTGATGAACAACATGAACTACTACGTCAACCAGCTCATAGCCAGCGTAGGCCCCACAACGACGCTGCTCATAATCGGACTGGTACTGGCCGTGATGACGGCCCTGAAGACGGGAGCCTATTTCCTCTCCTCGGCCACCATCATACCCATACGCACAGGCGTAGTCCGCGACATTCGCAACCAGCTCTACCAGAAAATCACGTCGCTGCCCCTCGGATTCTTCACCGAGGAGCGCAAGGGCGACATCATTGCCCGCATGAGCGGCGACGTGCAGGAAGTGGAGTCGTCGATAATGGCATCGTTGGACATGCTCTTCAAGAACCCCATCCTCGTCATCGTCTATTTCTCAACGCTGCTCTTCGTGTCGTGGCAGCTGACGCTGTTCACCATCGTCTTCGTGCCCATCTTCGGGTGGTTCATGGGAGTCGTGGGCCGCAGCCTGAAGCGCAACAGCCTGAAGGCACAGTCGCTATGGAGCGACACCATGAGCCAGGTGGAGGAGACGCTCGGCGGACTGCGCATAGTGAAGGCCTTCTGTGCCGAGCAGACCATGAACAGCCGCTTCGACAAGGTAAACAGCGCATACCGCAGCGACATCATGCGCGTGAACATTCGCCAGTCGATGGCCCACCCCATGAGCGAGTTCCTCGGCACGGTGATGATTGTCATCGTGCTGTGGTTTGGCGGAATACTTGTGCTCAACAACCAGACAATAACAGGCCCGTCGTTCATCTACTACATGGTCATCCTCTACTCCATCATACAGCCGCTGAAGGAGTTCGCCAAGGCGGGCTACAACATCCCCAAGGGACTGGCATCGATGGAGCGCATAGACAAGATACTGAAGGCCGAGAACAACATCCCCGAACCCAAGAACCCGAAGCACTTAGCCTCATTCGAGCACCAGATAGAGTTCCGCCACGTCTGGTTCGGTTACAAGGAGGCCCCCCTTTCGCCCCCCGAGGGGGGCACGATACCTACTGCCTCAGAAAGTATAGAAGCCCCCTCGGGGGCCGTAGGGGGGGCTGCTGTCACTTGGGTCCTCCGCGACATCAACCTTGTCATCCCCAAGGGCAAGACCATTGCCATAGTGGGACAGAGCGGCAGCGGGAAGTCGACACTCGTGGACCTCATTCCCCGTTACTACGACGTGCAGCGCGGCGAGGTGCTCATCGACGGCATCAACGTCAAGGACCTCGGCATCCACGACCTGCGGCAGCTCATAGGCAACGTCAACCAGGAGGCAATACTCTTCAACGACTCGTTCCGAAACAATATCGCGTTTGGAGAAGCCCCCCTTTCGCCCCCCGAGGGGGGCACGATAGACGAGACCTCAAGGGGCAAAACAATAGTAGCCCCTTCGGGGGCCGAGGGGGGGGCTTCCATTGAAGAAGCCGCGAAGATTGCCAACGCCTACGACTTCATTATGCAGTCGGAGCACGGCTTCGACACCAACATCGGCGACCGTGGCGGACGGCTCTCAGGCGGACAGCGGCAGCGTGTGTCGATAGCAAGGGCAATACTGAAGAACCCACCGATACTCATACTCGACGAGGCCACATCGGCACTCGACACCGAGAGCGAGCGACTGGTGCAGCAGGCGCTGGAGCACCTGATGAAGACGCGCACGACAGTTGCAATAGCCCACCGTCTCTCGACGATAAAGAATGCCGACGAGATCTGCGTACTCCACGAAGGGCAGATAGTGGAGCGGGGCACACACGAAGAGCTGCTACAACGCAATGGCTACTACAAACGACTGCACGAAATGCAGCAATAGTTGGCCTGACAGTAGGGACGCGACGGAATATAGTGTTAACATTAAACCATATCAGTTATGAAAAAGACAATGTTAGTTTTTGCAGCAGCCACCATGCTGCTCACAAGTAGTTGCGGAGTGGGCGGACAGTCGTCATTAGGCAGCATCCTTGGTACTGCCGCCAACGGCGAGACCATCGGCAACGTCATCCAGAGTGTGCTGGGACTCACGAAAGTCACACAGCGCGACATCATCGGCACATGGAACTACCAGCAGCCGGGATGTGCATTCACCAGCGAGAAGCTCCTGGCAAAGGCTGGAGGCGAGATCGTCGCCGCCGACATCAAGGGCAGGCTGAAGCCCTACTACGAAAATTTCGGAATAGCACAGGGAAACACGAAGGTGACTTTCGGCGAGGACGGAAAGTTCAGCGCAACAGTGGCGGGAAAGACCTTCAGCGGCACGTACACCTTCGACGAGGCCACGGCGAAGATCAGCATGAGGGGACTATTGCTCACCGTCAACTGCTATGCCAAGAAGAACGCCACGGGCATGGGTTTCCTCTTCGAGGCATCGAAGCTGATAACATTGATGCAGGCACTCTCAGCACTCAGCGGCAGCACCGAGCTGCAGTCGATAGGCGAGCTGGCAAAGCAGTACGACGGACTGCGCGTCGGTTTCGACATGAGGTAACCCACAGTTTTATTGCACTTTAGCAGCCATTACCAACGATTATGAAGAGATTATTGACAATGGCCCTCGTGGCCGTCGCATTGGCAGCCAATGCACAGGAGAACACAAAGAAATGGTTCGAGAACATCAAGTTCAGCGGCTACGGCATGCTGCAGTATCAGTTTGACGACAGGGAGGGGACCGAGCACAATGAGTTCAACCTCCGTCTCGCCCGTTTCATACTCGACGGAAAGATTGGCGAGTTCGACTGGCGTGCACAGATTCAGGGCACCAACGCCAAGGGGCCGGGCGAACCCACCGTGCAGCTCGTCGACCTCTATGCCGAGTGGGTGAAGCACAAGGAGTTCCGTGTGAAGGTGGGACAGTTCAAACGTGCGTTCTCGTTCGAGAACCCCACGAACCCCGTCACGCAGGGCTGGTATGCCTATGCCATGGCGATAAATGCTCTCACGGGCTTTGGCGACCGCACGGGCGAGAAGTCGAGCAGCGGGCGCGACATCGGTCTGCAGTTCCAGGGCGATGTGCTGAGGAACGCTGCCGGACGCGCACTACTGCATTACCAAATAGGTGTCTACAACGGTGAGGGCATAAACAACAAGGACAAGGACCAGCGAAAGGACGTCATAGGCGGTGCCTGGGTGATGCCCATCCAGGGCGTGCGCATCGGTGCCTTCGGATGGACGGGCAGCCGCGCCGACGTAGGCGGGAAGGACCGCTACGCCTTTTCAGCCGAGTACGACAAGGACCAGTACACCTTCAGGGCGGAGTATCTGCACAGCCATGGCATGGGCGCCAACCCGGACTTGGGCAACAAGGCCGACGGTTGGTATGTCTTTGGCATTGTGCCAGTGGTGAAGAGCAAGCTGCACGCCAAGGCACGATACCAGACCTACCGCGACAACAAGGAGTGGAACCGTGCCAAGACGATGTACGAAGTGGGCGTGAACTACTATTTCCACAAGAACATACAGCTAAATGTGGAGTATGCCCGCGTCAACGACCGCAGCATTCCCAATCCCGACAAGCACAACTACAACTTTTTCGACGCGCAGTTTGACTTCCGGTTCTAAGCTATAAGTCACCAATGCGGGTGACCACGAAGTCGGTGGCCGAGAACCATCTGGCCCGGCAGGAATGGCCGGTGAACGCGGCGTCGCTCGACAGGCCGTAGGCTATGCTGTCGGTGGTGACCACGATGCTGTCGATGGCTACGGGCGACCATCCGTGACCTTTGCCCAGCTCGCCGCCCTCGTCGCCGTACCCCGGAATCTCCTTTATGTGCTTGCCGTCGCCAATGGCGTAGACAAACGTGCCGGGGCCTTCGGCACGGGCTATGCAGTCCAGACGGTAGATGCCCGGCTCAACTGCCTGTTTGCGCTCCACCTGATAGACTGCCTCACAGGCATAGTTGTAGGTGTCGAGATAGCGCACATTGTATTTGTCGGGGTAGTCACCACTCCAGGTATAGTGGTCGCAGTTCTCATGTTTCAGCAGCTTCCAGACGCCACGGCGGAAAAAGTCGAGGTCGGCGTCGTTCATTACCACGCCTTGGAAGGTGTGGCTCTCGATGTATGACGCTGTGTAACGTTTGGACGTAAACTGCTGGATCCATGCCAGCGACGGGACGAAGCAGCACAGGGCCGCAACCCAGAACACTATCCATGCTATGCGCTGGCCTATACCCATGGGCTGTACCTTGCCCGTGCGGGTGAGCAGCGAGTGTATGATGGCATAGACGGGGATGAAGAGCACCAGCACCAGTCCCAAAGTGAAGGCTACCACCACCCACGGATGGTCGGAGTAGATTTCTCTCAGTCCCAGCTCGTCAAGGCTGAAAGGCAGGCCGAACTGTTCTGAGCCGGGCACGGTGAAGATGATGGCCAACGACACGATGACCATCAGCAGACAGACCAGCAGCGCAAGGCCGAAGACGGTCATCAGGCCCACGAACAGGCCAACCACCACTTTCATCAGTACCGAGAGTATGCTGTGCACAAGACTGTGCCTCTTCGGTGTCTTTTCCTCAACCACTACGTCGGCGATGTTCTGCGGTGTAACGGGCTTGCCCTTCATCTGGAGTGTCTGCTTGGGTGTCGTCGCAACAGGCATGGCGATGGCCAGCACGATGTAGAGCAGGACCAACGTCAAGTTGGCATGGAAGAAGAATCCGCCAAAATGGAACAACTTGAGTATTGGGAATAGAAAGAAGTTGGACCCTAAGAACAGCAGCACGTAGCCTATTCGCCACCATGTGGTGTCGGTGCCCGTGTATGCGGCGAAGCCTGAGAGCACGCCTGCAAGCAGTTTGTCGTCGGGGTTGCGGTAGAGGCGTTTGCCGGCCGTCCTCGCACGTAGCTTGTCAAAGACGCTCTGTCCTTTGGCATCACCGTGGCCAAACCGCTGGTCATTGTCGCGGGCCGAATCGCGGCCTGACCCACCGTCATTGCCTTCGTCGTCGCCGGCAAGCTGTTCCGGCTGTCCTATACGGGTGATAATGTCTTTCACGTGGTCGATGGTGATGGCCACGGTGCCCTGCTCGAGCAGTTCGTCGAAGAGCTCGGCTATGCGTGTCTCGATGTCGTCGACAATTTCGTCGCCGCCCTCCTGACGACCAAACGACTGGCGGAGCGACTCGACATACTGCTGCAGCAGTTCGTAGGCATCCTCGTCAATCTGGAACAGACGCCCACAAAGGTTGATGGTTATATTCTTTTTCATAACTCCTGATTTATGAACAACGAATTACACTAATTACACTAATTACACAAATTATACGAATTTCTACAAATTATTACTAATAGCAGTTCCCAACTCTTTAAGGTAGTTTATGGTGTTTGAGAGTTCTGTCCAGGCTGTGTCGAGTCCTTCCAGAAAATGTTCCCCCTCGTTGCTGAGGGCATAGTACTTGCGGGGCGGCCCCTGCGTCGACTCCTGCCACTCGTAACGTAGCAGTCCGTCGTTCTTCAGGCGGGTGAGCAGGGGGTAGAGCGTCCCCTCCACCACGAGCAGCTCCGCGTTCTTCAGTTGTTGGATGATGTCGCTGGCATACGATGGCCGGTGTTCCAGGAGCAGGAGCACGCAGTACTCCAGCATCCCTTTCCTCATCTGCGACTTGGCGTTCTCAATGTTCATGTCTTCTTCTGTTTTGCCCCTTCTGCCCCCCTCCGGAAAAGGAACAGTGAGGGATGGTTCAGCAATTCGGGTGCAAAGATAGGCAAAAACTAAGTACCTTGCAATACATAGTACTATAAATCTTTTCGGGTTTAAGTCTATTTAACGGAAAAGGGCAAACAAACGATTGAAAGTATGTAGAGCTTCTGGAGGATTCCCCCGGTGGGAACAATTTATTCCCACCGGGGGAACAATTTATTCCCACCGGGGGAATGTTTTGTTCCCACCGGGGGAATCCTCGCTCAGAAGGTAACAGTAGGGACGCGACCTAACGTGCGGTGCGGTTGGAAAACGGCCTGAAAGGCCAAAAGATAACAGCCCAGGGCAGCGCCCTGGGTAAAAGTGGTGGAGAGGCTTCGCCCTGAAAGGGCAAAAGAGATAATAGGAGGCGACGCCTCCGTATAATTCTTTTGCCCTTTCAGGGCGAACGTTTTACGTTACAACTAACCCAGGGCGATGCCCTGGGCTATGTGCTTATTGGCCTTTCAGGCCGTTTCTAACCAGATTGGAAAAGCCGAAAGCGCAAAACTTTCGGCGACGCTATTTGCACTCCCCTTCGCCGTAGATGAAGGCCTGTGCGTTGCTTGTGTAGTCGAAGATCTCCTCGGGCAGGAAGAAACGGCGCAGCTCGATGGCGGCATTCTCCACTGAGTCGGATGCGTGGACAATGTTCTGCTGGTTGCTCATAGAGTAGTCGCCACGGATGGTGCCAGGGGCGGCCTCACGACCGTTGGTCACGCCGGCCATCTGGCGCACCACTTTCACGGCGTCGACACCCGTCAAGGCCAGGGCCACTACGGGCGAGGCCTGCATCGAAGCCTGAAGTGAGGGGAAGAAGGGCTTGTCGGCAAGATGGGCATAGTGCTCGCGGAGAATCCCGTCGCTGAGCTGCATCATCTTCATGCCAGAGATGCGCAGTCCGCGACGCTCAAAGCGGTTGACGACCTCGCCAATCAGCTGGCGCTGCACGCAGCTGGGCTTCAGTAATACCAATGTTGTTTCCATAAATCATAGTTCTTTTGAAGGTTAAACAAATATCACAGATGACTGTTGTCACATTACGGGTGCAAAGTTACAAATATTTTTCCCAAAGTGAAAAAAGTAGGGCAAAAATTTCGCTGAAACGAAATAAATGCGTACTTTTGCACGTTCTTAATACAAAAACGAATACAAATCGTTAATCAGTAAATCGTAAATATGTCACAGTTATCACTCCGGCTGCAGCGTCTGGCACCCTCCGCCACGCTGGCAATGTCGCAGAAAAGCTCAGAAATGAAGGCACAGGGCATCGACGTCATAAACATGAGCGTTGGTGAACCCGATTTCAATACCCCCGACCATATCAAGGAGGCGGCAAAGAAGGCCGTCGACGAAAACTATTCGCGCTATTCGCCAGTTCCCGGATACATGGATCTGCGAAAGGCAATCAGCGAAAAGCTGAGGCGCGAGAACCAACTGGAATATTCGCCCGCCGAAATACTCGTCAGCAACGGTGCGAAGCAGAGCGTCTGCAACACCGTGATGGCACTTGTGAACCCCGGCGACGAGGTGATTATCCCCGCTCCCTACTGGGTCTCCTATCCGCAGATGGTGCTGTTGGCCGGAGGAACGCCCGTATTCGTGGAGGCTACCTTCGAGCAGAACTTCAAGATGACCCCCGAGCAGTTGGAGAAGGCCATTACGCCGAAGACACGAATGCTCATACTCTGCTCGCCAAGCAACCCAACAGGCTCCGTATATAATAAAGAGGAACTGCGTGCGCTCGCGAACATTATATTAAAACATGACGACCTCTACGTGCTGGCCGACGAAATCTACGAGCACATCAACTACGTGGGCCGTCATGAGTCGATAGCACAGTTCCCTGGCATGAAGGAGCGTGCCATTGTGGTCAACGGTGTCTCCAAGGCATACGCCATGACGGGCTGGCGCATAGGCTACATCGCAGCGCCGGAGTGGATTGTCAAAGGCTGCAACAAACTGCAGGGCCAGTACACCAGCGGCCCATGCTCTGTGAGCCAGAAGGCCGCAGAGTTCGCCTACACCCAGAGCCAGGAGTGCGTCGAGGAGATGCGCCAGGCCTTCCAGCGCCGCCGCGACCTCATCGTAAGCCTCGCCCGCGAGATTCCCGGCTTGGAGGTGAACGTCCCCGAGGGAGCTTTCTACCTCTTCCCCAAGTGCAGCAGTTTCTACGGCAAGACCGCCCCCGACGGTTCACCCGTCGGGAACAGCACTGACCTCGCCATGTACCTCCTCGACGAGGCCCATGTGGCCACCGTCGGCGGCGACGCTTTCGGTGATCCCGACTGTTTCCGAATGAGCTACGCCACCAGCGACGACAACATACGCGAGGCTATGCAACGCATTGCGAATGCCCTGAGCAAACTGAAATAAAAACAAAACAAGTTAAATGTAGTTAATAGTCCGCTTGCGTAAACATTTATTTACTATCTTTGCGTGTTGAAAATTTTCTTTTTACTTTATTTAATAACTTAAAACTTTTAAAAAACAAAAAATTATGGCAACACAGAAAGCAGCTGCTCCTGCAAAGAAGGGCACGAGCAGCATCGGTTTGAAAGATGCAATTTGGGTGATCGTTATCTGCGCCGTCATTGCATTCTGCAACTTCTTCTTTAACTTTGGTCAGTCCAGCAACTTCGAGGGTGGCGACCCCAACGGCTCGCCTCTGAACATCTGGGGTACCATCTACAAGGGCGGTATCATCGTGCCTGTGATCCACACTCTGTTGCTCACCGTCATCACCATGACCGTTGAGCGCGTCATTGCTCTGAGCAAGTGTATCGGTAAGGAGAAGCTGGCTAAGTTCCTCGCTAAGATCAAGGCCGACCTGAAGGCCCTCAACTTCGACGCCGCTCTGCAGCATTGCGCTGCCCAGGGTGGAAGCGTTGCTAATGTTGTCCGCGCTACCGTCCAGGCTTACAAGGAGGCTGACGCCGCTCAGGGAATCAAGAAGGAAGTGAAGATCGCTCGCATCCAGGCTGCCCACGAAGAGGCCATCGCCGTTGAGATGCCAACTCTGACCATGAACCTCCCCATGATTGCAACAATCGTTACTCTGGGTACTCTTACTGGTCTGCTCGGTACTGTGGTAGGTATGATCAAGTCGTTCCAGGCCCTGGCACAGGGCGGTGGCGGTGACTCCGTCGAGCTGTCGGCTGGTATCTCTGAGGCCCTTATCAACACGGCCTTCGGTATCGGTACTTCGTGGCTCGCCGTTGTCTCGTACAACTTCTTCACCAACCGAATCGATAAGATTTCGTTCGCACTGGATGAGATTGGTTATTCACTCGCACAGACCTACAACACCACACACCCGGACGAGGCTTAATTTTGTCTAACCCTTTAAACTAATGTTACTGCTATGGGTAAGATAAAAATTAAGAAAAACGATGTCTGGATCGACATGACCCCGATGTCAGACGTGATGGTGCTGCTGCTCACGTTCTTCATGCTGAGTGCAAACTTCGTGAAGAACGAGGTGGTGAAGGTCGTCACTCCCGCATCGCAGACCATGGCGAAGGTCCCGTCATCTGCCACCCTCGATATCACTATCGACCCGGAGGGCAGAGTGCTCGTGGCCACAGACAAGACGGTGACGATGGAAAAGGCCCTCGAGCAGATGCTCAAGGAGCGCGAGACATCGCTCAACGCTGAACAGAAGAAGGCCTTCCTCGCCGAGACACAGATTGGTGTGCCGGTGAAGAATCTGCCTCAGTATCTGGGTATGACACATGAGGAGCAGGTGAAGGTGCTGAAGAGCACTGGTATACCTACCGACAGCATCCAGGCTCGCGAAGACAAGATGAGCGAGTTCCAGCTCTGGGTGAAAGCTATGAAGAACGGCTACAAGGAGTGGTACAACGACCTCGAGGACGCAGAGAAAGGCGAGCACGCTAACAAGCTCGAAATCTGCATCAAGGCCGACAAGCAGACCCCTTACAGCTCGGTGAAGATGGTCATTGCAGAACTGCAGGACATCAACGAGAGCCGTTACAAACTCGTTACACAGTATAAAAAGTTGGAGGACTAAGCTATGGCAAAGAAAAAAGAAAGCAAGCAGAAAAAAATGAATGTCCGCGTGGACTTCACGCCCATGGTGGATATGATGATGCTTCTCATCACCTTCTTCATGCTGTGTACGTCACTGGCAAAGCCCCAGGCCATGCATCTCACCATGCCTGCAAAGGATGACACGATGAAGGCCGAGGACAAGGACAAGTCGAAGACCGAGCAGACCATCACGATTTACCTGGCCGATAACGACAAGCTCTACTACTACATTGTTGACAAGAAAGAAGACTTCGGCAATCCTGAGTTCCTCAAGGAGACCACGTGGGGCAAGGAAGGCATTCGCAATGCCCTGCGCAACCACAGACATGCTCCCGTGAAGGTGCTCATGGACGCCAAAGATCAGCTTGACAACTGGTTCAATGCACTGCCGAAGACCCAGCAGGAAGCTAATGACTCTGTCTACAACCGTGCCCTTATCATGATTAAGAAAGGTCATGTGGACATTGTACAGAACAATGAGCTGGTAAAGGCAAAGTATGAAAAGGTTGACAAGGAGATGAAGGAGTTCACCGAGAACCCCGCCGACATGGTGCCCACGCTTGCCGTGAACATCAAGCCGCTGAACAACTCCAGCTACGACAACCTGGTGACTATTCTCGACGAAATGCAGATTTGCTGTATCGGTAAGTACGTGATCGACCAGATCAACGAAAAGGATATAGCCATTCTGGATGGTAACGGCATCACTGTTGAATAACCCATTAATCATCGAAAAGAACTATGTCAAAGATAGATCTATTAGAAAGAGAATGGATTGACCTCGTATTCGAAGGAAAGAACGAGGCATACGGTGCATACGCCATTCGCCGGGATACAAGCCATCGCAACCTCTTGGCCGTCATCGCACTTATCTGCGGTCTGGCTGCCATCGTGGCCCTCTTCCTCATCGTGAACGTGGCACAGAACGCCATCGCAGCAGCTGCTGCCGAGCACGAGACTGAGGTTACACTCGAGGCCATCGAGGAGGAGGTTGAGGAAGAGAAGGACGACGAGGAGATAGTTTACGAAATCGAGGAGTTGGAACAGCTCGTCGCCGAGGAGACTGTGATGAACTCTGAGAAATTCACCGCCTACGAAATGGAGGACGATGCCCCCGAGCAGGTCACCAAGACGCAGGATGAAGTTGCCACGAGCGACGTGGCCATCGCTGCCATCGACTATGACCAGGGCTCTAACGAGGCCGAGCACGTGCTGAAGGTCAACGAGAAGGTGGTCGACGAGGTGCCGCCCGCAGTGGAGGAGACAAAGGTGTTCGACGTCGTGGAGCAGATGCCGTCGTTCAAGGGTGGTGACGCTGCCCTGATGGAGTGGCTCAACAAGAACATCAAGTACCCCGTCGTGGCTGAGGAGAACGGTATCCAGGGACGTGTGGTCGCCACCTTCGTGGTTGAGCGCGACGGTTCTATCACCGACGTGAAGATTGTCAAGTCGGTTGACCCCTCGCTCGACAAGGAGGCCGTCCGCGTGCTGAAGGCCATGCCTAAGTGGATTCCCGGTAAGCAGAACGGCCAGGCCGTGCGTGTGAAGTACACCGTGCCTGTGACATTCCGTCTGCAGTAACCTCTGAAACACAGATTATGATGAATCGCAGGGTTTAAACTGCTGAAGTCGTAACAATAACCCTTTGCGGGCTGCACCAATTACATGAATTGCGTGCAGCCCGCATTGGTTTGTGCCAGCTTTATTAAAATAGCCTAAAAAAAAGCAGATAAGTGTGTGACAATGAATAATATTGCTTATCTTTGCATCGACCTGACAATAATAACACAAATAACCAAACTAACAATTCTTAACACCTAACTTTTTAATTATGCTAAGAAAAACAAGAATCTGTTTAGCAGCGGTGTTCTTCATTGGACTGACGCTGCTGTTTCTCGACTTCACAGGGGCACTTCATGCGTGGCTTGGGTGGATGGCGAAACTGCAGTTCCTGCCAGCCGTGCTTGCCCTGAACGTTGTGGTTATCGTCGCGCTTGTCGCGTTGACCCTCGTCTTCGGGCGCATCTACTGTTCCGTCATCTGTCCGTTGGGCGTGATGCAGGACATCTTCGGATGGTTAGGCAAGAGGACGAAGAAGAACCGTTACTCCTACTCGAAAGAGATGGCGTGGCTGCGCTATGCCATGCTTGCAGTATTGGTCGTCGCTTTGGTAGCCGGAGTAGGCACCATCGTACAGCTGCTTGCACCCTACAGCACTTTCGGGCGTATCGCCACTATGCTGTTGCAGCCGATATGGATGGCTGGCAACAACATGTTTGCCTCGATGGCCGAGCATTACGACAGTTACGCATTCTACTCCGTGGACGTGTGGATGCGGTCGATGCCCGTGTTCCTCATCGCCCTTGTGACGCTCGTCGTGCTTGCCGTGCTGGCCTGGCGCAATGGGCGCACCTACTGCAACACCATCTGCCCCGTGGGCACGGTGCTGTCGTTTTTCGCCCGCTTCTCGTGGCTGAAGATCCGCTTCGATGCCGACAAGTGCAAGAACTGCTCGCTCTGCACAAAGAACTGCAAGGCCGCGTGCATCGACTTCAAGAACCATACGGTGGACTACTCTCGCTGCGTGGTGTGCGGCGACTGCATAGAGAGCTGTAAGTTTGGGGCATTGAGCCTCACCCCCAGCCCCTCCCGCGGGGGGGAGGGGAGTATATACTCTCAAGCGCAGAGTGGAGGGCAGGAAGTAACTACTCCCCTCCCCCCCGCGGGAGGGGCTGGGGGTGGGGCTTCCCGTCGGTCTTTCCTTCTTGCTACGGCTTTGGCCACTTCTGCTGCGCTGGCCCAGGAGAAGAAGAAACTGGACGGCGGACTGGCCGAGATAGCCGACAAGAAGGCTCCAGAACGCCAGACACCGCTTGTGCCACCTGGCTCTCAGTCGCTGAAGAACATGCAGACACGTTGCACAGGCTGCCAGCTCTGTGTGTCGGAGTGTCCTAACGGCGTGTTGCGCCCCAGCACCGACCTGCTGCACCTTATGCAGCCTGAGATGTCGTTCGAGCGTGGCTACTGCCGTCCGGAGTGCACGCGCTGCTCAGACGTGTGCCCCGTCGGGGCTATCAAACCCCTCGACGAGGTGGAGAAAACAAGCATACAGATAGGTCATGCCGTGGTGTCGGCCGACCACTGCATCTCCGCCCTTGGCGAGGATGAGTGTGGCAACTGTGCCCGCCACTGCCCCACTGGCGCCATCGAGATGGTGCCCTCCGACCCTGACGACGACCTGTCGCCCTCTGTCCCCGCTGTCAATGAGACGGCCTGCATAGGTTGTGGTGCCTGCGAGTATCTCTGTCCCGTGAGTCCGTTCTCTGCCATCTATGTAGAAGGCCACGAAGTACACAAAAGCATATAAGACCTATGGGACATATACGACCTATGGGTCATATAAGACTTATGGGACATATAAGACCTATGAGATCCAAAAAAGAAAAAACCATGATAAAGAAAGATATTTCCCGCCGCCAGTTCCTGAAAGTCATGGGAGCAGGTACGGCAACAGCTGCCCTCGCCGCCTGTGGCGGGAAGGCAACAACATCAAATACAGAAGTTTCGCTCATCGAGCCGCCCGTGGGCAAGATGACCTACCGCACGAACCCTAAGACCGGCGACAAGGTGTCGCTGCTGGGCTATGGCATGATGCGTCTGCCGCAGGAAGAGAAAAACAGCGACGAGTTCGACCAGGAGATGATCAACCGCCAGGTGGACTACGCCATCGAGCACGGCCTGAACTATTTCGACACATCGCCCGTCTACTGCCGCGGCCTGTCGGAGCGTTGCACGGGTATCGCCCTGAAGCGCCATCCACGCGAGAGCTTCTTCGTGGCCACAAAACTGTCGAACTTCGGCGACACCTCGCGTGAAGGCTCCATGCAGATGTACCAAAACTCGTTTAAGGAACTGCAGGTGGACTACATCGACTACTATCTGCTCCACGCCATCGGCGGTGGCGGGCTCGACGTGCTGCACAAGCGCTATCTCGACAACGGTATGCTCGACTTCCTCTTGGAGGAACGTGCTGCCGGACGCATACGCAACCTCGGTTTCTCCTACCACGGCGACATCGCTGTGTTTGACTATCTGCTATCCGAAAACGAGAAATACAAGTGGGACTTTGTGCAGATAGAGCTGAACTGGCTCGACTGGAACTACGCCAACGAGATAAACCCCGACAACACCGATGCCAGCTACCTCTATGCCGAGCTTCAGAAACATGGCATCCCCGCCGTCATCATGGAACCTCTGCTTGGCGGACGTCTGGCCAAACTGCCTCACTATGCGGTTATGGAACTGAAGCAACGCGACCCGCAGCGCAGCATCGCCTCGTGGGCTTTCCGCTATGCCGGCACCCCCGAGGGCGTGCTCACCGTGCTCAGCGGCATGACATTCATGGAGCACTTGAAAGACAACCTCGTCAGCTACTGCCCGCTGGAGCCGCTCACCGAGGAGGAGTGCCATTTCCTCGACACCACCATCGCCCACCAGATGATGGAGGCGGAGACCATCCCCTGCAACGACTGCAACTACTGTATGCCCTGCCCCTACGGTGTCGACATCCCTGCCGCCTTCGTCCACTACAACAAGTTCAAGATCGACGATACCCTGCCACTTGACACCGGTTCGCCCGAATACCGCAAGAACCGCCGCCGCTACCTCATAAGCCTCGACCGTGCAATAGAGCGCGAGCGACAGCCCGACCACTGCATACAGTGTGGCAAGTGTGTGCCCCTTTGTCCGCAGAGCATCAAGATTCCTCAGGAGTTGAACAGGTTGAGTATGATCATCGACAACCTGAAGAAAGAGCATGACGCATTCTGAACAAAATCTGGGCGGCAGGAATGCCGCCCCTTCTACTTTTTTGCCCACTGCACTTGTCTTGGTGATGCTCGTACTGATCGCCAAGCACGTGCAGTGGGCATTAGCTTATGCCGACGACTATTCTATGTACAGCGTCAGCGACTGGCTTATCAACTACGAGGCGGGGTTCGTGAGGCGTGGACTATTAGGGCAGCTGCTTTTCGATGCCTACCAGCTATGGCCGTTCAATGTGCGGGTGTTCATCCTCTCTCTTCCTCTTGTGTTCTCGCCATTGCTCTTCGCCCTGCTGTTCAAGGTGTTCTACAAAGAGGGCTGGCCGCCCACCGTGGTGTTCACGGTCTGCTGCATGGGGGCTTTCTCATTTTCCCCTGCCGTCCGTCGTGACTATCTGGTGCTCATAATGGCGGGGCTCATCTTCTTTCTCGTGTCCCGATGGTTGAGTACTAAGGGGCGGGGACGGCGAACAGCCCTTTTCGTGGCTTTCACCATGCTCTCTTTCGTTCTCGTACTTTGCTACGAGCCAGCCGTATTCATTGCGTTCCCCCTGCTGTTCCTTGCAGTCAAGAAAGAATATGGCCTACGGCGCACACTATTGCTGGCCATGCCCGTGGTCTTCGTCTGTGCCGTGGTGTTCCTGTCGAGGGGCGGCACGGCCATGGCCGAAACCATCTGGCAGTCGTGGAGTCCGTGTTTTCAGAGATTCCCTTTTCCCGGTGGCGACGGAAGCGTAGGGTTAGGCGTTGGGGCACTTGGATGGGACATGCTTCCGACGTTCTCTTTCCATCTCCGCATGGCATATATTGGCACCGATCCGCTCTGGCTGACGGCCCTGCTCATAGTCTACATGCTTGCCGGGACATATTACTTAGTGGTGAACCTCGATGTCGCCATGATTCCGTTCTGGCCCAAGCTCCCTGCCCATGCCGCTACCACCCCGCCCTTCGGGCACCCATACGTTTTCGATGCCAGGGGTATGGGCAATGTCCTTCTGCTCCAGTTTCTTGCCATGCTCCCCATGTTCACAGTTCTGTCGTGCGACTGGGGGCGCAACATCTGCCTGTGCACCGTGTCAACGTTCTTCCTGCTTCATTTCTTCCCAAATGCCACCGCTCTCCTGCCATATATTGACAAGGTGACGACAAGGCTGCTGCCCATCTTTGGCCGGTTCCGTCTGTTCCGCTCCCCGCTGTTCTATGTCTTTGTGGCTTTGACTGTCCCCATGCCCCTCAGCGAGGCTCCCCGTCTTGCCGATAGTGTGGTCGGCATCTTCCTGATACTACTTTCCTGAGGCTTGGCACAATAAACGACAAACAATAGGCAAAGACGGTGTTGAGAACGAACAGCGACGCCATGCCCACGGGTATCACTAACCAGAGGGGGAGGGTCGAGAGTAGTGCCTCCGAGAAGGCCGCCACGAACAGCCATAGGCAATAGTTCTGATACAGGTAGATGGTATAGCCATGGCGGTTCCAGAATGCCACGATGCTGGGGTAGGGGAGGCCAGTACGTCTGATGACCAGTGACAGCAGACAGAGTGCTGCCGTGCCGAAAAGCATGAAAACTATGGTAGGAGGAAACTTCTCCACCTGCATGTCGGGGATCGCTACCACCCAGCCTTTCAGGCACCCCGCCTCCCCGGAGGAGACCGCCAGAACTGCTGCCAAAACCACCGCTATGAGCAGGACAGCCATTGTGCGGGCTACCGTGAAACGGCGGTAGAGCACGAACCCGGCAACGAAGAAGACGTTATAGCAAAGCACGTAGAGCAGATTGTGGCACACTATGCGGCGCAGTCCCGCCATCTGGTGCAGGTCGGTGCCTGACAGGCTGAACGCGCTGCAAGCCAGACACGCTATCGCAGCGACAAGCAGCAGATAGCCTATGCCATAGCGTTCTGCCCACCGGCGCTGGAAATGGAACGACACCGACACCACTAAGTAGGGCAGTATGAACCACAGATGCCAGGCGTAGGGCAGTCCGGGAATCTCGTCGCCTATAAGCACCATCAGCATTTCGCGCATAACAAAAGGCTCGGCAGCCAATCCCGTTGCAAACAACACCACCAGCGAAATGGCTGCATAGACATAGTAAGGCAGGACAACACGCCGCAGCCTTCCCACAAGCAGTTGCCAGAAGGAGTGGCTTTGGGAATGACGTGCAGAGGCTCCGGCAATGAAAAATATGGCCGGCATCTCGAAGAGCAGCAGTGAGACGAGTGTCGACGACGGCCACAGCCAACAGTAGAACAGGTGCACCACACATACAATATATATCATCGCGTATGCGCGCATGGCATCAAGCAGGAGGTCACGCTTTCCAGCCTGACAGTCGTTGTGCGTTGCGTCGTGTGTGGTAACAGTCTTTTCCATAGTGCAAAGTTAATGCTTTCTCACGAACCCCGCAAATTATTATCCAACATTATTCATTTCACCACGTTACCAACAAGTTTTTTCAGCATAGAGGGTAATAAAACAGGGCTTTTCACGTTCTTTAATACAATGAAAGCTGACGAAACAGAGCAGAGCTACGGTCATATATTGAAATACACCGGAATCTTCGGCGGCGTGCAAGGGTTGAACATACTCATAGGCCTTGTGCGCAACAAGATTGTCGCCTACCTTTTAGGCCCGGCGGGCATGGGTCTGGTGTCGCTGTTCAATTCTGTCGTCAACTTTGTCTCCCAGGCCACAAACCTCGGCATTTCGTTCAGTGCCGTGCGCCATGTGTCGGAGCTTTTCGACCAGGGCGACGAGGAGCGCATATCCCATTTCATCAAGGTTGTGCGTGCCTGGAGTCTGCTCACGGCCTTGGTGGGAATGCTTGTGTGCATGGTGGCAGGCCCGCTGCTGAGCAACTACACGTTCTCCTGGGGCGACCACACACTCCACTTCGTCATGCTTGCCCCGGCCGTAGGCCTCATGGCCATAAACGGCGGTGAGACGGCCATACTCAAGGGAGCGCGGCGACTGCGCCCGTTGGCCATCATCCAGGTCGCCATGGTGTTCATCGCCCTTTTCCTCTCCGTCCCCACATACTATTTCTTCGGCCAGAAGGGCATCGTGCCCATCATCGTACTCATGGCACTAGCGTCGACGCTGCTCACCCTGCGCCATTCCCACCGCCTCTATCCCTATCGGCTGCAAGGCTCACGCGGAGTGCTGGGCGAGGGCATGGAGATGGTGCGCCTTGGCGTAGCCTTCGTACTGGCCGGTGTGCTGGGCAGTGGTGCTGAGATGCTCGTCCGTGCCTACCTCAACGTCCACGGCGACCTCGACATGCTGGGGCTTTACAACGCAGGGTTCATGCTCATCGTCACCTACGCCGGCACGGTGTTCTCGGCCATGGAGACCGACTATTTCCCGCGTCTGTCGGCCATCTGCCACGACCGCAGCCAGCTGACCCCCACGGTGAACCGGCAGATTGAGGTGTCGTTTCTCATCGCCGCCCCCATGCTTGTGACGCTCATCATCGTGCTCCCGCTGCTCATCCCCATGCTCTTCACCCGTGAGTTCCTGCCCGTAGTGGCCATGGCCCAGGTGGCGGTGTTCTCAATGTTCATAAAGTCGGTGTCGCTGCCCATATCCTATATCACTCTGGCGCGTGGCGACTCCGTGGCCTATCTCTGTCTTGAAGCCGTCTACGATGTTCTGCTCGTCCTGCTCATGATTGTCTGCTACGACCGTTGGCAGTTGGTAGGTACTGGCATTGCTCTATCTCTGGCCTATTTCATCGACATTGTCGTCGTCTATTTATACGCACATCTGCGCTATGGCTACACTGTTTCCTCGTCAGTGCTTCTCTACTTGGCCATGCAGCTGCCGTTTGGCATAGCCGCCTATCTGCTCACTTTCGTCGGCAATCCCTTCGTCTACTGGTCTTTGGGCTTGCTGCTCTGTTTGGCCAGCCTGGCCATTTCGCTGTACATACTCCACCAGAAGACATCGTTGTGGTCGGCTCTGGTGGGTAAGTTCAAGTCGCGCTTCTCCCGCCATGCCTAAAGTCACTGTCCTCGTTGCTGTGTACAATGCGGAGCAGTTCCTGCCCGAGTGCCTCGACTCCCTCCTGGCCCAGACGCTTGAGGACATACAGGTGGTGTGCATCGACGATGCCAGCACCGACGGCTCGCTTCAGCTGTTGCAACGCTATTCCGCCCGCGATCCACGGATAGAAATAATCCCACTCGCCGAAAACCATGGCCAGGCCTACGCCCGCAACCAGGGGCTGAAACGCGCACGGGGGGAGTACGTCTGCTTCCTCGACAGCGACGACTGGTTCTCGCCCGACGCCCTTCAGCTTGCCGTCGACATGTTCGAGGCCAACCCTGCCACCGATGCCGTTCTCTTCCAAGTCGAATCCGTCACCGACGCCCCCGCCGTAGGGCCAGTTGCAGCTTCTCCTGCGGGCAGCCGCTACCCCTTGCCCCCCTTCGACGCCCTCACCGGCGAACAGGCCTTCCGCCTCAGCCTTGACTGGCAGATCCACGGTGTCTACATGATTCGCACGTCGCTCCACCTCCGCTTCCCCTACGACGACACCTGCCGTTCCTACAGCGACGACAACACTACCCGCCCGCATTACCTCTATTCCCGCGAGGTGCGCCAGTGCCAGGGAGTCTACTACTACCGTCAGCACCCCTCGTCGACATCCCACGTCGTCAGCGTCCGTCAGTTCGACCGTCTGCGGGCTAACGAGAGCATGAAGAAAACACTTTTGGCTGAACATGCCTCGCCAGACATCATCCGCCAGTGGGAAAACACGCGTATGCTCGTCCTTGTCGACTGCTATATGTTCTACCACGTCCATGGCCGCGAGCTGTCGGCTGCCGACCGGCGGTACGGTCTCAGCGAGATGCGCCGTGTCTGGGGTAGTCTCGACCGCAGTCTCCTCACCTCCCCGCAAGTCCGTAAGTTCGGCTACCGTCCCATGCCCCGCTGGTGGATGTTCCGCCTCCAGGAGTGGGCCTATTTCACCCTGCGCGGGATTATGGGACTCAACAAGTAGGCTGCCGCAGCCATTTCCCTGTCCGTGGCCATCCCAAGTCAATGACACAGTCTTGTGGTCGCTTTCGCACCAATACGGGAAATCATGGAAAATAGTACGGGAAAACAGGGAGAGAGGTTCGGCTTCCGAAGGAGTCAGCCCGTACCCCCGCGGTTCATAGCGACCGCCAAAAACATTCACAGCGGCCGCTACGAATATTCATAGCGTCCGCCAAAAACATTCACAGCGGCCGCTACGAACCAAATTTTCACCTACTTCACACTGTGGCTGTGTGGCTAATTTTGAAAAGTTCTTAAAAGATTTGGCCGTTTCGGCAATTTGCGCTACCTTTGCAGTGAAATTGGGCATTTTGTGCCCTAACGACTAATGAAAAGAGATAGACGACCATACAACAAACGCCGTCATGGTCTTCAGCTGATAACCCTGTGCATCAGTACTACGATGGTGCTGGTGCTGTTGGGTATAGTGGTGCTCTCTGTACTCACTGCCCGCAATCTTCAGCGCAATCTGCGTGAGAATGTGGAGATTAGCGTCATTCTGGGCGACACTGTGAGCGTTGACGACGGCCATGCGCTGGGTCTGCTTATAGAGGGTAAGCAGTATGCCCGCGAGGTGAATTACATCAGCCGCGACGACGCCCTTATGATGGCTAAGGCCGAGATGGGCCTTGACCCCTCTGAGTTTGCCGGCAGCAACCCCTTCTCGTCGGAGCTGACGGTGAAGATTGCCGCCGACTATGCCAACAGCGACTCCATAGATGCCGTCATCGACACCTTACGCTGCGATGCCAGGGTGGTCGACGTGGCCTACACGAGGGAGGAGGTTGACGGTATGAACCATCTGCTCGAACCCGTGAGCATGGCCCTGCTCGTCTTGGCGGGACTGCTCATATTCATCTGCTATACACTGATAAGCAACTCCGTGCAGCTGAGTGTCTACTCGCGTCGGTTTCTCATACACACCATGAAACTTGTAGGCGCGTCGTGGTCGTTCATCCGGCGGCCGTTCCTGAGCCAGGCCATAGTCGTGGCCGTGGTGTCGGCAGTGCTGTCCTGTGCCCTGCTCGGGGCTATAGTCTATGCCGTCTACCCGCTCATGCCCCGTGTGGAGCAGATTGTGACGTGGCGCGAGCTGACCATTACCGCCTTGGCGGTCTTCGTGTTCAGCTTCACCATCATGGTGATATGCACACTCCTCTCAGTGAACAAGTTCCTGAAGATGACGGCAGGCGAATTGTATAAGATTTGACTCAGTTCTGTGTTGAAATAAATAGTATTTAATATATGGAAGAAAACAAGACAGTGAAAGTGGGTCGTTCAGACCCCCAACCCTCTAACGTAAGGCGTCCAGACTTTGCTTTTGGCCGCATGAACTACATACTGCTGGCCATTGGGATGCTGGTAGTTGTGGCGGGCTTTGTGCTCATGAGCGGCGACGGCTCGACATCGGAAGCCTACAACCCCGACATATTCAGTGCCCGCCGCACGAAAGTGGCACCAGTGGTGTGTCTGCTGGGCTTCGTGTCGATGATCTATGCCGTCGTTTACAAACCAAAAGGTGAGGAGGCATCCAAATGAACTGGATAGAGACCATTATCATCTCCATCGTAGAGGGGCTTACCGAGTTCCTTCCCGTCTCGTCCACCGGCCACATGATCATCACCCAGAACCTTCTGGGCGTGCCCCAGGGCGACCCCTTCGTCCACGCCTTTACGTTCATCATCCAGTTTGGCGCCATCCTCTCGGTGGTCTGCCTCTACTGGAGGCGCTTCTTCCAGTTCGACAACAGTCCGCTGCCCGCTGGCGAATCACAGAGCTGGTGGCAGAAGCTGAAGCACAAGTACTATTTCTACTGGCTGCTCTTCGTGGGCGTGTTGCCCGCCGTGATTATCGGTCTGCTGGCCAAGAAGTCGGGATTCCTTGACTGGCTCCTCGACAGTGTTGAGGTGGTGGCCATCATGCTTGTCGTCGGCGGTGTGTTCATGCTTTTCTGCGACCGTCTGTTCAACCACGGCACTGAGAAGAACAAGCTAAACGAGAAGCGGGCGTTCAACATCGGCCTCTTCCAGTGCATATCGGTCATTCCGGGCGTGTCGCGCTCCATGGCAACCATCGTTGGAGGCATGGCACAGGGCCTGACACGCAAGCGCGCAGCCGAGTTCTCGTTCTTCCTCGCCGTGCCCACCATGGCCGGGGCTACGCTCCTCGACCTGCTCGACCTTATGAAGGAAGACACCGCCTGGGCCACGACCCACAACATCACCATGCTCCTGCTGGGCTGCGTGGTGTCGTTTGTGGTGGCCCTGCTGGCCATGAAGTGGTTTGTGGCCTTCCTCACCAAGTATGGCTTCAAGGCTTTCGGTGTCTACCGCATCATCGTCGGAGGCATCATCATTGCCATGCTCCTCGCAGGACAGTCGCTGCAGATGGTGGACTGAAGGCGGCAAACCGTAAACCGAAAATTCGTTAATCGCAAATAGAACGGTGGATTTCCAGGCAGGCGAGATACTCTACATCGACAAGCCCTACGGCATGACGTCGTTTGGCGCGCTGGCATTCGTGCGCACCCGCCTGTCGCGTCTCCTTGGCGTGAAGCAGCTGAAGACAGGCCATGCCGGAACGCTCGACCCACTGGCCACGGGGGTGCTGATACTCTGCACGGGCAAGGCCACCAAGCGCATCGAGGAACTGCAGCACGGCATAAAGGAATACACCGCCACGCTGCAGCTCGGAGCCACCACAGCCAGCTACGACCGCGAGCACACCGTGGACATGACCTATCCCACGCGCCACATCACGCGGCAGCTCATAGAGCAGGTGCTCCCACGCTTCGTCGGCGACATCGACCAGGTGCCGCCGCTGTTCTCGGCGGTGATGGTCGACGGCCACCGAGCCTACAAACTGGCCCGCAAGGGCGACGACGTGGAGCTTAAAGCCAAGCGCATACACATCGGCGAGATTGAGCTGACAGACTTCGACCCCACGACCATGCAGATGTCCATCCGAGTGGTCTGCGGCAAAGGCACATACATACGCTCCCTCGCCCGCGACATTGGTCTGGCCTTGGGCAGCGGAGCATTCCTCACCGCCCTGCGCCGCACACGTGTGGGCAATGTCACCGTCGACCAGTGCATCACCCTCGACGACTTCCCCGCCTGGATGGAAAAGGCTCTCAAAGAGCCTTCTGCATAAGTCCTATATGTCCTATAAGTCTTATGTGTCCTATAAGCCCTATAAGTCCTATAAGTCCTATAAGTCCTATAAGTCCTATAAGTCCTATAAGTCCTATAAGTCCTATAAGTCCTATTTGTCCTATAAGTCTCAGAAAAACAATACAATATGAAGCTATCACAATTCCGATTCAGACTGCCCGAAGAACTCGTGGCTCTCTATCCCCACCACCGTGCTTTCGAGCTTGAGGATGGCACCATAGAGCGTGTCTACAGCCGCGACCAGTGTCGCCTGATGGTTGTACACCGCAAAAGCCAGACAATAGAGCTGACGAAGAAAGACGACAAGGGCAAACCCACCGACGAGCAGCTGAACTTCCGAAACATCGTAGACTATTTCGACGAGGGCGACACCTTCATCTTCAACGACACCAAGGTCTTTCCCGCACGCCTCTACGGCACCAAGGAGAAGACCGACGCACAGATCGAGGTGTTCCTCCTGCGTGAGCTAAACCCCGAACTGCGCCTCTGGGATGTCCTCGTGGAGCCGGCACGAAAGATCCGCATCGGCAACAAACTCTTCTTCAACGACGAGGGGCCGATGGTGGCCGAGGTCATCGACAACACAACATCGAGAGGCCGCACACTGCGATTCCTCTACGACTGCCCCCACGACGAGTTCAAGGAGGAGCTGTTCTCGCTTGGCGAGGCACCCCTGCCGCGCTACATCGTGAACCAACGACGTGCCGAACCCGATGACATGGAGCAGTTCCAGACCATCTTCGCCAAGAACGAAGGGGCCGTCACAGCCCCTGCCACAGGACTCCACTTCAGCCGCGAGCTGATGAAGATGATGGAGATACGTGGTTTCCAGTTCGCCTTCGTCACAGTGCACTGCGGCCTGGGAGCTTTCGATTCCATTGAGGTGGAAGACCTCACCAAGCACAAGATGAGCAGTGAGCAGATGGCCATAAATCACGAGACGTGCGAGCTGGTCAACAAGGCAAAGCTCGACGGCCACCGTATCTGTTCGGTGGGTGTGAGCACACTCAGGGCAACAGAGACCGCAGTGGGCACCAACGGACTGATCAAGGAGTATGAGGGATGGACAAACAAGTTCATATTCCCGCCCTACGACTTCGGACTCGCCGACACGCTCGTCACCAATTTCTACCACCCGGAGTCCACCATGCTCATGGCCACGGCGGCCTTCGGAGGCTATGATCTCGTCATGGAGGCATATCAGAAGGCCATCGATAACGAGTTCAAGTTCGGATGCTATGGCGATGCCTTGCTCATTCTCAATGACTAACTCGTAGTGCATAGCTTGGCGACGACGACACATACTGTGTATCTTGGCCTTGGCTCCAATTTGGGCAATCGTGAGCAGGCCATATACGATGCCATAGAACTGCTTGGAAGGCAGGCGGGAGATGTTGAGGCCCAGTCTGCCCTCTACTATTCCGAGCCGTGGGGCTTCCAGTCTGCGAATGCCTTCGCCAATGCCGTCGTGCGTCTGACCACCCCCCTTTCGCCCCACAAACTCCTTCGCGTCACTCAAAGCATTGAGCGTCAGATGGGAAAAACCGCCCGCCACGCCACCGAGCGCCCCGCCACTGTGCCCGAAGCGTCAGCGTCGGGAGGATCCGCTCCCGTGCCCCTTGCGTTAGCTTCGGGAGAATCCGCCCCCGTTTACCACGACCGTCCGATTGACATTGACATCCTTCTTTATGACGACCTCACCATCGACACTCCAGACCTGAAAATCCCCCACCCACTCATGCGCCAGCGCCCCTTTGTCATGGAGCCGTTGCGTCAGATAATGACAGACTTATGAAGCCACGTGCCCTTCTCAGAAGCCCCAGTAGTCCTCGTGGCCTCAGAAGTCCCCGTGGCCACATCAGTCTTGGCCTCAGTCGTCATATTGTCAGAATCCTCCTCCCCCTCTTCCTCTTTCTCCCGCTGCACATTCTGGCAGATAGTTTCCTCTTCTCCGGAGGCAAAAGCAACTACACTATAGTCCTTTCCGAGGACGCATCACAGTCGGAGAAGACTGCCGCCGACGAGCTGCGCCACTACATACGCCAAATAAGCGGGGCGCGTCTGCCCGTCGTAGTAGGGCGTGCCGACAGCACCAACCACATCTTTGTCGGCTGGAACGAGGCGTGTGGGTCACCGCGCCCCGACAACGGCGACGAGGGCTTCACCTACCGCACTGTCGACAACGACCTCCACATCTTCGGCGGCAGCGACCGCGGGACAATGTACGGTGTGTTCGCTTTCTTAGAGCAGGAGCTGGGTGTCAGGTGGTACACCGCCAAATACACTAAAGTCCCGGCCTTGGCCAGCTATCCACTGCCACATCTCGACCATAGCGAGAAGCCCGCACTGCGGCAGCGTCTCGACTTCTGCTATGAGGCATTACGCAACTTGGCCTGGTCGGCCCACAACCGCATGAACACCATGCACACCCTCCTTAACAACAAATACGGATCGTTCTCCGCATACTGGGGGGCACACACTTTCCAGAAACTCATACCACCGGAGAAATATTTCGCCGACCACCCCGAATATTTCAGCTTATACAAGGGCAAGCGTTCCGACAAGGCGCAGCTGTGCCTCAGTAACGAGGAGATGCGCCGCGAGCTGGTCAAGAACCTCAAAGAGGCGATAGAAGCCAACCCTGGCTTCTGGTGCTACGATGTGTCGCAGAACGACAATCGAGACGACTGCCAGTGCCCTGACTGCCAGCAGCTTGTCAGCGACTATGGCGGTCGGTCGGGTGCCATGCTCTGGTTCGTCAACGAGGTGGCCCGCGAGATACGCCAACCCTCAACAGCCACTGTTCCCGAAGCGTCAGCTTCGGTAACCCCTCAACCCTCCCCCCTAATCGGAACTTTTGCATACCAAACCACGCGCCATGCCCCCACCGTTAGCCTGCAAATAGAGCCAAACGTTGTCATCCGCCTCTGTGACATTGAGTGCTGCATGGCCCACCCTATAACTTCGTGCCCGCAGAACAGCAGCTTCCTCGACGACTTGCAGAACTGGCAGCGGCTCACGCCTAACGTCTACATTTGGAACTACTCCACCTGTTTCCGCCGCTATCTGCTGCCCTTCCCCTGTTTCCGTGCCCTTGCAGCCAACTACCGCCATTTCGCCGAAGCCAACGTCATAGGCGTGATGGAGGAGGGCGCACACGACGCCCCGTGGAGCGAGTTCTCCGAGCTGAAGCAGTGGATGATTGCCAAGCTGCTGTGGAACCCCTGGCAGGACACCGACTCGCTGGCCGCAGAGTTCATCGACGACTACTACGGCGCTGCCGCTCCTTTCGTCCGCCAGTACTACGACCTGTGCCAGCGTCGCGCCGACGACTGCCATTTCACCGTCACCATCGACGGCGACTCCCCGCTCTACGACTCCCCCTTCACCGACCATGCCCTCCGCCTTCTGGAACAGGCCATGGCCGCCTCTGTAGGGACAGGCCCTGTGCCAGCCCGCTCTGCCACCGTTCCCGAGGTTTCACCCGAGGGCACCGTCAGCGACCAGACGCTGAAACGCACAAAGCGGCTTGCCGCCCAGATATACTTCCTGAAACTGCGTCGTGACTACAAAGCGGCCGTCGCCGATGGCACCCGTCAGAAGCTCATAGACATCATCGCCGCCGACAGCACAATAGTCCGCGAGAGCGGCTACACCCTCCAGTCCGTCCTTTCGCAAATGGAAAAAGAATAGCCACCGTGCCCGTAGCGTTAGCGTCGGGGCAACCCTCATCTCTCAACCCTCAACCCTCATCTCTCAACCCTCAACCCTCATCTCTCAACCCTCAACTGAAAAACTATGAAGAAAAAAAGCAGTCTTGGCAGCACCATTGCCGTTTCGCTGACCAACTACCTCGATGCCGGGGCCATCGTTGCCGGAGCCAGCGGCCTCACCCTTTGGAAAGACTACCTTGGACTCACCGAAGCCCACCTTGGATGGCTCAACGCCATCTCGGCCAACTGCCTCGGTGCCGCTATCGGTGCCATCATTGGCGGAGTCCTTGCCGACAAGTATGGTCGCAAGGCCATTTACACCTACAACATGCTGTTGTATATGGCTGGTGTGCTCTGCATTCTCTTGGCCACGAGCTATCCCGCCCTTCTTGCCGGATTCCTCGTCACGGGCATCTCTGTGGGAGTGGGTGTGCCGGCATCGTGGACATATATCTCTGAGAGCAGCGAGGTGGGCAATCGTGGCCGCAACATCGGAATATCGCAGATGGCATGGGGAATAGGCCCCACGGTCATCCTCATCCTGGGCACGCTCCTTGCCCCTCCCACCGGTGGAGCGGGTTCCGAGGGACTGCTCTTCCCGTTGGTGCAGTCGGTGGCCCTGCTGTTTGGCGTTACCGACGGTGACGCGCTCAACGTGTTTAGCTCGCGCATCGTCTTCGTCTCGCTCTTCGTCGTGGCCTTCATAGCCTGGCTGCTCCAGCGCAGGTTGGAGGAGAGCAAGGAGTGGGAGAAGATGAAAACAGTGAACAGTGAACATAACTATAAACTATTCACTATAAACTATAAAATGGTGAAGCCAATGCTCTTCCTTGCTGGCATGTACCTCACGTGGAACCTCGTGGCCTCGGTGATGGGCTTCTTCCAGCAGCACATCTACGAGACCGCCGGAGGACTGAGCAACGAATATGCCAACATGCTCAGCGTGGGGCAGTGGCTTGTCATTATTGCCACCACGTTTGTCTTCTCCATGATTGTCGACAAGGTGAACCATCGCTGGCTCTATTTCACCGGTGTCAGCTTTGCCGTGCTGGCCTGGGTAATGGTGCTCACCGTGGGCATCACGAGCCTTGGCGGCCTTCTGCTGTTCACTCTGCTGTGGGCCTTGCAGGCGGGCATCTCCGTGCAGTCGTTCTACGCCCTCTGGGCCTCCGAGCTGTTTCCCGCCCGCTACCGCGCCGCCGCCCAGGGCATCATGTTTTTCATCGTGAGAGGCCTGAGTGCTGCCTGGGGTCTCGGCTTTGTCTATATCTACGGCGAGAATGGCGAGGGCTTCACCCGTGCCGCATGGGTCATGCTCGCCCTGCTCGTCGTGTCGTTGGTCATCGGCACTGTCTGGGCACCCGAGACGCGTGGCAAGACCCTCGACGAGATAACACGCGAGCGTTACGGCGATGGTTTAGGCGGACAAAGCTGACGAAACGTAGCACTTCCGTCTCTGCTTTTCGTAAGTTTAATGTCCCAAGCGTGCGTCGTTTCAAAAAGATTTTGTAACTTTGCACCCTGTAATGATGAAAGACAACAAACATGGTAACCTATGGGCATATACATTAACAAGGGGAACGAAGGGTTCCGGCAGTGTCGTAACAGCGAGTACGTAGACAAGTCGGGGCTGATAGCCGTTGTGAACAAGACGCTTTTCACACGCCAGAAACTGAGTTGCGTGACGCGCTGCCGCCGCTTCGGCAAGTCAATGGCGGCAGAGATGCTTGCCGCCTACTACGACCACTCCTGCGACTCGCGAAGCCTCTTCGCCGACCTGGAGATAGCCGGCGACCCCACATTTGAGCAGCACTTGAACAAATACCCGGTCATATACGTTGATATGACAACGTTCACGTCCAATTGCAAGGACGAGGGTATAGTCACAAACTTCTTGGAAGAAATCATCAAGGATGTCAGAGCGGCATATCCGCAGGTGGAATATCAGGAAGGTGATCACCTGATGAAATACCTTCAACAGATTGTTGCCGCCACTGGCGACCGATTCGTTATGATTATTGACGAGTGGGATGCCGTACTACGGGAATTCAGACCCACCCCCCAGCCCCTCCCTGTAGGGAGGGGAGTAGTTACCTCTGTTACAGAAAACTCCGACGGCAAGTCTATATACTCCCCTCCCTCACAGGGAGGGGCCGGGGGTGGGTCTTTTGACAGCTACCTTGAGCTATTGCGCCGCATGTTCAAGGATGTTTCCGCCGTCGATGTTTTCGCCGGGGTGTATATGACGGGCATACTGCCTATCAAGAAGTACAACACGCAGTCGGCGCTGAACAATTTCCTGGAGTATTCGATGGTTGAGCCACGCAAGATGGCAAAGTTCTTCGGCTTCACCAAGGATGAGGTCCGTATGCTGGCCGAGAGACACGACGTTGATTTCGATGAACTGGAGAAATGGTACGACGGTTATCAGATAGGCGACGAACCGTCGATGTTCAATCCCAACTCTGTGATGCAGGCTGTCGATATTGGCCGTTGCCGCAGCTTCTGGGCGGGCACGGCATCGTTCACCAATGTGGTGAGCTATATACAGAGGGACTTCGAGGGGCTGAAGGACGATGTCTTAGAGATGCTCGCCGGCGGGCGGGTGAGCGTTGATCCCACCGGTTTCCAGAACGACCTGTCTGACATTCGCAGCCGCGATGACGTGCTAACCGTGCTCATCCACTTGGGGTACCTATCATACGATTGGCGTCACGACGAGTGCTATATCCCCAACCGTGAGGTTGCCGGCGAGATGGTAAATGCGGTGAAGAATACCGCCTGGACGGTCGTGGCACGCGCCCTGCAACAGTCGGAGCGGCTGCTGACGGCCACTCTGCGCGGCGATTCCGACACCGTGGCACGGCTGGTGGAGGCCGCCCACGACAGCGAGGCCAGCATCTACAAGTATAACGACGAGAACACGCTGTCGTGTGTCATCAGTATTGCCTACTACTATGCCCACGGCGACTACATCTTCCACCGCGAGCTGCCCACGGGCAGGGGATATGCCGACTTGGTGCTGATGCCCCGCAAGAACGTGGCCAAGCCAGCCATTGTCATCGAGCTGAAAAGCAATGAGACCGCCAGTAAGGCCATCAACCAGATAAAGAACCGACACTACACCGACAAGGTGGCCGAGTACACTGGCGACATACTTCTCGTGGGAATAAGCTACGACTGCGAGACGAAGGTTCACACCTGCCAGATAGAACAGTGGCGGAAAGATTGAAACTAAATAAATCGTAAAGCATACTGAAACAACTATGAACAAGATTATTCCTTTATTTATCGCAGCCTGCGTAGCGGTGGTTGTCTGTAGCTGCTCCGACGGGAGAAGTGCGGCCACAACGTCGCCCACCGACGACAGCAGCCAGTTTGTAACGCTTACCGACATCGTGCCCGACGCCATTTTGGAGATACGCTATTACGGAACCTACAATTTCGTGGGCGAGCGCATCGACGGGTATTTGGCACCGACGGCTCTGCTGACACGTGAGGCCGCCGACAGTCTGCGTGCCGTCAGCGACGACGTGAAGGCACAGGGCTACCGCCTGAAAATCTACGACGCCTACCGTCCGCAGAAGGCCGTTGACCATTTCGTGCGCTGGGCCGCTGACGTGACAGACACGTTGATGGACGACTATTTCTACCCCGACCTCGACAAGGGCGTGCTCTTCGAGCAGGAGTACATCTACGAGCGCAGCGGCCACACACGTGGCTCCACCGTAGACCTGACGCTCTTCGACATGACCACGGAGAAGGAACTCGACATGGGTGGCACATTCGACTGGTTCGGGCCTGAGAGCCATCCCGACTTCTGCGGCAATCCCGACACGGGCGAGTACAACGGTGACAACAGCAAAAGCCCCACGGGGAGAAGCATCTCCGAGGAGCAGTTCGCCAACCGTATGATTCTTAGAAAGGCCATGCTGCGCCACGGCTTCAAGCCGCTTGACACGGAGTGGTGGCACTTCACGCTGACCAACGAGCCGTTCCCCGACACCTATTTCACATTCCCCGTAAACACCACCCTGTAGTTTATGTTCAAGAGCAAACTGCTGGCATTGATGCTGGCAATTATGGTTGGCGGTCAGACAGTGGAGTCTGCCCCTGCCGTGGCTGTCGGGCAGACATACTGGGCTGCCCCTGTCGTGGCTGCTGCCCCGCCCGCTGCTGCGCCACAGCCCGGGAAACCGTGGCAGAACGGACGGCTGACGGTGAAAGGGCAATACTTGGTGCACGAGAACGGCAAACCGTTCTTCTGGATGGGCAATACGGCGTGGCTGCTGCCCGAAAGGCTGAACCGCGACGAGGTGGAGTTCTTCCTCACACGCGAGGCCGAGCAGGGCTACAATGTGGAGCAGATACAGGTGCTCGACTCAAACTATCCCACGTTCAATGTCTTCGGCCAACAGGCTTTCGACGATAGTTTCGACATGGAGAAGTTCGACGGAAGCCTATCGCCAAATGGCCAATACACTTACTGGGACCATTTGGACTACATCGTCACTATGGCCGGACGGCAGGGCATATACATTGCCATGGACTGCATCTGGGGCGGACAGATAGGCCGCCTCACGCCTGAGAAAGCCGCCAAGTATGGCCGTTTCCTTGGCGAACGCTACAAAGACCACCCCAACATCATCTGGATGATTGGCGGCGACATCATGGGCGACAAGGGCATGGAGTCGTGGGACGCACTGGCACGCGCCATCAAGGCCGTCGACAAGGTGCACTTGATGACCTTCCACCCCCGAGGGCGCACCACGAGCGCATGGTGGTACAACGACCGTGAGTGGCTCGACTTCAACATGTTCCAGAGCGGCCACCGCCGCTACGGCCAGCGCAACGGCGACGGCGACTACACCATCCGCGACAACACCGAGGAGGACAACTGGCGCTATGTGGCTATGAGCTTCGGCGACCCCACTGAGCAGATTCCGGGCCGCGAGGTGAAGGGAGCGCGCAAGCCTGTCATCGACGGCGAACCGTCGTACGAGGACATCCCGCAGGGGCTGCACGACTTCTCCGCCCCCCGCTGGCAGGATTACGACGTGCGCCGCTATGCCTACTGGGCCGTCTTCGCCGGATGCTTCGGCCACACCTACGGCCACAACAGCATCATGCAGTTCATGCGCCCCGGAGTGCTCGGCTCTTTTGGGGCTGAGAAGGCGTGGTGGGATGCCATGCGCGACCCCGGCTACCAGCAGATGAAATATCTGCGGCGGCTCATGGAGAGCGTGCCCTTCACCGAAGGGCGAAACGACCAGACCGTCATCGCCAGCCAGAACGGCGAGCGTTACGACCGCATCATTGCCACACGCGGACAGGACTACCTACTTGTCTATAACTATAGCGGGCGGCCCATGACCATCGACTTGACGAAGATTACTGGCAAGAAGAAGAACGTGTGGCTGATGAACCCCGCCGACGGCACACTCCAGTTCCTTGGCGAATATGAAAACACTAAGGCCGACTTCGCCTTCGACGGTGCCTATCTGCGCGGCAGCGACCGCGTGCTCATTGCTGTGGACAGCAGCAAGGGATATTTCCGTAAAGACCAAATTTCACTTTAGGGAATAGTAATGAACGAGAACGAACTTCAACAGACACTGGCCTTGCTCACTGAGGCGGGTCTGAGTGTCATGGTTTGCGACACGAAGGTGCCGCGAAGCAGTATTGCCGTGAAATGCGGTGTCCCAACCGTGCCCGGCGATGCGTCGGCAGAAGATTTCCTCATGCTGCCTAAGGCTCTCGTAGGTGCCCACCCTGAGATCTTCGTGCCCGCCATTGGCGATTCCATGACGGGAGCCAATTTCGAGGAGGGCGACCAGCTGCGTGTGCAGCTCGGCGTGGCCTACCACGACGGCGACAATGTGCTGGCATGGATCGACGGCAGTTGCACGGTGAAGACATTTTTCCAGGACGACGAGGGCCTGCAGTGGCTTGTGCCGCAGAACGAGGCCTACGATGCCATTCTCATCACCGGCGAGTACGACGTGCGCATATTGGGCCGTGTTGTGGGCGTTGAGAAACAGTCGCCGCGTGCCTCGTTCCGCGACTGTCAGAAATACATCAAGCGGGCGAAGGTGAAGATGAAGATGGCACGGCTGCTGTCGCCCGAACAGGTCGACAGGGTGCTGTTCGACGTGGGGCAGGAGGTGAAGCACGCCCGGCAGTGGTATGCCGTTTACCGTGCCCTGGCCGACTATGAGCAGGCGGGTGCAAACTCTGTGTCGAATGCTTCGCCGCTATGTTTGTCCATCTCACAGTTCTGTGAACGTGTGGCTCGTGTACTGCCCGACCATGGCCATCTGCCTACGGCCCGTGAGTTGCAGCGCATGGCCGTGCAGAGCTTCTCTAAGCCTGTGGCCATGTGGACACCGGCCAACGCCCCCGTTTCGGGCTTGCGCTTCACCGACTATCTGCACATAGCGCGGCGAACAGCCGCTCTGCTCACTGGGGAGGAGACAAAACTGCCATTCTGATTCTTCAATAGAACAAATTGTTCTTTTTGCATCGTTGGGCGGCAGGAATGCCGCCCCTCCTGCTCAGACAATCATTTTCTGAAAAGCCAGTCCACCTCATCGCCGGCTCCCTGAAGTGCCACGTCGCGTGGGCGGATGTCGTCGGTGGTGAAGCCTGCCACGAGTATTATGCCGCGTGGTAGTCTCACTGTGTGCTGTCCGGCGGGCAGATGGTAGGCGTGGATGTTCACCGGCGGCATCTGGCGGATGGCTATGGCGTTGGTGAGCACTGGCTCTGCCTGTCCGTATTCATTGCCGGTGGCGTCGGTTTCGAGTTTCGGGGGCTTGGCCCATTTGGGGTCGTCGTCCTGGAAGAAGCCTACAAGCATCTGCACAGGTTTGTCGCAACGGAAGCTGACGGTTGTGCCGACGATGCGGGTGGTGTCGCGGTTGAGGACTAAGGATGTGAGGTGTGTCAGTTCGGGGGCGAGGGTGTCGACGGGGGTATCGGGGCGGTTCTCGAAGAGGATGGCGCCTTTTTGGAGGGCGGTGCCCGGCGGAAAAGCATCGGGAACGGTGGCGACGGTGGCGGGCGTTGCGGGGATGATGAGCTCGTCGGATTGGGCTGTGGGATGTTTCAGCTTGTCGATATTAGCAACGAGGGCGGCCAGCTCGTCCTCGTAGACGGGGAGCATCTCGCTCCAGGTCTTGTATTTCCCGTCGTCGCCGCCGACGGGTATGCGGCGCTGTGCCGTCTGCATGGAGTTGGCGTAGAGGTAGGTGCTGTCGGTGATGGCTGACAGCTGCCGCCACAGTTCCAAGCTCTTCCGCAGCAGGGGGACGGCGGCGTCGAGGTGGGCGATGTCCTTAGTCCATTTGTAGCGCAGCACCTGCTCGGCGGCCAGCACCTTCTGCTGGAACGAAAGGGCGAAGAGACGGTAGCAGCGCAGATCGTTGCCGAGGCGGGCCAGCTCGGCTCTCTTTTCGGTTTGTTGCGACTGAGTCGCAACATACTGTGAAATGGTGGCCTGTTCGTAGGCGGCGACGGCGGCTTCGCCGTGGGCCACACACTGGGCGCAGATGTCCAAGGGCAGCTCGCCGGTGTGGGGGAGGCTGTAGTGCTCGAACTCCACGTAGTCGATGAGTTTCTCGCCTTTGGGGCCGCAGCTCTCGTAGAAGCCGGGGTAGATGTTGAACTTGTAGGGGTTCACGAGCTGGGCCATGGTCATGCCCAAGAGGAGCGTCTGGCGGTTGCCCTCGGTGATGCCGAAACGGCGGAGCAGCTTGGGGGCAATCTCGCCGGCCTCGTCGTAGGCGGTGAGTAGATGGCGGGCGGCCTCTTCAGGGATGGTGAAATGTGAGGAGAGTTCCTTGGTCCAGTAGGCGGACTCGGTGGAAGCGGGCGAACCGCTTCCCGCGACCGGGCGGTCGGCATTCCAGGCGTAGCGGCCCCATGCGCGGTACCACATCCAGTCGCGGTCAATCTGTTTCAACCGTGGACTGGGGGCGGTTCCTGCTATGCGGTCGGCGGTGTAGGGCCAGTCCCAGTATGCGGCCTGGGGGTAGAGGTGGAGGCCCCGCGAGTTGTGGACGGTGTGCATGGCCTTGACGGCTTTCTGTATGAATGCCGGACTGCTCCATCGCCACGGTTCGAGATTGGCCAGGATGTGCACGTTGTCGATGTGCACGGGAGCGGCTGCGGCCAGCTCGCGGTGCGTCTCGCCCCAGGGGCCGCCAGGCTCGTATGTGGTGAGGCTCTCGCCTGTGTATTTCGACATGGTGTAGATGTTGGGGTAGAGGGGCAGGCTCTCTTTCAGCACCAATGGCCCGTCGGTGTCGTGGGAGCGGAGGACGATGGGGGGAAGAGGCTTGGTATGCAGCCCGTCCAGGATGCCGGGGATGATGGTCTCCTTCATCCACCTTACATCGTCGTCGATGGTGGCCATGGCCTCGCCGAGGCAGACGAGGAGGCCCACGTTGGGGTATTTCTCGATGAAGGCGGCTATCGACTTGCGGGTGTAGTCGGCTATGAGCGGCGTAATGGGGCGGTTACGGTCCTGTGTCTTCAGGCCGTAGTGGTCGGCGAAGGGCTTCGAAAGAATAATGTTATAGAACATCTGTATCACCCAGATGCCGCGCCGTCCTGCCTCGCGTGTGAGGAAGGCGTACATCTCCTCGTTCTTGCGGAATGTCTCCTCGTCGACCTCCAAGGCGAAGGGATAGTCGTCGAGCTTCACTAACGAGGCGAAGGGATGGCCGTTCCAGAGGTAGAGGGAGTTGAACTTGCAGTCGACCATCATGTCGAGGTAGCGCAGCCACTCCTCCTTGTCGTAGAACCAGGGGAAGTTCTCAGGCGTGTAGGGATATTCGTAGACGGTGTGGCCGGGCAGGTAGACGGTCTTCTGCAGACCTATGCACGTGCCGCGCATCACCATCTGCGGCTCGTCGTGCTGCTTGGCCACTTGTAGGCTGCCGGTGTGCTTCACCTGGTCGGCATATTCCACCGCGCCGTAGATGACACCATTGCCGGTGGTGGCTGTGATGCGCGTCTCTTTGCTGCCCACAGGTGTCAAAACGTAGCCCTCTGAAGCTCCTTTTCCGCTGTCCCTGCATTGCAGCACCACCTTGTGGCCCGACGGAAAACCGCTGGTAACGGTGGCTTGGCCCGACGGAGAACCGTCGGGAGCGGTGGCTGTCTCGTAGCCCAGAGCGGTGAGCTTCTTTTGGAGATACTCGGTGGCATATCGTTCCTGCTCGCCGGCATCAGCGTCGGTGACTATCGTCACTTGCTGGGCAAGGAGAGGCGAGACGGAGGCCGAAATGAAGGCCACGGCAAGAATCAACATGGACATCCCCCCGTGTCTGCCAGCAAGCCACAAACGTCTGTAAACAGTATTAATCGTTACCATCTGTTCCCGTTTTTTTGTCATAACAGTCAAACAAGTGGCAAAGATAGTGAAAAATAATGTAACAGCCAAACTTTAATTGCGTTTTTCTTTTGCTCTTAGCCCGTTTTTCCGTAACTTTGCACCGAAAATTGCTATGTTGAGGATTCTTTGCTATACTGTATTGCAGTCCATACTGCTTGTTGGGGGCCAGGTGTTCCTGAAATTCGCCCTTATGCGTATGCCGCCTTTTGCTTGGACGCGCACGTTCTGGACCAGTCTGCTCACGAACTGGCATTTCGCTGTCTGCGGAGTGCTCTTCGCTGCGGCGTCGCTGATGTGGATGTACATAGTGAAGTCGTTCCCCTTCAGCATGGCCTATCCCATGGTGAGCATGAGCTATGTCTTCGGAATGTTCGCCGCCATACTGTTCTTCCACGAGGAGGTGTCGGCGGTGCGCTGGATTGGGGTGGCGCTCATTGTTGTCGGCTGCATATTGATAGCTAAGTAAAAGTAAAAAATAAGTTGGTACAAATAGGTGCTTATCGTATGTTTCCGCAGAACGGCCTGAAAGGCCAGCAAGCAATCAGCCCAGGGCAACGCCCTGGGTATGATGACAGGGTTATCGTCGCCCTGAAAGGGCAAAAGCCCTGGACGGAGGCGACGCCTCCTACTCATTCTTTTGCCCTTACAGGGCGGGGGCTGGGCACTCATGCCTACCCAGGGCGCTGCCCTGGGCTGACTGCTCATTGCCCCCATTCCCGAGCGAAGCTCGCCTACCCGTAGCCTTTCGGGGCGTAGTCGAGCACACAAAATCGTACCAAGTTATTTTTTTATTATCACTAAATGATTTGCATAATGACCAAGAACTTTTTAATTGTTATCGCGTTCTTCCTTGCGTCGCTTACTGCTGCCGGCCAGGCAAGTGGCGAGGCACAGATGAGGGAGAAGATTGCCCAGGCAGCACAGGCGGTGAAGAGCCTCCAGTGTGATTTCGTCCAGACAAAGCAGTTGCGCCTGCTCAACGACAAGATGGTGTCGCGTGGGAAGATGCACTATGCCAACGGCGGCAAGCTGCGGTGGGAATACACGTCGCCCTATACATATTTATTAATAATGAACGGCGACCGTGTGCTGCTGAAGAACAAGGACCGCCAGGATGTCATAGACATGCAGCAGAACAAGCTCTTCCGCGAGATTGGCAACATAATGATGAACAGCGTGGTGGGTAAATGTCTCTCCGACGACCGCAACTTCCGTACACAGCTGACCACGGAGGGCGGCGAATGGGTGGCCACGCTGACGCCACTGCGCAAGGAGATGAAACAGATGTTCCAGACCATAACGCTGCATTTCGACCAGCGCCAGGGCGTGGTGAACCGCGTGGTGCTGAAGGAGAAGGGCGGCGACGAGACTGTCATCGAACTAACCAACATACGGAAGAATGAGACTGTACCTGCTTCTGTTTTTGCTGTGGAGTAATATGCAAGCTATACAAGCCCAGCAGACCGCCCCTCCCTGTAGGGAGGGGAGTGGTCACCTTCTGCCTCAGAAGTATATACTCCCCTCCCTACAGGGAGGGGCCGGGGGTGGGTCTGTCTCCCTACAGGGAGGGGCCGGGGGTGGGTCTGCTGGGTCTGCAGGGGGGTGGGTCTGTTGGGCCTGCTGGGTCTTCCTACTCTGCCTATATCACCCTTCCCCGTGGCTATATCAGCGGGATGATGGTGCTGAAGAGCGAGGACGAGACGGTGAAGGGCTGCCTGTTCAACGAGTTTGGCATCACGGCCCTCGACTTCACCTACGACAGGCGAAAGGAGAAGGTGAAGCTCCACTCGGTGATGAAGATGATGGACCGCTGGTACATACGCCGTGTGCTGCGCCACGACCTGCGCGAGGTGCTGAAGCGGTTGGAGCAGGGCGACACCATTTACGAGAACACACGATACAAGATTACCTACAAGTTCACCCCAACTATTTATAATTGACTGACAAACAGCGACAGAAGAAACTGCTGCGCGACAGAGGCATCTGCGTGGTCATCCCCACATACAACAATGGCGGGACGGTGGCCGACGTGGTGCGCCGTGCATTGGCCGAGTGCGACGACGTCATCGTTGTAGACGACGGCTCAACCGATGATACAGCAAAAATACTCCAGCAGACCCACCCCCCTGCCCCTCCCTGTAGGGTTCTGCCTCAGAAGTATATACTCCCCTCCCTACAGGGAGGGGCCGGGGGTGGGCCTGCCGGGGGTGGGTCTGCGGGGGGTGGGTCTGCTGGGGCTGCTGGGGCTGCTGGGTCTCCTTTTACCATTGTCACCCACCCCTCCAACCATGGCAAGGGGCGCGCCCTGCAGACGGGTTTCGAAAAGGCGTTGGAGATGGGCTTCTCCTACGCCATTACCATCGATGCCGACGGGCAGCACTTCCCTGAGGACATACCACTCTTCCTCAAGGCCAACATGGAGCACCCCGGCGCGCTCATAGTTGGCAGCCGACAGATGGACGGGACTGAGCAGAACTCAGGCAGCCGGTTTGCCAACAAATTCTCCAATTTCTGGTTCTACGTGCAGACAGGTCGCCGTCTGCCCGACACGCAGACTGGCTACCGCCTCTACCCACTAAGGAAACCCAGTAGGAGGTGCGGTATTCCTGCCTCACGACAGGTAGGGTGGGGGGCCGGTAGGAGTTTCACCTTTCTCACCTCCCGCTACGAGGCCGAGCTGGAGTTGATGGTCTTTGCCTCGTGGCACGGTGTGGAGCTGGTGCCCATCGATGTCCGTGTGTACTATCCCCCGCGTGAGGAGCGCGTCAGCCATTTCCGTCCGGGCAAGGACTTTGCCCGCATCAGCCTGTTGAACACAGTTCTCTGTTTCCTTGCCGTCGTCTATGGTCTGCCGTTGCGGCTGTGGCGGTGGCTCATGAAATATGTTCGCACGATAGGCTCGCTGCTGTTCTTCGTGTTCTTCTCCATCTTTGTCGTCACGCCTGGTGCATGGCTCTATGTCAAGTCTGGCCCCATGACTGAGAAAAAACGGCTGAACCTGCACCGCCTAATACAGTGGCTCTCACAATTCATAATGATAAAGCTGGGCATCCCCGGAACAACATTCTCGTGGGGGGACAAGACCCTCCCCAAGCAGACCCTGCAGACCCTCCCCCCAGCAGACCCACCCCCGGCCCCTCCCTGTAGGGAGGGGAGTAGTCACCTTCTGCCTCAGCAGACCCACCCCCTTGCCCCTCCCTGTAGGGAGGGGAGTGGTCACCTTCTGCCTCAGCAGACCCACCCCCTTGCCCCTCCCTGTAGGGAGGGGAGTGGTCACCTTCTGCCTCAGAAGTATATACTCCCCTCCCTACAGGGAGGGGCCGGGGGTGGGTCTGCTGGGTGTGGGTCTGCTGGGTGTGGGTCTGCTGGGTGTGGGCCTGCTGGGTGTGGGCCTGTTGGGTCTGCTGCATCTGTCCTCATCTGTAACCACCAGTCCCACCTCGACCTGATGTGTATCATGCAGTTCACACCCCACATCATCTTCCTTACCAACGACTGGGTATGGAACAATCCCTTCTACGGCTTCCTCATACGCCATGCTGAATACTACCCCGTGCGCGACGGCATCGACGAGCTTATGCCGCGTCTGCGCTCGCTTGTGGAGCGGGGCTACAGCATCGCCGTATTCCCCGAGGGCACCCGCTCGCCCGACTGCCGCATCGGCCGTTTCCATCAGGGGGCTTTCCATATAGCCCGTGAGCTGGGTCTCGACATCCTGCCCCTTTGCCTATACGGTCCGGGCAAGGTGCTGCCCAAGAAGTCGTACACCCTGCACAAAAGTCCGATTTACGTAGAGGTTGGCCAGCCCATAAGCCAGGCGGAACTCACAGCCATGGGCGACACCCGCGAACAGGCAAAGGCCATGCGCCACCGCTACGTGGAATGGTATCAGGACATCTGCAACAGAATGGAGAGGTGACAAAGCGTCGGCTTTTTCCGACGGTGTAGGGGCAGGCACGGGGCCTGCCCCTACAGTGGGTAGAGCTGTCCTTTTAAGGGGTCGGAGGCCCCAAAAAGTTCGCGCCGTGCGAACTGTCAGTCCGCCCGGCGCGAACTGGGAGTTCGCACGGCGCGAACTAAAAGCCCGCCCGGAGGGGTGAAATGGACACCTCGGAGGCGGACGCGACACGTCGCGTCCCTAACGGGTGGTAATTTTTTGGTTAATTCTTTTTCCGCTTTTCCCTTGCAGGTTACTCAGAAAAGTCGTAACTTTGCACCCACAAACAAGACAACAGGAAAGTGGAACATCAAGACAACAGAAAAACAAGACACGGTTCCTTATTTCTTTTCATGACGTTCATCATGCCAGTGGCCGCACTCCTGCTGGCCGCCTGCACCGGCAGCCACCACGCCCGTATGCAGCAGGAACTGGCCGTCCTACAGGCCATGAACCAGGCAAACAGCCTCCTCACCAACGACTCATTGGCCCAGGCCCTCGCCGACTGGTTCGATGACCACGGCACTCCCAACGAGCAGATGGAGGCCCACTACCTCCTCGGTCGCACCCACGCCGACCGAGGCGAAGCCCCCGCAGCCCTCGCCGCATATCACGACGCAGCTGACCGCGCCGACACTACCGCCGCCGACTGCGACTACCGCCAGTTGTGCAGGGTATATGCGCAGATGGCAGGAATATTCTATCAGCAAAACCTGCTGAAAGACAATCTGGAATGTCTCCAGCACTACATAGAATATGGATGGAGGGGGAAAGACACCGCGTCGGCCATCAATGGCTATGGCCACAAGATGTCCACATTCGACAGGCTTCAGATGCACGATTCCATCATAAGTATCGGCGATTACCTTTACGAACAGTTCTACAAGGAAAAGGCCTATAAGAGAATGGCTTCCAGATATTTCGCTGCCGTCATCCCCAGCCTTCTCCACAAAGGCATGAACGAGAGAGCCAGGCTGTTCATAGACATCTACGAGAAAGAGTCAGGTTATTTCGACTCGCTTGGAAACATTGTACGGGGCAGGGAAGTATTCTATAATTGCAAGGCCAGGTATTTCGAGGCTGTCAACAGACTTGACTCGGCAGAATATTATCTCAGGAAAGAGCTGACATCTGGGAAAGACTACATCAACCAAAACATGGCATCGAAATACCTTTCCCGTCTGTTCCTAAAAACGAATATGCCTGACTCTGCTGCAAAATACGCCATTTACAGTTATGACATGAACGATTCCCTCTATGCACAAATGGCCACGGCAGAGGTGGAGAAAGCCCAGAATATGTACAACTACACGCGCCACAAGGAACAGGCCATTCATGAAAAAGAGCGGGCCGACAGGGAGCAAGGGCGCTTTCGCGTCTTGGTTGTCCTGCTCGTCATTGGCGGGGCTGTGCTCTTCTTCATGGTTTGGAAGAAGAAAAAGGAGCGCGAGGCAGAAAGGAGGGAGTATGAGGAGAACAGGAGAATGCTCGTCAGGCTACAGGAGGAAAAGAAGAGCCTGATGGCTGTTGTGACAAACTACGAGAACCTGAACAGCGAGTTGGAAGGCTCGATGGAGATTTTCAAGGCAAACGCGGCAAAGCTCAATGAAATCATCGGCAGGAAATCGGAAGAGATAAAACAGTTGGAAGAGAAAGTGGAACGCTACAGCCGGAGCATGGACGCAGCCGGGGACACGGTGGAGACACACTACAAGGCGTCGGGCCTTTATGAGGCTCTTGAAAGTAAAGTGAGGAAAGGGATGCGGATGACCGACGAGGACCTGACGGCTCTTGACATATTTGCAAAGGAGCACATGCCCGCCCTGTGCTCTTTACTTATGTCGAATGGTGTGGATGACGAAAAGAAATGCCGCACGTGCTTCCTGTTCAGGCTGCACCTCAACGTGAAGGATGTGTCAAACCTGCTGGGTGTCACATCGCCATATATCTCGCAGATTAGCAAGGACATGCTGAACTCGCTTTTCTCTGAGACAGGCAGCAGCAAAGAACTGAAAAAGAAGTTGGAATACTTAGACAAGGCCACTTAATTTTCACTTAATTTTTTAGCCCCGATTTATTTGGGGCTTTTGTTTTTTTGCAGTAATTTTGCAGCATTAAAACAAAAATAAACAAATGATTATCTGCAATCAGGTGACTAAGACGCTGAAAGCGTCTCCTATCAATAACCGAGGGTACGAGCGTAGCGAGCACCCCCGGATAGCAGGTGTATGGGTAACATCGACCCTAAAGGGGTCGCCCGTGCTCACGGGCGCCCCTCCCATCGC
>CAJOEC010000004.1 GCA_905233425.1 uncultured Prevotella sp. | reverse complement strand
GGCGGAGCTGTGCACTCATGCCTACCCAGGGCGCTGCCCTGGGCTGATAGATTATTGCCCTTTCAGGGCGTGGTCTGGGGAACTTGAGAAACCTGAATTATTATTCAAATTCGTGGACAAAATTATAATAATTATTCAAATTCGTTTCTAAAATATTTATAATGCGTTTGGTCTGGGGCTGACACGGGTAATTATATGTTTAATTGCGGAGAAGTGTTTCCGTGGCGTAAAAATTGGCTGTTTTAGGGCAAATGACAAAGAAAATAGCCACTAAAGAAACAATTTGTTACGAAAAACAAAAGTATTGTCGGGGGAATTTGTTAATTTTGCAGCCTAATATATAAAATACATTGATTTAATGAAACGATTATCGCTTTCGCTGCCTATAGCAGCAGCCATGCTGTTCACTCAGCAAGCCAGCCTCATTGCTTCGACCGACGACACGCCTGAGTTCAAGAACCTGTCAATAAGCGACCTGGGCAACGGCAAGTTCCAGAACCCCGTAGTGTTCTCCGACTTCCCCGACCCCGACGTCATACGCGTCGGCGACACGTTCTATATGGTCTCCACGACGATGGTACACTTCCCAGGCGCGACAATCATCAAGTCGAAGGACCTGGTGAACTGGGAGTACTGCGCCCAGCCCCTGAAACAGCTCTCTGTCTCCAACCGCTATTCGCTCCTCAACGGTGAGAGCGCCTACGCCTCAGGCATGTGGGCCTGCTCAATGAAATACCACAACGGCAAGTTCCATATTCTCATCAACGGCAACGACTCCGGCGGCTGGCTTCTCACCGCCACCGACCCCGAGGGCGACTGGGAGATGAAGAAGCTCTCGCGCATCTACTACGACCCCGGTATGCTCTTCGACAACGGCAAGGTCTACGTGGCCTGCGGCATCGGCAATATCCAGATGTGCGAACTCGACGAGAACTTCAACTACAAGCAGGAGAAGCGCGTCATCAGCGACAAGGACGGACTCGAGGGCTGCCACCTCTACAAAATCGGCGACTACTACTACATCTACGCCACCTACGGCGGCTGGCCCTCGGGGCAGGCCATCTTCCGCTCGAAGAACATCTTCGGCCCCTATGAGGAGAAGATGCTCGTGGAGAAAGTCATCAACGGCAAGGTGAACACCGTCCACCAGGGCGCGCTCTTCGACACGACCGAGGGCGAGTGGTGGACCATCATGCAGGAGGACAAGGGTGCCCTGGGCCGTATGCCCAACCTCCAGCCCGTGACGTGGGAGGACGGCTGGCCCACGGTGGGCAACAACGGTGTGCCCTACACAACATGCACGAAACCCAACGTGGGAGCAACCTACGAAAAGAAGGCCCTGCCGACCAACGACCCCTTCCGCACTTATCCTCTTGACATGCAGTGGGAGTGGAACCACAACCCCGACGCGTCGGGATGGTCGCTGTTTGAACGTCCCGGATGGCTCCGCCTTAAGGCCCTGCCCGCCGACGGCGTGACCACCTCACCCGCCCCGCTGAAGCAGGCCCGCAACATGCTGACCCAGCGCATACCCGTCTACCACAACAAGCAGAACACCCCCATCATGGGCACGGTGAAGATCGACGTTAGCCACTTGCAGGAGGGCGACCGCGCCGGCATCTGCATCTTCCAGGACCCCTACGCCTTCATTTGTGTCGAGGTGAAGAACGGCAGGAAACGCCTACTCTGGCGGCAGGACATCGTGTCGTCCAATACAAACACCCAGCCTACGGAGAGCACGACGAGAAAGACCATCGACGACGTGATTTATCTGCGTGCCACGGTGAACTACAGCACCAGCAAGACTACATTCTACTACTCCACCGACAACGTGACCTATAAGTCCATCGGCCAGAACACGGAGCTGGGCTTCAACCTCAGCGTCTTCGTGGGGGCACGCTTCGGCCTCTTCTGCTATAACTCAGCAGTCCAGGAGGTCACAGATGGCTCAGAAGCCCCGGCTGTTGGCTATGCCGACTTCGACTGGTTCACCACCGAGGACACCTTCGAGGAGTCGACATTCTACCCCGAAGAGTTCGAGGGTTACAGCGACGACATGCTCACCGCCGAGACACTCAACGTCGCCGACGAAGACATGGAGGTGATGGTGGGTAACAGCAGCCTGATTGACATCAACGCCACCTACCGCGACGGCCGCACGGAGAACGTAGCCTCGCAGTCGCGCTATGAGATTGTTGGCGACGATGTGATTGATATTCGCAACGGACGTGTCGTCGCTCTCGGCGTTGGAATGGCCAACGTGCGTGCCTACTACACCGACCCGAAGGGCAACGAGCTGACCGCCAGGTTCACCGTGCGCTCAACGTTCTTCCCCTTCGGCGAGCAGTATATCACCACGAACCTCTACAGCGAGGGCACCTACGACGAGAGCACCCACACCTTCAAGACAGGACAGTACGGCCAGATGGGCTGGGTCTACAACAACGGAGCCGACATGTCGGCATACAAGTATCTGGTCGTGAAACTGAAGAAAACCGCCAGCGGGGCACACCTGAACATCTTCACCGAGAACAGCATCTGGGCCTCGAACCACGAGACGTCGGCCTTCGGCTCGAAGACACAGATTGTCGTAGACCTCAGCACGGCAAAATACACCGGCGGCGACAAGAAGGGGCAGAAACTCGACACGAAGAACATCCGCATCGTGGATTTCTGGGGCGACCGTACCACGATTATCGTTGACGACATGTACCTGACCAACAACGACGACTATTCGCCGATGGTCGTGAAGGTATATGGCGACGTGAACGTCGACATGGCGGTCGACGTGGCCGACATCGCCTCTATCATTAACGTGATGGCCGGCAATGTGACCGACTTGGATGCCGACGTGAACGGCGACGGCGTGGTTGATGTGGCCGATATTGCCACAGTCATCGCCATCATGGCCGGGAATGCACGATTAGCCCACGATTAGCCTTTACCCCAAGTAAAACGAGAACAAGAAAACCTAATAAACTATGAGACAACTATTTGCCATTCTGCTTCTCGCAGCAATTTCGCTACCCACAATGGCACAGCAACACCACCGCCTGTGGTACAGCCGTCCGGCAAGCCATTGGTTGGAGGCCCTGCCCGTCGGTAACAGCACTCTCGGTGCCATGGTCTATGGAGGCACCGACGTGGAGGAGATACAGCTAAACGAAGAGACGTTCTGGAGCGGCTCGCCCCACTCGAACAACAGCAACGAGTCGCTGGCGGCTCTGGCGGATGTCCGCCGCCTCATATTCGAGGGCAAGGAGTTCGAGGCGTCGAAGCTCATCGACCAGCATTTCATCAAAGGCCCCCACGGCATGAGGTTCCTTCCCTTGGGCAGCCTGAAGCTGACTCTGGGCCACAAGGACGCTACCAATTATGAGCGAGCCCTCAACCTCGCCGACGCCACCGCCACCACATCTTATATATATAATGGTGTGAAATACGAGCGGACAGTCTTTGCCTCGTTGGCCGACAATGTCGTCATCGTGCAGCTGAAGGCCGGCAAAAAGGGCAGTCTGTCGTTCGATGTCGGTTTCAACAGCCAGTTGCAGTCGAAAGTCTTCACCGTTTCCGAGCACGAAGGAATCAGCGGGTCGGTCTTTGAGCTGGCAGCCGTTGTCGACGGTGTGGAGCAGGAGGGCATCAAGGCCGGCCTGAAAGCCGAGTGCCGCGTGTTGGTCGAGGCCGACGGCAAGGTAGAGCGTGGTGCCGACAAAATGACTGTTGCCAATGCCACCACGGCCACACTCTATATCACCGCCGCCACCAACTTCGTGAACTACCACGACGTGAGCGGAAATCCTGTGAAGAGGAACAATGAGACGCTGGCCGCCGTGAAGGGCAAGCCCTACAAACAGCTGCTTGCCGACCACGTCAAGAAATACAAGGAACAGTACGACCGCGTGACGCTTGTGTTGCCAAAGTCGGGGAATTCAGGCTTGGAGACCGACAAGCGCGTGGCCGCTTTTGAGAAGGATGCCAGCGACTTAGACTTGGTGTCGCTCATGATGCAGTATGGCCGCTACCTGCTCATTTCATCGAGCCAGCCCGGCGGACAGCCAGCCAACCTGCAGGGCGTATGGAACGACAAGATGAACGCGCCGTGGGACTCGAAGTACACCATCAACATCAACGCCGAAATGAACTACTGGCCCGCCCTCATTGGCAACCTTGCCGAGACGCAGCAGCCGCTGTTTACGATGATTCGTGACCTGAGCGAGACAGGAGTGAAGACCGCCCGCGAGATGTATGGCAGCAACGGATGGGTGGCCCACCACAACACCGACCTCTGGCGCATAGCCGGCCCCGTGGACGGCACGCCCTGGGGAATGTTCCCGACAGGCGGAGCATGGCTGACGACACACATCTGGCAGCACTATCTCTACACCGGCGACAAGGACTTCCTCGCTGAATACTACCCCGTGCTGAAGGGCGCCGCCGACTTCCTGCTCGACTACATGCAGGTCTATCCCGCTGCCGGAGAGATCAAGGAGGCCGCCGGATGGCTCATGACCGTGCCCACTGTGTCGCCGGAGCATGGCCCTCGCGGCAAGGGCACAAACGTCTGTGCCGGCTCGACGATGGACAACCAGATTGCCTTCGACGTGCTCTCGCAGACGCTCAAGGCCGCCGAGGTGCTGGGCAAGGACTCTGCCTACATCGCCACGCTCAAATTCCATATCTCGAATCTCCCGCCAATGCAGATAGGCCGCTATGGCCAGCTGCAGGAGTGGCTCATCGACGCTGACGACCCGAAGGACGAGCACCGCCACATCTCGCATCTCTATGGTCTGTACCCTTCTAACCAGATCTCGCCCTTCTCGCATCCGGAGCTTTTCACCGCTTCTGCCAACACGCTGAAGCAGCGCGGCGACATGGCCACGGGATGGAGCTTAGGCTGGAAGACCAATTTCTGGGCACGTATGCTCGACGGCAACCATGCCTTCCTGATTATCAAGAACATGCTCCACCTGCTGCCCGACGACTCCAAGATGCGCGAATATCCCGCCGGGCGCACCTATCCCAACCTCTTCGATGCCCATCCGCCTTTCCAGATCGACGGTAACTTCGGTGTCAGCGCCGGTATCTGTGAGATGCTCATGCAGAGCCACGACGGAGCCGTGCATCTTCTCCCCGCTCTGCCCGAAGCGTGGTCGAAGGGCGACGTGAAGGGACTGCGTGCCCGTGGCGGCTTCGTCGTCGACGAGCAATGGGACAAAGGCTCGCTGCAGACAGCGGTTGTACGCTCAACAATCGGCGGTACATTGCGACTCCGCTCATACGTGCCACTTAAAGGCGACGGTCTTCGCATTGCAGAAGGCAAATGCCCCAACGCCCTGCTGGACCCTGCCGACGTGAAGCAACCCCTACGTTCAGCAGAACTGAAGGATTTCACTTCCATGACTGTGCCTGCAGTATATGAGTACGACATTGACACACAGCCAGGTGGAGTGTATAGAGTAGTGGCCACGGCGCCGTCGGCGATGCAGTCGCCCAACGGACGCATAACTGTGAAACAGACGGGCAGGACGCTCAACGTGAGCTACCTCGACAAGCATGTCATCGACATAAACGTAGACCCATCGGCAATGGCCAGCCTGACCTTCCAGCGCAAACTGAAGGAGAACTACAAGATGCTTACCGGCAAGCGGCTGAACTGCACCAACGAGGCCAACGAATACCGTGCCGGCCAGCTCGTGCTGAGAATATACAACGACGGAGTGGCATTCCGCTATGAGGCAACTCCCAACTCCCAACCTTCTGCTCTCAACTCTCAACCCTCAGCTCTCAACTCTCAACCCTCAACTCTCAACTCACTCGGGTTGTCCTACACCATAGCCGACGGCACACGCCGATGGCTGCAGAAATGGGCCGACAGCTATGAGGGCTTCTTCCCGCTGACCACCAAGGCCGAGGACGGACGCTGGGGCTACCCATCGCTCTTAGAACCTGCCGACGGGGTGTTCGCACTCATCACCGAGGCAAACATCGAGCGTGGACAGAGCGCGTCGTGCCTCTACAGCAAGGGCGACACATACAGCGTGGTGCCCGACGCCCTTCTTTCGCCCTCCGAGGGTGGGGGAGGCCACACCCCGTGGCGCGTTGTCATCGTGGGCAGCTTGAACGATGTAGTGGAGTCGACGCTCGTCACCGACGTCAGCGAACCCAGCAAGGTCAAAGACACCAGCTGGATTCATCCCGGCGTGGTGTCGTGGGTCTACTGGGCCTACAACCACGGGAGCAACGACTACAACATCATCAAGAAATACAGCGACATGGCCGCTACGCTCCATCTGCCCTACGTGCTCATCGATGCCGAGTGGGACGAGATGGACAAGGTGGCGACCAACGAGGGCAAGACCGTGGAGGATGCCGTCAGCTACGCCCTCTCGAAAGGCGTGCGCCCGATGATATGGTACAACTCGTCGGTGGGTTGGATTAACGGTGCACCGGGGCCTAAGTTCCGCCTGAACAAGCCCGAGGACCGCGAGAAGGAGTTCGCCTGGTGCGAGAAGATTGGCGTGGCCGGCGTGAAGATCGACTTCTTCAGCGGTGACACACAGCTCAACATGGACTACTGCCAGGACTTGCTGGAGTGTGCCGCACGCCACCACCTGTTGGTGAACTTCCACGGCGCCACCATCCCGCGTGGTTGGCAGCGCACATGGCCCAACCTTATGAGCACCGAGGGCGTTTATGGTGCCGAATGGTATAACAACGTCCCCACGTTCACCAACCGCGCCGCCCGCCACAACGCCACGCTGCCCTTCACACGCAACGTCATTGGCCCCATGGACTACACGCCATGCACATTCAGCGACTCACAGCACCCGCACATCACCACCCGCGCCCATGAGCTGGCTCTGACCGTGCTCTACGAGAGCGGACTGCAACACTTAGCCGACCGCCCGGAGAGCTATCTGGCACAGCCACAGCAGGTGCAGCAGTTCCTTTCCAACCTGCCATCCGTGTGGGACGAGACACGCTTCCTCTCCGGCTATCCCGGCGAGAGCGTCGCATTGGCACGCCGCCGTGGCAACACATGGTACGTGGCGGGCATAAACGGACGCGACGAGGCACAGACCATAACCCTGCCAACGGGTATCATCAACAGCAAGAAAGCAAAGGTTGACGCCTTCCTCGACGGAACCGACTCGTGGCAGCTTCAATCCTTGGAAACATTGCCCACTACTGTGGAGTGCCAGCCACGTGGCGGCTTCGTATTCGTCATACACCAATAATTCAACAATACTGTATATAATAACCAATAACAATAAATTATGAACTACAAGACTTCAAGACTTCAAGACTTCAAGAGACTGTTCAACCTTTGTCTATTGTTCGGCATGACGCATTATTGGGCTCACGCCCAGACGGGTGCCCCCTACATCCATGATCCCTCGACCATCGCCGAGTGCGACGGCAAGTACTACACCTTTGGCACCGGCGGCGGAGGCCTCATCTCCGATGACGGCTGGTCGTGGCACTCAGGTGCCGAGCGTCCGGGCGGTGGTGCTGCCCCCGACGTGCTGAAAATCGGCGACCGTTACCTCGTCATCTACGGTGCCACAGGCGGCGGACTTGGCGGAGGCCACAATGGACGTATTCTCACTATGTGGAACAAGACCCTCGACCCGAAGTCGCCCGACTTCAAGTTCACCACGGCAGTTGAGGTATGCTCGAGCGACGGCATGGAAGACCAGGACGCCATCGATCCGGGAATGTTGCTCGACCCCACGACGGGCCGCCTCTGGGTGAGCTACGGCACATACTTCGGCACCATCAGGCTCATTGAACTCGACCCGAAGACGGGATACCGTGTCAAGGGGAACAAGGAGAAGGACATCGCCATCGACTGCGAAGCCACCGACCTTATCTACCGCAACGGATGGTACTACCTCCTCGGCACCCATGGCACCTGCTGCGACGGGGTGAACTCCACCTATAATATTGTCGTGGGCCGCTCGCGTAGTGTCGAAGGGCCCTATCTCGACAATGTCGGCCGTGACATGTACCACGGCGGAGGCCGCATGGTCATCAACGCCGGCGACCGCAAGACGGGTGCCGGACACTTCGGGCGCACAATCATCGACGAGGGCGTGGAGATCGCGTCGTTCCACTGGGAGGCCGACTTCGACATGGGCGGCCGCTCCACATTGGCCGTGCGCCCGCTGTTGTGGAAGAACGACTGGCCCTACGCCGGCGAACAGCTCAAGGGTGGCACCTTCGCTATTGAGAGCGAGCGTCGCGGCTACTCGTTGGAGTTGGCTGTCGACTTTGTCCGCATGAAGCAGGAGCGTCAGGGATGGTTCAATCGCGAGCAGATGCAGCAACCCGTAAAGCCTGTGCCCAACCAGACGCTTGGCGAGGTAATCGCCACTTGGCCCGATGCCGATGTTCCCGTTGGTGTGCGCTGCGGCGACTACATGTTCCGCCCGCACCAGATATGGGACATAACTCCTGTAGAGAAGGCCGGCGGCTATCTTAGCGCTCCCTACTTCAAGATTACCATCGCTGGCACAGACCGCGCCCTGACGGCTACTGCCAACAAGGAACTGACCGCCAAGTCATTCGTAGACGGAGCCGACGAACAGCTCTGGCGCATCGAGCAGCTCACCGACGGCACATTCCGCATCATGCCGAAGGCCATCCCCGGCATGGAGGGCACGAACACCCGCTACTGCATCTACTCAGCAGGCGACAGCACCCCGACACTGGCTGAGTACGACTTCTCCTCGGACAACTCAAAGTGGAACCTCAAGCCCGCTACGAAACAATGAAAGCGCTTTTTTCCTCTTCCTGTCTCGTAAGCCGCGCTGTATTATGCGCGGCCCTCGTCCTGCCAAGTGTAGGCGGAAGCGCCCAGCAATTCCGCATCCCCGTCTCAGAGGAGCACGAGAAGATGCTGACAGGACAATACGAACCCACATGGGAGTCGCTCGTGACACACCAGACACCAGAATGGTTCCGCGACGCGAAATTCGGCATCTGGGCACACTGGGGGCCGCAGTGTGTCGAGGGCTCGGGCGACTGGATGGCCCGCGAGATGTATATGGAGGGCAATGGCAAGTACAAGCACCACGTGGAGCACTACGGCCACCCCTCTGAGTTCGGCTTCAAGGACATCCTGCCGCTGTTCAAGGCCGAGCGTTGGCAGCCCGACAGTCTGATAGCACGCTACAAACGCCTCGGCGCACAGTATTTCTTCGTCCTTGGCAACCACCACGACAACTACGACCTCTGGGACTCGAAATACCAGCCTTGGAACTCGATGAACATCGGCCCGAAGCGTGACATCCTGGCCGAATGGGCAGCAGCAGCGAGGAAGGCCGGACTGCCTCTTGGCATATCGTTCCATGCCGACCATGCCTGGAACTGGTACGAGCCTTCGCAGCGCTGGGATCTCGAAGGCCCCAAGGCCGGCATCTACTACGACGGCACGATGACCAAGGAGGACGGAAAGGGCAAATGGTGGGAAGGACTCGACCCGCAGATGCTCTACCAGCAGAGCCACCCGCTGAGCAAAGGCTCGTGGGACAATGGCGCATGCCACGGGCAGTGGGACTGGACCCACGGTGCCTGTCCACCAAGCCGCGAGTTTGTCACCAATTTCTACGACCGCACCCTCGATGCCATCAACCGCTACAATCCCGACCTCATTTATTTCGATGTCACCGTACTACCCTTCTACGCACTTAGCGACTGCGGACTGAAGATTGCCACACATCTTTATAATAAGAACCCGCGTGGTGTGGTCTTCGGCAAGATTCTCAACGATGAGCAGAAGAAGGCCCTGACATGGGACGTGGAGCGCGGTGCCCCCAACGCCTTGGTTGAGGAGCCGTGGCAAACCTGCAACTGCATAGGCGGATGGCACTATAACACAGACATTTACGAGAAGAACCACTACAAGAGTGCCGCCTTCGTCGTGCGCGAACTGGTCGACGTGGTGTCGAAGAACGGCTGTCTGCTGCTCTCCGTGCCCCTGCGTGCCGACGGCACCTACGACGAGAAGGAGGCTGCCATCCTCGACGACCTCGAAGTGTGGATGAAGCAGAACGGCGAGAGCATCTTCGGCACCCGCCCGTGGGTGAAGTTCGGCGAAGGCCCCGTGGCCGACAGCGACATAAGGCTCAACGCCCAGGGCTTCAACGACGGTATGTACAACAAGATGACGGCTCAGGACATACGCTTCAACACATCGAAGAAACACCTCTACGTCACCCCCATGCAGTGGCCTGAGGACGGCCGCATCGTCGTCAAGTCGCTGGCAAAGGGCAACAAGGATTTCACAAAGGCAATCTCATCGGTCTACCTCCTTGGCCACGGCAAGCTGAAAGCCCGCCAGACCACCGAGGGACTCATAGTAGACCTGCCCGCCAAACATTGCAACCCCATTGCCCCTGTTCTCCGGATAGCTCGCTAAGTAACGACACCCCCCATACGTTTTCCGACCTGCCGCGACGTTGCCCTTGAGGGAATAACCGAAAAAAATGGGGCGTAGGAAAATAAAACGGGGAATGTTCGCGTTATAAGAAAAACAGGCAATGATGACATATAATAATAATGTGCGCATGAGGAGGACAGTGATGTCGTTTTTCATGGTGCTTTTTTTGCCTTTCACCTTGTATGCCCAGACAGTGAGGACAATAAAAGGTGACTGCACACCCCAGCTATCATCCAATGACGGCGCGACCGAACCCCTTGGAGGGCGGAGGCTGCGCCGTCTGCCATATATTAATACGAAGTGGGACTCAACACGCGTTTACCGACAGGCTGTCATATTGGTGTCGTTCTCGGATGTTGACTTCAAGTCGGCGACCCCTCGGGAGACATTCGACAGCATTTTCAACGTCGAGGGCTACAACGTACGCTTAGGTCCGGGCTGCGTGGCAGAATATTTTCGCAAACAGTCGGAAGGATGGTTTAACTTGCAGTTCGATGTCTACGGCCCGATAAAAGTGGGCAAGAAAGCCCAGCCCTATTCAAACCCCACCGAAGACACCCGCAACTATGGCAAAGACGTTTTCGTGGAGGCCACAAAGATTGTAAGAGACGAGCTGAAGGTGGATTTCACACCCTACGACTGGGACGGCGACGGGGAGGTGGAACAGATAATCTACGTCTACGCCGGGCTGACCGGGAACCAGTCTGCAAGTGTGTGCTACGGGCATATATGGCCGAACACCGGCTCCTTTGAGGAGATAGTGGCCGGCGACGTGACTATATCTGAATACACTGCCAGTGCCGAGCTGTGGTATAACAGCTCGTCGTGCGGCATAGGCACCATCTGCCATGAGTTCAGCCATTCATTAGGGCTTCCCGACATTTACCCTACAGTGGATGGTGCCGGGTACAGTGTTGTCGATGAATGGGACCTCATGGACGGCGGAAACTTCACCAACTACGGGTCGTGCCCGCCAAACTACACGCCATTGGAGAAGATGCTCTTAGGATGGCTGAAGCCGGTGGAACTGACAGAGCCGACAAGGGTAAGAGGTCTGAAAACTGTCGATGAGGGCGGCGTTGTCTACAAGGTAAGCCATACGAAAAACGAATACTACCTTATAGAGAACAGACAACAGAAAGGATGGGACTTGGGGCTGCCAGGACGCGGTCTGCTGGTCTACCACGTGAACTACAGCAACAGCGCATGGAACACCAACAGAGTGAACGTCAGCAATAACCGGCGGTTTGAACTGATACCTGCCGACGGTATGGACTATGACGACTGGGACAAGCTGATCGAACAAGGCCACAAGAATTATGCCAACAAAGGCCTCATGAACAGCTACATACTGAGCGGTTCGCCCTATCCATGGACAAACAGCGACTCCACAAAAGTTAACAATGAGCTTTCCAACGACTCTAATCCACCGTCATTGATGCAAACTACCAACGACGACAGCCATTATTTGTCGAAATCCATTACAAACATCACGATGCATGGCGACGGAACCGTGTCGTTTAATTTCATGGGCGAGGATTTCCTCAAAGGCGACGTCAATGGTGATGGAGGCGTTGATGTGGCCGACATTTCGGCCATCATAACATACATGACCATTGGCGACAACAAGAACGTGAGGCTGATGGATGCCGACGTAAACGGCGACGGGGAGGTCGATGTGGCCGACATCTCGGCTACGATAACCGTAATGATAAATGAAGGAAAAGCGGATGAATAAGAGGAATAAACATGGACTGTGGAGGGTGTTCTTCATACTTGCCGCTTTCCATTTGTCGCTAATCGCGGTCGAGGCTCAGGAAGTGCGTCGCGGCGACTGCACCCCCGATGTCAATTTGTCGGGTGAGGCATTGGCACGTGGGGCCAGGCCGATGCGTCTGCCTAACATAAACAAAACATGGGATCCGGAGCGTGAATACCGTCAGGCTGTGATACTTATGTCGTTCTCCGATGTTGATTTCAAAAGCGAGAATCCGTGCGAACAATACGACAGCATCTTCAACGGCAAAGGCTACAACGAGCGTAAAGGCCCCGGCTCAGTCGCCGACTATTTCCGTGAGCAGTCTGGCGGACTCTTCAACTTGAAATACGACATCTACGGGCCAATAAAAATCAGTGCCAAAGCACAACCATACGAAAATCCCACCGAATCAACCCGCAACTATGGCAAAAGCTATTTGAGAGAGGCAACGAGGTTGTTGATTGACTCGTTGGATGTCGATTTCTCAGTCTACGACTGGGACGGCAACGGGCATGTGGAACAGGTGATATTTGTCTACGCCGGACTGACAGGAAACCAGTCTGTAGACATCTGTTATGGGCATATATGGCCAAACACCGGATCATTCTCTACAGTTAATACCCCCAACGGTCTGTCAATATCCAGTTACACGGCCAGCGCCGAACTGTGGTACAACGGCATGTCGTGTGGCATCGGAACCATCTGTCATGAGTTCTCCCATTCGCTTGGTCTGCCCGACATTTACCCCACGACGAGTGGTGCCGGTTTTAGTGTGGTGGACGAATGGGACCTCATGGACGGCGGAAACTTCACGAACTACGGATGGTGCCCGCCCAACTACACACCGATGGAGAAGATGCTTTTGGGGTGGATGGAATTTACCGAACTGACTGAGGCTACGTATGTGGAAAACCTGAAGACCGTGGCAGAAGGCGGCGAGGTGTACCGTATAAAGCACAGCGACAGTGAATGGCTGCTGTTAGAGAACAGGCAGCAGAGAGGATGGGATCTTGGTTTGCCAGGAAAGGGACTGGTGGTTTATCACGTGTTCTACGACAAGAGTATTTGGAGCAACAACTCGGTGAACAATGACCGGAAGAAACGGCGGTTTGAGCTGGTACATGCCGACAATATGGACTACGATGCATGGGAGAAATACATTTCCACATGGGCGAAGCCTAAGGGCCATGCCAATTCCGGCCTCATGAATAGCTATTACCTCAGCACGTCGCCATATCCTTGGACTACCGACTCAACCGAGTTCGTGAACGACTCGCTGACCAACTACTCAGTGCCGGCAGCGAAGATGAACTATCCCAACTACGACGGGAACATAATGCTGTCGAAACCTGTCACCAATATCGTGCAGAACGACGATGGAACCGTCTCTTTTGACTTCATGATCCCAAAATGCGCCACCCCAACCATAACATACGAGAACGGAAGACTACTCTTCGGCTGTGAAACCGAGGGTGCGACATTTGTGTCGAAAGTCACCACCGATGATGTACAGGAAAGCGAAGATGCTTCGATTGCATTGACGACACAATACACCGTCACCGTATATGCCGTGGCCGAAGGTCACAGGGATTCCGACACCGTAACTGCCACCATAACTTGGGGCGACGGTGTAATGAAAGTGGACAACATTACTGTGACCGCCACCAACGACAAGAAAGGCGACGTTAACCAGGACGGAGTAGTCGACGTGGCCGACATAGCTAATGTAATCTATATCATGGCCAGTGATGGGGGCAATAACGAATAAAAGGTATTTAAACAAAAATACAACATTAACAAACACAAACATCAAAAAAACAAGTAATTATGAGAGTAATCATCGAACCGAACTACGACCTTATGTCGCAGTGGGCTGCCAACTATGTTGTAGCCAAGATTAACGCCGCCAAGCCGACGACAGAGAAGCCTTTCGTTCTGGGTCTGCCCACAGGGTCAAGCCCCATAGGCATGTACCGCGGACTGGTGAAAGCCTACCAGGAAGGCAAAGTGTCGTTCAAGAATGTGCTTACATTCAACATGGACGAATATGTGGGTCTGCCCGAGGAACATCCTGAGAGCTACCACTCATTCATGTTCACAAACCTCTTCAACCACATCGACTGCCCGAAGGAGAACATTCACATCCTCAACGGCAACGCCAAGGATCTCGCTGCCGAGTGCGCACACTACGAGCAGATGATTGAGGAGGCCGGTGGAATCGACCTTTTCCTCGGTGGCATCGGCCCCGACGGTCACATCGCTTTCAACGAGCCAGGCTCGTCGCTCACCAGCCGCACACGACAGAAGACGCTGACCACCGACACCATCATCGCCAACAGCCGATTCTTCGAGGGCGACATCAACAAGGTTCCCAAGACGGCACTCACCGTCGGCGTGGGCACAGTTATGGCCGCCAAGGAGGTGATGATTCTGGTGAACGGACACGCCAAGTGCCGTGCACTGCAGGCCGCCGTTGAGGGAAGCGTGAACCACATGTGGACCATCTCTGCTCTGCAGATGCACCAGCATGGAATCATCGTCGCCGACGACGCCGCCTGCGACGAACTGAAGGTAGGCACATACCGTTACTTCAAGGACATTGAGAAGAAAAACCTTCTTTAATATCAAGGAATTGAAAGGGAGTGGAAAGTCTTTCACTCCCCTTTCACACCCCATTCACTCACTATTATATGAAAAGACTATCACCAGCGACCCTTTGCGTACAGTCAGGGTGGCAACCAAAGAATGGAGAGCCGCGTGTGCTCCCCATCTACCAAAGCACAACATTCAAGTATGACAACACCGAGGAAATGGCCGACCTCTTCGACCTGAAGAAGGAGGGCTATTTCTACACCCGTCTGCAAAACCCCACAAACGATGCCGTGGCAGCTAAGATTGCCGCACTTGAGGGTGGGGTAGGGGCTGTGCTCACCAGCAGCGGACAGGCTGCCAATTTCTATGCCATCTTCAATATCTGCGAGGCCGGCGACCATTTCGTCACCTCTAACGAGATATATGGCGGCACATACAATCTCTTCGGAGTGACGCTGAAGAAGCTGGGCATAGAGTGCACATTCGTCTCGCAGGAGGCATCGGAAGAGGAAATCGACGCAGCCTTCCGCCCCAACACCAAGGCACTCTTCGGCGAAACCATCTCGAACCCCGGCTGCCGTGTGCTCGACATTGAGAAGTTCGCACGTATAGCCCATCGCCACGGCGTGCCCCTGATTGTCGACAACACTTTCCCGACACCAATCAACTGCCGGCCTTTCGAGTGGGGGGCCGACATCGTCACCCACAGCACCACGAAATACATGGACGGTCACGCCACGCAGGTGGGAGGTTGCGTCGTGGACAGCGGCAACTTCGACTGGGAAAAAAACTCTTCTAAATTTCCCGGCCTCTGCACTCCCGATGAGTCGTACCACGGCCTAACCTATACCAAGAAGTTTGGCAAGATGGCCTACATCACGAAGCTGGTTGCTCAACTCATGCGCGACCTTGGAAGCATTCCAGCTCCACAGAACAGCTTCCTGCTAAACCTCGGACTGGAAACCCTCCACCTCCGTATGCAGCGCCACTGCGAGAACGCGCAGAAAGTAGCCGAGTTCCTCAGTCAGGACGACCGCGTGGCATGGGTGCGCTACAGCGGACTACCGGGCGATGAATGCTATGAGCTGGCACAGAAATACCTGCCCAATGGCTCGTGCGGCGTGATTGCCTTCGGACTGAAGGGCACACGTGAGACAGCTGTCAAGTTCATGGACTCGCTGAAGCTCACCGCCATCGTCACCCATGTGGCTGACGCACGCACATGTGTGCTTCATCCTGCCAGCCATACTCACCGTCAGCTCAGCGACGAGCAGTTACTCGAAGCTGGCGTGGCACCCGACCTCATCCGTCTGTCCGTAGGAATTGAGGACGTGAATGATATTCTCGATGACTTGCGCCAGGCATTGCAGACTGTATAGGATGCAGAAAGGTCAGAAACATGAGTAGACACGTAAAGGCGGTTTATTTCTACCTATTCGTCAATATTCTCTTCATATTCAAGTATATGGGGCGCACGGCCTACAACCCTCTCATTGGGGTTGTAGGCTTTCTTGTTGTGCTGGGATTCGTGTTTCTGGCCCATCGTCTTGTTTCGCGCCGTGAACGGCTTTCCTGTTGTCTTCTCCTTGCCTCTGTGCTTGTCGCTGTCTCCGCCATCTGTCTATTGTTCAGTAAAATAGACCCCATGACAGTGAACGTTGACCGCTGGTCGGCAACAACATATTTCCTCGACGGACTGTTCTCAGGGACTTATCCATACGGCATTCACACCCACGTTTGCGAGACAAACTTCCCGTCACCTTTCCCATTGTGGCACTACCTGAACATTCCGTTCTGGGCGATGGGCGACGTGGGCTACGGACTTGTTGTCATTCTTCTGCTTACCGTCTTTGTCCTCTACTGGTTTTCCAGTCACGTAGGCCACGCTATCTGTGCAGCACATACTGATGCCACCAACGGCCCATGGTCGCAGACACTCCTCTTCACTTGGCTGCTCATGGCCTCTCCTGCCTACTGGTGGGAGGTGATAGTGCGCAGTGACGGACTGACAAATGCCCTGTTGGTGTTCTGCGTCATACTGTTCATGGAAAAGAAAAAGTTGTCTTTCCAGAACCACTGGATAATGACCGCCATCATCTGCGGAATGATGGCTTCAACACGGCTCTCGGCAATCATCCCCTTGGCACTCTATCTCACGCGCTCGTTTTTCATTCCAGTGGGATGCGAGGCCATTCCCGCTTACGGGTCATCCCGCAGGCTCTCCAAGCGCCGTTTAGGTTCCCCGCTACGCCAGATAGCCGCATTGGCAATTATTGCCCTGATAGTATTCTTGTTCTTCTCGCCATACATCTTCTGGGACACAGAAAACTGGGTGTTCTTCCAGCGCAACCCCTTCATGTCGCAATCTTCAACAGGAAACATCTGGATTTTTATAGCAATGGCCGCTCTGGCTTTTTGGCTGGCTTTACGCTACAGGAATTTCAGGGAATATAACCTTTACACCATGTATTTCCTGTTTACGTTCTTCCTCGTTTCGCTTCTCTACAACCATTACGTCTTCCACAGCGACATCGACGTTTTCGAAGACGCAGACTTCGACATTTCCTACTTCACGCTTATGATGCCCTATTGTTTGTTCTCCATTGTTGGGAAGCAATCGCATAAAAGGCCTATTTCCCAAAGGTTTATACGTTGGCGAAAGTTTTTGTTACATAAATGAAACAGCGTCTTGTCTTTAATAACTATCTTTGCACCGTACATAATTAAACCTTTACCCAATAAACTAAAACAATTATGAACAAATCAAAAAGACTTACACTTATTTTCTCTGCTGTCGTTGCATTTGCATCGTTCAGTACAACTGCATTGGCACAGTGGCAGCAAGTTGACCCAAGGGCCGACGTAGGCCTGAAGGATGCCTACAAGGACTATTTCACCATTGGTGTGGCGCTCAACCAGCGCAACGTGGGTGACGACGCCCAGAAGGCTCTCGTCCTTAAACAATTCAACAGCGTGACCGCCGAGAACGACATGAAGCCCGGCGAACTACACCCCAAAGAGGGCGAGTGGAACTTCGAGAAGGCCGACAAGATTGCAAACTTCTGCCGTGAGAACGGCATCAAGATGCGTGGCCACTGTCTCTGCTGGCACTCGCAGTTTGCCGACTGGATGTTCACCGACAAGAAAGGCAAGGAGGTGAAGAAAGAGGTATTCTACGAGCGTCTGCGCGATCACATACATACCGTGGTGGAACGTTACAAGGACGTGGTCTATTGCTGGGACGTGGTGAACGAGGCCATGGCCGACGACAATGGTCCACGCTGGGGACCCCGTGGTCCTCAGGAGCAGAGCCCCTATCGCCAGAGCCGCCACTTCAAGCTTTGCGGCGATGAGTTCATTGCCAAGGCATTTGAGTTTGCCCGCGAAGCCGACCCTAACGCAACGCTTATCTACAACGACTACAGCTGTGTAGACCCCGGCAAGCGCGAGCGCATTTATAATATGGTGAAGAAGATGAAGGATGCTGGCGTGCCCATCGATGGTATCGGTATGCAGGGCCACTACAACATCTACTTCCCCGACGAAGACCAGCTCGACCTGACAATCACAAAGTTCAAGGAATTGGTGAACCACATCCACATCACCGAGCTTGACCTCCGTATGAACAACGAGAGCGGCGGTCAGCTGATGTTCAGCCGTGGCGAGGCAAAACCGCAGCCAGCCTATATGCAGACCCTCCAGACCGACCAGTACAGCCGTCTGTTCAAGATCTTCCGCAAGCATGCTGACGTCATCGACAACGTGACCTTCTGGAACCTCGGCGACCGCGACTCATGGCTCGGCGTGAACAACCACCCGCTGCCTTTCGACGAGAACTACCGTCCGAAACAGTGCTTCCGTGCCATCCGCGACTTCGACCCCGTGCTTGACAAGCGCGTGCCGAAGGAGGATTTCGTGCCCAACGAGATGAACCAGCCCGGACAGGAGTGGCCGAAGGTGAACAGCGAGGGTTATGCCCGCTTCCGCATTGAGGCTCCCGATGCCAAGTCGGTAATCGTCAGCTTAGGTCTCGGCGGTCGTGGCGGCACAGTGCTCCACAAGGACAAGGACGGCATCTGGACAGGCACAACCGACGGCCCCATGGACGAGGGCTTCCACTACTACCACCTGACCATCGACGGCGCAACCGTCAATGACCCCGGCACGCACAATTACTTCGGCTCCTGCCGTTGGGAGAGCGGTATCGAGATTCCCGCCAAGGACAAGGATTTCTACGCCTGGCGCAAGGACATTCCTCACGGCAACATCCAGCAGGTGAACTTCTGGAGTGAGAGCACCGGCAAGATGCAGACCGCCAATGTCTATCTGCCCAATGGCTACGGCAAGCTCGTGAAGGGTAAGAACGGTAAGCTCGAACAGACACGCTATCCCGTTCTGTATCTGCAGCATGGCTGGGGTGAGAACGAGACCAGCTGGCCCGTACAGGGTAAGGCAGGCATTATTATGGACAACCTTATTGCCGACGGCAAGATCAAGCCTTTCATCGTCGTCATGGCCTACGGTCTGACCAACGACTTCAAGTTCGGAACCATCGGACAGTTCACCGCCAAGGAGTTTGAGACGCTGCTCTGCGACGAGCTTATCCCCTTCATCGACCAGAACTTCCTGACCAAGCCCGACAAGTGGAACCGCGCCATGGCCGGCCTGTCGATGGGTGGCATGGAGACGAAGCTCATCACCCTGCGCCGTCAAGAGATGTTCGGCTACTGGGGACTGCTCTCCGGCGGCCAGTACGCTCCCGATGAAATCAAGGACCCGAAGGTGGTGAAGTACATCTTCGAGGGCTGCGGCTCGAAGGAGAATCCCGACGGCATCAACAAGAGCGTGGCCGACCTGAAGGCTGCCGGCTACAACGCCGAGGGTCTTATCTCCGAGGGCACCGCCCACGAGTTCCTCACCTGGCGCCGCTGCCTCTACCAGATGGCCCAGAGCCTGTTCAAGTAAATAACAAATTAAGAATGATAAGAGATAAGCTACAAGATGCCCCGTTAAAGGTATGAAGAAATCATTGATGCTTATTGTGCTGTGCCTCACCGCCTTGGCGGTTGGGGCACAGTCTCGTCTGTACCTAACCGTAGATAACAGCAAGGGCGACTTGGCTCTCTGTGCTGACGGTCGTGCTGCCAATATCTTCGTCTCCGACAAGGAGCCGATTGCCGTCCGCCGTGCTGCACAGATGCTGGCCGACGACATGGAACGAGTGACAAACGTGCGCCCTGCCATCACGAAGCGTGCCACGCGACAGAATGTTGTCGTCGCAACGCTTGGGCATAACGACTACGTCGACAAGCTCGTTGCAAAGGGCAAACTTGACGTGGCCGACATACGTGGCGGCTGGGAGCGTTTCGTCATACGTACACTCGGCAACGAACTTTTCATCGTGGGCAGCGACCGAAGGGGAACGGCTTACGGAGTTGTCACCCTCTCTGAGGCCATGGGCGTGTCGCCATGGTACTGGTGGGCTGACGTTCCTGTGAAGCATCGTGAAGCCCTCTTCGTAACTGCCGACTACACGTCCCGAGAGCCGTCCGTGCGCTACCGTGGCATCTTCATCAACGACGAGGACTGGGGGCTGAAGCCATGGGCCACGAACAACTACGAGCGTGAGCTTGGCGACATAGGCCCGCGTACATACGCCCGTGTCTGCGAACTGCTTATTCGTCTGAAGGCCAATATGCTCGCCCCGGCCATGCACTCCTGCACCGGCGCTTTCTACAGCCATCCAGGGAGCAAGGTCGTGGCCGACAGCTTCGGCATAGTCATCACCACGAGCCATTGTGAACCGCTGCTGCTCAACAATGCCGCCGAGAGCGAGTGGAAGCAAGAACGCGACGGCGACTGGAACTACAAGACCAACCGCGAGACCATCTACCGCAAATGGGACGACCGCCTCGCTGAGGCTGCACAGTATGAGAACATCTACACCATGGCCATGCGCGGCGTCCACGATGCCGGTCTGCGCGGCAACCTGCCCATGGAGGAGCGCGTGCCGCTCATCGAAAAGGTCATCGCCGACCAGCGAGAACTCCTTATGAAGCATAAGGCAGTAGGGGAGGCTTCCTCCATTCCCCAGATCTTCGTCCCCTACAAGGAGACGATGGACATCTACGAGAATGGGCTCCGCGTGCCCGACGACATCACGCTTGTTTGGGTAGACGACAACTATGGCTACATGAAGCGCGTCTCAAATCCCGAGGAGCAGAAACGGTCGGGTAGGGCAGGGGTCTACTACCACCTCTCCTATCTTGGTGCCCCCCACGACTACCTCTGGCTCAACACCACGCCTCCTGTCCTGATGTACGAGGAGTTGAAGAAGGCCTACGACACAGGTGCCGACCGCTACTGGCTGCTCAACGTGGGCGACATCAAGCCCATGGAGCTGGGCATGCAGACATTCTTCGATATGGCGTGGAACTTCAAAGACTTCGATTTCACCGCCGCAAACAGCCATCAGGCCCAGTGGCTTGCCAGTCTCTTCCCCTGTCCTGGGCACTGCGGCAATGCCGCAGTCTACCAAACGGACTGCCCAGAAAACTGCGGCTATGCCGCAGTCTACCAAGACATCCTCGACACCTACTACCGCTTGGCCTGGAGCCGCAAGCCGGAGTTCATGGGCTTTGAGTACCAATGGGACGACAAGGCTCACACCGGCCTGAAACCCACCGACTTCTCCTTCCGCCACTACGACGAGGCCCAGCGCCGCCTTGCTGACTACGAGCGCATAAGCGACATCGTTGAGCGGCTTGCGGTCAGCGGTTCTCCCGCTGACAACACCAGTGCCGACAACGCCCCTGCGGTCAGCGGTTCTCCCGCTGACAACACCAGTGCCGACAACGCCCCTGCGGTCAGCGGTTCTCCCGCTGACAAGGCCTCCTTCTTCCAGCTTCTCCAGTTCCCCGTCCAGGCCGCCTACCAGATGAACCGCAAGTTCCTCATGGCACAGCTCAACCAGGAGCTTGCTGCCGAGGGCCGCTATGCCGAGGCCAACTGGGCTGCCCGCCAGATGGAGGAGGCCTACGACAGCATCGAGGCCCTGAACCGCCGCTACAACGAACAGCTCGATGGTAAGTGGCGTGGCATGATGGCACTCTCGACGAGTTTCACCAACACCTGCCAGTTCTACCAAAAGCCCGAGGTTGTCTATACTCCCGGTGCCGGTGAGAAGCGTGTCGTGCTGACACCGCTGCCCACCATGCCACAGCAAGGCTGCTACGTAGTAGACCTAAGCCGCTTCAGCAACAAGTCGTATGACGCACGTCTCATACAAGGTCTTGGCTACGACTGGCAGGTCGTACAGCTCGGTTCCCCCACAGACTCGCCCGCGCTTGGCGGTTCTACCGCCAGGGTGGAATACACCCTGCCCGCTCCCAAAACCACAAAAAACACCGATTCCATCGACGTTATCATCTACACCGTGCCTTTCTGGCCCCTCTATGTCGGCAAGAGCAACCGCATAGGCGCCAGCATCGACGGCTCGCCCGTGCAGGTGTTCGAGAACAAGTTCAAGGAGTACGACCGCACATGGAAAGACCAGGTGATGCGCAACGGCATCGCCAGCCGTCTGCGCTTTGCCATCGACCCGTCGAAGCCCACCTTCACCCTTACCCTCCACGGTATCGACCCCGGACAGATGGTGCAGCGTGTCATCATCGACTGGGGCGGACTGCAACCCTCGTATATAGGACCAACGAACAACAAATAATAACACTCTAACAATGAAAAAGAAAACAATCTTGGCCAGCCTCGCCCTAATGGCTTCACTGGCAGCAGGGGCACAGAACCCCATCGTACAGACATGGTTCACCAGCGACCCGGCCCCCATGGTTCATGGTGACCGCATCTACGTCTACACCGGCCACGACGAAGACCGCGCCGACTTCTTCTGGATGTACGAGTGGCGCATCTACAGCAGCGCCGACATGGTGAACTGGACCGACCACGGCACCCCGCTCGGACTCCATTCGTTTGAATGGGCCGACGACCGCGCATGGGCCGCACAGACCATCGAGCGCAACGGAAAGTTCTATTGGTACATCTGCGCCCACTCGAAGATTTCGGGCGGCATGGCCATTGGCGTGGCCGTAGGCGACAGCCCCACCGGGCCTTTCCGCGATGCCTTGGGAAAACCGCTCTTCGAGAACGGCTCGTGGGACCACATCGACCCCACGGTGATGATCGACGACGACGGACAGGCATGGCTGATGTGGGGCAACCCCCAGTGCTACTACCTGAAGCTCAACGAGGACATGATCTCCTATAGCGGCGAGCTTGGCAGGCTCGACATGACTGAGGAGGCCTTTGGCGGCCCCATAATGAGCAAGCGCGAGAAAGGCAAACAGTATAAGGATAGCTATGTGGAAGGTCCGTGGCTGACAAAGCGCACCTTCTTCCCGCTGACAAAGAACGGCAAGCCGGCAAAGAAGGCACAATCGCTCTACTATCTGCTCTATGCCGCCGGCGGAGTGCCCGAACACATCAGCTACAGCACAGCACCGGCACCCACCGGCCCTTGGACATACGCCGGCGAGATCATGCCGTTGGAAGACACCAAGTCGTTCACAAACCACTGCGGCGTGGCCGACTTCAAGGGTCACAGCTACTTCTTCTACCACACCGGCAAGCTGCCCGGCGGCGGCGGTTTCGGCCGCAGTGCTGCCGTGGAGGAGTTCACCTACAACCCCGACGGCTCTTTCCCCACCATCCACCATACCGACGAGGGTGTCAGCCCCATCGGAACCCTGAACCCCTACCAGCGTCAGGAGGCTGAGACCATGGCATGGAGTGTTGGACTAAAGACTGAACAGAATGACAATACTGGCGTGTATGTCAGCGACATAAACAATGGTGACTATATCAAAGTACGCGAGGTGGACTTCGGCAGCCAGACACCAAAGGCTTTCCGTGCCATGGCAGCATCGGCATTGCAGGGCGGTAGGGTAGAGGTGCGCCTCGACAGCCTCGGTGCCGCTCCAATAGCCACGCTCAACGTTCCGCATACAGGCGGATGGGAGGTCTGGAAAGAGGTGCGCACAGACATTGCTCCTGCCAATGCCCCCTCTGGAAAGCACGATGTCTACTTCACTTTCGCTGGCAACAAGGGTGCCAAGCTCTTCAATTTCGACTGGTGGAAATTTGATTGACTTATGCCGACACCTGCTTATATCATTGAAGAAGAAAAGCTGCGTCGCAACCTCCGTCTCATCGCTGACGTAGCACTTAAAGCCGACGTAGAGATAATACTGGCTTTCAAGGCTTTCGCGCTTTGGAAGACGTTTCCGATTTTCCGCAAATACATCAATTCCACCACGGCCAGCTCGCTCAGTGAAGCGCGGCTGGCCGTGGAGGAGTTCGGGGCAAAGGCTCACACCTTCTCACCGGCCTATACCGACGATGAAATCGACGAAATCGTGAGCTGTTCCAGCCATCTGACATTCAACTCGCTGTCGCAGTATGAACGGCTCCACGAGCGAGTGGAAGGAAGGGCAAGCATTGGTTTGCGTGTCAATCCTGAATACAGTGAGATAGAGACGCTTATCTACAACCCGTGTGCCCCAGGCACACGCTTCGGAGTGACCAGCGATAAGCTGCCCGAGACGCTTCCGCCGGGCATTGAAGGCTTCCATTGCCATTGCCACTGCGAGAGTGGAGCCGACGTTCTTCAGCGTACACTGGTGCACATCGAGGAACATTTCTCGCGTTGGTTCCCACAGCTGAAATGGCTTAACCTTGGTGGCGGTCATCTGATGACTCGCAAAGATTACGACATCGATTTGCTCATCCGACTCATACAAGGCCTTCACGAACGCTATCCGTGGCTTAAAATAATTCTTGAACCAGGAAGTGCATTTGCCTGGCAAACAGGCCCATTAGTGAGTCACGTTGTCGACATCGTTGAGGACAAGGGCATACGCACGGCCATCCTCGACGTAAGCTTCACCTGCCACATGCCAGACTGCTTGGAGATGCCGTATTTCCCAGATGTTCGTGGAGCAAGACATCTTGATGATTATGATAAATACGGAGAAGTAGAAAACACAGGCGATGGTGTGAAAGGGCAGGTGCCTGTCTATCGCCTCGGTGGATGCAGTTGTCTGAGTGGTGATTTTATGGGTTACTGGATTTTCGACCATGAACTTGCGATTGGCGAGGAAATCATCTTTGAGGACATGATTCACTACACAACGGTTAAGACCTGCATGTTCAACGGCATTTCCCATCCCGACATCGCCATGCTCCACTCAGACGGCCATCTTGAAGTGCTCAGACATTTCTCATGCGAAGACTACCGCGACCGTATGGACTAAGCTCCGACCTGCCTAAAAATCGTAGCCGACATCAATAACAGTTCGCCCGGCGCGAACTCTGAGTTCGCCCCGTGCGGACTGGGAGTTCGCGCCGGGCGAACTTTTTGGGATCTCGGAAGGCATTTTGAGACGCTTCGGATGTCGTTTTCAGTTTCCCCGTAACTCTTAAACTTTTCCAAATAATGAAAAATTCATAATTCCCTTGGAATAATTCTTTTTATATTATAATAATGTGTATCTTTGCAACAACAATCATATCACATAAGCCTGAGCCAAGGGTAAAAAAGACGTATTTAAACAGAATCGGCATTATGATAAATAGGAGAATATAAAAACTGATTAGTATGAAGAAACTTGTATTAACAACTTGCGTGGCACTTGCAGCTGTGAATGCCACTGCCCAAAACATTGAGAAAGGAGACTACGGCTATCTGTACTGCCACATGAGCGACAACGGTGAGTTTACGGCATACGCCGTGAGCCGCGACGGCTACCACTATGAGGACATCAACGGCGGCAAGGCTGTTATTGACCCCAAGGTGCATGCCCGTATCGAGGGCGGACAACGTGACGCCTACATCACACGATCGTATGACGGCAAGGGCTACGTAATGGTGACAACCGACATGTGCGTGGCGAAAAGCAAAGTGTGGGACAACTACGGCATCGACCTGCTGAAGAGCGACGACCTGATAAACTGGACGAGCGTGACCTTCGACTACCGCAAGGGAAAGCAGATATTCATCGATGCAGAGGCTGAAAGCGTCTACAAGGACTGGTCGACGATAAACCGTGTGTGGGCGCCCCAGATATTCTGGAACCCAAACCATGTCTGGGAGAACGGCGACCGTGGCGGCTATTTCATCTACTACTCTATGTGGAACAGCAAAGAGGAAAAGTACGACCGCATGTACTACTCATACGCCGACAAGACCTTTACAAGACTCACGCAGCCCCGGCTGCTCTTCGACTGGGGCTATGCCACCATCGATGCCGACATCAACCTTCTGCCCGACGGCAAGTACCACATGCTGATAAAGAAGGAGGGCGGACATCCCGGCATCTTCACCGCCACCAGCGACCATCTGGAGCACGGATGGGGCGAGCCGGTGGAAGACGACTATGTGAGTTTCGAAGGCAACAAGAAATGCGAGGGTTCGAGCGCATTCCAGCTCATTGGCGACAAGACCTGGCGGGTGGCATATATACAGTACAGCGACCGCCCGAAGCACTACCGCATCTGCAAGGCCGACGAGAACCTGCGCAATTTCCACGACCCCGTAGACATCGAAGGTGTGACGGGGCCACAGCACGGTTCGTTCATGAGGCTGACGAAAAAAGAATATAAGAGGCTGAAGAGGGCATTCCGCAGCAAATGACAAAAAAATTCGGGTCGCACATTGATGTGCGACCCGAATTTTTAATTACTCTAAGAGTAGTCCCCTACCCTATCGGATAACCTGCTTCTTGCCATTGATGATGTAGAGACCCTTCTGAGCCTTCTCCACCTTCTGGCCGTTGAGGTTGTAGATGCCGGCAGCGTTCTGCTCAGCAGCAGCGTTGACAGAAGTGATTCCAGTAGTAGGATTCTCCTGGCCGAAGTACTTCAGCTGGAAGTTATCCCAGATGACCCACTGGGTATCTGTTGCAGGCTGAGTGATACCAATGTACATCATTCCGTCCTCCTTAACCTCGAAGGTGATAGGCTCGATGGTGTAATCGCCATTGGTGAATGCCTCAGAAGCGCTGCTCATACCGTTAGGTCCACCCTCAGCAAGAGCGGGAACGTCGCCATTGATCTCGTTAGCGAAGAACATAGGAGCTGCGGGAGCCTCATCGCCACCGTACTCATCCTGACGATAGAATCCCTGTGCAGTCATCTGATAGAATCCGGCGGGACAATCGCTGATGGTCTGCATGATGGTGAACGTCGAGTGGAAGCTCTCAGCGCAGTTGTTCACGTTGTTACCACCACTGAGGTTCTTGTTGGTGCAGTCTTCGCTGACACTCCAAGCCTCGGCGTTACGTGAGTCGTTGCGGTTGAAGTTCTGAGCAACGATGAGACCAGTAGCATCGACGGGATCATCCTTAGTTGCTTCAGACATCTCATCTATGAGTTCAGCCCTCACACCTGCCTTCGAGACGAGGATCCACTCGCGCGGCGTGTCGCTCTCGACGAGGTTGTCGTAGAGGTCGATGTTGATGTACTTGCCATTGTTGGGATTGAGGATGTAGAAGCCGAAGCCCTGATACTCAAGTGCCCAACCCCACTCATTGCTGTCCATGTAGAGGTTGCTACCCAGGTAGTGCTGGACGTCACTGTTGTAGACGCGGCTGTCGAAGGTCACGGTGCGGCTCTCCGTGTACGGAGTGAGGGTCAGGTCGAGACCTGCCTCGTTGACGATACCGCGTGTGCCCCAGTCGTGGCCAGCGGCCATCTTCAGACCACTCTCAGCGTCGATGACGTAGTACTCACCAGCAGCGAAGTCAATGTACCAGTTAGCCTTCTTGAAGCCGGCGATGAGATCCTTCAGGTTGCCGATGACGGCCTCCAGCTCAGAGATGTTAATCATCTTGCTGTCAACAGCCTGTTCAGCGGCATAGACGAAAAATTCCAACACATCTTTGCCTTCGGTCTTGGTCTCGTCGGCTAAGAGAGCCTTTGCCTCGGCTATGACGGCTTTCAGCTCTTCCTGATCCTGGGCAAATACCTCCTTGGCGGTGGTGAACCATGTCAGCTGATAGATCTGCATGGTGTGCCAGTTGGTGCTGGCAGTCTTGCCTTCAGCCTTACCCATTCCGAGCTTAATGGTACCGTCGGTTACCTCGACATCGAAGGAGTTGAACTCGTTCTGTTCGGTAGCGGTAGCTATATGTGCTGCTATGAACGACTGCTTCTCGTTGGCGAAGACGTATGCCACGTCTGTAGCGCCATCCTCCATGGTGCAGTTGAAACCGTCACGTCCGGAAGTAGAGAAGGCGTTGCCATAGAAGCCCACCTTGTACTGACCATTGGTCAGGCCAGTGATGTCCTGATAGATAATAGTACCAGTCCGGTCGCCATTGCCTTCAAAGACCTCTGCCAGCTGGGCTGTGCGTCCGTCGTAGGTGGTGATGGCAGGAGCAAACTGCGTAGCGCAGACACCGGCATTGCTGCCGTCGAACTTCTTCCAGCCGTTGGTAGCCACCTTTGCGGTCTCATCCTTCTCCTGGTCGAGGTTGTCCTCCTTGTACTGGTCAACAGCGGTCTGCAGGGCAGCCTTCTGCTCGTCGGTAGGCTCGGTGATACCCTGAGCCACGCCGATGGCAGCAAGCAGCTTGCCAACAGCCACGCCATCATCCTCGGCGAGAGCCTGAGCAGCAGCGATAGCTTCAGCCCACTCGGTGTTGATAGTGAACTCGTAAGCCTTGCCGTCCTCGAAGTCGAGGTCAGCGGTCTGAGCCTTTTCACCGTTGTTGAAGATGATCTTCTCAGGAGCATTCTCAGCCTTGAAGCTGATCATCCAATCGTTGCCACCATTGCCAGGTGTCATCTCTGTGCCGGGCCAGTCGCCGAGGAACTTCTTGAAACCTTCCTCGCCTTCCTTGCCGCTCCAAGCGTAAGCATAGGCTTTCTCCCAGCCAGCGTTGGTGGTGAAGGTAGCGGTGTAGGTGATCACCTTAATGAAGTTCAGAGTCCACATCGGGGCACCGAGCGACTCGGGAGCTGTAGCCTCGACATCGATCTCGAACACACCGTTGAAGTCGCCATTGTCAGCGTCGGCAAACTTAGCCACGCCGGCAACACAATCCTGTACAGGCTCATCGTCGTCGCCAGTTGCCTCGTCAGCGCTGGTGTCCTCACCATCGAAGTTGAAGGCATTGCCCTTGATGATCCATGTCGGGTTCTTACCACTCTGGCCACCGTTCATACCCTTGATGGTCTGGCCTTTCTTGCCGCAGTTCACGAAGATGTTGTTCTGCACGTCGTAAGTCAGCCATGTCTGGTTGCTCTGGCGGTGTGAGAAGAAGTTCTTGCTCTTAGCCAGGTTGTACAAGGTGTTGTTCTGGAACTTGAAGGTCTGTACCAGATCACCATTAGCCTCGGTCAGCTTCTGTCCGCTCTGTGAACTGTAGAACGACTTCGTAGTAGCTGTGGGAGCATAGAATGTGGAGTTGGTCACATTGAAGTTCTCAGCAGCGCTACCCTTTGTGAAGTCGAATGCCGTCACGTCGCCAGCAAGCTCAACATTACACCAATTGACATTAAAGTCCTTGATGAGATAGTTCTTGCAAGTGCTGTAGAAGAGTGACTGCTTCAGGCCCTTCACCTTCACACCGGCAATCTCGACGTTAGTCTCAGTCCATCCCTCGGGAGCCTCGACGTTTGCCATGGCAATCATCGGGCCTGCCAACTGTGAAGCGTCGACTGTAGCGTCGTTGCCCCAGAACGTCAGGCTTGCAGGAACCTCAATGGTAGAACCGATGGTGTAGTTGCCATCCTTAGCCAGTTCAATCTTAATGTTGCCAACCTTGACCACATTAGCCTCTGCCTGTTCCAGGACAGCGGCGATATCGGCACCAGACTCAGGAGTAATGGTGATGTCAGTAGCGGGAATCTCTTCAGCGGTGACGTTGATGAAACCGATATTGAGAGATCTTGCTGTAGACGTGAATGTCACCTCTGAGGCTTCACCAGTCCATGTCCAGATAGCATACAAGATGGTTGGGTTCTCCTGGGCGTTGTCAGTAACAACTAAGGTTTGAGTCACTTCACCCTCCGAAGCTGTCAGCTGAATATTGTCCATCGTAGCATAGGGAGCCTTGAACTCAATCGTCTTAATGACCTTGCCATTAGCAGCTGCCAGAGTGATGTTTGAAGTATTCTTTCCAGAGAATTTGAGTACATTATTCGTAAACTTGACCTTCTCGTTACCAGTCAGCGTGATGTCGTCCATAGTGACACCATTCTCGAATGTTGCGCCCTCGGCCCACTCGCCGTTGTTGTTCTCGAAGTCGAAGGTGGGAGTGAATACATACTCGTAAGCCTTGCCGTCCTCGAATGCGAGATCCTCGGTCTGATTGCCTTCTCCAGTGTTACCGTTGTTGAAGATAATCTTCTCGGGAGCAACCTCGCCCTTGATGGCAACGTTGTAAACGCCCTGAGCATTAGCAGTGATCTGAGTGCCGGGCCAGTCGCCTAAGTACTTTGTGGCATTCTCGCCATCGCCGCTCCATGCGTAAGCATAGACATTATCCCACCAGTAAGCGTTAGTGGTGAACGTAGCGGTGAAGGTCTGTATGCTGGCCTTCTCAACGTCGAGCGCCAGAGTGTTGTTCTTGGTGTCGGCAGTGAAGGTCAGGTTGTACTCGCCAGCGGGATACTCGTCGGTACCGAACACGAAGTTCTGGTTGCCCTCAGCAGGCAGGTCATAGTCGCCATACTTGCCGTTGGCAGCAGCCTTATACTCGTAGGTCTTTGCCTCGGCTACGAACGGAACAGTCAGCGTCCAGATATCGGTATTCTCCTCGCTCTTGGTCATAGGCTTAGCCATGCTGAAGTCCCATGCACCAGTCTCATCCTGAGTAGGCCAGCCACCGGTGAAGTCACCCACGATAGCCATGCTCTCGATAGGAGTCGGGGTGACAGCGGGATTCTTGGTCAGTTCAGCCACGATGTCGGCATCAACCTCAAACTTCACATTGTCAAAGATGAACTCAGTAGCAACCTTGTTTTTGGCCAGGTTGAAAGCGATTGTCTGGAAAATCTTCAAGAAACCTTCACCCTGGCTTCCGTCGCACTCAGCAGGAATAGTACCTTCTGCACTGTAGGTCTGCCATTCGGTGGTGAAACTGCCACTGCCAACAGCAACCCAGTGGATGTATTGACCTGGTTCTGCGTGAGACTGTGTATCGAAGTCACCAGCCTTGTCGGCCTTGTAGTCGAAGGATACACGATAATTCGTGCCAGCAGGCAGCTGATAAGGCAGACGAATAAAGAACTGGGTGTCCCAATCATTGGCAGGATCGTCGGCCGACTGCACCTTCACGGCCTTGCTGCCATCCACGCCGATACCCTCGGTGAACTTGGCGAGGAACGGACCACCAACGCCCTGCTCGGTCACATAGAAGCACTCAGAGTCTTCGCCCTCCATGTCGCCGTTGTCGATGATGTCAGCCCAGTCGGTAATTTCTTTGGGTATCTGATACCATACACCGAAGTTGTCGAAGTAATAGTCGGTAGCGGACTTCTCCTCCTGGAGGTTGAAAGCAATGCTCTGCATATTGTCAGCTTCATCAGCTACTGTGAACTCTGTCGAGAATGTCTGCCAGTCGGTGGTGAAGTTCACGTCGCCCATGCAACCCCAGTGTATGTAATTACATTGGGCACCATGCGACTGCGTGGTGGCCTTGGCAGCCTGACTAGCCTTACAGTCGAATTCCACGTGCACCTTTGTGCCCTTGGGCAGGGCTTCTTTCAACACAATCCAGAACTGGCTGTCCCAAGCTGCATAACTCTCATTTGCGGTGTCGTCACCAGCTTTCACCACGATACCGCGGCTGTTGTCCTTACCGGCACCGGCAACGATGGTAGCGCTCTTAGTGTCAACAGAAGGATACTCCTTAGCAAAATAGATGCTGACATCATCGCCAGCGAGGTTACCATTGGTGATAGCCTGTGTCCAGCCTTCGGGAGCTTCCTTCAAAGCAGCATCCTCACCTGTGGAAGCAGCATTAGAAACTACGTAGATGACTTTGTAGAACCAGTCATCACCGCCACTATAGTCCGGACGGAAGTAAACAGTGTAGTTACCTGCATCGTTGATGGTGCAGTTGCCAATACCGTCACCCGGATACCAAGTATCACCCGATTTAATCTTGAACTCAGCACCTGCCTCGAAGTCGAGCGTAATCATATACTCGCCTTCAGCGGCAGCATTGGCCTCCAGCTTGTATCCCTCGGTGATTTCCCAGCTGTTCATGCTGCCTACCAAATAGTAGTCAGGTTCAGTAACTGGTATTTCGCCTTGCGCAGTAAGCAGGATATACCAAACAGTTCCCTTGTTGTTGTTGTCCCATGGCAGACAGATGCAGTTCAGATCCTGCTTGTCAAACTGGGTCAGGTCAACCTCAATCAGACCGTTCTCGTCGGCCTGAACATCCATGAAGACATACTTGCCAGCATCTTCGGCTGCATAGTCGCCAGCGTTCTGCTGGGCAGCAACCTCATGGTTCATGTAAAGCACGAGCTTCAAGTTCGGAGAAGTCACAAGAGTGAGCTTGCTGTAAGCAGAGAGGTCGGCAATGACGGTCTGGCTTCTCTGGCCGACGACGACTTCGCCATTTCCAAGCACGATGGGGTGTCCATCAGTTCCTAAGCCGATTCTCGGCTGGAGTTCGGGGAATGCCTCTGTAAAGTCAACAAAGTTTCCAGCGGGCTTTCCGGGATCTTCCTCGTAGACAATGTCAGGAATGTCAACTTGCTCATTCTCAGGATAGGTCTCAAGATAGACACTCTTAATGATAGCCTCGCCAGGAGCGGCGTTGTTATTACCAGAGAGGCAGATCTCTGTGCAATCCAGCAGGAACTCGTTGTAGGTGTCAGGATAAAGAACCTTCAGCGTGTCAGCAAGAATGAACTCGTTCAAGCCGTTGCTGGCATAGAGCGTCAAATTAGAACCACCTTTGTAAATCAGGATGCGGAACTGATTGCCGCTCTTGATTTCGGTATCGACCACCAGCTTTTTGTACATTGAGATGTCGCCAGAAGGCAGACCGATGTTACGCAACTGGTTGTAGTAGGTTGTAGACCAGGTGAAAGTACCTGCGGTCTCACCTGATGCGTCCGGAGTCCACGTGGTGTTCGTGTTGGTGGGACTCTCGAAGGTAGCGAAAACCTTCTCGCCCTCGTCGTTGTAGGTCTCTAAATAGACATCCTTAATGATAGCCTCGCCAGGAGCGGCGTTGTTATTACCAGAGAGGCAGATCTCTGTGCAATCCAGTAGGAACTCGTTGTAGGTGTCAGGATAAAGAACCTTCAGCGTGTCAGCAAGAATGAACTCGTTCACGCCGTTGCTGGCATAGAGCGTTAAGTTAGAACCACCCTTGTAGATCAGGATGCGGAACTGCTCACCGCTCTTGATTTCGGTGTCAACCACCAGCTTCTTGTACTTCGTGATGTCGCCAGTAGGCAAGCCAATGTTGCGCAGCTGGTTGTAGTACGTAGTAGACCATGTGAAAGTTCCTTTGGTTACTTCTGAGGCATCCGGTGTCCACGTAGTATTCGTGTTAGTAGGACTCTCAAAAGTGGCATGAACCTTCTCTACCTTTGCGTTGGCACTCGCTATTCCAAATAGGCAGAGCACCAAAAAACACAACAGTTTTGTAAGTTTTACCATAATTTTTAAGTTTTGGTTAATAATAAAGTGAATAAAAAAAAGAAAATATGGTGCAAAGATAGTGAATATGTACGCAACACGTAGACTATTTTTGTTTCTTTAACTTTACAATTTGTCTCATGGTTTGCATTTAGGTGGAAAAGGAACCGTTCTCCCTCGTTGTTTTACGATTTCACAATAGAAGACATGTGCCGCTTATCTCATAGAGAACCGGCGGATATCTCATGGATAACCGCCGGTTATTTCTCCGCAAAGGTTGAGTCTACTCTTCAATGATGTTGGCATACTCCGACGGAGCTACGCCGAAATGCTTGCGGAAGATGGTTGAGAAGTGGGCGAGGTTTGAGAATCCCACGGTGTAGGCAACCTGCGTGACGTTGATTTTCTGCTCCTTCAACAGACGTGCGGCCTGTTCCAGTCGGATGTTGCGTATGAACTCCGAGGTGCTTATCCCGGTGAGTTCCTTCATCTTGCGGTGCAGCTGTGCGCGGCTGATGCCCACCTCGGAGCAAAGCATCTCTACGTTGAAGTCGCTGTCGGAGAGGTTTTTGTTCACAACCTTCATGATTCGCTCCATGAGCTGCTCGTCGTTGCCTTTCACCTCTGGCTGCTCCAGCTTGTCGGCCTGCTGCTGTGCGCCGCTGAACTTTCCCTTCAGATGGCGGCGGCCCTGTATGAGGTTCTCTATGGTGAGATGCAGCTCTTTCATGTCGAATGGCTTGGCTAAGAATGCGTCGGCACCGTGCTCCAGGCCTTCTAAACGGTTGGCTACATCGGCCTTCGACGTGAGCATGATGACAGGGAGATGTGAGAGGTTGAGGTTGGTCTTTATCATTCGCAGCATGGTGAACCCATCCATTTCGGGCATCATCACGTCGGAGACCACCACGTCGTAGTCGTTGGTGAGGAGTTCCTTCAGTCCGTCCTTTCCGTTATGGCAGATGCCGAACTTATAGTGGCGTTGCAGTTCCTGCTGTATGTACTCGGCAATTTCGTTGTCGTCGTCGACGATGAGCACTTTGTGGCGTGACGACGATGACGAAGACTGGTTGCTGACAGTCTGGTGCTGCACCGGCTCCTGCGTTTCGGTGTCGATTTCTTCGGGCTTGAGGTGGGAGGTGCCCAAGGGCAGTGTGACAGTGAACACAGAGCCTTGCTTCCCGTCGGTGCGGTTTTGCGCCTCTATCGTTCCATGGTGCATGTCAACAATCATCTTGCAGAGGTTGAGTCCTATGCCCGTGCCGTCGATGTTGAGCTTGCGCGAGTTGCTGCCCTGATAGAAGCGGTCGAAGATGTGGCGCAGGGAGTCGGGCGATATGCCGACACCGCTGTCCTGCACGCGCAGTGTGAGTTTGCGGTTGTCTTGTTGTTTGTCGTCCCCAGTGGCACCGTTTGTCTGATTGAGTCCGTCGGCTTCAAGGCTGATAACGATTTCCCCTCCGTCGTGTGTGTATTTGAAGGCGTTTGAGAGGAGGTTGGTGATGACCTTGTCGAACTGTGAGCGGTCTATCCAGACTTCGGCCCTGTCGAAGCCCTCGTGGTCGAACTTCAGTTTTATGTTGCGCTCCTGTGCATTGAACTCGAACATCTTGCACACGCTGGAAACGAACTGCACCATGTCGGTCTTGCGGCAGTGGAGGTGCATCTGCTGCTTGTCGATTTTTCGCACGTCGAGTATCTGGTTCACGAGATTGAGTATGCGCTGTGAGTTTCGTTCTATGGCATCCATCGAGGGATGGAGCACCGATGAGCAGAACGATTGCAGGTCGGCAACGGCATGAAGGTCGTCGACGTTGGTGTTCTTGATCTTCTTCAGCGCGGAGAGTATTATTGTCAGCGGAGAGCGTATGTCGTGTGTGGCGTTGATGAGGAATTTCATCTTCTCCTCGTCGAGCTGGCGGTTGGCTCGGCGTCGCCACATCAGCGCGGCGAGGGCAAACAGGGCAAGCAGAATGACGATGTAGATGAAATAGGCCGTTGACGACTTGTACCACGGCGCCCTAACTTTGATGATAATGACTTTCGATGGCGAGTAGTGGCCTTGGTGGAGTGCGCGCACTTCTATGCGATATGTGCCGGGCTGCAGATGTGCCAGCGCTATTTCGTTTCTGCCCTCAGGGCCGCGTATCCAGTCTTCGTTGTTCACACGGTGCTCGAGGCTCACGTTCATGGCATTCTCGAAATCATACTGTGAGAATGCCATCGAAACGGTATGGTCGAGATAGCTGAGAGTGAAATGGTCGCACTGGGCAATGGCTTTCCCGTCAGTGACGCATACATCGTTCAGCTCGGTGGCAGCATTGACAAACTGGTCGCCCACCCTGAATGCCGTGAGTACCAAGGGGTCGGCCTCGGCTTCGTCATCGTCCTGCTTGTGGGGTGAGAAAACGGTAAGTCCGTCGTTGTTGCCAAAGAACACGCGGTCGTCGTCGGTGTGCATTCCAACATTCAGTACGTATTCCTTTTTTGTCAGTCCGTTTGTGGCCACATGGCCGATGAACTTTCCGATGGAAGCGTCGTACTGCCATATACCCATCGACGTGGAGCACCAGAGGTCGCCGTCGTTTGTTTCCACAATGTAGTTCACCACCTTGTCCTTCAGTTCGTCGGCTCCTTCAAAAAGTGTAGCCTCTTGCTTTCCCGGCTCATAGACATACAACCCATTGCCTGTTCCTATCAGTATGTGCCCCTTGCTGGTCTCACACAGGGAATAGCACATGACACCTGGCAGCAACTGCTCCCACCCGAATGGCTTGAAGGTGTCGGCCTTTGGGTCGTAGCAGGCCACTCCGCTTGCCGTGGCCATCCACAGCTGTCCGTTGCGGCTTGGCATCATGGCAAGTATCCAGTTGTTGCACAACCGTCCGCGCACAGAGTCGTTGTCGTCTGTCATTGAGTAATTGCGCAACTCTCCGCTGCCGGGGGTGAAGATGCAGAACCCTCGTGAGAAAGTGCTGATGTAGATGTTCCCGTCGTCGTCGCTCGTCATGTCGTTGAACCTGTCGCAGTCGAAGGTCACACATTGCTGGTAGCTGCCCGTCTGCGGCTCGTAGGTGAATAGTCCGTCGTCGGTGCCGACCCAAAATCTCTTTTTCTTGTCACGGAAGATAAACTCCACGGCATTGGGGGCTTTCGGGTGGGCCACTACCCTACCCTTTTCGTTGAAGCCGTAGATGCCCACGCCCTGCACTGTGGCCCAGACCATGCCTCCGTCGCCCTCGCAAACCGAGGATATTGTGCTTCCAAGCCTTATGCCCTGGGCCTCGAAACTCCAGTTCTGGAACTGTTCGGGGTGCAATGGCACCATGACTAACCCCTTGCGGTGGCATCCGAGCCAAAGGTTTCCCCTCGCGTCGAGCATCGCCGCGCTGACTTTTGCAGTCTGTATGTCGAGTCCGAAGGTGTTCAAGGTGATGTTCTCAATCCTGCGTTGCTGTCCTGTGGGTATGCTGAACAGCCCCTTGCCACGAGTACCGATGTAGATGTTACCAGATATTCCCGGAACAGCCTTCCAGTAGATCACGTCGCGCCCTTCGGCTACACTCATGTCAATGTCGGCCATTTGCAGCAGTCCGTTGCGATAGGCCATGATACCATGCTGGCAGACTATTAGCACCTCGCCCTCCTGCTCGACAAATGCCTGTGGATTGCCCACAGTTGAGAGTAGGTGCTCTGTGCGCCCGTTGGCATGGTGCAGGCAGATGGTCTCGTTGAAGCCGCTGTGCCAGAAGCGCCCCTGTGCGTCTTCATACATACGGCTGAAATACTTGTCATCGTCATCTGAAACGTATGGCTGAAGAAGAAGCCCGTCGCCAACGGTGTAGGCTCCATAGCCCGCCGTTCCCACGACGATGGTGCCGTCGTGTCTCTGTATCAGCGACGATACACGCGGGCGGTAGCCTTCGGGAAAGGCATAGTGGACGAATGACTCTGTGGGGGCGTCGAAACAGTCTAAGCCATAGCTGCAGCCAGCCCAGACGCGGCCGTCCTTGTCGCAAAGCAGGGAGACGACCATGTTGTCGGAAACAGAGGTGGTGTCGGCATCGCTATGTAGAAAAGTCTGGAAACGGTATCCGTCGTAGCGGTTGAGACCATAGTCGGTGGCAATCCAGATGCTTCCCTGCCTGTCCTGGCAAAGGTCGTTGATAAGGCTACTGGAGAAGCGGTCGGCGGAAATGAACTGTCCCGTCTGTGCCGTCGTGGAGAGACACGAGATGAAACATGAAACAAAAAGAAAAAAACGTCTTTTCATAGTTAGTAAAATGGTAGTAGTATCGCTAATGCGCTGCAAAGATACGAAAATAGACGGAAAGGCGTATTAAAATTAAAGATATTTAAATTTTCTTTTTGTCTCATGTCTCATTACATAATACACCAAACGGCCACCGATATTCTCATACGGGTGGCCGCCAGTGCATTAGTTTTACCATATTCTTACCAACTATGATACTACTAAAAACAAGTTACTAACCATATTTACTAATAACTAACTTATGAAAAAAATACTATTACCTTTCTGCTTTTGTTGAGGTCTCTAATCGACCTGAAGATTATTGTAACGGCATGTACCAGTTCTTCTGGTCCATGAGCATCTGTCTGACACTCTCGTCCTGCTGACCGTTGCGGCGGCTGATGGGGTCGGCAAGGTATGCAGGGTCGCCACGACGCAAAGCCACGCGCATGAGGTCGTAGAAACGGAAGCCCTCGAATGCCCCCTCAAGTGCCATCTCGTCGATGATCATATCCTCAAGGAGAGGAATCTGGTAGTCGATGCTGTCTTCACGTGAAGCCAGTGCATGGTCGGGCTTTGGCATGTCGTAGAAGATGTTGCAGTCAGAGTCGCCGGAACCCAGTGAATGGATGCCGATAACTTCATCGCGGGTGAATCTGTTCTCGTCGAAGACGATGAGATTGCCTGCCTTCGTCCGCTCAATGCTGTCGATGCGTATTTCGTTGTTCTCTTTGCAGAGACCATATTTAAGTATGGAGAGTGCCGACTGCGGCAGACGGGCACGGTTGAGTGCTTCTGCATAGCGCAGGAGAATCATGTTGATACGGTAGGTGGGTACGAAATTATCCCACATCTTGTTTATCCTCTGCCTCATATTGGAATACTCTGAATAGGGATCCTGTGCACCGGCCGAAGTCAGGGAGAAATTGCTTGACAGGCGCAGGTCGCCTATGTAGATGGGGTCAGAGAGACCAACACGCGGTGCATAGATGGTGTCGGAAGAGGTCTCCGTCTTGTCTTCCATGCAGTAAATCTGGTCGGCAGACAGCTGGCGCATGGCCTGTGACGGTGTGACCTGGAAATAATAGTCGTTGTCTGCGGTAGACGTGAACACGTTCTTCAGGTCGCTGATGTAACCGTCGAAAATGCGTGCATCCATAGGTATGAAGTTCAGAACCTCAGAGGTGGTTGAGACGTTGTAGTTGTCGTTGGGACGCTGGAAATTGGAAACGCTCATCCACTGCACGCGGCTTCTGGTGTTCATGAAGACGGGCTTTTCCCTGTCGTTAAGGTAGCTGTTGTACCAACGTGCAGCATCCTCGTAACGTCCGGCCCAGAGACAAAGGTCGCCAAGCAAAGGACGCATAGGTATGAAGAACTTTTGTGAATCCCACCCGTTGATGGTGCCGAACTGCGGCTGCTGTGTATATGCGTAAGGTGTGAGATCCTGTATGAAATACTCACAGATGGTCTTTATGTCGCTGAGATTGCTGTTTGCGGCAAGAGCGGCCTCGCGCTCGGTCATCACCGGCTGGAGCACGAGAGGCACCTGTCCGTAGATCTTGGCCAGTTCGAGGTATGTCCATGCGCGGAAGCCCTTGACGACGGCATACTCGTTCTCGAAGATTTTACGGCCGCGGCGTTCCAGCATGGTGTCGACATGTGCCAGATAGTAGTTACAGTTGTTGATGACGGCATAGTAGTCGGCCACCTGGTTGTAATAGTTCTTCTGTGAGAAATCAAATGATGCCAAGCGCTTGAGGTCGGCCGATGCTGCATCGGTGGTCTGTACAAGATCACCACGCAACTCGCCGAGAAGCACTATGCGGTCGGCGATGAGTTGCATACGGTTGATGATTCCCATGACAGAATAGACAGAGTCTGTGGGATGGTTGAGGGTGTTGTCCTCCTGGAATTCCACAAGTTCCGACTCAGTGTTGAGCATGTCATTACAACTAATAAATAGTGGATAGTGAATGGTGAATAGTGCTGCGCACAACATCCATTTCACAGAATTGTTAATCTTGGTTATCATAACTATAAATATTTGCGGGCTGGCACAGGACCTGCCCCTACATTATACTATTAATTATAGGTTGATGTTCACTCCGAGAGAGAATGAACGTCCGATGCCGAGCAGTCCGCGGTCTATTCCCTGTGAAAGGATTCCACTGCCCGTCATGACACAGTCGGGGTCGCTTCCCAAGTAGCGCGTAATGGTGAAGAGGTTCTGGGCAGCTCCCCATACGGTAATACCCTGGAGGTAGGAACTCTGTATGGGCAGATGCCACGACAGGGTGACGTTTGACAGGCGGATATAGCTGCCATCCTCAATCCATCGGTCGCTGAAACGGGAGTTGCCCAGCGGATCGGTGTAGCTTACGCGCGGAATATCTGTAATCTGTCCCTCGGTGGTCCAGCGGTTTTGCATTGCCGAGGTTTGGTTGAGGAAGTAACTTCCGCCCTCAATAAGCGAGCGCTGGTAGTTGAAGATGTCATTGCCCAAAGAATAAGTCATGATGGCATCGAGGCGGAGGTTCTTGTAGCTCAACGAGGTGTAGATGTTTCCGTAGAGGTCAGGATTGGGGTCGCCGATGATGGTACGGTCGAGTTCGTCGATAAGTCCGTCTGCCGACTCGGTACCTCCAGCTGCATTGTTTTTGTTCAGGTCGAGGAAACGCATGTCACCGGCCTGGAAATACTGGCGGTCTCCGTTCTGCTTCAGTATGTAGTGAGAATCGGCCTCTGCCTCGGCTGAAGTGGCATATACGCCGTTGGTCTTATAGCCGTAGAACACACCCACGGGCTGCCCTACCTCAGTAAGAATTGTGGCACCATAGATGTCGGTCTCAATTGAACGGTCGTTGTCGGGCAATGCAGTCACCTTATTCTTATAGTGTCCGGCAGAAGCTCCGAGTTCCCATGTGAAATCTTTCAGTGCGAGCACCTTTCCTGAGAGGTTTACGTCGAAACCTGTATTCTCGAGTTTGCCTTCGTTGCTCCAGTTCTCTTTCAGTCCGCTGGTGTATGCCAACTGGTGGAGAGAGACAAGGTTGCTTGTCCAGCTCTTGAAAGCATTGAAGCCAAGGTGAATGCGGTTATTCAGGAAATTGGCTGTCAGTCCTGCGGTAATGCGGCGTGTCGTCTCCCACTGTAGGTCGGTGTTGCCTATGTTGCCGATGATTTTTCCAGTGGCATCCTGGTTGAGCAAACGCTTGGAGATGAAATAGGAGCGTGAAGCGGTATAGTCGACATCGTCGTTGCCAGTGACATCGAAGCCTAAGTTCAGCTTCAAGTAGTTGAGCCAGGGCTTCTCGCCGTTCACAGCCTGTAGCCACGACTCGTTGCTGAGAACCCACGATGCCTCGATGCTTGGGAAGAGTCCCCAGACCTCACCAAAGAGCTTCAGGCCTGAAACGTCGTCGCCGAAGCGTGACGATGCCTGGGCCGAGAGTCCGGCATTTACATAGAAGCGGTCGGCATAGCTGTAGTCAGCCAAGGCGTACCAAGCAATCTCGCGAGTCTTGTCATCGGCACCGCTGGTACTCTTGAACTGAAGTCCGGAAGTCATGTTAGGTGTCTTGTCGTTACCGCTGTTATAGCCTCTCTGTGATGTTTGGTTATAGTCGCTGCTGAGAATCCTTACTCCGCCCTTTACTGCCACGCCGTGAGCACCGTAAGTATTTGCCCAGTTCACACGTGTGTCGCTCTGGATGGCAGTTTGGCGTGCTGCCTGGCTCTGGGCAATGTTCTGGAGCTTTGTACCCTCGTCAAGACCTTTGATGACAAATTCGGGCACACCCTGGATAGGTAGATAATAGTTCTCGTTAGTGTTCACAAGTCCCAGAGTGAAATGCTCTTGCAAGGAGAGGCGCCTGTTGAATTCAAATTTCGGGGTGATGGCGAACATTATAAGACGGTTACCGAAAGAGTTACGGTTCTTTCCGTCGCCGTATTTCAGGATTGAGACAGGGTTTGCCAGTCGTCCGCGTCCCTGGAACTTGCCTTCAAGATAGTCGTCGGCCTCGGCCAGATACTGGCTGATTTTGCCGTGCTTGTCGTAAGCGTAGGGTGAGAGGAATGGGGCTTTGGTAAGAGCAATGAATCCCGGCGACGTGATGACAGTTCCGAGGGGGTCTTCAGGAGCACCGTCGTCGCGCAACGAGCGGTCAACATCGCTGTAGGAAGCGTCGAAACGCACACCAAGTTTGTTGGTGATGACGATGTCGCTGTTGAGTCTCATATTGAAACGTGTGTAGTCGTTCTCACGGAGTGTGCTGTTGCCCATGGCGTAACCGACAGAGAGGTTGTAGCTTGCTGCGTCGTCACCACCTTGCACATTGATGCCGTAGTTCTGGGAGAAAGCATTGTGATAGACCTCGTCAGTCCAGTCGGTGTTGTTATGGTACTGATTGTAATAGAAATAGTTCGGCTCACTGTTGAGGAATTTCATCTTGCCCAACATGTTGGGATTGGTCTTGGCGGTGAGCAGTTCGGTGGCATAGAGCCGATATTCCTCAGGGCCAAGCATCTCCGGCAGTCGGGGCCTCAGCTCGTAGCGTCCGTTGATGGTCACGTCGATTTTCGTAGCCATCGACTTGTTGCGCTTTGTCTTGATAATGAGGACTCCATTTGCTCCTTTTGCGCCATAGAGAGCGGTTCCGTTCTTGAGCACCTCGACAGTCTCAATGTCGTTTACGTTCAGGTTGGCCAGGATATTGTTGTAATAACCGTCGTGGAGCATCTTGCGGTTGTATTGCATGTCCATGATGACATCGTCGATAACCACGAGAGGCTGTGCATTGGCATTTATCGAGTTGATACCCTCTATGAGCCTCATTGCCCCCATCCCAGGATTGCCTCCCTGGCCGATGGAGCGCATGTCGGCACCGAGCTGCTGTGAGAGCAGTGGGTCGATGGAGAGTTCGCTGGTATTGTCGAAGCGTGATGCAGTCGCAATAGAAAAACCGTTGGTAGTCCTTGAATAGTTCTCAGTGAACTGGTTGCTATACAGTCGGGCATCGGCCTTTCCGTTGGTCACGGTCTGCTGTTGCAAATTGTATCCGTCAACGCGCATGAGTACTGACCGTGTCTCTATCGGAACGCGCAGTTCATAGCGTCCTTCGTCATCGGTCATTGAAGTGAAGCGTTGTCCTGCGTATGAGGAGACGATGACACCAGCGAGCGGCTGACCCGTTGCAGCATCAGTGACCTGGCCGGTAACGGTCTTCATGTTGTCCTGGGCGTGGGCTGTGCAAATAGCACAGCTTACGAGACAGGAGGAAAGAAAATATCTGTTGAAGATGTTTGTAATCATAGTAGTCTGTTTATGAAGGGTTACTCGTTAGTGGTTCTTCTTGGACGCAGATAGATGCAGTCGAGATACATCTCTCGTGCATATTTCGACGATTCTTTTGGTAATATGTTGCATATCAGACGGACAGAGACCTTTATGTCATCCTGGTCATAGTTGCAAGAGGGAAAACGGAAAGCCTCAGCCAGCACTACGGTATCCACTCTCAGCGGGTCGTTCTGGAACGTCTTGTCGTTGTTGCATTTGAACGTCTGAGAAACGCCCTCCTCGTCGACATAGTTGATGGTAGCCTTGAACTTGCACGGCCTGAGGTTTGGATTGTCTATTTCCTTGACTGACTTCGGCAGAATAATTGCGCAGACATCGTATTCGGCCGACAGCGTGTTGTTCACGCGGAAGGACAGTTCCCAGTTGGTCGTCGAAGTGAGAGGGATGATGCGTAGATAGGAATCTTCTGATATGCTATCGGCCACCACACGCTGTGAGATGGTGTTACACATATTGTTTCCTTTTTCATTTTTCTTGATGTCTGTTATGAGTGTCAGGTTCTCAGCTTCAGTCCACAATTCCTTGAAGAATGTCTGCTCGGGAGTGAAAGGCCACTCGTTGACTTGATAAAGCACACCGTTGCTGCAACGCACTGTTTGTGCTCCATAAAGTATGCCTCCCGGCTGGAAGGGGTGGAAGAATACGTGGAAAGTGGGCTTGCCTATCTTGTATGAACGAAGCCAACTGAGATAGGGCACAGAAACCAACGAGTCCTCAGGCGACTTTTGGTCGGTCATGTTGAAGATGGCATCGTCGAGCAGAGCACGGCATGTCCAGTACTGCTGGATACTGTCGCGTTTGTTGACCTTCTTGTCGTAGTTGAAGTAGTTTACCGTCTGCTCCCAGGCACGGTTCCATCCCTCTGTCGTGGGGGCCACTACCCAGTAAGTGGAGTCTTCAACATTAAGTAGTCCGATACGCTCCAACATCTTGTTCCGCTCGATGACCACAGAGTCGACATAGACGGGGACACCCTCGACGATACCGCTGGAAACAGAGTTGTCAGCATCGAAATAATCCTCTTCATACTGACGGAGGATTGAGCCAATGCCCGACATTTCGGGGATGTCGCAAAGAGCCTCGTAGAGATTGTAGTCGTAGGGCAGCGAAGTGGAGGCAACGTGCAGCACTCCGTTCTTTGCATGACAGTTAGGCTTGATGATGGAGACTCCCTGAATGGTAGTGCCTTGCATCATTACGTGCTTCTGGTTGAGCAGAAGCATCTGCTGCTCTTTTTCAGTCAGCGAGCAAGACAATCGTGAGAGATGATTATGAACGAAGAATTTCTCCACCACGGAGTCGCCCTGGTTTGTCTGCACGAGATTCAGCAACGAGTCACGGTTGAATGTTCCGTTGACAGGAGCGACGACGGTGAACGACTGTCCGCCACTGGCCAGAAGGTCGGCATAGCTGACGCTGGTCTTGCGGTGCATACGGAACACCTTCGTCTGTTCGAGCACCTGGCAGAAGTCAGAGAGCTGTGGCTCCTGCTTCAATTGCTCCCAAAGAGTAAGGTTGCTGCCTTGGGCTTCACTGGCCTCATAATGGTCGTCCCAGTCGGAGCAGCTTGTGGTGACTGCGGCAATGCCGCAGAAAACCGAACAAAAGGCGATGTATTTCAGGCTTTTGGTAATCATAATTATAAACTTTAACATAAACTATAAACTATGAACTAGTGTGTGTCCTCTCCCTCAGGGCTTCCGTAAACGCTCTTCGGACAGAGCTCGAGATAGTCGAACGACCAGTAAGCGTCGGAGTTGTCGAGCACCTGGCGGAAGCGCAGATAGTATTCTTTGCTGCTGTCTAAGTACTGGGTTGTGAGCACTCGGCGCAGGTTCCACATGGTGGCACGCATGGTGTTGGTGGCATCCCAGGGATGGTAGCTGTCCGTTCCCTTCATGTAGCCACGGTTGTGCATGGCCTTGTCGATGGCTTTGTTCTCCTCTTCGTCATCCACGTCCTCTGTCCATCCGATGGTCGGGTCGACTCCATAGACACGCAGGTCGACAGGGATGCCGCAAGGCTCATTGTTCAGGTAGATCTGCACCACACCACGTTCTTCGCCACAGGTATAGCCCAAGCGTATCTCGTAGGTTCCAGACGGTACAGGCGGCAATTTCATGCTGACATCGAAGATTCCGCTGATACAAACGGCGTTGGCGCAGTATGAGTTCCAGTAGCCCACATCGGAGTGTACACCAACGTATGTCTCGTCTGACACTTTCCAGTCACAGATATACGCGTTCTTAAAGCCCGTGAGTATGTCCTCGCCATAGCGGCCCTTGCCGTTACAGTTCATGAAGTCGGGACTAAGGGAAGTGGCATCGATGCGTACACGACAGTTCAGCACCACGTCGCGCACCTCTGGAGAATAGACAAGTATGTCATCAATATAGTGGTAGACACCGTTAAGGGCGTTTTGGTCGGTGCTTCCCGACTCGGACGGTGACAGTACCTTAACGCCGCGGACAGTGTACTGCCTGTTTACACCCTTGCGGTTGATGAAGAGACCTTCCGACGGGCCGGCGAAACGCATGATTGTACCGGGACACATGGTCTCGTAGAATTCCTCCGGGTCGCTGATGGTTGTCACCCAGCAGTGCTCACGAAGTTCTCCTGACTGCACCCACGAGTTGTACTGTCCGATGCGAGGAAGCAGATGATAGCTCACAAAGCGGTTCAGCGGGTTGCGGCGATCCTTGGGGTCATCGTCGTAGAGACCGGCATCTTCGGGGTAAGTCTGGTCGTAGACCTGCTTGGCGTATGCTTTCAAGTCGTCGATGGTGTAAATGTTGTGTGCATGGAACACTGAATCGGGTTCGACAAAAGCAGTGTACTTGAAATAGCGCTTCTCAGGCCAGAAAGAACGGGTGTAAAGGGCGCTACCCGAGGTACAGCGCACCATGACTCCAGTATGTACAGAGTCCAAGCCAATGGTGTATGTCTCGTCCTCATCCCTCAGCAGCGAGTCGCACATTCCCGTCAGACGCAGTGCATAGTTGAATAGCGTCAGCGTCGAGTCCTCCTCAATCTTGTCGGGGAGCAGTTTCGAGCTTTTGGTGATTACATTGTCGAGCACATGGACGACACCGTTGATGACAGAGTCGTTATACTCCACCATTCGTGAATTCTTGTTGATGTAGTAAATGAGCTTGTTACCGTTAGCGACGTCGCTGTCGCTGGAGAGCACGATGTATGAGTCTGCCATGTTCAGCTCTGGCAGTGCACCCTCGCCGATGTCGGTGGTGAAGAACGCCCCTTTCTTAATGATGTGCGTCCTGACCAGCGTGTCGCAGGTCTCTTCGGGAATGTCGTTAATGCTCTGGTAGCCATGACGTTTCAGGTATCGGCCGATACCATCGTTGTTTGGAGCGAATACCGTGAACCTGAGCAATCCAGCAGTAGTGTATGTGCCGTAGGTTGACAGCATGGAGTAGTATGGCGTGCGCTTCATAATACCGATGAACTCACTAAACTCCTCGGGACGCTCGTCCAAGAAGGCGGATGCCGTGAGCTTGGTTGATGCATAGTAGTTTTCGGGCACATCGTCATCGTTGTCCACACATGCAGTAAAGAGGAATGAGGAGAGAGGAATGAGGAGAGAGAATACTCCTGACATCACTCTTGTTCTATTTATCTTGGTAATCATAACTGTAAACTATTATCTTTAAACTATAAACTACTTAGTAAGCTCCGAGTCCTCACCCGTCAAGAATGCCGGGTTCTGTTTCAAAAGCGGGTTGACCTTCAGCTCGCTCTTCGCGTATGGGAAATAGATGATGTTGGGGTCGGCCAGTTTAATCTCCATGGCTGTCCTGTTCTGCTTATACTTGCGGGCTGTCAGACGTACAAGCCTGTCGTTGTTCCCGTCTCTACGAGCGAAGCGTATAAGGTCGAACCACCTCTTGCCCTCGAAGATGAACTCACGCTGACGCTCTTCCAGCACGAGGTCTTCCATGGCTGACTTGGAGTCAACATAGGATTTCGGGTCGAGCTGTGTTGTCCTCGTCTGCTTGACACCATCGTTTGCACGTTTGTTCACGATGTTGATAAGCGTGAAAGCATTCTCGCGGTCACCCTCACCGTCGCGCTCGATAAGAGCCTCTGCCTTAATGAGCAGCATGTCAGAGAGACGGTAGAATATCCAGTTAGCGTCACCACTTGAACGGCGTGTATAGCTAAAATTCAGGTCAGAGAACTTGTTCACCGACTCGGTCAGGTAACTAACATTTGTGAAATTATACTTGGTGATGGCGAAATTGTCTCCCGACGTGTTATAAAAACTTGAGTATGCCCGTCCGTCGAACTTTTTGAACACGGACTCCTTGTCAGAACCAGTAGCTATCTCTTTGTTGGCAAGGAACGATGGTGGGGTGATGCGTCCCAGCAAATCATTATTATAGCCATAATAATCGCTAACAAGAGTGTTCTTCTGCGTTTGGTTTCTGTCAAAGTATAGTTCGATGATGCTCTCGAATGAATTTCCGTCTCCAAAAATCTCGTTGTATGCGTTTCCGCAAGTGCGCATGTCTTTTCTGTGGTCGAGAATCATAGGGATGCTGTCAATGAGGTCGATATTGTTCACATTACCCTCACGCTCAAGCAGTTCCTCGAATTGGAGCTTCTTGTAATCGATGACAAGGTCACAGTAGCGGATGGCGTTGTCCCAGTCGCCCTTCCACAAGTAGAGGTCGGCCAGAAGTGCATAGACAGCCCATCGTGTCACACGACACGAGTTCTGCCATGCCGATGGACTCTCGTCAGTATAGTATCTGCGGACAGCGTCGCCCTTGACTGTCTCCAGCGAATAGATAAGCGAGTCGAGTACCTGATTAAACGGCATGGCTGGCAGGATGTAGTTCTGCGTGTCGTCAATGCTTGGCTCAGTGGAGTAAGGCACATCGCGGAATGTGCGAATGAGGTAGAAATAGCTCAATGAGCGTATCCACGTCGCCTCCGCAACATTGGCACGCATCTCCTCCTCAGTGTAGTTCGGGTCAATGGCCTGCACCTTCGGCGCATAGTGGCAAAGTATGTTGCACCTGTTGATAGCCTCGTAGAACTTTGACCAGTTGCAATACGTGTTTGAGGGCAGCAGGTTCTCCTTGAGGATTTCATTGATTTCGTTTGGCACGTTGGCGCCATGTGTCATATTGTCACTGCGCAACTCGCCCCATACGGCATAGCGCTGAAGGACGTCGCCATGCTCAAGGGTCTCGTAGCAACTGTTCATCACACTCTCGACATCACCCTTGTCAGTCCAGTAGTTCTCTAAAACCACATCGTTAAGGGGTAGTATCTCGAGGAAGTCGGAGCAGGAGGTGGTCACTGCACATACAGCGCAGCCTACGAAACCAGCGGCTATGTATTTCTTTATATAGGTAATCATATCTATAAACTTTAACTATAAACAATGAATTAGAACTGTATGGTTATGCCTCCGGTGAACGACTTGGCACGCGGTGTCTTGGCACCGTCGGTGACAATACTCATGCTGCCGTAGCCCACCTCCGGGTCAGCACCACTATACTTGGTGATGACGAAGAGGTTGTTGGCCGAGAAGTAGAAGGACAACTGTGACAGTCCCCAGGCCTTTATCACTTTCGGATCGAGCGAATAGGAAAGCTGTGTGTAGTTCAGACGGATGAAGGAGCCATCCTCGACGAAACGGTCTGAGCCTAACCAGTTGTAACCAGTCTGACGCAGTGCACGTGGTATGTCAGTTATGTCGCCCTCGACACGCCAGCGCCAGTTGACGGCACGGCTCTGGTTGTTGTTGTCGTACATCTTCTCAACCTCCATGCGGGCGGCGTTGATAATCTTGTTGCCGTAGCGGAAGTTGAACTGGTTGTTCCATGACAAGCGTCCGTAGTGGAGCTTGAATCCGAAACCGCCGGTGAACTTAGGCAGTGATGAGCCGAGGTAGACAATGTCAAGCTCGTTGATCTGTCCGTCATGGTTCACGTCCTCGTAGATGGCATCACCACCACGGAACTGGTAGTTGACGGTTCCGGCACAGAACAGTACGGGCTTCACCATGTTGTTCTCGTCGAGAATGACAATACCGTCCTTGTCGCGTGCAACAGGAGCATTCGGTCCGGAGACACCCTTCACTTCTTCAGGCGAATAGTCAGAGTACTGGTAGACACCCAAATAGCGGAAGCCATAAATACTGCCTAATGCGGTATTCAGCTCTACACGAGTGAGGTAAGAACCGTTGGAGCGGTTGAACTCGTTGTTGAGCGATGCAAGACAGGTCTCGTCCATCGACGTTATCTGGTTCTTGTTGTTAGCAAATGTGATGTTGAAGTCGGCCCTGAACTTTCCAGCCTTGACGATGCTGTTACCGTTGAGGTTGAACTCCCAACCGACATTCTTCATGTCACCCACGTTCTGGTAGGCCAATGTGGAGTAGCCGCTGCTGGTCGGGATGCCGCGTCCGCCCATGAGCAGGTCGCTGGTGTACTGCCAGTAGAACTCGACATTACCCGTGATACGGTCTTTGAAGAATCCGAAGTCTGTACCGATGTTGTAGGTCTCCTTCTGTTCCCATTTCAGGTTTTTCAGCTGAATGTTCTGCGGAGCGGTGGAACCTTGTATCAGATAACCGGACCCTCGGCTGTATCTGCTGTAGAAGAGACCCTCAGCACCTGGCTGGCGTCCCACGATACCCCAGCCTGGACGGATGGAGAGCATGGAGACGAAAGGAAGCGCTTTCTGGAACCATGGTTCCTTGCCGAGGTTCCAACGGAGCGACAGTGCGGGGAAGTTACCCCAGCGCTGGTCGTCACCGAACTTTGTGGAACCGTCACGGCGGACACTGAAGTCGGCCATGTAGCGGCCCTTGTAGGCATAGTGGGCTGAATAAGTGAAGTAGACTGAGCGCCACTGTCCGCTACCTGTGCTCATGCCGTCGTTGATACCCTCGGCGGCAGTGCTCTGGATGTTCTCGCTGGGCAGTCCCCACTGTGAAGTGTTCTGTGATGAAGAAGTACCGCTGGTAACCTGTCCGCGGAGCATCATGGTCAGCGAATGGTCTTTGTTCTTGAACGAAGGCGTGAAAGTCAGTGTGTGGGTGGTGGTGACACCGAGGCTCTTGTCTGAGCTTGCCGTTGTGCGATTGCTCTGCTTGTTCTGTGTGTCGTGCCAGCCAGTCGTGCTAAGTGAGAGAGGCATGAACTCGTCGTTATACCTGTTGAAGATGTTGAATACCACCTTTCCCTCGTAATCCAGACGATGGTGCTCCTCGTCGAGGCCAAGCAGACGATAGTTTATCTTGAACTCGGGGGTGATGTTGTAGCTCGTCTCATTGTTCTTTGCCAGATGTGCCAGAGCCACGGGGTTCTTGTGGTTCAATTGGTCGCGCAGTGCTGAACTCACTGTAGGCAGCATTGAATAGTACTCGTCAAGGTCATTGCCGAACTTGTCTTCCTCATAGACCGAGAGGTTTGGCATACGCACGTATGCAATAGAGAGAAGGTCACCGGCGTTTTTCTTGTTCTTAGTGTAGGTGAGTGCAATGTTTGTCTCAACCTTGATGCGGTTCGACACGAAATAGTCGAGGTTCACACGCGAGGTGAAGCGATTGAGCTCCTGTTCGATAATCGAACCTGTCTCGTGGTCATAACCGGCACCGATGCGGAAATGGGCCTTCTCGCCACCACCTGAAAGAGCCAGATAGTGGTTCTGGCGCCAACCGGTCTTCTTCACAAGATCCAGCCAGTCGGTATTGTCGTCGTACATGTTGCCTTCGGTATAGATGCGGCCGTCGACGATGTCACCATCCTTCTTGTAGTTGATTTCGGGGATGTTACTGGCCACGTCGCTCATGCGTGGGTTGAAATACTCTTCCTTGAGCAGCATGGTGTACTCGTCACCATTGAGCATTTGGTAGCCATCGGGCTGATAGGTGCCAGTAAGACGGAAACTGTAGTTCACACGAGTCTTGCCTCGTACACCACGCTTGGTCTTGATCTCGATGACACCATTGGAACCCTGCGAACCCCAGATGGCCGTAGCGGCGGCATCCTTGAGGACGCTGATGCTCTCGATGTCTTCGGGGTTCACATTGAGCAGCTCGGCGAATTTCTCTTCGTTTGCCGACTGGAAGTCGAAATTGTTGGTGTTGGTCTCCCAGACGTTACCGTCGACAACGATGAGAGGCTCCGACGAGCCGTTGATCGACGACACACCACGCAGACGCATCGATGTGCCCGAACCGAGGTTACCGCTGTTGGCCACGATATCAAGACCGGCGATACGTCCCTGAAGGGCTTCGTCGACAGTTGTGATAGACAGTCCTTCGAACTCGCTCATGCTGATGCTCTGCTGGGCCGTTGAAATTTCGTCCACGGGGATGGCAAGACCCGAGCCTTGCGTCCTCTTCTTTGCAGTGACGGTCACTTCCTTTATCTGTGTCGCATCCTGCATCTTGACCACATACTTGGTCTTGTTGAGCGGAAGGGTGACGGTCTTGTAGCCCACGTATGTTATACGCAGCTTGTCCTTAGGATTCTTCAGCTTGAAGGAGAAGTTACCGCTCATGTCGGTGACGGCAGATGCCACAATACGGTTCTGGGCATCAATTTCCACCACATTGGCACGCATCACCGGGCCGAAATCATCGGTAACGGTACCGCTGATGATGTCGCCGGCTTTCTGCGCGTAGCAAATAGAAGATTGAAAGCCGAAGAGCGAGAATTGCAGGCATAATGCCACAACCCCTAATCTTTTAGTCCAATCTCCACTACGGAATAATTGCTGTATAGTATTCATAGTCTTCAATTTTCAATCTTCAGTTTTCAATTAGTAGCGGCTGGTCAATGAGATGGATTACAGCCGATGATGACGTCTCAATGCGTACTGCACGGCTGGCATCGGCACCATCATACTGGTATTCACGTGCCATAAGATTGAAGAGGTGCGGATTGGTGGTGACCACATTGCGCACGTTGCCGGCATGGTCGCGTATGGTGATGCCATCGCTTGTAAGCTTGGCGTTCACACGGTAGAATGCCCATGTCTTATTGTTCAGGTAGGAATAGGATGTCTCGAAATCGCCAGAGGCGTCTTCTGCACCGATAAAGAGGGCATTATCCTGGATGTGGTATTTCAGGAAGTTGACAATCTGCAACGAGTCGCGGGTCTTGCCGTCAAGGTTTCCTGCTTGCTCATACTCGTCCACTTTCTCCCACGACGACAGCTTGCCTGCACGCTGCAGGGCTTCGATACTCTCGTTTGTAGGAACATATATAGTATAGTGGTAGGTGTTGAACACCGAGATGTTCTGTCCTGCGGTGGCGTTGCGTCCGAGGTGGAGCATCTCAAAGAGTCCGCTGCCGTCCATCAGCTCCAGGAATTTGGAGAACTCCTCGTGCTGTTCGAGCACGTCACGCACGGTCTGGCGTGTTCCCATGATAGGCTCTTCGTCAAGGACGTAGCTCTTACCGTTACCCATGCCTATGCCGTTGGTCTGCGGTGACTGGTCGTAAATGTAGCTCACGGGTACGGCCTCTGTCTCGTTCTCCTGGAGGCTTCCTAATACTTTCATGCCGTTGGCTCCAGCCTGTGCGTTGGCTACACGAATCTCTGTGCCACCCTTGGTGCGGTAGTATTCATGACCGTCCTCCACGTTACCGATGACGATGTGAGTGTCAAGTATGTCCTTCAGTCGGTTGGTGATGATGCCGTTGTCACGTATAATACCAACAGAATCGGCCTCCTCGCCTGTCTCCGGGTCAATGTTCCAAACGCTGGCCCACACCTTCTCTGCATCAGGCTTTGACGGGTCGTAGTGGAAATGGAGCGTCTGCAGACGGTTCTTTCCGTATGAACACGGGTCAATATAGTGCTTCAGGGCATCGTTGGTGGGGATGAAGAAGCTGTAGTAGGAGTTCATGGAGTTGAGGTAGACGTTGTACTGTAACTGCTTGATACCCCAATAGATAATACGCATTGTCTCATTCACAAGTGCAGGGAACGATACGCTGACGTAGGCCGTGGGAGAATAGACCTGGTTGGTGAGATAGATTGCGCCGTTGCAGGCCAGCCAAACAGAGTCGATGGCCTCTACCGACACGCCCATAGGGTCGTTGGCATCGTTGAGGATGCCATCGAATTTTGAGGGCACTGAATTGACAAACGACGAGAGCATGTTGTTGTTAATCAGCTCGGAGATGACATCGTCGGGCACATTGTCCCACGTGCCGTAATAGTCGCGGAGCACCTTGCCGGCACCGTCGTTCCAATACTCGTCGAGAGCGTCGTTGCTTGGAACCATCATCACGGCCATGTCGCGCTGCATGACGATGTTTCCGTCCTGGTCGTTGTTTCCAGCATAGTATGCGTTCCATTCCGGGTCGAACTTCAGCTTTCCGTTCACAGCCCTGCGGTCGGGAGTCATGTTCACGGCTTGCCCGTCTTGTGACTTCTCAGAGAAGAAACGCTTCTGGTAGAGTGTGTCAATGTTCGCGTCATATAAATAGTTGTACTGTGTGGCATAGCTCAGGTCAAGCGGATAGGGAGCGCAGTAGCGTTCCAGCAGCTTGTTCCACTTCGAGACGACGGGCCTCAGCTTTATCAGCTCGGCCATGTTCGGCAATGGCAGGATGACTTGCTCCATCTTGTGGATGAAACCGTTTGAGCACTTGATGTTTGGCTGCTCCACCTGAATGCTGTTCACACTCGCATCGCCGGGCTGGCGGTGTGTGGTCTTATTATATATGAAATCGTAATCATCGTTAGTGATGCGCCTGTTCACAAGCTGCTTCTCTATGAACTGCACCAATGGCACAGTAGTGTTGTCGGTCATGCAAACTATAGGCTGCCCACTGTCACGGAACCGGCGCCAGTAAGGATTGTCTGGCATCTGGTCGGGCGTTATCACAGCGACAGAGTCGTAGGGTGTGCTACTGGCGAAGCGGCGCATGGCCTCACCCTCGCGTGGGGGGTCGCCCTCTACGCTCGACAGCGAGCCTAACTGCATAGAGTTGTCCATCATGCTGCCGAAGAGCAGCAGTTTCTTCTGCGACGTTGTGAGGTCACGATAGCTTTTCACGCCCCATCTGTTTAGCTGGTAGAAACGGTCAAAGGCTGCGTCGTCGGCCACGAACAGTGTCTTCGATCCTGTCTTGGCCAAAACTTCACGATAGCCCAGGTCGTCGATGATGTTCACCGTGGTGCGATAGTTGCCTGCCTCGTCGAGCCAGCTATAGATGCTGGAGCCCCATCCGTCGGGGGTACGCTCGTCAAGGTCATACTGGTCACACGATGACAGCAGACAGCCTCCTCCTGCCAGCAAAAAGCCAACGGCTGCCGCCATAAATTGTCGGCTCCGCTGTCGCATTTCTTGCCTTCCTGCGTTTTTCATACGTTGTTTTTGGTGATTTTATTTGTTAGTTATTTCTGCCGTTTAAATTTCGTTTGCAAAATTACATATTATTTGGGATATGCGTTTTTGCGCACGTCCATACGCCTTTTCTTTTTGTTTCGCTATCGTCTCTCTTTGTTTTTGATTTATCTCAATAACGAAAAAAGCCCGCATTTAGCGGGCAATTACACAGCACTATGCGTTGCTATTTCACTTTCCACACGTTTAGCACAATGCCATTAAAGCCTGGGGTGAAATCCGGGGCGCAGAGAAAGAGGGCGTTGTTCAGCCACCCGTATTTGCTGTCGGCAGGAGCCTCAAACTGGGGTGCGCAGCGGAAATAGAAAGAGGGCTTGCCGTCAGCATCGTTACCACTGGCAATGATGCCACGGTTGCGCACGTGGATGTAGATGCCGTCATCGGTCTTGATGCAGTAGATGGCCTCCAGTTCAGTGCGACCCTGGGCGTTGGCTATCTGATAGTCTGCGCCACCATTGACGATTGTACCTTTCAACAGCGGGCCTTCAAAGGTGCCTCCTGTGATGGGGATGACAGTGCGGCGTCCGTGCTGGGTGTTGTCGATGGAGAATGTCTCGCCCAGGGTGACTTTCAGTTGAAGTGCGAACTCTAACTGTGGAGCCTCCTTTGGGATGTTTGTCTGTGCGCCGACTCTAAGTGTAAGGGCTGTCAGCAAAGCCACGAAAAGGGTTTTCTTCATAGTTTTATAAGTTTAAGTTAATCGTATGTGACGTATGGGGCAAGCCGTCCTATCACTTCGGGGGGAAACTCGGGCAGCAGCCGTAACTGCTCCAGACTGCTTATGTTTCCGCGCAGACGGCGGTAGTCGGTGATGGCACGTGCCATGTAGAAATTGATATAAGGATGTTTCTTCAGCTCGTTCAGCGTCAGGTGGTTTATAGCCACCTGGTGTGGGTGGGGCTGCGACACTACGAAATAAGCCTTGGCACCGGTGGGGAAATCCTCAATCTCGTCGAGCTGGCTGACGCTCACATATCCGCCGAGCCTGCGGCCATACTCTACTATGCGGCGGGCAAAATAACTGCCAATGCCCGGCACGGTCTTCAGACTCGTTGTGTCGCTCATGTTCAGGTCGATAGTCTCACCGTCGTTCAGCTTCACCGGATAGCGCAACCGCTGGTCCTCGTCACCGTCGGATGCAGCGTTTTCCTTGCCGTCTCTGCGGTTGTCACTGTCGTCGAAGAGCGTAGAGGCAGGAAGGTAGTCAGGCGATATTTGTATGTAAGGCTCCAGTTCGCGGTATTCTTTCACGGTGAGGCCATAAAGCTTGGCAAAGTCTTTCTTCGTGCGGTAGATGCCTCCGGCAGCGCGGTATTTATAGATGTTCCGCACCTGCCACGGCTGAAGACCTAAGCGCAGCAGCTGTGAGGAGTCAGCGGTGTTTGGATCGAAGGGGAAGCGCTCCACCGTCCTCTCTTGCTGGGCGTAATAATAGTTTTTCTGGTCATCCTCTCTATGTTCAGTCCTGGAAGCGTCTCCTGATTTTGCCGGGTGCAGTCTGTTGCTATCGTTATCCTCGTATGCAGTGTTGCCTGAAACCACGGCCTCAGGGCTGCCTAAGAAATAGATTGCACAAAGTGCTATTGCCGCCAACGAAAGCAACATAAGAAGCACCTGTCGGTCGCTCTTGTTCAGATAGAAGATGTCCCGAAGTCTCATCTGTCTACTATTACGGATTAATGAATGTTGTCATGTACAGCGGCAAATACAGTATTCCGTCTTTCTTGCTGACATTGTATCTGTTTTGCGGCTTATCATGGTGCAAAATTATAACTTTTCGCTTAATTGTCAAAATTATTCCATGCTTTTTTCGCTTCAAAGTGCCCAAAGCAATAAAAACACTTTTGGAGTTACTGAGGGACAACCTTTTCATGTCTATGGAATACCCGGCGGTTATCCTATTCATACTGTAGGATGAACTGCTCGGCCACGGGCAGGAAGCGGTCGTGGCCGCGGGCGTTGAGGTGGGCGGTGTCGGTGCCCTTGCCTCCCTGGAAGTATAACTTACGGAACTGCTCGCTGCGGGCAAAGATGTTCGAGCGGCGGGCGGCATCGAAGACGGGAATGCCGTATGAGCCGCACACCTCAATCATCGCATCGACCACGCGCTGGCGCGGACTGCCCTCGAAATCATCGCACGTCCAGGGGGTGAAGAAGAATATGCGTCCCTGTGGGTAACGCTCTATGAGTCCCTCGCAGAGTGTGGACAAACGTTCACGGAACGTGTCCATGCCGATGCTGTCTAACCGTCCGTTGGAAGCGTCGTTATGACCGGCGACGACCACAATATAGTCAAGGTCGGGGCGCATCTCTTCATAGCGCTTGTACATGCCCGTGCCCCATTGCTTCAGGTCGAGGGCTATGCAGTTGCCGTTGCGGCCATAGTTGTAATACTCCATCTGGTGCTTGCGGGCGAACTTGTAGTGCCACGTGTTCTCAACAGGCTCACGATGGTTGCGCACGTAGCTGTCGCCAATGATTCCGAATTTCTTGCCTTTCAGCGGGTCGGGATCGGGCATCAGTCGCAGCACGGGCAGCAGTGCCATGCCCCAGAATTCAGCCAGCTTTGCAGCCCCATGCTCGTTGGGGTGCAGCCAGTAGGACTTGCCACGCGAGTCCTTCTCCTCGTTCACGTCGGTCTGCCAGTGTTGTTCAAACCATGCGTAGGCATCCTTGTCGCCTATGTGCACGTGGCCCGCTTTGCAGCCGTTGGCCACCTGCGGGAAACTTTCGTAGTAGCTGTTCATCAGTTCCAGGCTTTTCTTCGATGCCACCGAGCCGTTCTTCGTCACATAGTCAGACGTGTTCCAGATGGGCCGCTGCAACACGACATGGGCATCGGGCCAGAGCTTGAGCAGCGTGTCGATGATGGCTGTGAGGTTCCTGACGTAGTTTTCCGGCGTGGTATGTGCGTTCTTCGGTCGTTCCACGGCGTCGTTGGTGCCCAGCATGATGCTGAACAGCAGCGGCAATGAGGGGTGCTCGCCCACCAGCTGTCGCGTCTGCGTCACCACATCGTCGAAAAAGCTCTTGTCGCCAGCGGGTATTACATCGGCGGCATTCGGCAGGAAATGGTAGGTAGTGCGACCCGAACGTCCGCAGTTGCGGAAATAGACGGTGTCAATGTCATCCCGCTGGGACAGCCAGCGGGCACATTGCGTGGGCGGGGCGGTCTGCTCGCGCTCCTGGTGCATGGCACCGTATGTTATGCTGTTGCCAATGAAAACTATGTTGGCACTCTTGCGTGCCACGGAGGGTGACAGATGCAAGAAAACGACAGAAAGAAGGAGTAGTAGACGGTTCATAGTCAGGCATTTTTCATTTAGTTTACACAATAATTAATATAATAACCGCTTTTACAACCATTTATTGCGCAAAAAATGTTGTAATGTTTTGTCTATTAGCAGAAAAAGCAGTAATTTTGCAGCCTAAATCGTAAATAGTAAATCCGTAAATTGTAAATCACAATGATGACAGCAAAAGAAATCCGCGACTCGTTCAAACAGTTTTTCGAGTCGAAAGGCCATTCCATCGTGCCCTCCGCACCGATGGTTATTAAGGACGACCCGACGCTGATGTTCACCAACGCCGGCATGAACCAGTGGAAAGACATTATCCTCGGCACCCGCGACCCTGAGCCGCGCCGCCGCGCCGACACGCAGAAGTGCCTACGCGTCAGCGGCAAGCACAACGACCTTGAGGAGGTGGGCCACGACACCTACCACCACACCATGTTCGAGATGCTTGGCAACTGGTCGTTTGGCGACTACTTCAAGGAGGGTGCCATCGACATGGCCTGGGAATATCTCGTTGACGTGCTGAAGCTGAACCCCGACGACCTGTACGTCACCGTGTTCGAGGGTTCGCCCGAGGAGAATATTCCCCGCGACGATGAGGCCGCCCGATACTGGGCCAAGCATGTGCCCGAGGACCATATCATCAACGGCAACAAGCACGACAACTTCTGGGAGATGGGCGACACCGGACCCTGCGGTCCCTGTTCTGAGATTCATGTGGACAGTCGCACCCCTGAGCAGAAGGCTGCCAGCGGGAAGACAGGCCGTGAGCTGGTGAACAAAGACGACCCGCAGGTTATCGAGATTTGGAACCTCGTGTTCATGCAGTTCAACCGCAAGGCCGACGGTTCGTTAGAGAAGCTGTCGATGAACGTCATCGACACCGGCATGGGCTTCGAGCGTCTCGTCCGCATGATGCAGGGAAAACACTCCAACTATGATACCGACGTGTTCCAGCCCATCATCAAGAAGGAGGAGGAGATAACAGGGCTGAAGTACACCACTTTCGAGGAACAGACCCTCCCCCATCCCCTCCCTGTAGGGAGGGGCGTAGTTACCTCTTCTGTTGAAAATTCTAGTGAGGAATCTATATACTCCCCTCCCTCACAGGGAGGGGCCGGGGGAGAGTCTGTTAATGTTGCCATGCGCGTCTGCGCCGACCATCTGCGTGCTGTCAGCTTCTCCATTGCCGACGGTCAACTGCCTTCGAATGCCAAAGCAGGGTACGTCATCCGCCGCATCCTGCGCCGTGCCGTGCGCTATGCCTATACGTTCCTCGGACAGAAGGAAGCCTTCCTCTACAAGCTCCTGCCCACGCTCGTCGAGGAGATGGGCGACGCCTTCCCCGAACTGAAGGCCCAGCAGCAGCTCATCGGCCGCGTAATAAAGGAGGAGGAGGACAGCTTCCTGCGCACCCTCGACAAGGGCATCTCGCTCCTTGACAAGGCCATGGAGGAGATGAGGAGTTGTGGAGAGAAGGAGTTGAGTGGTGTCCAGGCCTTCCGCCTCTTCGACACCTACGGCTTCCCTCTCGACCTCACCGAGCTTATCTGCCGCGAGAACGGTTTTACGGTGAACGAGGAGCAGTTCCAGGTTGAGATGCAGAAACAGAAGGAGCGCGCCCGCAATGCCGCCCAGGTGGAGAACAGCGACTGGGTGGATGTGTTTAGTGACCCCTCACCTTTCAACAAAGAACAGCAGTTCGTTGGCTACGACTACACCGAATACACCTGCCACATCATACGCTACCGCAAGGTCACCCAGAAGAAGAACACCTTCTACGAGCTGGTGCTCGACTACACGCCGTTCTACGGCGAGATGGGCGGCCAGGTGGGCGATACGGGTGTCCTCGCCGGCGAGAACGAGACCATTGAGATTATCGACTCGAAGCGCGAGAACGGCCAGACCGTACATATCGTGAAGGAGCTGCCGAAAGACCCGACGGCAGAGTTCATGGCCTGTGTAGACACCGACAAGCGCGATGCCTCGGCAGCCAACCACACCGCCACCCACCTCCTCGACTACGCCTTGAAACAGGTCCTCGGCGACCATGTGGAGCAGAAAGGCTCATTCGTCAGCCCCGACGCTCTGCGCTTCGACTTCTCCCACTTCGAGAAGGTCAGCGACGAGCAGCTGCGCGAGGTGGAGCGACTGGTCAATAGCATGATACGCCAAGACCTGCCCCGCGACGAGCACCGCGACATGCCCATGGACGAGGCCAAGAAACTCGGTGCCATAGCCCTCTTCGGCGAGAAATACGGCGACAAGGTGCGCGTCATGCGCTTCGGCCCGTCGTGCGAGCTTTGTGGTGGTATCCACACCACAAGCACAGGCCGCATCGGCTTCTTCAAGATTATCAGCGAGAGCAGCGTCGCCGCCGGCATCCGCCGCATCGAGGCCAGGACTGGCAAGCAATGCGAGGAACTTCTCTACAACATCGAGGACACGCTGAAAGCCATCAAGTCGTTCTTCAACAACGCCAAAGACCTGCAGGGCGTAATACAGAAATATATTGAAGAGCACGACTCGATGAAGAAAGAGATAGAGTCGTTCCAGGCCCAGGCCGTGGAGCGCTATTCCAAACAACTGGTTGAGAAGGGCCGCTTAATTGGTGGTGTGAAGGTGGTTACCACCATCATGCCGATGGAGCCACAGGCTGCCAAAGACCTCGCCTTCAAGATACGCGCAAACGTGGAAGGCCCGCTGCTTTGCGTTCTCGGAACAACTTATAACGACAAGCCGCTGCTCACCATCATGATGAGCGACGACGTGGTCAGCGACCACGGCCTGAACGCCGGACAGATGGTGCGCGAGGCTGCCAAGCTCATACAGGGCGGTGGTGGCGGACAGCCCCACTTCGCCCAGGCCGGCGGTAAGAACGCCGACGGGCTGAGCACCGCCATCGACAAGGTCATAGAACTGGCAAAGTTGAAATAGTCTTTATTGCACAGACAATAATAAAGCCTCCGGGCGTTGCACGACTTGTCAAACGTGCAACGCCCGGAGGCTTGTTATTCAGGCAATTATATAGGCAGGACTGCCGTCACTGCAAATCACTTTTCTTCCTCGCGTATCTCGACTTTCAGCTGAAGCTCTTCAAGCTGCTTCGGGTCGAGTTCGCCCGGTGCGTCGAGCATTACGTCGCGGCCGCTGTTGTTCTTCGGGAAGGCGATGCAGTCGCGTATGCTGTCGAGACCGGCCATGAGGCTGACGAAGCGATCCAGGCCGAAAGCCAACCCACCGTGAGGCGGTGCCCCGTACTTGAAGGCGTTGATGAGGAATCCGAACTGAGCCATAGCCCGCTCGGGCGTGAAGCCCAGAATCTCGAACATCTTCTCCTGCAGCTTACCGTCGTGGATACGAAGCGATCCACCGCCAACCTCAACGCCGTTGCACACGAAGTCGTAGGCCACGGCACGGACTTTCGCCGGGTCGGTGTCGAGCAAGGGGATGTCCTCGGGGTTGGGCAGTGTGAAGGGATGGTGCGTGGCCATGAGGCGCTGCTCCTCGTCGCTCCACTCGAAGAGCGGGAAGTCAACAATCCACAGGCACACGAACTTGTCCTTGTCGCGCAGACCCAGACGGTCGCCCATCTCCAAGCGCAGGGTGCACAGCTGTATGCGTGTCTTGTTGGCATTGTCGCCGCTGAGAATGAGTACCAGATCGCCGTCCTTGGCTCCCATGGCCTCTTTGACCTTCGCCCACACCTCAGGAGCATAGAACTTGTCGATGGATGACTTGACGGTTCCGTCGGCATTGAACTTTACGTAAACAAGACCCTTGGCTCCCACCTGGGGACGCTTCACGAAGTCGGTCAGCTGGTCGAGCTGCTTGCGGGTGTAGTCGGCACATCCGGGGACACAGATGCCGCCAATGTAGTTGGCCTCGTTGAATACGGGGAATGTGCCAGTGCCCTTCAGCTGGTCCATCAGTTCGACGAACTCCATGCCGAAACGCAGGTCGGGCTTGTCGCTGCCGAAGCGGCGCATGGCCTCGTGCCACGTCATGCGCTGCAGCGGGGGCAGCTCCACGCCGCGAACCTCCTTGAACAGATGGCGGGCAAGGCTCTCGAAGACCTCAAGTATGTCCTCCTGCTCTACAAACGACATCTCGCAGTCTATCTGGGTGAACTCAGGCTGGCGGTCGGCACGCAAGTCCTCGTCGCGGAAACACTTGGCAATCTGGAAATAGCGGTCGAAACCTGAGACCATCAGCAGCTGCTTCAGCGTCTGCGGACTCTGAGGCAGGGCGTAGAACTGTCCGGGGTTCATGCGCGAGGGCACCACGAAATCGCGTGCGCCCTCGGGGGTAGAGCCGATGAGTATGGGGGTCTCCACCTCGATGAACTGCCGACTGTCAAGGAAATTGCGAATAAGTATGGTCATGCGGTGACGCAGTTCCAGATTCTTGCGGACAGCCTGGCGGCGCAAATCCAGATAGCGGTATTTCATGCGCAGCTCATCGCCACCGTCGGTCTGGTCCTCGATGGTGAAGGGCGGAGTGATGCTCTCGCTGAGAATATTCAGCTCAGCGACGAGAATCTCGATGTCACCAGTGGGCATCTTCGGGTTTTTCGACTCGCGCTCGCTCACGGTGCCCGTCACCTGGACGCACCATTCACGGCCCATCTTGTTTGCCTTTTCGCATAGTGCCGCGTCTTTCGACTCGTCGAACACTAACTGCGTTATACCATAGCGGTCGCGCAAATCGACAAAGGTCATGCCTCCCATTTTGCGCGTGCGCTGAACCCATCCGGCCAAAGTCACCTGCTGGCCGGCATCGGCGAGACGAAGCTCGCCACAAGTTTTACTTCTGTACATCTTTTTATATTTACGATTTACGAATTTACAATTTGTTACAACAGTATCTGCAATTTACGATTTAGGCCGCAAAGGTACAACAAAAACGGCGAACCGCCAAACAATTCGCCGTTATTTTTCCTGCCGCATTCGCGCCAATACGGAAAAACTGGGATAAAAAACCGGGGAAGCAGGGAGATAGAGTCGGCCTCCGAGGGAGCATGGCCGTGCTTCTGCGATTCACGGCGGCCGCCAAAAACATTCACAGCGGCCGCCAAAAACATTCTCAGCGGCTGCTAAAAACATTCACAGCGGCCGCCAAAAACATTCACGGCGTGCGCCACGAACCAAATTTTACTCCTCCCCCTACACTCCGTGGCTCATGGCTCCATATAAATAACCCTTCAACACACTTTTTGTACTGCGCACGAAAAAAAACCACCGGACTCTTGCCCGATGGTTTTTCCTAATAGTGCTATTAACTTTCTGTTCGACTAATGAGAAGCTGATTAGTTGATGGCGTTCTCAACAGCGTCAGCAGCCTGGTCAACTGCACCCTCGACAGCGTCACCGACCTGGTCGATAGCGGCAGCAGCCTGAGCCTGCATCTCAGCAAGAGCAGCCTGGAACTTAGCCTCGATGCTGTCAGCAGCAAGACCTACGGTGTCACCAACCAGTGCCCAAACAGCAGCGCTGTCGATAGCCTCAGCAACTTCCTCAACGGGCTCAACAGGAGCCTCAACTTCCTCAGCAGCGGGTTTGTTCTGAGTGTTAGCGCAAGCTACGAACATTGCGGCAGCTGCGAACATAAATGCAATCTTTTTCATTTCTTTGCTTTTTAAAATCTGTAAAACAATCATTTGGTTTATTAAAACGCTGCAAAGGTAGACATTTTTTCAATACGTTGATACTTTTTTTTAGAATTTTTTACCATCATTTTTGTAACTTTTTAGCAAACAACTGAAACATAACAATATACGAAATGTTAAAAATGATATACATTTTGCCACTAAAACATTTTTAACATAAAAAAAAGCAACAACACCTTCGTCGGGTCATCTTTTTTTCGTAATTTTGCACCCATAATTTAATTATGTTTACGAACATATATATAATATGATTAACACTTCGGCATTTCAGGGAAAGGCCGCCCGGTACTACACCTTGGGGTGCAAACTGAATTTCTCCGAGACTTCAACATTCGGGAAGATGCTTTCCGACCTTGGTGTGCGTACTGCCGACAAGGGGGAGAGAGCCGACATTTGCCTCATAAACACCTGTTCGGTGACGAGCGTGGCCGACAGGAAATGCCGGCAGGCCATCCACCGCATGGTGAGGGAGAATCCTGATGCCTTCGTTGTGGTGACAGGGTGCTACGCCCAATTAGAGGCTCCCAATGTGGCTGCAATAGACGGCGTGGACCTGGTGCTTGGCAACAACGAGAAAGACCGGCTGGTGATGCTGATGGCAGAGTTTTTTTCCTCACAGACTAAAATCGTAAGGCAGGAAAAGGCGAAAGACATAACCACCTTTGCGCCGAGCTGTTCGCGTGGCAACCGCACACGCTTCTTCTTGAAGGTACAGGACGGCTGCGACTATTTCTGCACCTATTGCACCATACCCTTCGCACGCGGCTTCAGCCGCAACCCTACGATAGCCTCGCTTGTGGCACAGGCCGAGGAGGCGGCACACGAGGGCGGCCGCGAGATAGTGCTCACGGGTGTGAACATCGGCGACTTTGGCAAGACCACCGGCGAGCGGTTCATCGACCTGGTAAGGGCATTGGACGGCGTGGAGGGAGTAAGCCGCTACCGCATAAGCAGTCTCGAACCCGACCTGCTCAGCGACGAGCTGATAGATTACTGTGCCCATGAGAGCCGCGCCTTCATGCCCCATTTCCACATACCACTGCAGAGCGGCAGCGACACGGTGCTGCGCCTCATGCACCGCCACTACGACAGCCGTCTCTTTGCCGACAAGGTGATGCGCGTGAAGGAACTGATGCCCGACGCTTTCATAGGTGTCGACGTGATGGCAGGATGCCGAGGCGAGACCCCCGAATGTTTCGAGGAGACCTACGAACTGCTCGACCGTCTGCCAGTAAGCCAGCTCCATGTGTTCCCATATTCCGAGCGTCCGGGCACGGCTGCGCTGAAGATTCCCTACGTGGTGACGGAGCAGGAAAAGAACGTGCGTTGCAACCGTCTGCTGGAGCTGTCGGATAAGAAGACGATGGATTTCTACATGAAACATATAGGAAAAACCGTCGAGGTGCTCTTCGAGAAAGCCACCCGAGGCAGGGCCATGCACGGTTTCACTCGTAACTACATCCGTGTGGAGCTGCCCGCAAAGGAGGCACGCCCGGAATATGACAACCAGCTTGTAATGGTGGAACTGCAGAACATCAACCATCTTCACGATGCACTGACGGGTGTGCCAGTTATATCGCCCGCTAACATTCTCTAAATAATGGAAAAACTTGCCATAGTTATCCTCAACTGGAACGGCGAGGCAATGCTCCGCCAGTATATGCCCAGCGTGATGCGGTACTCACGCGACGATGCTACCGTCTACGTGGCCGACAATGGTTCCACCGACGGAAGCATGGCACTCCTGCGCGAGCATTATCCTGAATGCAAGCTCATCGACCTGAAGAAGAACTGGGGCTTCGCCGAGGGCTACAACAAGGCTCTGGAACAGATTGACGCCGAGTACTATCTGCTGCTCAATAGTGACATCGAGACGACCCACCACTGGCTCACGCCGCTTGTAGAGTTCATGGACAGCCACCAGCAGGTTGCCGCGTGCCAGCCCAAACTGCTTTCCGTAGCCGACCGCGACCTATTCGAGTATGCAGGTGCCTGCGGCGGTTTTCTTGACCGCTATGGCTACCCTTTCTGCCGTGGAAGGATTTTTGAAACCATTGAGCGCGACGACGGACAGTACGACACCAACGCCCCCATTCTATGGGCCACGGGTGCCGCCCTCCTTGTGCGTGCGCGTATATATAAAGAGGTGGGAGGACTCGACCCGCGCTTCTTCGCCCACAACGAGGAGATAGACCTCTGCTGGCGTATGCGCATCATGGGCTATGAGGTGTACTGTGTGCCCGACTCACATGTCTACCATGTCGGTGGAGGCACTCTGCCTAAGTCGAACCCCATGAAGACCTACCTCAATTTCCGCAACAACCTGACAATGCTCTACAAATGTCTGCCGCAGAAGGAGCTGCGCCACGTCATGCGCGTCCGCCGTCTGCTCGACTACGTGGCAGCATTCCAGATGCTCTTGCTAAAGGGGAATATCGGCGATTTCCGTGCCGTCTTCCGTGCCCGGCGCGATTTCCACCGCTGGCGACACGATTTTGACGAAGACCGCCGGAAGATACAGCAGTCGAGGAAAGTGGACATAATCAAAGAGCAACGACCATTCTCATTACTCTGGCAGTACTACGTCAAAGGCCGCAAGACATTCTCACAACTGAAAGCATAAGGCGTGAGGGTGGCCAGCTTTGATATGAATATGTAATTGTAAAAAGAAATAATATCAACAAAAACTGAACAATTATGAAGAAGATTTTAACTTGTTTGTTGGCCACATTAGGACTGACTTCAGCCTGTGGCCAGGGTAATTTCGATGATGCCGACGTTCAGGGGTTCTCAAAGTTGACAGAAGACCCCAACGTCGTTGTGTTGGATGTGCGCACCGCCGATGAGTTTAAGGAAGGGCACATCGAGGGAGCCATCAACATCGACCAGAAGCAGGGCGATTTCATGGAGAAAGCCCGGATAGCTCTTTCGACTGACAAGAAGATTGCCGTCTATTGCCGCAGTGGCCGACGCTCTGCCAACGCTGCCGGACGACTGGCGGCTGAAGGCTATCAGTGCGTGAACCTAAAGGGCGGCATCTTGGCTTGGAAGGAGGCTGGAAAACCTGTCACGACCGAGACCTACGAGGTGGATGTATTCAAGACCAAGAACGGTAAGACCGTCAAGTTCCATGCCCTCGTTCATGCCAGCATCCGCATTGAATACGACGGCAAAGAGATTGAAATCGACCCTGTGAGCAAACTGCGTGAGAAGGTGATTGACTACGCATCCATGCCCAAGGCCGACTATCTGCTTGTGACGCACGAACATGGCGACCACTTCGACAAGGAGGCTATCAAGACGCTGACAGCCGACCGCACACGCTTCATCACCAATCAGCGTTGCGCCGAGATGTATGGCTCAGGCGAGGTGATGGCCAACGGCGACAAGATGCAGATAGCCGAAGACTTCACGTTAGAGGCTGTTCCGGCGTATAACACCACCGAGGGACGCACGCAGTTCCACCCCAAGGGACGCGACAACGGCTACATCCTGACCATCGACGGCCTGCGCATCTACATCGCCGGCGACACAGAGGACATTCCAGAAATGTCAGCAATCAAGGACATCGACATCGCTTTCCTGCCATGCAACCAGCCCTACACGATGACGCCGGAGCAGCTTGTGAAGGCCGCAAGGACGGTGAAGCCGAAGGTGCTGTTCCCCTATCACTACGGCCAGACAGACCTAAGCGGCGTTCCCGCCCAGCTCCGGGGCGACGGCATCGACGTGAGAATAAGGCACTACGAATAAAATATGGCTAAGGGCTGTGTCAGTACCGACACAGCCCTTTTCAATGCACAACTTACATCAATTGTTCTGATGAATCAGAAATTCTTACGGACGCCCTGCCAGTCAGGGAATTTCATCTTCAAGTAATCATCGTCGAGGAAGAGGGCTGACTGCCCCACCCGACCCTTCAGCTGCCAATCGAGCCACTTAACCACGGCCTTGGCATAGTTGCCGCCATACTTCTCGTAATAGGTGCCGCTGTGGCCGTCCTTCGAGTTCAGCATCACCACGGGGATGTCATCGGCTATGCGCTCGTAGTCCTTCTGAGCATTGGCGTAGGCAATGTCGCCAGGTCCGCCAATCATATAGAACATCGGTGTGTGGAGGTTCTTCAGCGACTCCTTCGTCGTACCCATCATTTCCATATCGCCGATACCTGAGTTCAGCATCACGCAGGTTTTAATGCGAGGGTCGTAGGCCACGCCTAAAACCTGTGCACCTCCACACGACTGACCCATAGCTGCCACGTGGTCGAGGGCGAGACAGTGGTAGTACTCTGAGCCTTGGCTGGCATTTTGCTCAGTCAACCAGTCGAGCACCTCAAGCAGCATTTTGGGATATGTGCGGAATGGTGGTGTCTCAGGCTGTTGCTTCTTGTTTTTCTTGGCTTTCTTGGCGGCCTCTTCTCTCTCCTTGGCCTGTTGCTCCTGCCTGGCCTTGATCTCCTCGGGAGTCAACGGCAGAATCTTCTCGCCATTGGCCATGACCACCTCGCCCTTGGTTTCTGGATAGGCCGACCTCAGCACTCCCCTCCATTGCGCCATCACATCCTCCTCATCGTAAGGGCCGATGGCAGCTGCAACATAGCCGTAGGATGCCACCTCGCTCAACAGCAGGCGCATCTCCACATTGTTGTTGAAACAGGCACCGTTGGCATAGACAATTACAGGCAGTGTCCCCTGCTTAGCCACAACCTCCTTCAAGTTCTGCGGACGATAGACCGTAAAGCCCGGACAGGAGGCATCGCCCACCACTTCCGACTTGAACGGTCCTGTGCCACCGTCTTCCACTACTTGCCTTTTCACCGTCTGGGCACTCGTCAGCCCAACACACATAGCGAACATCGTCGCCGTCAATAATAATTTCTTCATTTTCATAGTTTTGTTATTTAAATCTCCTAAACTATCATAATTCTGAGGGCAAAAATAGTAAATATCGGTGATAAATGATTAATTTTGCCACTGGATTTAAGACAATTTGTGATATTAATGATTAGAAAAGCAGTTAAAAGAGACATTTAACTGAAATGATTTAACAAAAGAATGGCAATGAGAAGAATGATACTATGTATGCTAACCTTGATGACGGTCGGCGTGTGTCAGGCTGAGGACGTCACCATCCGCTATGACGGGGCTTCGGCAAAAGTGAAGAACAAGGCTAAGGACAGCGTGACCGTTGTAGTGGACGGCGCGAGCGTAAACATCGAGAGCCTATACAATACGCACAAGTTGACACTGCGGCTTTCAGGCAGGAGCGACGACGGACGGCTGGTGCTGAAGACGGCGGGAAAGGCGAAGGTGACGCTCAACGGGCTGATGCTGACCAGCCAAGAGGGGGCACCGCTGTGGCTGAAAAACAAAAAGAAAGTGGAGGTCGAGGCAGCGAAGGGCACAGAGAACACGCTCACCGTGACGGCCTGCACAGACACCACGAACAACAAGGGTGCTGTCATTTGGGCGAAAGACAAACTGCTGCTTTCAGGCAAGGGCACTCTCAATGTCGTTGCCACGGGCGACGGCTGCCGCGGCATCAAGGCCAAGAAAGACATCACCATTGAGGAACTAACGCTGAACGTGACGACCTCGGGCAATAACCTCGGTGAGAAACCTTTCGGGTTTGGAGGATTCCCCGGATTCGGCAATGACAGCACGGGAATGGGTGGCTTCCCTTTGCCTGACTTCAGCAAGTTCCCTGGCTTCGGCAATGACAGCACGGGAATGGGTGGCTTCCCTTTGCCTGACTTCAGCAAGTTCCCAGGCTTCGGTAACGACAGCATACGGCCAGGAGGATTCCCAATGCCTGACTTTGGTGGCGGCTTTCCTCCCTTCGGTAACGACAGCACGATGCAGGGCGGCTTCGGCGGCAAGCATAAGTACGTCGCTTCCGCCAAGGGCATCGCTTCGAAAGGCAAGATCACCATCAACAGTGGCATCGTGACCGTTCGCACTTCCACGGCCGGAGCCGAGGGCATTGAGGGTAAGCAGGGCATTGTTTTCAATGGTGGCACGGTTGATGTGCTGACCCCCGACGATGCAATCAACGCCAACGCCACCATCGAGTTCAACGGTACACACGTCACCGCCCGGAGCATGGGCAACGATGCCGTTGATGCGAATCCAGATGGAGGCTTCTTCCCGCCTTTTGGAGGGGGTAACGGCCAAAAGATTGAGCCTGCCATCATCATCCGTGGCGGCACCGTCTATGCATGGAGCCAAGTAGGTTCCCCGGAAGAAGGTCTCGACAGCGACATGGCTCCAATCCTCATCGAGGGAGGCACAGTGTTCTCCGTAGGGGGAAGCATCGGCGAAGCGCCCTCCGTACCTACCAACGAGACGGCCAAACAGCCCACCATCTTGCTCGTCGGCCTCGACATTGTGAAGGACGAGCCTGTAAGCATCTTCGATGCCAATGGCAAGATTATCAACACCTTCACCGTTCCCTTCACCTTCCGTCGTAGTGCCAGCCTCGTCAGCAGCCCAGCCTTTAAGATAGGCAGCACATACACAGTGAAGACCAAAGGTTTCGAAAAGTCATTCACCCTCAATGAAGGGTTCACAACCGTAAGATGAAATAGTCAAGAAAAGGCATAACTTTTCAACAGAACTGTTCATGAAGCATCGGTGGGCGGCAGGAATGCCGCCCCTCCAATTTTGTAAACTGCCACGAAAAAGGAGCATCCTATTGTGTAGGATGCTCCAATTCGTTTAATTCGTCTAATTCGTTGTTGAATAAAAGGAATCAGCCGTTTACTTCAGCGCCTTGTTCAGCATGAAGTAGACCTCGTTGTTGCGGAGGGTCTGCTTGAAGTCGGCAGTGTTAGTGTCCTTATTGATGCGGACATACTCGATGCCGAGCATTTCGGCGAAGTCCTCCCAGTACTCCTCGGTGATGTCGTAGGAGAATGCTGAGTGGTGCGTGCCGCCGGCCAGGATCCATGCGCCTGCGCCAATCTCGAATGTGGGCTGTGGCACCCAGAGTGCGCTGGCCACGGGTAGGTTGGGCATGGGCTTCGGCTCGATGCACTCCACCTCCTGGCTGATGAGGCGGAAACGGTTGCCGAGGTCGACGACAGTGGCCTTGATGCCGCGTCCTACCTTTGAGGTGAACACGAGGCGTGCAGTCTGCTGCTTGCGGATGCCTATGCCGAGGAAGTGAACTTCCAGCTTGGGTTTGTCGACAGCGATGAGCGGACAGACCTCGAGCATGTGGCTCTGCAGGCACGACGAGCGATCGCCGGCGAAATTGAGCGTGTAGTCCTCGAGGAACGAGCATCCGATAGGCATACCCTGCTGAATAACCCACAGCGTGCGATAGAGGCAGGCTGTCTTCCAGTCGCCCTCGGCACCGAAGCCGATACCCTCGGCCATGAGTCGCTGCGATGCCAGGCCGGGAATCTGGTCGAAACCGCAGAAGTTCGGGTCGTCGATATTAGCATCGCCCAGGTCGTCGAAGTTGGTGGTGAAGGCTGTGGCATCCTCGTCCTTCAGCACGCGGCGCAGGGCAATCTCGGCCTTGGCGGCGTTCCAAACCTTTTGCCAGTAGACCTCCTCGCCGCTCTCGTCAATCTTGATGGTGTACTCCTTCTTGTACTCCTCAACGAGTGCGTCGACCTCTTCGTTCTTCACCTGCTTGAAATATTCCATCAGACTGGAGACGGGATAGTAGTCCACATGGTAGCCGAGACGCTGCTCGAACTCCACACGGTCGCCATCGGTCACGGCCACATTGTTCATGTTCATGCCGAACATCAGGCAGCGCACGTTGTGGGCATCGGCAACACCGGCGGCCACGCGGGCCCATACGGCAATCTGCTTCTGGGCGTTCTCGTCCTTCCAGTAGCCACACACCACCTTGCGGGGAACGCGCATACGGGTGCAGATGTGTCCGAACTCAATGTCGCCGTGGGCGCTCTGGTTCAGGTTCATGAAGTCCATGTCCATGGTCTCCCAGGGAATCTCGGCGTTATACTGTGTGTGGAAGTGGAGCATGGGCTTCTTCAGAGCCTGCAGACCCTTGATCCACATCTTGGCGGGCGAGAAGGTGTGCATCCATGTGATGATACCAATACACTTCTCTTCGTTGTTGGCGGCAAGCATCACCTGCTCAACCTCCTTCGAGCTGTTGGCCGTGCCTTTATAGACAATCTTCACGGGGATGTTGCCCGATGCGTTCAGGCCCTCTACCATCTCCTTGCTGTGTCCGTCGACTGCAACAACGGCATCGCCCCCGTAAAGGAGCTGTGCACCAGTTACCCACCAAATCTCGTAATTCTCAAAAGCTTTAATCATAAAAAACTGCCCCCTTCTTGTCCCATTAGGGAAGACCGTTTCAGGGCCCGGGTCTTTAGTTATCGATTTAATAATTAGGGATTTCAGAAATCACGTTGCAAAGATAATAAATAAAGCCGAAATGAAAAAACTATTTAAGAATCTTTAGTGGATTTCAAATCGACGGCAAGGTCTGCGGAATTCAAATCGGCGGCAATATTGACGTTGCGGTTCACCTTTGCATCGATGGTTCCTGCACGCATTATGTCGGCCATGTCGACGCCTGTCGCGCTCTTCAGCACGTCGAAGGCCTGCTTTATTGCCACTGGCACTCCGCCGCTCATGGAAGCCACGCCGGCACCTGTGTCCTGCCCGCCGCTGTAGACATGCACGTCCTTTATGGCGGCTATGGGCTTTGCCACGTTCTCGACGACCTGGGGCAGCACCTCAATCATCATCTGCATGACGGCGGCGTTGTTGTACTTCTTGTATGCCTCGGCCTTCTTGTCCATGGCCAGTGCCTCGGCCTCGCCCTTCTTCTGTATGGCGTATGCCTCGGCCTCGCCCTTTGCCTTGATACCTATGGCCTCCTGCTCCAGTCGGTAGCGCACGGCGTCTGACTCGGCATTCTGTGCCAGTGCACGCTGCTCTGCCTCGTACTTCTGTGCCTCGGCCACGCGCTTGCGCTGCTCCAGCTCGGCGGCAGCATCGCGCTCCACCTTGTACTTGTCGGCATCGGCACGCTTCTCAATCTCGGCGGCCAGCTGGTTCTGCTTAATCTCAATCTGCTCCTTCGAGAGAATCTGTTCGCGTTTTGTCTTCTCAATCTCGGCCTCGACGGTCTTGATGTTGATGGTCTTCTGCTGCTCCTGCTGCTGTATGGCGTATGCGGCATCGGCATCGGCCTGTGCTGTGTCTGCCTCCTTCTTCAGGGCTGCACGGCGCAGAGCCAGGTCGTTGTTCTTCACGGCAATGGCTGTGTCGGCATCGACACGGGCGTCGTTGGCATCCTTGTCAGCCTTCGACACCTCTATCTTCACGTCACGCTCAGCAACGGCACGGTTGATGGCGGCATCCTTCTTTATCTTAGCCGTGTTGTCGGCACCAAGATCCTTGATGAGTCCCTCGCGATCGGTGACATTCTGGATGTTGCACGAGATGATTTCTATGCCCAGCTTTGCCATGTCGGGCTGTGCCTTGGTCATCACCTGATCGGAGAATCCGTCGCGGTCGGTGTTGAGCGAGCGGAGGTCGAGTGTGCCTATGATTTCACGCATGTTACCCTGCAGCGAGTCCTGCAACTGCTCGGCTATCTCGTTGGGCAGCATGTTGAGGAAGTTCTTGGCAGCCAAGCGCGTGCCGTCGCTGTTGGGCGTGACACGTATCTTAGCCACGGCATCCACGTCGACGTTGATGAAGTCGTTGGTGGGGACGCTCTCCTCGGTCTTGATGTCTACGGTGATCTGGCCTAAGTAGACCTTGTCGAGGCGCTCGAAGAATGGGATGCGGAAACCGCCTGAGCCGATGAGCACGCGGGGTTCCTTCGACAGGCCGGAAATGATGTAGGCAAACGAGGGCGGTGCCTTAACGTAGGCGATGAAGATAAACACAAGCAGTACGAGTACTGCGGCAGCGATTACAATAATGAGTTGTGGATCCATAATAGTTTAGTGTTTAGAGTTTAGTGATTAGAGTTTAGTGATTAGTGATTAGAGTTTAAAGTTAAAACTTATACTTTTGGAAGGCAAATTTACGGAAAAAGCGCAAAACAGCCAAGGCTTTTCCCTCGTTTAACAATAATTCAATGTCATAGAAGGCCATATTACGATGATTTTTAGTACCTTTGCCCCGCAAAAAAGAATATTGTATATATATTAATGTATTATGAGACAAATCGTGACAATGCTCATAGCCGTGGCAAGTATGGCAACTATACTGTCGTGCAACGACTATGAGACATACGGTGAGAAGAAGGACAAGGAGCGCGATGCCATCAACCAGTTCATCGCCGACTCGTCGATAGTGGTCATCAGCGAGGCGCAGTTCCACAGCCAGGACAGCACTACCAACGTGGAACGTAACGAATACGTCTACCTCGAAAACAGTGGCGTCTACATGCAGATTGTGCGCAAGGGATGTGGCAAGCCTATCGCCGACGGAGAGAGCACGGTGCTGTTGGTGAGATTCTATGAACAATGTGTGCAGGACACTCTGGCCATATTCAACGACCTGTCGGCCTTCGAACCCGACTACATGACAATCACCCGCAGTGGTTCCACCTATTCCGGGGCGTTCACCTCGGGCAGATGGTACAGTGCATACGCCAGTTCGTACAACGCAACCGCAACAGTGCCTAATGGTCTGCTCACGCCATTCCCCTACATCAAAGTGGGACGGCCACACTCTGCCGACGACCAGATAGCGAAGGTGAAGCTCATAGTGCCCCACTCGCAGGGTCATGCTGTGGCCACAAGCAAGGTCTATGCCTACTATTATGAATTAACATTTCAAAGACTAACAGATATATGACACTCATCAAATCTATTTCCGGCATACGCGGAACCATCGGCGGACGCACAGGCGACACGCTAAACCCATTAGACATCGTAAAATTCACTACGGCATACGCCACATTCATTAAAAATGGAAAGGGAAGCGATTCTTCATCCCTTAGGATTGTGGTTGGCCGCGACGGTCGCATCAGCGGCCCCATGGTACGCGACGTGGTCTGCGGCACACTCGTTGGCATGGGCTGCGAGGTCATCGACATCGGCCTGGCATCAACGCCGACCACCGAGCTGGCTGTAATCTACCACAGAGCCGACGGCGGCATCATCATCACCGCCAGCCACAACCCCACACAATGGAACGCTCTGAAGCTGCTCAACAGCGAGGGCGAGTTCCTGACAGCTGCCGACGGTGCCGAGGTGCTGCGCATCGCAGAGGCCGAAGACTTCAACTATGCACCTGTGGAGCAGCTGGGCCGCGTCGTCACCGACGTCAGCATGGACCGACATCACGTACAGTCGGTTCTCGACCTGCGTCTGGTCGACACTGAGGCCATACGCAATCGTAAGTTCCGTGTCTGTGCCGACACCATCAACAGCGTGGGCGGCATAATCCTGCCAGAGCTGTTCAAGGCCCTTGGCGTGGACTACGAGATACTCAACGGCGAGTGCACAGGACAATTCGCCCACAACCCCGAACCGCTTGAGAAGAACCTCGGCGGCATCATGGAGAAAATGCGCCAGAACACAGCCGGGACTTTCTCCTCAAAACGCAAGAAGAAAGGCTTCGACCTGGGCATTGTCGTCGACCCCGATGTTGACCGTCTGGCCTTCATCTGTGAGGACGGCAAGATGTTCGGCGAGGAGTACACGCTGGTCTCTGTTGCCGATTATGTCCTCGGATCAAGCGCCTGCGCACACGCCACGGTGTCGAACCTGTCGTCGACACGAGCCCTGCGCGATGTGACTGAGAAATACGAAGGACACTATTATGCAGCTGCCGTAGGCGAAGTGAACGTCACCACCAAGATGAAAGAGGTGGGAGCCGTCATCGGCGGCGAGGGCAACGGAGGAGTCATCTATCCTGAGAGCCACTACGGCCGCGACGCACTCGTTGGCATCGCCCTCTTCCTTTCAAGTCTCGCTCAGAAAGGATGTACGGCAAGCGAGCTTCGCGCCACTTTCCCAAACTATCAAATAGCCAAGAACCGCATAGACCTCACACCTGAGACCGATGTCGATGCCATCCTCGTGAAGGTGAAGGAGATGTTTGCAAAAGACCCAGACGCAGTGGTGAACGACATCGACGGAGTGAAAATCGACTTCCCGACGATGTGGGTACATCTGCGCAAGTCGAACACCGAGCCTATCATACGCGTCTATAGCGAGGCGCAAACCATGGAGGAGGCCGACCAGCTTGGCAAGCGTCTCATGCAGGTGGTTTACGATTTCCAATAACTCTTCTTGTGACATGTAATTGCCTATAATTTACCATAAATGCTGCGCATACGACATACTTTCCCGCTGACAGTTGCCCTGACAGTAGTCTTGCCAATAATCGGCCAGATTACCCCTCGTAGCCAGATGGAGCATCTTGACCGTGGATTGGTGGTTGTGCCGACAAACACTTCTGGCACAAACAACTTTGTCAGTTGGCGACTGCTTGGAACCGACAACAAAGCCACAACAACCTTCGACCTCATGCGTGATGGTGAACCTTTAGCCACTGACCTGAAAGTGACTAACTATCAGGACACTAAGGGTAGTGCTACAGCCACCTACCGCGTGGTTACGAAAGTGCGTGGCACAGCCCGAGACACTACAAAGGCTGTTACGCCGTGGCCGCAGAAATTTCTCACGCTTCAGCTCGACCGACCGGCAGGAGGCGTGCACAAGTCGTGGGATGGCGGCAGCAATGTGCCCTACGCCTACTACCCCAACGACATGTCGGTAGGTGATGTCGACGGCGACGGAAAGTACGAGCTTTTCCTTAAATGGGAGTCTACACACGCCCAGGACAACAGCTATAATAAAGGCTACACAGGTAACACATACATAGACTGTTATAAGTTAGGAGTTGAGAGTGAACTCCTCTGGCGAATAGACCTTGGCCAGAACATTCGCGACGGTGCACACTACACGCAGTTCATGGTCTACGACTTCGACGGCGACGGACGCGCAGAGATGATGTGCAAGACTGCCACGGGTTCAAAGGACGGCCAGGGCCGCTATGTAAACCTGGCCGCCACCGATGCCACCATTCTCGGTCACAACAATACCACGGACTACCGCAACAGCAATGGCCACATACTGAAAGGCCCCGAATACCTGACCGTGTTCAACGGACTGACTGGCGAGGCCATCCACACCACATGGTATCTGCCCGGAAGAGCTGGGACAGGCAGCACAAACCCAAAGACGAACAAGGCACAGACAGAGAGTGGCTCGGAACTGGGATACGTGAGCGACTTCCCAAGTGGTTTCTGGGGCGACAACTACGGTGGACGCTCGGAGCGGTTCCTCGGAGCCGTGGCCTACGTGAACGGTGCCGACCGTCCGGCCTGTGGCATCTTCTGCCGTGGCTACTATACCAAGGCTTATGTCTGGGCGGTTAGCTTCGACGGCACGCGACTGCACACGGAATGGCTCCATGCCTCACCCACGGCGACACAGTCGCTGGTGTTCACTCGTAACGTTGACGAGAGCCAGACATGGCCGACATTCACTGTCGACGGCGACGTGTTGCAGCGCAAACCGCTGCGCACAGCCCCCGCCAACACCGGCGGAGTGAAAAGCACAGACAGCACCGACGGCATCGTGGGCAGCAACACCCTCTATGCCAACGGCAACCACAACCTCTCGGTGGCCGATGTCGACGGCGACGGCTATGACGAGATTCTATGGGGTGCCGGTGCACTCAACAACGACGGCACGCTGCTCTACGCCACGGGGTACGGCCACGGCGATGCCATGCATGTTGGAAAGATGATTCCCGACTCTGCCGATTTGTATGTTTTTGACGTACATGAGGAGAAACTTAACGCCACCCACGGCTCATGGGACTTGCACAACGCACGCACTGGCCGCATCATCTGGCATGGCGGCTCAGCAGGCAGCGACAACGGGCGAGGAATGGCGGCAGCACTAATAAGCAACAAGGGAGGCTACCAGTTCTGGTCGAGCGACGAGCGCTACCCCAAGTGGGCAGAGACGGGCAAGCAGGCCATAGGGAAGTCGTGCTCGGTGAACTTCCGCATATACTGGGACGGCTCATGCCAAGACCAGCTATTCGACGGCTCATATAAGTACAACGACGACTTATGGGCACAGACCTCGCATGCCGAGCCTGTCATCCAGAAATGGAACGGCTCGAGTTTCACCAACGTCATATCGTTCTACTCAGCGACTTACAACTATGCGCAGACAGCCAACTACACCAAGGCAACGCCATGTCTGCAGGCCGACATTCTGGGCGACTGGCGCGAGGAACTGGTGATGTGGAACAAGAAAGACTCCTCGCAGGTGATGCTCTTCACCACCTGGGTCCCAACAACATACGCCGTACCAACACTGATGCACGACCACACCTACCGCATGGGCGTGGCATGGCAGAACACGGCCTACAACCAGCCGCCACACTTAGGCTACTGTCTTGTGGACTACATCAACGGCAAACTCGACACCAACATAGAGGGTGATGTGAATGGCGACGGTGCTGTCGACGTGGCCGACATTTCAGCAATCATCAACATTATGGCTGGAGCATCCGTACCAGATGCTTTTCCGTCGGGTGCTGCCGACATCAACGGCGACGGAGTTGTCGACGTGGCCGACATTTCCTGCGTCATAAGCATAATGGCTGGATCATAGAAGTTAATCAACAAATAATCACACCAAAACCGTAATGAAAATGAAAAAGAAACTGACACTTGGCCTACCGATAGCCGCTTGTTTGTTGTCGCTGGCCGCCATGCCCGCCAATGCCGGAGGACTGATGACCAACACCAACTACCACATCGCCTTCGACCGTATGTTTGCCCGTGGCGCCACCACGGAGATTGACGCAGCCTACAGCAACCCCGCCGGAATGGCATGGGGACATGAGGGATGGCAGCTGTCGCTGAACTTCCAGAAGCCCTGGCAGAACCGCGACATTGAGACCACCTACCCGCTGCTGCAAGCCATGTATGGAGACGCGACACACAAGTTCGAGGGCAAGGCCTCGGCTCCCATCGTACCGGCAATCTTCGCCTCATACAAGAAAGACCGCTGGGCACTGTCCACGATGATTGGCATCGTCGGAAGCGGAGGTTTTGTGAAATACGACGAGGGCGTGCCCATGTTCAATGTAATGCTCGCCTCCATGCTCGCTGCCAAGCAGGTCACCCCCGACCAGTATAAACTGTCTTCGCAGATGAAGGGCAAGCAGTACATCTATGGAGGACAGCTGAACTTCACCTACAAGATTACCGACTTTCTTGCCGCAGCTGTTGGCGTGCGTGCCAACTACTACGACGGCTACTACCGCGGCCATGTCATAGCCGACCAGCACCCTCAGCTGGGCGACCTGGCAAAGCTACAGCTTGACGTAGACCAGAAGGGCTGGGGCTTCGCACCTATTGTAGGCATTGACTACCATCAGGGACCGCTCACCGTGGGTGTGAAGTATGAGTTCCGCACCCGCATCTGCACCGAGAATGAGACCAACGAACTGACTGCCGCACTGGGTCAGAAGCTACAGACCATGCTGGCTGCATCGGACCCCACCACGCTACAGACAATCGCCACCGCGCTGGGCACCAAGACAGCCCCCTACGTGGACGGCGCCGAGACGCGCTACGACATGCCCTCTCTGCTCACCATTGCCGCACAGTATGAAATTTCGCCGAAGGTGCGCGCCGCCTTGGAGTATCACTTCTTCGATGATAAGAACGCGAAGATGGCTGGTGACCGCCAGAAGGAACTTTCGCACGGCACCCATGAGTTCCTCGCTGGAGTGGAGTGGGACGTCTGCGACAAGTTAACCCTCTCCTGTGGCGGACAGCGCACCGACTACGGACTCACCGACACATACCAGCAGAACACGTCATTCGCTTGCGACAGCTACAGCATCGGACTGGGTGGAGCTGTCAACCTCACCGACAAGATGCGCCTCAACTTCAGCTATTTCTGCTCGCTCTACAGCGACTACAAGGTGGAATCAACAAACTACCTCGGCACAGGAATAGCTGGCAGCGACAACTATAGCCGCACGAACCACGTCATCGGACTGGGACTCGACTACAAATTCTAAGGAACTGACACTAACAAACTTTACAACTGCCCTCCATTTTATAAACAACGAATTACACGAATTTCACGAATTACATGAATTACATGATTAGTGAAATTCGTGTAATTCGTTTTAATTCGTTGTTAGAAGACCACGGTAGACTGTGCTCATTTGTCGGGCTATGGCAGCCCACGACTTTCCGCCTGTAGAATAGTCACTCTTGATGTTTTCTGAAAACTGCTGCTGCAGTTCCTCGTTCCTCCACAGCGACACTATTGCCTGTGCGAGTGTGTCGCTGTCTTTCTCCCTGACAATCATGCCATGACGGCGGTCAGCAACCATCTCTGGCAGCGCACCCACATTTGTGGCAATCACGGGCTTGCAAAAAGCAAAAGCCGACAAGACGACACCGCTCTGTGTGGCATCGGTATAGGGGCAGACCATGAACTGTGAATTGGCAATAAGCGCCACAAGTTCCTGTTCGGGTATGAAACGGTTGCGAATCTCTATGTACGGCAACTGCTCGTAATCAGAGATGTCAAAATGCCATTTCCCGCTACCAGCCACTACAAGGCGACAGTCGGGACATGCTTTGTGCACTTCCTTCATTGCGGGCAGCAGATAGTCAAGTCCCTTGTAGGGGGATATTTTCCCAGCAAAGAGGATATACTTGCCCATTTCGGGGGAAGCATCAGGCTTAACCGTATGCAGATAGGTGTAGCACCCCATGGTGCTGTCCGTTACGCGTTCCGGCCTCAGACCGTAGTGCTCCAGAAATTCCTGCCTCTGTGTCTTGTTCAGAATAATGAGTCGCGGCACAAGACAGAAAGCGACCTTACGCCTCAATCTTACGATGACAGAGTCTGCACCAGTATGGACAAAGGGGTCGTGGACGGTGAGCACCATCCTCTTTCTCAGGAAGTAAAGCGCTATTTCGTAGACGTTGGGAGGCCACACAAGATGAATGACACTGAACTTGTGGCGTAACAGGAAAAACGTCAGGAGAATGTGTGTCCAAAACGATTTCAGGACCCACAGCCTCCCTGTTGTGTTCACTACATAGAATTTGTCTGTGTTGATAAAGCCTGAATATCGTTCAAATTCGGGATATGCCTCTGTTGCACGGAAGATGCCAGTGTGAGGGTAGAGCTTCTTAATGTTGTATGCCGGTCCTTGCATGAAACGAGGGTTCACTTCAAGGAAATATGTGATGTCCTGAAGCTGCTGCGCCTCGTTCAAATACGACAGGTCAACATCCGAGAGTTGCACTTTCCCCAAATAAGCTGTCTTCATTTCAGAACGTTTTTTATCGCTTCAAGGAACCCATGGCCGTAGCGCAAGTCTGGCTCCACATAGTTGCCTTCGGCCCACTCATTCCATGAGCGCAGGAACAGCACACGGTGGTCGGGGACTTTGCTCTGTACCATCTCAACAGCCTGTCGCAGATGGTTCTCGAAAGCGTCGGGAGTGGAACCCACATAGACACCTTCGGCCTTTCCCACGCGAGGGCTTCGGTCCCACTGTGGCAGAACGGTGGGGAAGATGTTCTCCCACGAGTCCTCCGGGGCGAGATAGTTTTTCATCAGGCGAGGGTATTTGAAACGTGTGGAGGGTATCAGCGGCAGATACTTGCGCAAGGCGATAAGGCCCAGGTTCACATATTTATTATAATAGGCCATCTCAGCGCGCACCTGTCCGTATGAGTTCAGCGCGTCGTAGCCCTGGTCGAGCATCGCACGGTAGTCGTCGGCGGCACTTTTCAGATTTGGCATGACGCGCCCCACGCTTCCGTCGGGCATGAAGCGGTTGAAGTTCGACGAGCGGGTGATGGCGTAGAAATACACGCCTTTGAGTCCGTTCTCACGGGCCAGCTGCCGCCACAAGTCCATGAAATGGCTGGCATTGGGAAGGTCGAAAGGCTCGTAGATGCCGAAAATGGGCATACCGTCGACAGTTACATAGCGCTTGTCGCGGAAAGCGGACAGACAGTAGAAGAAATGTGCGCGATGGTCATCGTCACCAGGATATGTCTGCTCGGCAATCATGGTGTCGGTACCACGGCGGAGATGCGCTTGGGACTGTGGCTGTGCTGCGCGTGAGTCTTTGTTCCACGTTTTCGTGGTCCAGCTGTGGTTGGCCCAGCAGAGGCAGAAGGGGAAGTCGGGTTTCCCGCTGGCCAGCACCTCCTCGAAAGGCCTCTGGAGCAGCATCCGTCCGTTGCCAAACCAGTAGTGCCAGTAGCAGAAACCCTCAACCCCGGCGTCACGGGCCATATCAGCCTGCTGTTCGCGCACTTCGGGCATACGCAGATCGTAGAATCCCAGATCGGCGGGAACACGCGGCTGGTAATGGCCACGGAACAGAGGCCGAGCCTTGGCCACGTTGGTCCACTCAGTGAAGCCCTTGCCCCAGAAGCGGTCGTTCTCGGGAATGGGGTGGAACTGTGGGAGATAGTAGGCTAAGATGCGGGCTTTCATTGAGGGAGATATTGTGTATTTGTGGGAGGTGGGTGTTAGTGGGAAATAGACGGAGAGTATATTTCTTCTACGAGAGCGTTAAGCTGTCTGTTCTGGATATTGCGCAATTCCTCCAATCGGCGGGCCATACGCTCGCGGTACTCGTCGCGGTTGGCGAGTACCCGGCACAGGGCGCGATAGAGGTCGGCGGGATAGAAAGGTGAGAAATATTCGGCAGCTTCTCCCATAACCTCTGGAATGCTCGTCACGTTTGAAACAACTGAAGGAGTGCCGTGGCGCATGGCCTCTACGGGCGGGTAGCCAAAGCCCTCGAAGAACGAGGGAAAAACCAGCACACTGGCATGACGGTAGGCGTGCTCCAGGTCGGAGTCGCTAAGGAAATCGATGTCGGTGTGGTCGGCGTGTACGGTGTGTCCCAGCTTCAGCGTCAGCAGATGCAGTTGCGGGTACTCGCGCTTTATCTGTGGGAACACCTTCAGTATCAGCTCCACGTTCTTGTATTCCCTGTCGGCAGCAAGAAAGAGCAGGAACGGTACGCCCGAGTCAACAAGACGGCGAAGACAATCATTATCTATAGTTCCTGAGACTACGGGGTGTTTCAGCGGTGAATAGCACACCCGTGGCGGGTTATCCTCCAGCTGAGGGAAATAGTAGAGCAGCGAGGAGCGTGTGTACTCCGACACCGTGTAGGGAACAGTGTTCTTTGCTGTGTAGAGGGGCATAAGGCCGTCGTAGCGCCGCCGTGCCCCTTTCTTCCAACGGCCTGTCACGAGACAGTAGAAGCGTTTGAACGTCATCCACTTACTGTTCTTGCTGCCCTTGAAGAGCATTAGGTCTATGAGGTTGTCGTTTCGCTCCACGTCGAAGATGTCGTGGATGAACATAACTGTCTTGCAGCGGATGCCCTCGAAACTGGCGCTGTCGTGGAACTGTGCCATAGGAATGAAAAGCACGTCAATGTGGTGCTTGTCAACGAGCGAAGCAAGACTGTCGGCGGAGAGGTCGAGAATGGTCAGCGCGTTCTGCCGTGCATAGTCCTTGTAGCTATACTGCTGTCCTTCAGGCATCGACGTGTCGGCGAGGGCAAAGAGCGAAGTGTCCTTACGTCGCTGTCTCACAATCTCGTCGCAAACGCTTTTCGTGAAACTGGAAGCCCCCCCTACTCCACCGAGAAACTGGAAGGGAAGAAGGTCAAGCAGAATGTTCATCCCGGTTCAGAATTTCTTGCCGAAAACGATGTTGGCAAAGGTCTTCATCAGTATCTTCGTATCGAAAAACCATGAGCGGTGCTCCAAGTAATAGAGGTCGAGTTCGAGCCGGCGCAGCATTTTCTCTAACGTGTCGGTATATCCGTTGTAGAGTGTGGCGTATGAAGTCACTCCCGGCCTTATCTGGTAGAGGTAGACATATCGCGGGTCGCGCTCAATAATCTTGTCGATATAGTATTTCCTTTCCGGCCTCGGACCAATGAAAGCCATGTCGCCCTTGAACACGTTCCACAGTTGCGGCAGCTCGTCAAGATGGTGGTCGCGCAGGAACTTGCCAATCTTCGTCATGCGTGTGTCGTTCTCGTGCTGGAAGAGCGCCGGGCCGTTGGCCTCGGCATCGACGCGCATGGAACGGAACTTGTAGATGTTGAACGGACGCCCGAAACGGCCTATCCTCTCCTGCTTGAAAATGGCAGAACCGCCGTCCTCACGCTTCACAAGGAAATAGCAGACGAGAAACAGTGGCGAGAAAACAATGAGGCAGACACCGGCAACGAGGAAATCGTTTAAACGCTTCACATTCCTTTCTATCTCGTTCATGCCGTCAAGCACATAACCATTTTCGAGTTTTGTCATAGTATTCCGTTCTTCTGTATGAATAACGGAATTTAAGGAAAATTATTATAAACGAATCCGTTTTTTAATAAAAATCCATTTGATATTCATTCGAAGCTGGTTAACAGGTCAGATCGTAGCCCTCAGACTATTCTATTATGCCTGCCTCTTTCCATTTTTCCATGAGAGCCTCAACGTCGTGGCGTGCGGTTGCCTCGTCGGTGTCGTATTCGTCGAGCAGCAACTGGGTGAGCGTGTCGGTGGTGAATTCCTTGTCCTGCACATTCTTCCACAGGAAGGCGGACGACTCGTTCATACTGATGATGCGGCTGAAATCGATGTTCTCTATTCCATCGGCCACGATGATGTTTTCGCCACAGACATTGCGCAGCCTGAATCCTTGCTTTGTTTTCATGATCTTGTTGGGAGTTAAAAGGAGTTAATGGGAGTTAAATGGGAGTTAATTGGGAGTTAATGGAATCACTTTTGTGAAGCTGGGAATAATGAGCGGGGTATGTGTGGGTGCAGCGCGAACAGCAGATAACGCCTTATGGGCAGCAGTCTTGTCCACCACCACGAGTATATGCGCCACTTGCGGCCGTCAGTCCTGTCGGGCTTTGAGCGTCCCTTACGAAAGAATGCAGTTGCCTTCGCCCTCACATCCTCAAGACGGCATGTCTCGGTGCCCAAGTTGCCGTCGCCGCGCATTGTCACGCGCTGGCCGTCGATGTCCACTATGCGGTGGAGCACGAAATGGCCGGGCCAGATCTCCGCCAGAACGGCGTCGCCCACGCATGGTGTCTCCTTAACGGCTTCGAGCAGGGCTTTGTCGCGCCCGTCCTCCAAGAACGGTCTCATACTTCTTCCGCGCAGGGGCAGCGTCACGGTGTGACCCTCAGCAATCAAGGCCACAACCTGGGGCAGGAATATTTCGTTTGCAGCCTGCACCACCTGTACATCCTGGCCTCGCTTGCCACTTTTGCGCCACCGCCCGAAGAGCCACCTGAATAGTCGTCGCAGGAAATTCATCGTGTCACAGTGTTATGGCAGAGCACGGCCGCCTCCTCGTCGGGCAGACAGTGCAGTGTGTAGATGGGTGTCGTTGAAATGATGGCGGTGATGCTGTCGCAGAGGTTATTATATATAGTTGTGTCCCACTTCATGCTCGAACATGCTGGCAGCAGCGAGGCAAAGGCCTCCACTGGTTTCAGCCGCTCAATGCTGTTCTGCGGTGCACGGTCTATGCGCACCACCGCCCCTAATGGTGCCATGATGTTTCTGTAGCAGGGTGTCTTGCCACTCCACGGCGAACCGTAGACGAATGGCCCCGCTGCAATGGGCAACGCCTCCGGATGTTTGATTTCCCCCTCATTGTGTATTCGTATGATAGGATTGTCGTCGTTCATCAGCTGCGAGTCTTCTATGTGTTTCATCCACAGCGACGAATGCGTGCTCTTGCCTGTTCCGCTTTGGGCGATGAAAGGGTATGCCTTCCCGTCGTGGAGTATGCACGAGGCATGGATGAGCAGAGTGTTGTGGAATGAGCCGGCGAAAGCGTATATGAGCATCAGCGCGTCGTTTAGTCCGAAGGAGCGCATCACCCATCCGCCGTTAAGTGCACAACGGCACGAGCTGAAGTCGGCGTTGCTGATGAGAAGGCAGCAGTCGCCTCCCCCGATGTCACGTATTATGAACTGATAGCCTCCGTCCGTCAGTTGGTAGACCAGCGTGTCGCCGTTGCCGGTGTCGAATTTTCTCACCAACCGCTTGTTCTTGGCCGGGCGCAGACTGTCGTCGACGGTGAGTGTGAAAAGCAGTCCTCCGCTCTTCTCTATTCTCTCTCCGCTCTCCTCTTGCATAGCGAAGGGTCCAAACGATGGCAGCAGGTACATGGAGTTCACCTCAGACTCGGCGAAACGTATGCACACATAGTGGCCTCCTATGCAGAAATAATGGCTGTTACTCATCACTCAACTCTCAACTCTAAACACTCAACAATCATCACATTCTTGGCGGCCTCCTTCCGTTGTCTTTCGGTTTTGGGGGCTTCTTGTCCTTCTTTGGTTTCTGTTTCACCTCCGCAACCTCCTCCTGCTCAGTCTCCTCGCTCACGTCAACATTGTGAAAACGGAAATCCTGCTCCCCGATATTCCTCACGTCGAACTTACGAGCACCCTTGTTCTGAGTGGTGTAGAGGCGCATCATCTTGGCATATTTCTTCTCCAATTTCTTGCGCTTCTTGTCGTACAACACAATACAAGTACGGTGGGGCATGAGCAGCTGGCCATTAAGATATTCACGCAGTTGGCCGGAGTAAAGGTCACGTCCCAACAGGAAGTTCCTCTTTTTATTCAGATAGGCACTATCCATCTCCTGGATGGACGTGAAATGCACTATCGTATCGGTGAATGCCGCCGCCATACCGAAGATATATACCTTCGACTTCTCCCTGTTGCTGCCCTTGGCCTCAGCGCCAACGGCCATGAGCAATGCCAGCAATACTGTTACAATATATTTTATATACATATATTTATCCTACCATTATAGCGGTAGCAAACTTTTCGCTCTTCACTTTTCACTTTTCACTATTCACTTTTCCCTTACCCGAGGTATGCCCTCAGCACCTTGTTCTTGCTGTAGTCCCTGAGCCTCTTGATGGCCTTCTCCCTTATCTGTCGCACTCTCTCGCGTGTGAGTCCGAACTTTGCGCCAATCTCCTCCAGCGTCAGTTCCTGCTGTCCCAGACCGTAGAACGCCTCAATGATGTTTCTCTCCCTGGGGTTAAGGATTCTCAGCGCAGCCTTTATCTCTTCGCGAAGCGACTCGCGCACAAGCTCACGGTCGGCGGCCGGCGAGTTGTCGTTCACCATCACGTCGAGCAGCGAGTTGTCCTCGCCGTCGGCAAACGGTGCGTCCACTGACACGTGCCTACCGCTGGCGCTCATGGCCGCATCGACTTTGTCGGCGGGCAGGTCGAGGCGCTCAGAGATCTCCTCAATCGACGGGCGACGCTCGTTCTCCTGCTCAAACTTGCTGAGCACGCGTGAGATCTTGTTCACCGACCCCACCTGGTTCAGAGGCAGTCGAACAATGCGGCTCTGCTCGGCGATGGCCTGCAGGATGCTCTGGCGAATCCACCACACGGCATAGCTTATGAACTTGAAGCCGCGTGTCTCGTCGAATTTCTCTGCGGCCTTTATCAGCCCAACGTTGCCTTCGTTTATCAGGTCGGGAAGCGACAGTCCCTGGTTCTGGTACTGTTTGGCCACCGACACCACGAAACGCAGGTTGGCACGTGTCAGGCGTTCCAGTGCACGGCGGTCACCCTTGCGTATGCGTTGTGCCAGCTCAACTTCCTCGTCGATGCTGATAAGTTCCTCGTGGCCTATCTCTTGTAAATATTTATCGAGAGATTCGCTCTCGCGGTTTGTTATCGATTTTGTGATTTTCAGTTGCCTCATAGCATGGTATCAGTAAAAATTTTTCAATAGTGGGTGCAAAATTAGTAATAAAAAACGAACTACAAACAATGTAGCCACATATTTTGCACCAGCTTGTCCTTTTTTAACAATTAGACAGTCCAGAGTAGTGCCTTCTGAGCGAGGATTCCCCCGGTGGGAACAAAACATTCCCCCGGTGGGAACAAATTGTTCCCCCGGTGGGAATAAATTATTCCCACCGGGGGAATCCTCCAGAAGGTGTACAGTAGCATTGGGCGGAATCTAACCGAAAAGTGGTGGATTTCGCCCGGAATCCTGCCATTTTGGGCGAAATCTATGCAAAAATGGGTAGATTTCGCCCAAAACATTTGTTTCTTTCAATAATATGTCTTACCTTTGCGCAAAAATGATGTAGTGGCAATGGAAACAATTATCGGAAGAGAAACAGAAATCAGGAAACTCACCGCTGCCGTCGAGAGTCACAGGTCAGAGTTTGTGGCTTTGTATGGTCGCAGACGTGTTGGCAAGACGTTCCTGATAAATCAGATGTTCAAGAACCAGTATGCGTTCAAGATGACTGGGGTCATCGAAGGCACGCTCAAAGACCAGTTCACCGCATTTGCCGATGCCATGAGCGACTTTGGCTACAATATGCCCGAAGAGCCGAAAGACTGGATGCGCGCTTTCATCATGCTGAAAAACGCGCTGAAGCAGAAAGCAGACAACGGCAGTCGATGTATCATCTTTATCGACGAGTTGCCGGCGATGGATGCTGAAGGCTCCAATGTGGCGAGTGCCATCGGCTACTTCTGGAACAACTGGGCCTCCATGCACGATAATATTGTGTTGATTATCTGCGGTAGTGCCACCAGTTGGATGATTAGCAATGTCATTGACAGTAAGGGTGGGCTTCACGACCGCATCACCATCGAGATGCCCATCCACCCTTTCACGCTGAAAGAGACAGAAGCCTATCTCAATGACAAGCAGTTTGTATGGAACCGGCAAATGATACTGCAGACATATATGGTCTTTGGCGGCATACCCTATTATCTGAGTATTCTGGACCATGACGAGAGTCTGGTTCAGAATGTTGACCGCCTGTTCTTCAGCCAGGACACGCAGATGCGTCGCGAGTTCCGCAGACTGTTTAATACGCTGTACAAGAAACCGGAGAAATATATTGACATCATCAAGGCCCTGAGCAAAAGCCGCAAAGGGATGACACGCGAGGAGATTGCAACAAAACTTAATTGCGCCAACAACGGCCATTTGGGTAACAGGCTGGAAGACCTCGTCTATTGTGACTTGATTCGTAAGAATATTGTTCGGGAGAAGGAAATAAAGCGGAAGGATGCCATCTATCAGGTTTGCGACTTCTTCTGTATGTTCTATCTGACATTCATTGACAGGGCCGAAGTGGAACAACAATATTGGCTGCATCATATCAACACACCTGAAATAAATACGTGGATGGGACTTTCGTATGAGCATATTTGCATGGCACATATCCCGCAGATAAAGCATGCCCTGCATATCGACACCATTTCCACGCTCAGCTACTCCTGGCGAAGCAAGGCTACCACACCGGCTGCCCAGATTGACATCATTATCGAAAGGGCCGACAAGATTGTCAATGTCTGCGAGGTAAAATACTGTCAGGAAGCATACGAATTGGACAAAGAGGAATACGAAAGAATATGCAAGCGCAAGAATGCCTTTATACAGGAGACGGGACTTCGCCACACCCCATGGGTAACGATGATTACCACAGAAGGTATGGCTCGTGGGAAATACTCGCAAATGATACAAAGTCAAACGAGACTTGACGACCTGTTTTCTATATGATTTTTGCCATTTTATTTGGCTGTTCGGGAGAAAATGATTAATTTTGCAGCCTATTTCTATAAATACATGTTATTACTAAGACCAATAAACCTTATAATTATACTGTTTGTCGCAACATTGCTGCAAGCCAAAGAGCGTGTAATCATAGTTGAGGACATCAGTGCCGAGGGACTGCTGAAGACTCTCGACAAGGCTAACGAGCTGAATGCCGACCCAGCATCGGAACGGCTGTTCGTGCTCATTCCCAACGGTTTCTACGACCTTGGCGAGACAGCTCTCACGACCATACTGGGCCACAACATCGCCCTGATAGGCGAGAGCATGGAGGGCACAATAATACGCAATGCGCCGCCGGTGGAGAAAGAGGGCATCAGCACCACCGCCACATTCCTGAACCGAGGCTACAACACCTACGTGCAGGACCTCACGATACAGAACGACCTCGACTTCTACCACTCAGGCCCCGCCGGACGTGCCGTATGCTGGCAGGACAAGGGCTTCCGCGCAATGTTCAAGCGCGTGCGACTGCTGTCGTATCAGGACACATATTACTCGCACAGCGAGGAGTGCCAGCACTATTTTGAAGACTCGGAGATACACGGCACTATAGACTTCATCTGCGGTGCCGGCGACGTGTATTTCAACCGATGCACCATCGTCACCGAGAAACGCTCGCTCGACGGCAGCGGATACAACGTCATTGCCGCACCGCGCACATCAACCACAAATTGGGGATTTGTCTTCGACCACTGCACCATACGCAGCATAGAGTCGGAATTCACATACGGTCGCGCCTGGCACACACATCCTCGATGCGCATGGATCAACACACGGATAGAGTCGCCCGACAAGCTGATGGACACCCGCTACGACCCCATCGGCATTCGCGTGGCAAACGTGGTGTTCAGCGAATATGGCACCACCGATGCAAATGGGAACAACATCACACCGGCATCCAACGTACTGGATTTCGTGGGCAAGGAAGACAAGGAGACGCATGAGACAATAATTAATAAGGAAGAGGCCGACCGCTTCACCGTGGATAACGTCTTCGGAGACTGGCATCCAGACGAAATAGTCAGACAGTTGGAGGAGGAAGCCACAAAGCTGAAGACTGAAATGAACAAATAGAAACACTCAACCCTAAACACTCAACTCTGAACTCTCAACTCTCAACATGAAGGGCATGACAAAGAATCTGAAAGAGAAGCTAATCATTCAACTCTTTTCCCTCTTCACCCCCCTGTTCTTTACTCCATTGACGGCCCAGCAGGTCATCGACCTTGCCGGGTCGTGGCATTTCCGTATGGGCGAACTTCCTGACACAGTGTTTGACAACGAGCACAAACTGATAGCCGTGGAGAAAGCCATCGGTGCCGGCGAGTTCGTGATGCTGCCCGGCTCGATGCTCACCAACGGCAAGGGACTGCCAGTGAACGTGAACACGCAATGGACGGGGTCGCTCTACGACTCGTCATATTATTTCAACCCCTACATGGAGCGTTACCGCAACGAGGGCAACATGAAACTGCCATTCTTCCTCACGCCTGAACGTCACTATGTAGGCACAGCGTGGTACGGACGCTCCATCTATGTGCCCGAATACTGGAAGGGAAACCGCATAACGCTCTTCCTCGAAAGGCCCCACATTGAGACCACGGTCTACGTGAACGGTCAAGAGGTAGGCCACCAGACGAGCCTTTCCACGCCGCATGTCTACGACGTGACGAAAATGCTGAAGATTGGACAGAGAAACGAGATAGCCATCCGTGTGTACAACGGCATTGAGAACGTGTGCGTGGGTCAGGACTCACACTCGGTTACCGACCAGACGCAGGGAAACTGGAACGGAATAGTCGGACGGATAGAGCTGCAGGCAAGGCCAAAGCATGTGAACATACGCAGAGTGAGGGTCTACCCCAACCTGAAACAGCGCAAGGCACACGTGGTGGTGGACTTGGAGAACCACGCAAACCAGGGACTTGGCACAGTACACGTGATGCAGCAAAATGTGTATGGCATCTCATACGATGTCACCATGGTAGGCGTCGACTCCGAACAGCTCGTCTATTCGACAAGCGAAACATGGAATAACTTAGTGGAAGGCGAGAACACCGAACAGTTACTCATATCGTTCCTTAGCAACTGGATAAACATCGAGCGCAAGACTCATGTGGAGTTTGACATACGCATGACCAACAAAATGCTGGCATGGGACGAGTTCACGCCCGCTGTCTACCGACTTAGAGTCTACGCCGGCGATGACGAGTACGAAACGACCTTCGGCTTCCGCGACATTTCCATCGAGGGCCGCCAGATGATGATCAACAATCACCCTCTCTTCATACGCGGAACGGTGGAGAACTGCTGCTTTCCTGAGACAGGCTATCCCCCAACCGACGAGAAGGAATGGATACGAATCTTCAAGAAGTGCAAAGAGTACGGACTCAACATGATGCGTTTCCACAGCTATTGTCCGCCAGAGGCCGCCTTCGCCGCAGCCGACCGCATGGGTATATACCTGCAGCCCGAAGGACCGTCGTGGCCTAACCACGGAGTGAAGCTAAAAAGGGGAATGGCCATCGACCAATACCTCCTTGACGAGTCGCGACGCATCATCGACACCTACGGCAACCATCCGTCGTTCGTAATGATGGCTGCTGGAAACGAACCGGCAGGCGATTGGGTGACCTACTGCGACGAATGGGTGCGGCAGATGCACGAATACGACTCTACAAAGGTCTACTGCGGTGCTTCCGTCGGTGGCGGATGGGCATGGGACGGAGGCTCTGAATATCACGTTAAGGGCGGGGCACGAGGTCTGGACTGGGACCGACACGCACCGTCGTCGGACGACGACTATTACGAGCAGATACTCCATCCGAAGAACTACAGACCCACCCCCCAGACCCTCCCTGTAGGGAGGGGAGTATATACTTCTGAGGACAGTACTAAGGCAGAAAGTAACTACTCCCCTCCCTCACGGGGAGGGGCCGGGGGTGGGTCTTTCAACAATAGCCCCATCATCGCCCACGAGCAGGGACAGTGGTGCGCGTTCCCCGACCTGAAAGAATCATCGCAGTACACCGGTGTCTACAAAGCACGAAACTTCGAGATATTCAGCGACTTGCTGCGCGACAACGGCATGGCTTCACAGGCCAAGAAATTCCTCGAGGCCAGCGGACGGCTGCAGACACTGTGCTATAAATATGAGATAGAGCGCAACCTGCGCACACCCGACTATACAGGTTTCCAGCTACTCAGCCTCAACGACTACAGCGGGCAGGGCACAGCCCTCGTTGGGCCACTCAACATCCACTGGAAAGAAAAGGGCTACGTGAACGCAAAGCAGTGGCGGAAGTTCTGTAACGTAGTGGTGCCGCTGGCACGTTTCCCCCGCTTCGTCTACACCAACGCCGACACGTTGCGCGTACCTATCGAGGTGTACAACTCGTTCAACTGCATACTCACACATGCCAGGACTTCATACTACGTGATTAATGACACGGGAAAGGTCTATGCCGGCGGGATAATCTCGACAAACAATCTGCCAATAGCAAAGAACATACCGATGGGCACAGTGGTAATGCCCCTGAACGCCATACTGGCGCCGCAAAAACTGAAGCTCGTCGTAAGAGTGTCGAACGCAATACAAAACGAATGGGATTTCTGGGTTTATCCTTCGCCGGGTGTCAAGGGGGCAGAGTTTAGCGACTTCAGTACTGATGTTGCTGATGAAAAGTCTCTCAACACTAAACTCTCAACTCTCAACTACATCGCCGACTCCCTCGACACCAAAGCTCTCGACGTGCTCAGCCGAGGCGGCACCGTGCTGCTCACCGCCGCCGGACGTGTCACTCTCGGCAGCGACGTGAAACAGACCTACCTGCCCGTGTTCTGGAACACGTCGTGGTTCAAGATGCGCCCACCACACACCACCGGCGCATATATCGACACCTCCCACCCGCTCTTCTGCCACGGTTTCCCCACCGACTCGTGGGCCAACCTCAACTGGTGGGAGCTGCTGAACAAGGCACAGGTGATGAACCTCATGGAGCTGCCCGCCGACTACCAGCCGCCCATACAGCCCATCGACACATGGCACGTGAGCCGCAAGTTGGGAATGCTCATTGAGGCACGTGTCGGCAAGGGACGACTGCTCATGACCACCATGGACATCACATCAGACCTAGACCGCCGACATGTGGCACGACAGATGCGCCACGCAATCATCGACTACATGCAGAGCTCCGACTTCCAGCCATCGCTGACCCTCGACGTGCAGACCATCCGCGACTTCTTCACCAAACAGGCTCCACCCGTGGACATGTTCACCAAAGACTCGCCCGACGAGCTGAAACCAAAACTTACAACACAATAACGCCAACTCTCAACTCTCAACTCTTAACACTCAACTCTTAACACTCAACTCTTAACACTCAACTCTTGACACTCTAATGACAACAATTGACTTTATATCACTGGGATGCTCCAAGAACCTTGTGGACAGCGAGGTTCTCATGGGTCTTTTCGAGGCTGAGGGCTATAGTGTGACACACGATGCCCCTGACCCGCAGGGCGAGATTGTAGTCATCAACACCTGTGGCTTCATCGCCGACGCCAAGGAGGAGAGCATCAACACCATTCTTGAACAGGTGCGGCGCAAGGCTGAAGGACTTGTGAAACGTATCTACGTCATGGGGTGTCTCTCAGAGCGTTATCTCGCCGAACTCGAAGCTGAGATACCAGAGGTTGATGGGTGGTACGGGAAGTTTAACTACAAGGAATTATTGAAGGTCCTCCCCCCTGCCCCTCCCTGTATTGAGTACTCTCAAGGCGGAAACGCAGCGAAGAAAGTGACCACTCCCATCTCTTACAGGGAGGGGTCGGGGGTGGGTCTGCCAAGAAAGCTCACCACCCCACCCCATTACGCCTACATAAAGATCAGCGAGGGCTGCGACCGCACGTGTGCCTACTGCGCTATACCGCTCATCACCGGACATCACCACAGTCGGCCGATGGAGGAGATTCTCAACGAGGTACGCCAGTTGGTGGCTCATGGAGTAAAGGAGTTTCAGATTATCGCACAGGAGTCAACCTACTATGGCTTAGACCTTTACGGCGAGAGAAGAATAGCACAGCTAATAGAGCAGATGGCCGACATAGAGGGTGTGGTGTGGATTCGTCTGCACTATGCTTATCCCTCTAATTTCCCTTGGGAGCTGCTACGTGTCATGCGTGAGAAGAAGAACGTCTGCAACTACATCGACGTCGCCCTGCAGCATGTCAGCGACAATATGCTCGCCCGCATGAAGCGCAACATCACCGCCGCCGAGACACGCGCCTTCGTGGAGCGGCTGCGCCGCGAGGTGCCTGGCATTCATCTGCGCACGACAATGATGGTGGGCTTCCCCGGAGAGACGGAGGAGGACTTCCGCGAGCTTGTCGAATTCGTGAAATGGGCACGCTTCGAGCGTCTTGGCGCCTTCGCATACTGCGAGGAGGAGGGCACATGGTCGGCATCACACTATGAGGACGACGTGCCCGAGGAAGTGAAGCAACGGCGCTTGGACAAACTCATGCGCGTGCAGCAGAACATCAGTGCCGAGTTGGAGGCCGCAAAAGTAGGCACCATGCTCCCCGTCATCATTGACCGCGTGGAGGGCGACTACTACGTCGGCCGCACCGAGTTCTGCTCGCCCGAAGTAGACCCCGAAGTACTCATTCCAAGAGAAGTTGGCGGTAGCAAAAAGAATGAGACTATCCTGCCAGTCATAGGTAATATATATAATGTAAGAATAACCGACTCCGAAGAGTTCGACCTCTACGGAGAGATCATTAGCTAATTGGCATCATCCTGCACGCCACCATACAACAAACGAAAAACAAACAAACAAAAGAAATGGTCTGAAAACCTTCGATTTTCAGACCTTTCTTTTGGTCGGGGCTACTGGACTCGAACCAGCGACCTCGCGCCCCCCAGACGTGTGCGCTACCAACTGCGCTAAGCCCCGATCCATTGCTGCGGCAGACTTGTTTTCTGCTTTTGCGGGTGCAAAGGTACGACGTTTTTCTGAAACGACCAAATTTTTTCGGCTTTTTTTTTGGTCAATGTGGATTTTTGTGTACCTTTGCACTTGTTATGACAACATATAATATCTCAGCACCGGTTTTTTTGCGGGCCACAGTAGCCTTGCCAGCCTCGAAAAGCATATCGAACAGGGTACTCATAATAAACGCCCTCTCCGCCAACACACAGCTGCCATTGAACCTTAGCGACTGCGATGACACAGAGGTGATGGTAAGGGCACTTGGCAGTACTGCCGATGTCATCGACATAAAAGCGGCGGGTACGGCCATGCGCTTTCTCACCGCCATGCTGGCAGCTACACCAGCGCCCCACCCCACCGGCATACGTCTGCTGACCGGCACCGACCGCATGAAGCACCGCCCCATAAAGGTGCTGGTTGATGCACTGCGACATTTAGGGGCCGACATAGAGTATGCCGGGGAAGAGGGGTTTCCACCGTTGCGGATTAGAGGACGGAAACTCGACGGTGGCGAACTGGAGGTAGCTGGTAGCATCTCCTCGCAGTTCATATCGGCATTGCTTCTCATTGGCCCAGTCCTGAAGAGAGGCTTGACACTGAGACTAAACGGAAACATCATTTCAAGGCCATACATCGACCTCACACTGTGGACGATGCGGGAATTCGGGGCCGATGCACAATGGACAGCGACTGACACAATCACTGTGAAGCCAAAGCCATACAACAAACGCTCGTACCTGATTGAAAACGACTGGAGTGCGGCAAGCTATTGGTACGAGATGGTTGCTCTGACTGCCGACAACGATGCTGAGGTGAGGCTGGAAGGACTGATGGACGCATCGAAACAGGGAGACTCCAGTGTGAGGTATATTTTCAGTCTGCTTGGAGTGAAAACCATATTCGACAGTCCAGCAGATGGACTACCTAATGCCTACCAACAAGCTGCTATCCCCACAACGGTGACTCTTCGTAAGAGCGGACAATGCGTTAAAAAGCTGGACTATGACTTCACTAATGTTCCAGACCTGGCACAAACCATTGTATGTACTTGTTGCGCACTTGGGGTAATGTTCCATTTCACAGGCCTGCAGACACTTAAAATTAAAGAGACTGACCGCATAGAGGCCCTGAAGACAGAACTACGCAAGCTGGGCTTTGTCCTTCACGACAAGGACGGAAGTGAACTGTCATGGGACGGGGAAATGGTAAATGGGCAGTCTTCAGTATCCATCGACACATACGACGACCACCGCATGGCCTTGGCTTTCGCTCCGTTGTCGTTGCTCAAGCCCATCAGCATAAACAATCCGCAGGTCGTCAGCAAGTCGTACCCTCATTTCTGGCAACACCTGACTGATGCCGGATATTCACTAAGATAAATTGTCCTTCGCCTTTGCCTCAAGTTCCTTTGCACGCTCCTCGGCCATACGCTCTGCCTCGGCGCGCATCTGGGCTTCAAGCAGTTCGTCGGCACGACTTTGCCAGGGGCGAGGACCGAAGATTTTCTCCACGTCATCTGCGAATATTACTTCGCGGTCTACCAGTTGCTGGGCCAGTTGGGCGTGGCCGTCAGCATGATCGCGCAATATCTGCTTGGCACGCTCATACTGCTCCTCGATCATCTTCAGCACCTCGTCGTCCATTATTTTGGCCGTAGTCTCCGAGTATGGCCGCTGGAACTGGTACTCATTGTTGCTGTAGTAGCAGAGATTAGGAAGTTTTTCCGACATTCCGGCGAAGGCAACCATGCCGTAAGCCTGCTTTGTAGTGCGTTCGAGGTCGTTCATGGCTCCTGTGGAAATCTGCCCTATGAACAGTTCCTCAGCTGCACGTCCTCCAAGCAGAGAACACATCTCGTCGAGCATGGCCTGCTTGGTCTGCAGTACTCGCTCCTCGGGCAGATACCATGCTGCGCCCAATGCCTGCCCACGCGGCACTATCGACACTTTCACCAATGGGTTGGCAAACTCGGTGAACCACGAGATGGTGGCGTGGCCGGCCTCATGGATGGCAATCGACCTTTTCTCACTCTCCGTCATCACTTTTGTCTTCTTCTCCAGTCCGCCGATGATACGGTCTACGGCATCGAGGAAATCCTGCTTGCCCACCTTGGGGCTGTCGTGGCGTGCGGCAATCAGCGCGGCTTCATTACACACATTGGCAATGTCGGCGCCTGAGAAACCTGGTGTCTGCCGGGCCAGGAAATCGACATCAACGGTCTCGTCGACCTTTATGGGTTTCAGGTGAACCATGAACACCTCCTTGCGCTCGCTGAGGTCAGGCAAGTCTACGTGTATCTGGCGGTCGAAGCGTCCGGCACGCAGCAGAGCCGAGTCGAGCATGTCCACACGGTTTGTTGCAGCAAGGATGATGACACCGCTGTTTGTGCCAAAGCCGTCCATCTCTGTCAGCAGGGCGTTCAACGTGTTCTCTCGCTCGTCATTACCACCCATGGCAGGATTCTTCGACCGCGCACGTCCCACGGCATCTATCTCGTCGATGAAGATTATGCATGGCGACTTTCCCTTGGCCTGGTTGAAGAGGTCGCGCACACGGCTTGCACCCACACCGACAAACATCTCCACAAAGTCACTTCCACTCATCGAAAAGAACGGCACACCGGCCTCACCGGCCACAGCCTTGGCCAAAAGCGTCTTTCCTGTTCCTGGAGGGCCTACGAGCAGCGCGCCCTTCGGTATTTTACCCCCAAGGTCTGTATATTTCTGAGGGTTCTTTAGGAACTCTACAATCTCCTGTATCTCTTGCTTCGCACCGGCCTGTCCTGCCACGTCCTTAAACGTGATGCCCAGTTCGCCGCCCTTCTCATACATCTTGGCCTTCGACTTTCCAACACTGAATATGCTTCCCATGCCTCCACCCATGCCTCCGCCCATTCGGCGCATAACAAACACCCACAGGGCTACGAAGAAAAATACAGGGAGTAACGACGAAATGAGGAAACTGAAGAAACTGTTCTGAGGCTCCCTCTCATATTTCAACGTACCGGCGAACTGGCCACGTGCACGTGCGCTGTCAACCTGCTGTTCGAGCTTGTCGATACTGCCAAACTCCACAACCATGTATGGGTTGGTGCTGACCGGAGCCTTCATCTCTGGGAAGAGCACAGTGGCACTGTCTTTCTTGACATACATCTTCAGTGTGCCGTTACTCTTGTTGGCCACCACCTGTGACACGTAGCCACGTTCCAGATAGTGTTTGAACTCAGTGTAGGTTGTCTCCTTCTGTTGGGTCTGGGGCTGCAAAAGGCTGCCTTGTTCGCCTGAGAAATAGAAGATTGCCAGTGACGCTATCACCATAAGGTATATCCAGTTCATGTTGAACCGGGGCATCTTTGGCTGCTTGTTTTTGGTATTTGTATCCATTGTCTTTTGTCTTGTTCGTATTGGGATAAGTGCTGCCTATCTATAGGTTAAGTGCCGCCTAACTATGGGTTAAGCGCCGCCTACTCTATGTCCAGATCGGTTCCAACTCTTGTTATGCGGGCGTCGGCCCAGAGGTGCTCCAGGTCGTAATATTGGCGAATGTCGGGCACGAAGATGTGCACCAGCACGTCGCCATAGTCCATTGCTACCCACAGGGCGTTCTCCAGTCCCACCACATGTGCGGGCTTTTCAGAAAGCCGCTCACGGCAGAAGTCACCAACACTCTCGGTGATAGCCTCCACCTGCGTAGGCGAATTGCCTTGGCAGATGACAAAATAGCGGCATATCGTTCCCTCTATGCCCTCCAAGTCCACTACATCAATATTCTCTCCTTTCTTTTCTTCTATGCCATCAACTATGGTCTGAAGGAGTTTTTCTGTCTGTTCTTCCATATAATTAATAATGACCTGTTCTCTTTATGTTTTTACAATCTTAAGCCAATTGTTTTCTTTGTCTATGAAAAACAGTGCAAAATTACTGCTTTTTATCCGATTAGACCCCAAAAAGCTCTTTTTTTTGAGTTTTTTTAGAAAAAAGTCGCAAAAAGTTTTGGTGGTTCGAAAAAAAGCAGTACCTTTGCACCCGCAATCGGACAGAGGTCTGTTGCTAAGCTAAGTAAAGTTTGGGGTATGGTGTAATGGTAACACTGCAGATTCTGGTCCTGCCTTTCCTGGTTCGAGTCCGGGTACCCCAACAAGGAAAATCGCCAAGTCGTTGAAAAGCAACAGCTTGGCGATTTTTCTTTTTCATCTTTCAGTCCGCAGTATGTAGTATTTCTGGCTTCTGCTGCCAGAATAGGTGATTCCCGATGTGGGGTCATCGGCTATGCGGCGCAGCTCCATCGATGCTGATGTGCGTGCGAGTCCTGTAAGCCACGCATAGTCGTCCACGCGCATCATCGTGTGCTCCCGCAAATACTGTCGCGCCTTCTCCATGCGCTCCTCTATGGTGGTCTTGGGCTTTCGCAGACGGCTCACGCCGGCGCTCTCCAACTGGCACTTGTCACGGCAGTTCTCCACCAGCTCGTTGTCAGCCCTGTATGCCACCCCCTTCACCTCGATGGCCGCAGCGTTGTGCCGACGCTCGCCCTGTTCGAAGGCATCGGGCAACATGTCGCCGCGCACACCCAGTTTGGCCGTGAACGTGCCTATGCCGTCAATCTTCACCGCCCGGCCCTCAGCCATGCACAGGGCCAGCTTCTCCGACACGAGCGTCAGCACACCCTTGATGGCATCGCGGGGCATGGCTCCCTCATGGCAGCACAGCTCCACAAAGCCTTCGAAACTCAGAGGTATGGTCTTCATCTTGTAGTAGGCCTGCGTGTGGCCGGTGCCGTTAAGGTCAGCAATCTCCTGCTTGATATACTTTGCAATCATCGTAACTCGTTGTTCTTGAATGGTTTGAATATCTGTTGAGACAGCAAGCCATTGCTGTCAGGGTGCAAAGATACTGCTTTTATTCCAAAAAGCCAAATCGCCGACAGTGAATTAACGTTCATCGTCGGCGATTTAACGTTCACCGACGGCGATTTAACGTTCACCGACGGCGATTTAACGTTCACCGACGGCGAATAAACTCTTGCTCCGGGCAAGAACGAAGAAAGATTACGGCAGAGTACATGGAAAGTTACGGCAAGAACTGAGAAAGGTTACGGCAAAGTGTAGGAAAGATACGGGCTAATTCTGAAATACTTATGACGGGATAAGTAAGCCACTTAGCTTCGTTGCTTTCGCCAAACCTTAAAATTGCATAAAACCAAGCGGGATTATCAGGGTGAATTTGGAGTTATTCCTATTATTTTTTAAGGGCACTTCTATTAATTCACAAATTTGAGTGGAAGTCGTTCCGTCAGACTTGTTCTTTCGGAATTCTCACCCTCAGAAGAGGGCTACGGCTCGCGA
>CAJOEC010000003.1 GCA_905233425.1 uncultured Prevotella sp. | reverse complement strand
TACATTTCAATTCCTATTACCGGGGGTTTCACCCCCGTCTGTAGTCTATCGCTCCTTCGGAGCTTTCCTTGCATAGACTTTCAACCGTACAGGTCGCAAACTTTTCAACCATTTTCGCAAACTTTTCAATCGTTTTTTTTACGTGAATACCGCCTAAAACAGCCCGCTAATGTCACAATGTCACGCATTAACTACTTGATAATGAGCAAGTATGACATTGTGATATTGAAATCATATAAAAGTTTTAATTATTGTCTTGTGTCGGTAGTGATGTATATAATTATATTCAAATTCGTGGTCAAAATTATGATAATTATTCAAATTCGTTTCCAAAATAATTATAATGCGTTTCCGCCTTATTTAACAGGTTTTATATTCTTAAAGGTTTTTTTGGGGGGGAAAGTTTCAGCTGTTCAGCTTTTTCTTCGTAATTTTGCGCTTTCAAAAAACAAGACACTGGCAGAATGATGATTAAGCATAGTGGGGTGAAAGTCCTGTATTCGGTATCGATAGTTCGTTACGCGGCATTGCTGTCGCTGCTTCTTCTTGTCGGCACGGCCTTTGCGCAGAAGCCGAAAACGCCGTCCGTGCGCCTGTCCCTGGGCCAGGCTCGCACACTCGTGAAGAACCGTAAGTTCGACGACGCCGAGAAGCTGATAGCCCCGCTGCTGAAGGACTCGGCCAACCGACAGAACAAGCGTCTGTGGGACGCGATGTACGACATTGTGCACGGCAAATACTTGCAGGCCAACGAGCGTCTCTACCTGAAACAGAAACAGGACACGGCGGCGTTCTTCGCCCTTGCAAAGCGCATGGTGACGGTGGCCGAGACGCTCGACAGCCTTGCCCCCGAGCACCGCCGCAGCCACGCCGAGGAGCAGAACACCTACCGTGTGAACCTCTTCAACGGTGGCATCTTCCACGTCAGGAAAAGCCAGTGGAAGGAGGGCTTCGACTATTTCGAGACCTACATAGACTGCGCCCGCCAGCCGCTCTTCGGGGCCTACCGCTACGACTCGCTCGTGCTGTCGGGCACGGGCGGCGGAAGCTACCTTGACCCTCGTATGCCTCAGGCCGCCTACTGGGCCACCTACTGCGGCTATATGCTCCGCGACCCCGTGCTCACGCTGCGCCACCGCGAGCTGGCGCTGGGCGACACGGCGAAGGCCGACTTCACGCTGCAGTTCATAGCCGAGGCGCGCCTGTGGCTGAAGGACGACGAGCTGTATGTGCAGACGCTGCAGGAGGGATTCCGTCGCTACCCCCTGTCCCGCTATTTCTTCCCCCGCCTGTTCGACGCCTACACCTCGCGTGGCCTCCACGACCGTGCGCTGGCCATTGCCGACAGCGCCTTAGCCGTGAACGACTCGAGCCAGCTGTTCCTCTTCGCCAAGAGCACCACATTGCTGCAGATGGGACGCTATGCCGAGAGCATAAAGACTGGCGACCGGCTGATAATGCTCAACGACAGCCTGCCCGAACCTTATTTCAACGTCGGCACGGCATACATAAACATCGCCGACCGCTTGGACGCGAAGAAGGAGCACAAACTGGTGAAACAGGCCTACCAGAAGGCAAAGCCCTACATGGAACGCTACCGCGCCATGATGCCCGACGAGAAAAGCAAATGGGGACCGGCGCTATACCGCATTTATCTCAACCTGAACATGGGACGGCAGTTTGACGAGATTGACCGTCTGCTGCGCAAATAGAAAAGACAATGACGATGACGAAAGGCAAGATTCTTCTGCCGTTGCTGCTGTCGGCGGCGATAGCAGCGCAAGCCGGGCACAGAGTGCTGACGGCCGACGTGAAGGGGCTACAGGTGGTGCTCAACGACGACTTCGAGGCGCTGCCCGTGCTGCAGTTGGGCAGCAGGGACGTGCTCACCATAGGCTTCGACCAGCTGTCGCACGAGTACCACCGCTACACCTACCGAATAGAGCCTTGCAACCCCGACTGGACACCGACGGGGGGACTCTTCGAGAGCGACTGGCTGCAGGGATTCAACGGGCGGCCCATCGACAACTACGAGAACTCGCTGAACACCACCGTGCTCTACACCCATTACGAGCTGCGATTCCCCAACGGCGACTGCAGGCCGAAAATGAGCGGCAACTACCGACTATGGGTCACCGACGACGACACCGGCGAGGACATCATCATAGTGGAGCTGAGGGTGGTGGAGCCGCTGATGAACATCGGCTTGGGGGCAACGACCAACACCGACATCGAAAACAACGGGCGCTACCAGCAGGTGGCCATGACGGTGAACTACAACAGCGTGCGAGTGACACGCCCCGACGACCAGCTCCAGACATTCGTCATGCAGAACGGGCGCGAGGACAACATGAAGACCGGCGTGCGCCCCGACTTTGTCACCACGCAGGGCTTGCGGTGGGAGCACAACCGAGGGCTGATATTCGACGCCGGAAACGAATACCACAAGTTTGAGGTGCTCGACCCGTCGCACCCGACCATGGGCCTCGACCTCACCCGCTGGGACGAGGCATCGCGCACGTGGCACGTATGGCCGTTGGCGTGCGAGGAGCGGCGCAGCTATATCTACGACGAGGATGCCGACGGCGCTTACCTGCAGCGCAACAGCGACAACTACGAGATAAACACCACGTCGGACTATGTCTACGTGCATTACCAGCTGATACCCCGCCGAGAGTACACCGACGCCAACGTCGTCATCTCGGGGCGGTGGACCAACGAAGAGCCGGGCCAGTACGTGATGGAATACGACGACGAATCGAAGACTTACCAGGCCACGGTGCTGCAGAAACTGGGCTACTACAACTACATGCTGCTTCTCGAGGACTTCGACGGCACCACCCACACGCTGCCCGAGGAGGGGTCGTTCTTCCAAACAGAAAACCGCTACCAGGCCTTCGTCTATTTCAGAGGCACTGGTGAGCGGTCTTGGCGTCTCGTCGGATTTCAGGATATTACTCTGAAGTAGCCTGTAATCCGTGAAATCTGTGGTCGTTTTACAGAATCCTTGTAATCTGTGAAATCTGTGGTCGTTTTACAGAAGTTTTTTACTTGCGAATCTTTGTGACTGTGCCATCGGCGTGGCGGACGATGTAGACTCTGCCCTGCACAGGCGTGTTCTCCTTGCGGCCATCGAGCGTGAAATGAGTGTCCGGCTGGCTGGTTGCGGGCTGCAGTTCGATGATGGTCGTTGCGTTGCTCTTCACCTTGACGACGTATGTTGTCATTGCCGACATGTCGGCATTGATGGCTGCAACAGTACAGATGTAATGGTTGTCCTCCACCTCGACCTTCTTGATGATGTGGGGGGCCTTCCCCTCTGTGGTGACCTCGATGTCGTCGGCTTTGATTTCCTTGTTCAGCTCCATCTCGTAGAACGTGTTGTCGGGGCTGAAGGCTGTCACGTCCTGGTCTTTTATCTTCAAGCCGGTCACTTTGGCATCGTAGATGAACTCAATGTCGTCGACCAGCACCACGTCGTTGTTGCTGCCCTGCCCGGCATCGGCATTTGTGGAGATGGTTATCAGCACGGCCTGTGGCTCGACGGCGTTATCGTTATAGACAAAGGGGGCGGCGACGCGAACCCACTTGTCGCCGGTGGCGGCAATGGTGTTGTCCTTGGCTTTGGCCACCACGTTGTCGTAGGTTTTGTCCTCAGGGTCCTGGTAGTATGTGCCGTCGGTGATTATGGCGCTGATGGTTGCGTAAGGATGCTCGTCGTTGGCTGTCCCCTGGTTGAACTTCACCCATACGGCCACTGAGTCGGGACGTGAATACATTGGGGTGTAGTAGGGGTCGCCATTGCCGTCGACATCGGTCATGCCCATGTCGAGGTAGGCGTTGTTTGCCGGGTCGGTAGCGCTGATAGACCCTGCGTTCATGCGTCCAGTGGTCATGGTGCCATTGGCCACGATGCCGAAGATTGATGTCGAGAAGATGCGTGCGCTGGCCTCACCCGTGTGGGCATCGTTCGACTTGTCGATGTGGTGGCCGGCCAATGGGGCAAATGTGCCCGTAGCGCTCTCGAAAGAGTGCCATCCGTTAGGCTCGACATAGCCTTCTGTTGAGGTGTGCCATGACTCAAAGCCGAAGTTCGGCATCTGGTAGCCGCCGCCGATGGCCACCTTGATGATCTGCCCCAGGCTCTCCATCATGTCGATGTCGATGTAACTGCGCAGATGGTCGCCTTCGATTTTTGCTCGCAGCTGCACGTTGACGGGTGGCAGTATGCTTGCCATCCAGAAAACCACGCTGGGGTCGTCGCCGTTGGTGATTGGTATCTGGTCGTTGACGAAGAGGAGTGTGGCGTTGCCGTCCTGGCATGGCTCGATTCCCTTCAGCTCGACGTTGCCCACTCCCATGGGGCCGTTTTCGCTCTGAAGCATAAAGTTTTTCAGGGTGAGGTCGTACAGCCCTTCGTTTTCAACGATAGTGATAACTCCGGTCTGCTCAGATGTCACACCGTTTACGGTGACTGTGATGGGTACGTTGTAGTCGGTTGCATGTACAGCGATGGCTGTCATGGCTGAAAACAGTAATGTAGAAACGATTCTCATACTTTGTTGTTAGATTAAATTAATTATGTGAAATGTGGTTAGTTGATTCTATAGAACACCCCTATAGTCCCGTAGATAGGGTAGAGGGTCTGCTCAACAGTCTTGAAACTGCTGTGGTGGATGCCGGTGAGACCCCATGAGAGGTCGGCCGACAAGCCTATGTTGCGGTGGAAAGCCCAGTCAATGCCCACGGCTAAGCCCATCTGCCATTTGCGCATGTCCTCGCTGAAGTCGTAGGTGGCCCATTCGTTTTCGTTGTTACCCATCACCACCTTGACACCTGTGGGGGTGTCTTTGCGCATGTAGCCGTCGAAGGCATAGCCCGTGAACCCTTTGCTGAGCAGCAGCGACAAGTAGGGGCCGGCCTTCAACTGCACTTTCCTGCTTAGTTCGCAGGTCAGCTGAATGGGGATGGTGAACATTCGCTGGCGCACCTTCTGGCGCACGCGGCCGGTGTAGAGGCCTTCCAGCTCGTCGTCGTCCATGTTCACTTTCATGTGATAGCCCTTGGTTGTCACCTCGCCGTCCATGTCTTTGATCTCATAATGCAGGGCCGTCTGCAGTCCGAGCTTCTCCGACAGCTGATACATGACGTCGGCTCCCACCATGAAGTTGGGTGTGAGCCTGAACGATTCGATGCTGCGTATGCTGGCCGGGAGTCCCAATGGGGCCGTTCCGCCTATGCTGTAGCCCACTCGTGCTTTCACCTGCAGCCTCTCCGTGGTTCGCTGTGGCGGGGCGGGGTGTGCGGCGAGTGCCACAAGAAAGGTGAGCAATAGTGATATGTATCTTGGTTTCATTTGTTCCCTCTTCAATCCTTTATTCCGTCCTGAATGTGATTTCCACATTGTCTATATATAGAGTGCTGCCCACGGCCCCCTCGAAAGTGTCGCCCGTCTTACTCGACGAGAACACAAGTGCCAGGTTGTAGCCACGGTTGGCCAGCAACGCGGCATCGATGGGGGTGTCGCCCTCGAATGTCATCTCGAACTGCCGCCATTGGCTGGTGGCCGGCAGCGAGGCCACTTGTGCCTTGCGCACAATGTAGGGACTGCTGAGTACGTCGTCGCCGTGGAGCATCACCTCGTCGCCCTGCTCGTCGTGGTTGATATAGAGCACAGAGTAGATGCTTGGCTCGTCGATGCGGTCGGCCACCTCGTTGAAATCCTTGTCGGTGAATGTCTCGCCGGGACTGTACTTGTAGTAGCCTGTCACCTTCACAGGCTCCTTGGTGTAGGCAATGCCCATCAGGGTGGTCTTCAACGTGTTGGTAAGCGCATACTTGCTGTCGAAGGCACCCAAGAACAGGTTGCCGGCAGCTATGGGCTTCTTGAACGTCTTTCCCCATGACCCCGTGGAACGGGTGGTCAGCCTGACACAACAGCCGTCCACGCCGTCCTCGTCGGACACGGTGGGATAGTCTGTGACGGCTGCGTTGGGGCTGGCAATCATGAAGCCCTCGTTGCCCGATGCCCAGATGTATTCCTTCTTGCCGTCGTCGCCCTTTTCAAACCAAACGTGGAATCGGCCGTTGGTGCTCAGTTCGAAGTCCTCGAAGTCGTGTCGGCTGCTGGGCAGCATGGCCTCAACGAAGTCCACCTTGTAGTTGCGGTGCCACTGGCCGTCCTCGGATGTCACGGTATAGACGACTGGGTCTTTGCTGAAGTCCTGCGTGCTGCCGTTGGCCGGGGCGATGGTCGCTCCGGGTGTGAGCGTGAAGTGTACGGCCAAGGGTGTCAGCGAGGCACGCTGGCGTACGGTGAATGTCAGCAGTTCGACGCTTGAAGGCACGTCGCTGATACGCATGTCGGTGGCCTGGCTGAAATGCCGGGCCACGTCGTCGCCCTCTACCCATGCTTCAAGAACATCGCATTCCATGTTCTTCGGCTCGTCCTTGATACACGATGTGAGAAGCATCGTGAGCATGGCAAAGCAGTAGGAGTATCTCATGTCGTAATATGCTGTTCCTCTGAGGAATTGCCGTCTTTTTTATCTGGAATACTTGAACTCGTCGATGTCGACATAGCCGCCGGTGGCCTTCGTGGCGTAGCAGAAGATGCCGAACTTCGACCCCATGAAGAAGCGGCGGTAGTCGAACACCATGCGGTAGTTCTTCGTGCCAATCTGCTTCCATTCCTTGCCGTCCATGCTGTAGAAGAAGTTGGCGGCATCGCCATGGCCTTGCTGGAAGTCGCCGTCGACTCGCAGCCAGATTTTCTTGGCCTGCTCGAGCACTACGCTCTCTATGACTTTCTCTTCGACATTGGTCACAGCTTTCTCGCGGTCGGTGAGGCTCACCTTCTGTTCGCTCATCTCAAGGGTGAAGTTGTTGCCCTCGCACTTGATGGTAAGCACGCCCGAGTCGCCGTTGAAGGCGCTGATGCCGGCGAGGTCGCCGTCCTTCATGTGCGAGATGTCGATGCTGATGACGCCGCTGCACGTTGGGCCTTCCATGCGCTGGGTCAGCGTGTTGGGGGCTAAGTAGAGGTTGGGCACCACACGGCTGGTCTTCAGTCGGAGGAAGCCGGGGCGGTCGTTCAGACTCCATGCCTCGTCCACGGGGTTGTGGTTCCATTGCCAGCAGAGGTTGAGCTTCTTTGCGGAGAAATCGTCGCTGAGGGTAATCTGCTGTGGGATGATGGGTTGAGAGTTGAGGGTTGAGGGTTGAGAGACTTTTGTCTTGCTCCCAGAGTTAGCGTCACTCAACTCTGAACTCTTAACACTTATCGTTTCCGGCACTTTCCCGTTGCTGTCGCCGAGCATGGGCCAGCCGTCCTTCCATGTGCAGGGCATGAGCAGGGGCACGCGGCCTACGCCACCGCGATCCTGGAAGATGACGGCATACCACTCGCCGTTAGGACCGTCGACGGCAGTACCCTGGCCAACGTAGGGGAAGCCGCCGAAGTCGCTCTCCAGTATGACTTTCTTCTCATACGGGCCACGGATGTCGTCGGCACGGTAGCACACCTCGCGGCGATGACGGCCGGGGGCGAAGACGTGGCTGATCATCTGCAGGTAGTATTTGCCGTTGTGCTTCAACATACGCGAGCCTTCGAGCAGTCCGCGCTCGTCTTCCTCGCGCTGGAATATCTGGCGGTGGGAGCCTTCGATGACATCGGTGAGGTCTTTGTTCAGCTCCACCAGCTCGCCGGTGCCGTAGACCACGTAGACGCGGTCGTCATCGTCGAAGAACAGCGAGGCGTCGTGGAAATGGCGCAGTCGTGAGTGCACAGTCCATGGGCCTTCGGCCTTTTCTGCCGTGCAGATGTATGTCTGTCCCATGTCGCCGGCCTCGTTGGGGGCGAACAGGACGTAGAACTTGCCTTTATGATACTTCAGCGATGTAGCCCATTGTCCGCGTCCGTAGACTGTGCCTTCCTGCATGTCGTACTTCGGCGAGTCGGTCAGACGGTCGAAGATGTAGCTGGCAATCTCCCAGTGGCGCAGGTCCTTCGACTTCATCACCGGGGCGCCGGGCATGAGGTGCATGGTGGTCGACATAAGATAATATGTGTCGCCCACACGGATGATGTCGGGGTCGGGAACGTCGGCCCAGAGCATGGGATTGTGGACTGCAGACCCACCCCCTTGCCCCTCCCTGAGAGGGAGGGGAGTGGTTACCTCTTGTGCTTGTTTATTATCAGATTTCTGTTCGTGAGTGTATTCAGACTCGTCCATGAAGAGGTAGGAGGGCTTGTAGCCTCCGAAGTCGACGACAATCTTCTCGAAGACGATGCCGGGATGGCAGGGGTGGATGGTCAGCTCGTGCAAAGCCCCTGATGCTGGCGAGACGCCCGTGCTCCCAGAAACACCTTTGCCGACGGGCACGGTGACCACCTTCTCCACCACGCGGCGGGCGATTGTGGGATAGAACTCAGAGTACATGTAGGGCTGGCGGTCGACGAGGGTCTTGTTGAAATTGACGGTCTTAGTAGCCGAGCCGTCGAGACTGACGGAGTACTCATGGCCGCCGACGTTGAGGAAGTCGAGGGTCGACTTGACTACGACATGTACCTTCACGGAGTCGGGCGCATCGCCGGGCAGGGTGAAGCGGTAGGTCAGCGAGGCGTCGCCGACGGGCTTGGTGTAGGGCGTGAGGGCTAAGGCGCTGCGTGTGCGTCCGTAGTAGGGATAGACCTGCCAGGCGGTACCTTCCGAGGCGGTGGCGATGTAGAAGTGCTCGGCCTCCATCGAGACGTAGCCGTTGCTGTGGGCGAATGAGTAGCCGCCTGTTGCTGTCGCGCAACCTTCTGCGGTAGCAAATTTATCGCTATTCACTTTTACCTCTTCACTTTTAACGGTGGTGGTCTGTGGCAGCATGTCGCGGCGGAAATTGTCGTTCCACGAGCGGTAGCCGATGTGTTTCTGAGTCATCATGCCGTTCCACTTGCCTCCGGCTATGTCGGTATTATAGGCGGCGCAGAGCAGGGAGTCACGGCGGAAACACTGGGCCACACGGTCGGCCCAGAGGTTGGCGTCTGGGGCGTTGCGGCGGGCCAAGTAATGGTTCATGGCCTGGGCGTAGTACATGTCGTAGAGGTTAGCCATGGCCTGCACGGGGAAGAGTATGGTCTGGCGGTAGAAGTCGCGGGCCTCGGCGGGCACCTGGTCGTAGAGGCGCAGGGCGCGCAGTTCAAGGCGCTGGTAGTCGTCGGCCACCTGTTTCCACTCGCCGGTCTCAATATTATATGTGCGTGCGTCGAGCATCTCGGGGGTGACGCGGGCCATGTACTGGCAGTTCTGGTTGTAGATGGCTGCGGCCTCCTCGGCGGCACCGCCGCTAAGTACTGAACCGAAGAAACGGCGGGTGTGGCCGGTGACGTTCTGGAGGTTGTACTCCTTGGGGTTCCAGGCCATGTCCATGAAGAGCTGTATGGGGTATTCCATGGGCTTCAGGTCGCCGACGTTGAGAATCCACATTCGCTGTATGCCGAAGTCGTATGCCAATGAGAGCTGCTCGAACATCTGCTGCGTTTGGGTGACGTTGAGCCACTTAGTGTTTCGGGGAGCACCGACGTAGTCCACATGGTAGTAGATGCCCCAGCCGCCCTTTCGGGCACGCTCCTTCTCGTTGACGGGCACGCGGCGAATGTCGCCCCAGTTGTCGTCGCTGATGAGGATCATCACGTCGTCGGGCACACGCAACCCGGCATCGTAGTAGTCCTGAACCTCTTTATATAATGCCCACACCTGGGTGGTCTTCTCGGCGGGTTTCTTCGTCACCTCCTTGATGATCTTGCGCTGGTTGGTGATGATTCGCTCCATGAGCTGCGTGTCGGCCTTGTCGCTCATGGCCTCGTCGCCGTCGCCGCGCATACCGATGGTCACGATGTCCTCGGTGCCATTCATCCGCTCGATGCCCTCGCGGAAGAACTGGTCGAGCTTCGTCTGGTTCGTCTGGTAGTTCCATGCTCCCCACTCCTGGCGGCGTCGGGCATACTCCTGATGGTTGCGGGCCATTGGCTCGTGGTGCGAGGTACCCATGATGACACCCATGCGGTCGGCGGTCTTGCCGTTCTCAGGGTCGTCGGCATAGAAAGCCCATCCCCACATGGCGGGCCAGAGGAAATTGCCCTTCAGACGGAGGATAAGCTCGAAGACTTTCTCGTAGAAACGGTGGTCGCCGTAGTCTGTGCCCCAGGTGTTCTTCACCCACGACGTGAGGCAGGGAGCCTCGTCGTTGAGGAACAGTCCGCGGAACTCCACGGCGGGTTCGCCGTCGGTATAGGTGCCGGGGATGAACCAAACGTCGTCGTGCTTGGCTATGGGTGCGTCGGCCCACCAGTACCACGGCGAGACACCCAACTGGCGCGACAGCTCGTAGATGCCGTAGATGGTGCCCCGGCGGTCGCTGCCGGCGATGACCACCTTGCCGTCGACATTGGTGATGATGAACTTTTCGCGCTTGCCCTTCAGGTCAGATAATTGACGATTTGCGGATTTACCATTAACCATTTTGTCGATGGCGGGGTTCTTGCCGAGAGTGCCGACGAGTATGGTCAGCCCATCCGTAGTGGAAGATGACAGCTGCGGGGCCTTTCCCAACACCCGCTCCATGTCGGTCTGGAGATTGCGAAGGGCAATCTTCACTCCCTCGTTGTCGTTGTCACTATAGCAGATGGTGGCATTGGCCAGACTGAACGCCCCCGGCTGTTGGGAGAAACTGATGAACTGCTCTGCGGCTGAGAGCATTGCCATTTGCACTAAGGCAAACAAGGATAAAACAAGTCGCTTCATATTCTATATAACGTTTTTGCCACAAAAATATTGAATAATGGTGACTTGGGTTTTCGTTTTCGTTTCAAATAGTTAAATAAAAAGTGCCGCATGGTCAAATGCAACACTTTTTGTTATAGTTTACTACGTCCGGAAACCATCAAATGGCTTTCAGGAATTTCACGATGGCATCGCGGTCGGCCTTAGGCAGGCGGTAGAACTTGAGTGTCGAAGCGTAGGCGTCGCTCTTCTTCGAATAGCCGTGCCAGATGATGGCCTCTATCTCGTTGCGGGCACGGCAGTCGTGCAGCCGGTCTTCGGCACCTGTGTTGATGAGCGACAGCCCGCGTCCCCAGAGTGGGGTGGTGCGGCACCACGAGCCGTGAATGCCGTTCTTCATATACAGCCGGTGCTGTATCATGTCGGTGTAGGGCCAGATGGTCTGGTTCTGGTAGCGGGGCAGCTGCAACTGCTGCGAGGCGATGATCTGCGGAGCCCAGTAGTCGTCGTTGGTGGTTTTCCACGACGGACGGTGACAGGCTGCACAGCCAATCTCGTTGAAGATCTGTTTGCCGCGCTGCACATCTGGGTCTTGCAGATTGCGGGCTCGGGGAATGGCCAAGCCACGGTGCCATACCTGGAAGGCCCAGAAGTTGTTGTCCGACATTTCTGGCGAGAAGACGTGCCACTTGTTGTCAAACTGGTTCGTCGTGGGCAGCAACAGGTTATAGACTGCCTCGCGGATGCCCTCGTCGGTGCCGTCGGCATAGTAGGGCGACGCGGGGTCTTTCTTGATGGCGGCTATCACCTGCGGGTTCTCTGACATCGCCTTTGCCCAGGCGGCCGTGGTATAGAGCTTCGGACGGTCGGAGCGCGAGACGTTGGTGATGTTCCAGATGGCATTGGCACCGGCACCGTCCTGTAGCGAGCCGCGTGTCATGGCGTAGGTGAACTTCTTCAGGCGGTTCACCTGCTCCACGCCGCTCGAGGCATTGACATACCATGCCGTCGGGGCGAAGTCGTCGGCCTCCTTGTCCCAGAAGGCGGGATTCAGCTCCACGTAGGGAGCCTCGTGCCGGTACTGCTCGCGGATGCTGTCGTCGGGGATAGCATCGAGAAGCCCCGTGCCGATAATGCCGATGGTGCTCTCTAAGCGGAAGGCCACGGCGCCGTTGCCCGTCTCCCAAGGTGTGGGCGAGGTGTTGAAGGCCTCGCGGTCGATGCTCAGTTCCGGGTAGATGAGTTCATAGCGCTCGCCGTCGGGGAAAGTGGTAGCCGAAATCTCGCTGCCGTCGGCCATCGTCAGGACGGGCAGCCAGCTGATGTGTATGCCACTCTCGTCGATGGGCGGCAGGAAGGGGCTGACGGCGCGTGTCTGCGGCATTCCCGTCACCTCGCTGACGTAGGGGCCGTCGTCGCTGTTCAAGCCGTCGGCGGGGTGATAGACCACCAGCAGATAGCCGTTGCCCCATTCAGCACGGTATTGCGTGACGCGCTTGCCATGGCCGTAGCCGGGGTGGCAGTCGAGGCACGACTTGCGCACGTAGGCCGGACCAAGACCGTTGAATGGTGCCTGGAACTCCGTGACGTTGCGCTCGAAGAACTGCTCGCCTCGGTTGAAGGCCTCGGTGAGTCCCATCTCCGTGACGGCGGGTGTCTCGTCCTCGTAGCAGCCCTGCGTCACGTTCATCGTGGTGCCCTTCTCACCGCCCGGGTACCATTCCTCGGCGGTGAAGTTGCCCACAGGCTTACCCATGAGTCTCGCTTCTGACCACTCTTCGTCGGTCATCTCCTCACTATCGTCGGAGCACGAGATACATAAGACACATAAGACACATAGGACATATAGGGCACATAAGTCCCATAAGCCGCCCCATAAGCCCCAGAGGTTTTTTAGTTTGCTGCTATCCATGATGCTGCTTCGTTAAGTGTTTCGTCAAGAGCGTTGATGGCATCCATAGCAGCCTTGGCATTGGCGCTGTGAGGGTCGAGCACAAACGGCGTTCCGGCCTTGGCGGTGGCCAATGCGGCGAGGGCTGCGTCGAGTTTTGTCTTCAGGTCGGCGGCCATCGTGGAGTTGTGTTTCTGCAGGTAGGCCATGATAGAGTTGGCATTTGCCGTTGTGCCCTGATTGCCATAGAGGCTGTACTGTATGCTGCTGATGTTGTCGAAGAAGTCGTAGTACGAGCGCTGGCTGTAGGGCGATTCAATGTAGTCGGGATCGGTACCGAGATATGCCTGTCCTATCTTCTGTCCGGCCACCTCGGCGCAGATGTTGCTGCATCCGGCCACGAGGATGGTGCTCATCACGCTACGCCATGTTGCCATCGTGCTGCCGGCCTTCGTGGCGTTGAGCAGATTCTCGCCGTAGGAGGCGTCGCCACCGGCAACTGTCGTGGGGAACTCGCACTCCTCCACGCGCTCCTGATGTGCCTTGGGAGCCTCGTCGCCCAACCAGCTCACCTCCAACTGGAAACACTTGTCGCGCAGGTCGCCGGCCACGGCAGCGGCGAAGACGAGTTCCTGTTCGCCGGTGATGTTGCGGCCGCTGAAGACCTCGTCATCCTCGATGCCCTGAAGGGCGGCGAGACTGCGGTTCTTTCCATTGCGGAAGATGATGAACTCAATGCCGTGGAAGCCCAACTGCTGCTCGCCGACGAGGGCGCGGGCGTTGTCGATGCCGCCATCGTCGAGGTCGTCAAGGTCGTCGATGATTTCACTACTGGCCAAGGCCTTGGCAAGGGCCGTGCGGTCGAGGGGCCACGTGTCGATGTGGGGGTCGATGCCGAAGTCGGTGGCTGCGCCGTAGAGGAACGACTCGCTCTGCTCCCAGGCCGAGCGGGCGGCGATGAAGGTGGTGCAGATGCGGTCGATGTCGGCTTGTGCCAGCGTTCCGGCACGCAGTTTGGCCTTGGCCTCCACAAGCTGGTCGAAGAGCGTGGAGGTCTGCGAGGCTAACGACCGGTAGATGGGGAACACCACGTTGTTCACGTACTGGCCGGTGATGGCCTGCATGGCCTGCTCCTTCTCGGCGAGGCCGTTGTCATTGTTGTTGTCATCGTCACTCGAGCATGAGACCATTCCCATGCTGCATGCTGCAAAGAGCATGGCATTAATCAGAATCTTTTTCATTTTGTTTATGTTTATTAATGTTTTTATTTGTATTATTTGTTCTTATGGTGATTTCTATTAATCTAATTAAATGGTGCGCAGCCGCTCCCCTCCCCTCAAGGGGAGGGACTGGGGGTGGGGTCTGTAACTACTTGTCTGCTAATTATATACTGACCCCACCCCTAACCCCTCCCCTACAAGGGAGGGGAAAGGCTGCTCGTAGTTTTTGCAATTTATAGAACATACCTTATGTTACTATGTCGAAAATAGTTCTTCTGTCTCATAGGAAGAATCCCTCGTAGGCCACGCCAATGTTCAGGCTTGGCTCGTTGTTATAGGGTGTTTTCAGTTTGCGGAGGCTGTAGTCGGCCTTCAGCACGATGCCCGGCACGGGATGGTAGTTCACGCCGAAAGCCAGACGGTTGACGTTTGTGTAGTCGAACATCTCCTTGTTCTTCGCGGGGATGTAGCTGTCGTAGTATTCGTAGCGGGCGAAGACATAGAACTGTTGCTCGTCACGGTGAAGCCTGGCAATCTGCGAGAACACATCGTAGCCCGCCTCAATGCCCACGGCCACGGCGTTCTTGCCAATCATCGCGCTCTTCACGGGCGAGTTCGAGGCATGGGCCTTGGCGTCCTTGATGGTGTTGAGCTTTTCGGTGTCGCCCACGTAGCCGTAGTCGGCCTGTCCGCGGACGAGCCAGTTCCAACGGTTCAGCGTCACATCGACCGAGCCGATGGCCACCGTACCCTTCACGTTGTCGTAGGGCTTGCCGTCGCCCTTCAGGTCGTTGGGGTAGGTGTTATGGGCGGAGTGGCCATAGTAGCCGCTTAGACCCACGCGCAGGCCCGACAGCGCGAACCAGTCGGCGCGGGCGGCAAAACCTAACTGGTTGGCGGGCTTGAACTCGAATGGCGAGCCAGCCCCGTGGTGAATCCACTTGTCGCGGTTGAAGAGCATGGCATTCAGCCCGGCCACCATCTGAAGCTCGTACTTGAACCTTCCGCAGTGTCCCCAGAAGGCTATGCCCGTGTCGTGCCATGTGGAAGGCAGGATGGTGTTTTCGCCCTCAGGACGATAGACTGTGAAGTAGTTCAGTGGCTCGTGGTGGGCGTTGTTCAGGCCTACGGGCACGATGACATGGCCAATCTTCACGTTGGCGGCACGCGAGAACCGCTTGTTGATCCACAGCTGCTCCAGCTCCACCTCGCCGCCTTTCTCCTGTTCCAGCTCCCACTCGGCAGCCTCGTCGGCCTCGTTCTCAACGGCCGACCCCGTGCCGGTGTGCTCAAATTCCACCTCTGTGCCTAATGTCCAGCCGCGGCCGAAGTCGTAGCCCAAATAGATGACGGCATGGGGGATGTCGAAACGTCCGTGCGACGGGTCGTCCTTGTAGTTCTGTGGCGAACTGTAGCGGTTCACATGGTCGCTGTAGAACTCGCGGCTCAGCGCCACCTCACCGTAGCCGCCCACGCTCAGCCTGTTTCCGCGGACGTGCTGCATCACGCTATCGCCAGCGTTCACCTGCCCCCTTGCAGGGCTGTATGGCAGATGACAAATGATGAATGATAAAGCAATGATAGCCTCTCGTCTCATAAAATTTGTTCTTATGTCCTTATGTCTGAAAATAAATGTTCTTATGTCCGAAAATAAATGTTCTTATGTCCTTATGTCAGAAAATAAATGTTCTTATGTCAAAAAGTATGTCCTTATGTCAGAAAAACGGGTGCAAAGGTAGGCACAATCTGGTCAACAGACAATACCTAAAAATGGTGAAACCGCCATTTTCAGCCTTCAATCCTCCATTTTCAATCACCATAATACCTATTTGTCATTACTCCCCATGCCGGAATAGCGACAGCCTTTGACTCCAGTAATGATAAATAGGTAAGAGGCATCCATCTGTCCGGGCTTTGAAGGCTGAGAGGACGGACTTTGAAGGGAGAGAGGACGGTTGCCCTCGGTTCACGCCGCCCGCCACAAATGTTTTTAGCGGCCGCTAAAAATATCTGCAGCGGCCGCCAAAATTATTCACGGCGGCCGCCGTGAACCCATTTTCACACCTTTGCACTAAGGCACTGGCGGCACTTGCCAACTCTGTCGAAGTCTCGCCTGACGCCATGTCGTCGAACTTTTGGACTTTTTTCGTTTTTTTTTCTTTTATTCGATGAAAAAGTAGTAATTTTGCAGCCGATTATATGAAGTCCGATATAAACGCGTTGCATAATGCTAATATCATGGATGAAAAACAGCTCAGGATTTGCCTCCTTTGCCTTCCCCGAAGTCAAAAATTCAAAGACAGGGGTGTCGGTAAGATATGCTCCGTGCGAAGGCAAAGGATGGTAAGGGTAAATTTTTAAGTTAATATGGCATTTATCAAGGCAATATCTTATTATCTTCCTGAAAAGGTAGTAACCAATGAGGAACTGGTTAAGGAGTTCCCTGAATGGAGTGTAGAGAAGGTCGCTCAGAAAGTCGGGGTGGATTCTCGCCATTTGGCAGCTGAGGATGAAACGGCTGGTGATATGGCAGAGAAAGCTGCCCGTAAGTTGTTTGAGGAATATGGAATAGATCCCAAGTCAATAGACTTACTGATGCTTTGTACGCAAAGTCCGGATTATTTCCTCCCATCAACAGCATGTGTATTGCAGGACAGATTAGGAATTCCCACTTCTGCAGGTGCCTTTGATTATAACCTTGGTTGTTCCGGTTGTGTTTATGGCATGGCGATGGCTAAAGGACTCATTGCTGCCGGTATAGCAAAGAATGTGCTGTTATTGACAGCAGAAACCTATAATAAGTATCTTCATCCCTCAGACAAGAGCAACCGTTCCATCTTTGGTGATGGTGCTGCTGCATGTCTGATCTCTACAGAGGGCTTTGCTGAGATAGGTGAGTTCTCCCTTGGAACAGATGGCAGTGGAGCCAACAACCTGATAGTAAAGACAGGTGCTTCCCGGCAAAAGTCACCAACAGGTCGGTTTGTAGAGGACGAGGAAGGTCACATCTGGTATGATGACTATCTCTATATGCACGGCGGAGCCATCTTTAACTTCACTCTCGATGCTGTTCCGGCAATGATGAAAGATCTTCTCGAAAAGAACAAACTGGATAATGACCAGATTGACTACTATGTTTTTCATCAGGCCAACAAGTTCATGCTCGATACCATCCGCAAAGTATGTTTGTTGCCAAAGGAGAAGTTTTATGTAAATCTTACCGCAACAGGAAACACGGTTTCTTCAACCGTCCTGATTGGACTGAAGGATTGTCTGGACAATCAAATAATCAAGAAAGGTGACACCGTAATGATTTCCGGTTTTGGCGTTGGACTGAGTTGGGGCGGAACAATATTACGATTTGTGAAATGATGCGAAGTCGTGATGCGTTTATATATGAAGCAACTCAATAAATAACTCAATAAATCAAACAATTAAAAACAATTCCAAGTTATGAAAAAGAACAATTTGAAGTGGATCTTCATGATCTGCTTAGTGGCAGGGTTAGGTTCTTGTGACATTGACATGCCAAAAGAAAAGCACACCTCGTTCAAGACGCTGACAGTCGAAAAGCAGAATGTCACCGTTCCTGTGAAGTACAGTGCTAAGATGAAGGGCCGCACCGACGTGCTGATTAGCCCTCAGGTGAATGGACAGTTGACACGTATTGCCGTAAGCGAAGGCCAGCAGGTGACGAAGGGGACTGTGCTCTTTGTCATCGACCCTCGCAATGCCCAGCTGGATCTGGAGGCTGCCGAGGCCAGTTTGGAGGCCGCCCTGGCCGCCGAGAGCTCGGCAAAACTTGAGTATGAGTCGACCAAGAATCTGTATGAGAAGAACATCGTGAGCAGCTATATGCTCACAGACGCAGAGAACGCATACAAGCATGCTCTGGCATCGGTAAAGCAGGCTCGTGCAACAGCTAACCGTGCCAGGGTGACTCTCGGGTTCTGTACCATTACGGCTCCTGTGACGGGCATCATCGGTGAGATTCCTGTCCGTACAGGTGAACAGGTTTCGCCGGGTATGCAGCTGACCATCGTGAGCGGCAATACCAATATGGACGCTGAGTTCTCGGTGACGGAAGCGCTTGTTGAGCAAATGGTGCAGTATGGCATGTCAACAGCCGACGTTGAGAAGTACATTGCCAGTCTGCCCGATGTGACATTTGTGATGAAAAACGGCACGGAGTACCCCCACAAGGGTCGTATCACAAGCATGACGGGTGTCGTCAATGCTGCTACAGGTTCGCTGTCTTGCAAGGCTTCGTTCCCCAACCCAGAAGGTCATTTGTACTCCGGCATCCAGGGTACTATAGTGCTGCCTTTCGCGGAGAGGGATGTCATCGTCATCCCCCAAAATGCCGTGGTGAGTCTGCAGGACAAGTCGCTGGTGTATAAGGTGCAAGCCGACAGTACGGCAACGGCTGTCGACGTGACGGTGGAGGATGTCGGCAACGGCCAGGACTACATTGTGACGAGCGGTCTTAACGTCGGTGACAAGATTGTGACCACCGGAGCCAATAATGTCAGGGAGGGACAACAGGTTTTGTTCCCTGATGAAGAGACTGAAAAGTGAAGAATTACGACCACAGATTACACAGATTAAACGGATTATACCGATTACTCAGATGACACAGATTGTTAGTTTTGGATAATCTGTGCAATAGCATAGACAATGCACAGCAAAAAAAGTGAAATCTCTGGTAAAAAGAAAAAAATAGTATGAAGAACAATATATTCATCAACAGAATCGTGATGGCATGTGCCATCTCGATAGTCATTGCGCTGGTAGGTTACATCTCGATGAACACGCTGGCTGTTGAGCAGTATCCTGACATCGCACCGCCTACGGTGCTTGTTTCCACCAGCTATGACGGTGCTGACGAGAACACCGTGATGAAGTCGGTCATCCAGCCGCTTGAAGAGGCTATCAACGGTGTGAACGACATGACCTACATGACCTCAAAGGCCGCATCTAACGGCATGGTGAGTATCAGTGTCTATTTCAAGCAAGGCACCGACCCTGACATGGCGGCGGTGAACGTACAGAACCGTGTGACACGTGCCATGGCACTGCTGCCCGCCGAAGTAAACAAGGTGGGCGTGCAGGTGATGAAGCAGCAGAGCAACATCCTGCAGATCTTTGCCGTGAGAAGTGTTGACGGCAAGTACGACGAGGACTTCATCTCGAACTATGTAGACATCAACATCAAGCCGCGTCTGATGCGTATCAACGGCGTGGGCAATGTACAGAGCCTTGGCAACACCTACGCCTTGCGCATCTGGATGAAGCCCGACGTTATGGCGCAATACGGCCTTGAGCCTAACGACATCTTTGCGGCCATCAACCGGCAGAGTTTCGTCTCGGGCACAGGTTCTTTAGGTGAGCAGTCGAAAAACTCCTATCAGTATTCCATGCGATATAAGGGTACGCTGAAGAGCATTGAGGAGTTCAACGACATCGTGCTGCGTACCAGCGAGGGCGGCCATGTGCTTCGCCTTGGCGACGTGGCCGATGTGAAGATAGGCGCCATGAGCTACAACTACACGTCGAACATCAACGACTCGCCGGGCGCGCTCTTCATGGTGTTCCAGGCACCGGGTGCAAATGCCACTGAGGTAAATGCCCGCATCAACAAGACGTTTGAGGATATGAAGGAATCGATGCCCGCTGGACTGGAGTTTGTCACCATGATGACCAGCGACGACTTCCTGTTTGCTGCTATCCACAACGTGGTCGAGACGCTTGTCATAGCCATCATCCTCGTGGTGCTCGTGGTGTTCTTCTTCCTGCAGAACATCAAGGCCACGATTATCCCTTCTATTTCTATTGTCGTGTCGCTGTTAGGCACGTTTGCCGTGGTCTCGTTGGCCGGTTTCTCACTCAACATCTTGACGCTGTTTGCCTTGGTGCTCGCCATCGGTACGGTGGTTGATGACGCCATTGTGGTGGTCGAGGCCGTGATGGCCAAGATGGAGGGCGGTATCAGCGATGCTCGTGAGGCCACCCGTCAGGCCATGAGCGAGGTCTCGGTGGCAGTCGTCTCATGTACATTGGTGTTTATGGCGGTGTTCATTCCCGTGACGTTCATGCCAGGCACCTCAGGCACCTTCTTCACCCAGTTCGGTGTGACCATTGCCTCGTCAGTCGGGCTGTCGTGCGTCTCAGCCCTGACGCTCTGCCCGGCTCTCTGTGCCGTCATGATGAAGGTGACAGAGGGTAAGAAGGAGGGCAAGAGCCTGACCTATTATACCAAGAAGGCTTACGAAGCGAGCTATAATGCCATCTACAACAAATATAGCCGGAGCGTGCAGAAGTTCATCAAGCGCCCCATCCTGTCATGGAGTCTTCTGGCCATCGCCGCTGTGCTGCTGGTGTTCTTCATGAAGAGTCTGCCCTCGGGCCTCGTTCCTCAGGAGGACCAAGGCGTGTTCCTGGCCGACATCAGTGCGCCGGAAGGTACTACGCTGCAACAGACCCGTGAGATGGTGAAACAGGTGGAGGAGAAAGTGAAGCAGATTCCCGAATTGGAGAGCTTCGCCGTTGTCGCTGGCTATGGTATGCTCAATGGTGAGGGCTCCAACTTTGCCACCCTCGTCGTGCGTCTGAAGAACTGGGATGACCGTCCTGGCATGAACCACCTGATCGACCTTGTCGCGGGGCGTTTCTACTACGACTGTATGGAAATCAAGGAATTGCAGGTGATTCCCTTCCAGATGCCGCAGATTCCCGGCTATGGTGCCACGAACAGTGTGTGTCTTGTGGTGGAGGATCCCAGCGACGGCAACCTGTCGGAGTTTGCCAAGCAGACAGAGCAGTTCCTGAGCAAACTGGAGAAACGGCCTGAGATAGGTTCTGCCTCGTCAACCTACTCCGAGCGCTATCCGAAATACGAGATTGAAGTCGATGCAGCCCATTGCGACCGTGCCGGCATCTCTCCGGCAGAAGTGCTCAACACACTTGGTTCCTTCTGTGGTGGCGCTTACGTCGGCAACTTCAACCAGTTCGGCAAGGTTTACCGCATCATGGCCAGTGCCGCGCCTGAGTACCGTCTCGACCCCTCGTCATTGAACAACATCTTCGTGAAGGTGGGTAGTGGTAAGATGGCTCCCATCTCTGAGTTCGTCAGCTTGAAGCGTGTTGTCGGTCCTTCGAGCATCGAGCACTTCAACCTCTTCCAGAGTATCTCATGCTACGTGACACCAGCCGGCGGCTACAGCGAGGGCGAGGTCCACAAGGTCATCGCCGAGGTGTTCAAGGAGGAGATGCCCAGCACTGCTACCTACGAGTACAGCGGCATGTCGCGTGAACTTGAGGAGGCCGCCGGGTCCAACACCACCGCCCTTATCTATGTCATCTGTGTGATTCTGATATACCTCATCCTGGGTTCGCTCTACAACTCGTGGTTCACGCCGTTGGCTGTGCTTTTCAGCGTGCCTTTCGGACTGATGGGAGCTTTTGTATTCGCCTATTTCGGCAATCTGCTGCAACTGCCAGGCATGGACAACAATATCTATCTTCAGACGGGTGTCATCATGCTCATTGGATTGCTCGCAAAGACTGCTATCCTTATTACAGAGTACGCCACAGAGCGCCGTGCTCAGGGTTTGACCATCGTCGATGCAGCCTTCGAGGCTTGTAAGGAGCGTTTGCGCCCAATCCTGATGACCGTGGCCACGATGATCATCGGTATGATACCGCTCGTCATTGAGGGTGGTGCCGGTGCCAACGGTAACCGCGCCCTCGCCCTTGGCGTCATCGGTGGTATGGGCATCGGCACGCTTGCTCTCCTGTTCGTTGTCCCCGCCTTCTTCATCGTGTTCCAGAATCTGCACGAGAAATACATGGGTAAGAAAGTGGCAGAAGTGACAAACAACGAATAATTATTAAACCACAGATTACGCAGATTTCACAGATTATTATGGATTATAGTAGAAACTTCGCGCAGCTGTAATCTGCGAAATCTGTGAAATCTGTGAAATCTGTGGTTAATAAAAAATAAGAGTATGAAGATGAAAAAAGTAGTATTATTATTTTCCGCGAGTCTGATGCTGTCGGGCTGCGGTTTATATAATAAGTATGAAGCCCTCCAGTCATCTCCCGTGGAGGACACGAATGTTCTGTTCGGTATCGAAGCCCCCTCGGGGGCCTTAGGGGGTGCTTCCATCGCCGATATGTCGTGGCGCGAGTTCTTCACCGACCCTCTGCTGCAGCAGTTGATTGAGCAGGCATTGGCCAACAACACCGACCTGAACACCGCCCGCATCAATGTCGAGAAGAGCGAGTTGTCGCTGAAGACCAAACGTCTGGCTTTCCTGCCGTCGGTTTACTTCTCGCCACAGGGTTCGCTCAGCAAGTTCGGCAGCGAGTCGTGGACGAAAAGCTACACCCTGCCTTTGGATGTGTCGTGGGATGTTGACGTGTTCGGTTCCTTGACGAATAAGAAGCGTGCTGCCAAGGCTGCACTGCTGCAGTCGCAGATGGCCGAGGAATCCACACGTTCCAATCTCATCAGCAGCGTAGCACAGCAGTATTTCTATCTCCAGCTGCTCGACCGCGAACTGGACATCCTTATGGAGACCGACAGCCTGTGGAAAGCCTCATTGGATACGCAACAGGCACTCTACGAGAACGGACAGGCCTACTCAACGGCTGTCAACCAACAGGAGTCGTCGTGGCTCGACGTGAAGACACAGATTGTCGACATCCGCCGCAGCATACGCTCTACGGAGAACGATATATGCAGTCTGCTCTGCATCACCCCGCAGCATATCGAGCGTACCCATTGGTACTCAGGCGAGCAATACCACTCGGCCACTGAGGGCCAGCGACTGTTCGAGGAGCGGTTCATGAAGATCGGCGTGCCCGCCATGATGCTCGAGCGCCGCCCCGACATCCGCTTAGCCAACTACTACATAGAGGAAGCCTTCTATAACGTGCAGGCCGCCCGTGCCGCCTTCTATCCCAGCATCACACTGACGGGAGAGGCCGGTTGGAGCAATAATAGTGGCTTCGTCAATCCCGGCAAACTGCTGCTTCAGCTCGTCGGTTCACTCTCGCAGCCCATCTTCGCCCGCGGCCAGATCAATGCCAACTACAAGACGGCCCAGCTGACTGAGGAGAACCTGAAGAAAAAGTATGTCCAGGCAGTCGTCGACGCCGGCAACGAAGTGAACGAGGCCATCGCCGACTGTCAGGCAGCACGCGAGAAGCACCAGTACTACCACCGTCAGGTCGAGGCGCTCCATGAGGCCTACATCGGCACCCATGAGCTGATGGACAATGGCAAGGCTGAATACCTCGAGGTGCTCACCGCCCAGGAGTCGCTGCTCAACGCCCAGCTCAACGAGGCTTCTAACATGTACTACGGCGCCCAGGCTGTCATCTCCCTTTACATCGCACTGGGCGGCGGAACAAAGTAGTGTCCTATAACACCCCTGAATCAAAATGTCACAGCTTGAACCCCTAATTGCCGACCTTGCGCTGATACTGATTTGTGCAGGTGTCATGACGCTCCTTTTCAAGAGCCTTAAACAGCCCATCGTCCTGGGCTACATCGTGGCGGGATTCCTCGCCTCACCCAATATGCCCTACATGCCCAGTATCACCGACGGCGAGGGCGTCCACGTCTGGAGTGATATCGGCGTCATCTTCCTGCTGTTCGCCCTTGGACTGGAGTTCTCATTCAAGAAAATCCTGAAGATGGGTGCCGCGCCCATCATTGCCGCCGTGGCCATTATCATTGGCATGATGTACGTCGGCTCGCTCGCTGGTGGTCTTTTCGGTTGGAGCGACATGGACTGCATCTACCTTGGCGGAATGCTCGCCATGTCGTCGACCACCATCATCTTCAAGGCTTTCGACGACATGGGGCTGCGGCAGGAGCGTTTCGCCGGTCTCGTGCTCAGCGTGCTCATCATCGAGGACATCCTCGCCATCGTGCTCATGGTGATGCTATCCACCATGGCCGTCAGCAAGGAGTTTGAGGGCACACAGATGCTCACGTCCATCCTTCAGCTTGGGTTCTTCCTGGTGCTATGGTTCGTGGTGGGCATCTACCTCATCCCCCTGTTCCTGCGCAAGGCGAAGCGTCTGATGAACGACGAGACAATGCTCATCACCGCCCTTGCCCTCTGCTTCGGCATGGTGGTGTTTGCCTCTGCCGTAGGTTTCTCATCCGCCTTTGGCGCTTTCGTCATGGGCAGCATCCTGGCCGAGACGGTCGAGGCCCAGAAGATTGAGCACTTAGTGACCCCGGTGAAGAATCTCTTTGGTGCCATCTTCTTCGTCTCCGTGGGCATGATGGTCGACGTGAACCTCATCGTCGAGTATATCGTGCCCATCCTCTGCATCGTCGTCACCATCATGCTTGGGCAGACCCTATGGAGCACATGCGCCTTCCTCATCTCAGGCCAGACGCTGAAGACCTCCATGCGGTGCTCCTTCTCGCTGACGCAGATTGGCGAGTTTGCATTCATTCTCGCCACCTTGGGCACATCGTTGCACGTCACCAGCGACTTCCTCTATCCCATTGTCGTGGCCGTGTCGGTGTTCACCACGTTCACCACGCCCTATATGATACGTCTGGCAGAGCCGGCCTACAACGTGGTGGCGCGTGTGCTGCCGGCAAAGTGGATAGCCAAGATGGAGAGCAACACCACCGAAAACGCGGAAGAGACCGAGACCGACGAGATGCGACTCATCTCTCGCACCGAGTTAAAGCGTTTCGTCCTTATTATGATCATTAACAGCGTGCTCTGCCTCGCTGTCATCGCCATTATGTACTATTACGGCGCACCGCTGATCTACGACCTTCTGCCAGATCCTTGGAATGGCATCGTCACCGCCTTTGTCACACTGTCCATCTGCGCCCCCTTCCTTTGGGCCTTGATGCGACGGGGCGGCAACAGCGACAACGTCAACCGCCTGTGGTACGAGGGGGGCAGTATAGAGCGTGTCAAAATCACCGCCTTTGCCATCCTGCGCCTTGCCATAGGAGCTGCCTTCATTGCCTATATCATCGGCAACACACTGCACAAGAGCGGTATGCTCGGCATATTCGCCGTCATAGCCATCGCGTTCTACATCTTCATCTCGCCGACGGCAGAGAAGCGCAGCAACCGGCTGACCAAGACGTTCACAGAGAATCTGAATGAACGTGAGCATCAACAATAGTTTCCGGTTTGCCCCTGATGCCTTCCCCGAAGCAAAAAGCTCACAAACATGGGTGTCGGTAAGATATGTGCCAGAAACAAATAAGCGTTGGTATGTCTTGCGTATCTCATACGGGAGAGAAGACAAGCAAATATACCTACAGCTATTTATACAAAAGATATGAAACTATACGCAAGTGAAGACGAGGCATATCAGATCCGTACAGGCATGAAATTGTAGCGGCTTATCCTGAAATCTACAATCCTTGGGTTGTTGACCACATCAAGCAGCAGTTGGAACTGCGTGCCAAAACCAGACCCGACATAGCGGGTGGCAGGAGCTTAGAGGACATCTTTGCCATTGCCACCTATGACTACTGGCAATATGGCATCGGCACGACCGAGGAATTCTACCATGAACAGTTAGGTGCCACAGACAAGCACAAGCGTGAGTATCTCACCTACAGAGAGCGTTTCAACTACATCGATTATCTGAATAAGGCGGAAGATCTACATTTGCTCCGCAACAAGTGGCATGCCTACCAATTGCTGAAGGATGCCTACAAGCGTGAAGTCCTGCTGCTCGAAGGCGAACAGGATTTCCCGGCCTTTGAGGTTTTCTGCCATCGTCATCCCACCTTTGTACTCAAGCCCGTCGGACTCGGACAGTCGATGGGTGTGCGTATGGTGGAGGTTGGTGAAGCGCCGAACCTTCATGCGCTCTTCAACCAGCTGTTTGCCGAAACGGAGGATGCCAACAGCCATTGGAAAAGTGGCACCGTCAAGGGCGTACTGTTAGAGGAAGTGATTGAGCAGGGTGAAGAGATGGCCAAATATCACCCGGCGAGTGTCAACAGCGTGCGCATGCACACCATCAATCTGGGCGATGGAGATATCCGACTGTGGTACCCGTTCATTCGCATCGGAGTTGGTGGAAACTTCATTAGTTCAGCAACAACCGGTGGCATTATTGCATGCATCAATGCGGGTACAGGTGTGGTGGATACAACAGGCTTTGACAAGTTGGGACGAACCACGGATGTGCATCCAGACACACATTATACCATCAAGGGCATCAAGATTCCCCGGTGGCGGCAGCTCTGTGACAAAGCCTTTGAGTTGTCTGAGCGTCTGCCCACCCTGCGCTACATCGGCTGGGACTTTGTCTATGACAAGGACAAGGAGTGGATTATCATGGAGGGCAATGAGAACGCAGAAATAAGCAGTCGGTCTTGACCTTCTTCTGTCGGGGCCAGTCCCGCCGAATCCTACGGAACTCTTGAGTAGAAAAAATCTGAAGGAGGTGTTTGACCTGCTCAACCAGGAGTACGACTACATCATCCTCGACACAGCTCCCGTAGGACTGGTCACCGACACCCTGCAGCTGGCACGCTATGCCAATGTCAGCTGTTTCGTCTGCCGTGCCGACTATACGCCAAAGGCTAACCTCGCACTGCTCGAATCACTCGCCCAGGAAAACAAACTTCCAAATGGCTGCGTGGTACTTAACGGAGTGGACATGTCGAAAAGGAAGTACGGATACTATTATGGCTATGGACGTTACGGAAAATATGGCCGCTACGGCTATGGCAAATACGGCTATGGTCGCTATGGCTACGGCAACTATGGCAGTTATGGCTACGGCAACTATGCATCCTCCCATTACGGCGACAAGAATGATGGCAGTATAAAGAAATAAGATACCACTCATAGAAACTGACTTTGCAAGGTTTGCATGCTGGAAAGTGCAAAAAATAATTAATATTTCACTTTTCTCAGTGCAAAAATGTACCTTTGCATAGTTTATGAAAAGAAAATGCAATGAATGTTCAGTTAACGCAGTTTATGCAAAGTCAGGTGGCACACGTGCCTACTGGCTGACGGAGATCTGGTGGACTACGGCAACGGCGACGACAACAGTGGCGAGGGTTAGCGAAAGCTGTACAAACGAAAAAAGCAAACATCAATCGGTGTTTGCTTTTTTTATCTTAACAACGAATTTAACGAATTAAACGAATTGCTTTTTAAACAACGAATTAAAACGAATTACACGGATTGCACGGATTGGGCTACTTGATGATTCCCTGCTCCACGAATATTTTCTTGAGGGCTATGACTGAGCGCTCCACCTGTTCGTTGGTGTGTGTGGCCATTAGCGCGTAGCGGACGAGGGTGTCCTGTGGTGCACATGCTGGGGGTATGACGGGGTTGATGAAGACTCCTGCGTTGAATGCGAGTGCTGTGACGAGGAATGTCTTCTCCACGTCGCGGACGTAGAGCGGTATGATGGGGCTTTCGGTCTCTCCAATCTCGAACCCTTCGTCGCGGAACCGTTTGAGTGCATATTTTGTCACATCCCACAGTTTCTCTATCCTCTCTGGCTCCTGCTGTAATATGTGAAGCGCCTCCATGGCAGCAGCCGTGGCGGCGGGTGTGTTTGATGCTGAGAAGATGTATGTGCGGCATGTGTGCCTTAGCCAGTTGATGGTGTCGGAGTCTCCTGCTATGAATCCTCCTATCGAGGCGAGCGACTTGGAGAATGTTCCCATGATGAGGTCTACGTCCTGTGTCAGTCCGAAATGGTCGCACACGCCTCTGCCCTGACGTCCGAAGACTCCTATTCCGTGGGCTTCGTCGACCATCAACGAGCAGTTGTATTTCTTTTTCAGGCCGACTATTTCGGGCAGTTTTGCGAGGTCACCCTCCATTGAGAACACTCCATCGACGACGATGAGCTTTATTGCTTCTTCGGGCAGCCGCTGCAACACGCGCTCGAGGTCTTCCATGTCGTTGTGCTTGTAGTGGAGCTGCTTTGCAAATGCGAGTCTTCTTCCGTCGACTATCGATGCGTGGTCGCGGTCGTCGCAGATGACGTAGTCGTCTTTTGAGAGCAATGCCGGTATGACCCCTTGATTGACGCTGAATCCTGTTGAGCATGATATGCAGTCGTCCTTTCCTACGAATTCTGCGAGTTCTTTCTCCAACTGCACGTGCAGGTCGAGTGTACCATTGAGGAATCGGCTTCCGGCACATCCGCTGCCGTATTTGTCGAGTGCAGCCTTTGCCTTGTCTATGATGCGCTGGTCACCTGTGAGGCCGGTGTAGGCGTTAGAGCCAAACATGAGAACCTTGTGTCCACCCATCTCCACCTCTGTGCCCTGTTTTCCTGTTATGGCCCTGAAATAGGGGTAGACACCCTTGGCCATGAACTCCTGTGGCACGCGGTATGATTTGAATTTCTCTTGTAGTTGTCCCATAATTATAGGTTATACTTCATTTTAGGGTGCAAAGTTACACATTTTTTTCTAATTAGGTCATGTTTTTACTAATAATTGTTCGTTTTTTGTATTTTTAATAGTAATTGTTGCCTTATTTGCAACAAAATTTGTATTTTTGCAACTATGATTAACAAGAAAACGAGAATTACATTCATTGTGAACCCTATTTCGGGTACTAAATCGAAGGCGGGCATTGAGCAGCTTATTGACGAGACGCTCGACGCGTCGGTTCATGAGTGGCGTGTGTTGCGTACTGAGTATGCTGGCCATGCCTCGGTCATCGCCTCTCAATGTGTGAGCCAGCATGATGACATCTGTGTTGCTGTCGGCGGCGACGGTACGGTGAACGAGGTTGCGCGCTCGCTGATCCACACCGACACGGCGTTGGGCATAGTGCCCTGTGGTTCGGGCAACGGTCTGGCGCGCCATCTCTGTCTGCCCATGAATATGAAGGAGTCGCTGAAGATAATAAACACCGCGCAGACCGACTTCTTCGACTATGGAGTCATCAACGACCAGCCGTTCTTCTGCACCTGTGGCATGGGCTTCGACGCATTCGTGTCGGAGAAATTCGCCGAGGCTGGCAAGCGCGGGCTGACGACATACATTGAGAATGTGCTGGTGCAGTCGGTGAAATATAAGCCCGACACCTATATCGTCGAGGACGAGACGGGACTTCACAAGTACAAGGCTTTCCTCATCACGTGTGCCAACGCGGCGCAGTATGGCAACCATGCCTACATAGCTCCGGGGGCTTCGATGCAGGACGGTGTGCTCGACGTCATCGTCATGGAGCCGTTCACCATTCTGGAGGCTCCCCAGATGGCCATCGACCTCTTTGCCAAGACGCTGGGCAACAACCACCGCATAAAGACGTTCCAGGCGAAGCGTGTGCACATACGCCGTGAGAAGGAGGACGCGATACACTATGACGGCGACCCGATGCCTATGGGCCGTGACATCGAGATATCGGTTGAGCCGTTGGGGCTGAAAGCCGTGGTGAACCCCGATGGTAAGGAGGACAGCGCCGAGCCGAACAAGATGATGAACGCCATGAGCTGGCTGGCCAACAGCCTTAATATACTATATAATGTACGCGTGTGAAATGATTCAGAATGTCATTGTTGCAACAGCTGTCGGCCTCTGTGTCGCATATACCGTGTGGCGCATGATTCGGACGCTGCGCCCGTCGGGCGGCGACGAGCGCTGCCATAGGTGTGAGGGCTGCTGTTCCTGCCCACACAAAACAATATCGCGATGCGAGGGGTGCCAATGACCCTCTTTTGCCGTTATTTTTCTATAATGACAGAATATTCTTGCCCGAAAGTTTTGCTATATCATTATTTTTGAGTAACTTTGCGCCCAAATCAGTAATTTGTCTAATAATTAAATAGTAAATTGCCAAATTAAACTATGATTTATTCAAAGGAAGTTGAAAACATGTGTGTTGTGGCCAAAGGCCCCAACCACGGGCCGGCTCCCATCCCCGAGGAGGGAAAGTGGATTCAGGCCAAAGAGATTAAGGACATTTCGGGCTACACCCACGGTATCGGGTGGTGCGCTCCGCAGCAGGGAGCCTGCAAGCTGAGCCTGAACGTGAAGGACGGCGTTATCCAGGAGGCTCTCGTAGAGACCATCGGCTGCACGGGCATGACCCACTCTGCTGCCATGGCCAGCGAGATTCTTCCCGGCAAGACCATCCTCGAGGCCCTGAACACCGACCTGGTGTGCGATGCTATCAACACCGCCATGCGCGAGCTGTTCCTGCAGATTGTCTACGGTCGCACACAGAGCGCCTTCTCCGAGGGCGGTCTGGTCATCGGCGCCGGTCTGGAAGACCTCGGCAAGGGTCTGCGCTCGCAGACAGGTACGCTCTATGGCACCGTTGCTAAGGGCACACGCTATCTGGAACTGACCGAGGGCTACATCACCAAGCAGTTCCTCGACAAGGACGACCAGGTGTGCGGCTACGAGTATGTGCACCTCGGCAAGATGATGGAAGCCATCAAGGGCGGCATGGACGCCAATGAGGCTGTGAAGAAGTTCACCGGAAGCTATGGCCGCACAAAGGCCGAGCAGGGTGTCGTGAAAGCTATTGACCCACGTAAAGAATAGGAGGACCAAGCAATGATAAGAAAAGTAAGTTTTGAGAGTTACGAGCGTCGTATCAAGCAGGTTCTCGCTGCATTGAACGAAAACGGTATTGCCAGCATCGAGGAGGCCAACGAGATTTGCGACAAGGCTGGTGTTGACCCCTACCAGATGTGTGAGGACACTCAGGGCATCTGCTTCGAGAATGCCAAGTGGGCCTACGTGTGCGGTGCTGCCATCGCCATCAAGAAAGGTGTGAAGAGTGCTGCCGAGGCCGCCGAGGCCATCGGTATCGGCCTGCAGAGCTTCTGCATCCCTGGAAGTGTCGCCGACGACCGCAAGGTGGGTATCGGCCACGGTAACCTGGCCGCCCGTCTGCTCCGCGAGGAGACCGAGTGCTTCGCTTTCCTGGCCGGTCACGAGAGCTTCGCTGCCGCCGAGGGTGCCATCAAGATTGCCGAGAAGGCCAACAAGGTGCGCCAGAAACCCCTCCGTGTCATTCTGAACGGTCTGGGCAAGGACGCTGCCATGATCATCTCGCGTATCAATGGCTTTACCTACGTGCAGACACAGTTCGACTACTACACCGGCGAGGTGAAGGTCGTGAAGGAAGTTCCCTATAGCGACGGTCCACGTGCCAAGGTGAAGTGCTACGGTGCCGACGACGTGCGCGAGGGCGTGGCTATCCTGTGGAAGGAGAACGTCGACGTATCCATCACCGGCAACTCGACCAACCCCACACGTTTCCAGCACCCCGTGGCCGGAACGTACAAGAAGGAGCGCGTGCTCGCCGGCAAGCCCTACTTCTCAGTGGCTTCAGGTGGTGGCACAGGCCGTACCCTTCACCCCGACAACATGGCCGCCGGTCCCGCTTCCTACGGTATGACCGACACCCTGGGCCGTATGCACAGCGACGCCCAGTTCGCCGGCTCCAGCTCGGTGCCCGCACATGTTGAGATGATGGGCTTCCTCGGCATCGGCAACAACCCCATGGTGGGTGCCACCGTGAGCATCGCCGTGGAGATTGACCTCGCCCTGAACAAGAAGTAAGTTATATCTTATTCATCTTCCGCAAGTATGAAAACGACCACAGATTGCACAGATTACACAGATTTCAGCGGCCAAGTCGCGATTTATTTGGATTACACAGATTCCATGCGGCGCAGCTAATCTGTGAAATCAAGATGAAATCTGTGAAATAGAAAAAAAAGAGCTGCAAAAATCTGTGAAATCTGCGTAATCTGTGGTAAAATAGAATTTGCGGAACTTGAATATCACCAATAGAATGTCTGCAATGCCCAAGGCAATAGTGCAGACATTCTTTTTATAATCGGCTAATGAAAAGATTGATGATATTGTCGCTATGCTTGCTTACGGCAGTCGCCGTTTTGCAGGCAGCAGGGCGCGTGCCGGCGAAAAGCGGAGCCGCCATTTCCGAGATTCCCTTTACTCAAGTGCATGTAAGCGATGCGTTTTGGATGCCTCGCATGGAGGTGAACCGAACCGTAAGCATACCGTCGGCCTTCGGCGAATGTGAGAAGGCCGGGCGGTTCGACAATTTCGTTTTAGCAGCGAAAAACAACGGCAACTATGACGGTGTGCTGCCATCGGCCGAGCACCAGGGCGATTTCTCCTTCGACGATACCGACCCTTACAAAATCATTGAGGGAGCGTCCTACAGTCTGGCCATGCACTACGACAGCCGTCTGGACCACTATCTGGATTCCGTCATCGGTCTCATAGCAAAGGCACAGGAGGCCGACGGCTACCTCACCACCTGCGTCACCAACAAATGTCAACGCCTGTCCGGTTGGTGGGGCAGCAAGAAATGGGAGAAGATCAACTCGCACGAGCTGTACAACAGCGGCCACCTGATAGAGAGTGCTGTCGCTCACTACCGTGCCACAGGCAAGCACACGCTCCTCGACGTAGCCATACGCAATGCCGACCTGGTGTGCCACACTTTCGGCCCTGATGAGGGACAGATACACCGACCGGGAGGCCACCCCATCATCGAGATGGCACTCTGCAAGCTCTACAAGGTGACGGGCAACAGAAAGTATCTCGACGGTGCCCGCTATTTCGTGGAGGAAACAGGCCGCTGCACCGACGGTCACCGCCCCAGTGAATACTCGCAGGACAACAAGCCTATATTGCAGCAAGACGAGATTGTCGGCCATGCCGTCCGTGCCGGTTATCTCTACAGCGGGGTGGCCGACGTGGCAGCACTCACCGCCGACACCGCCTATCAGCACGCACTTGAGCGCATCTGGGAAAACATGTCGACGAAGAAGCTGTTCATCACCGGAGGGATAGGCTCGCGGGCACAGGGCGAAGGTTTCGGACCTGAATATGAACTGAACTCGCACACCGCCTACTGCGAGACATGCGCCGCCATCGCCAACGTCTACTGGAACCATCGCATGTTTCTGGCTACGGGCGAGAGCAAGTATATGGACGTGGTGGAGCGTGCACTATATAATAATGTGTTGAGTGGAGTGTCGCTCTCTGGCGACCGTTTCTTCTACGACAACCCTTTGGAGTCGGACGGTGAGCACGAGCGCCAGCGGTGGTTCGGATGTGCCTGCTGCCCGGGAAACATCACCCGTTTCATGGCCTCAGTGCCGGGGTATGTGTATGCCCGGGATATGGAGACAATCTACGTGAACCTTTACGTGAAAGGAAAGGCACAAGTGGGCAAAGTTGAACTGGAACAGGAAACAAACTATCCCTGGGACGGAAAGGTGAAGATTCGCATTAACAATGGTGGGGGCAAGTTCGCGCTAAAACTGCGGCTACCATCTTGGCTGAAGTCGTCGCCCACAAACAACAACCTATACAAATACGTCGACAAGGCCCGTAACTACAGTGTCAGCGTGAACGGTCAGCAACTCTACCCAGAGAACGTGGAATACATCACCATAGAAAGAAAGTGGAAAAGAGGTGACGTGGTGGAACTCGACTTGCCCATGGACGTGCGGCGTATCGTTGCCAACGACAACGCCGAGGACCTTCGCGGACGCGTGGCCTTGGAGCGCGGCCCCATTGTCTACTGCTTAGAGGGTGGCGACCAACGTGACTCCACCGTGTTCAATAAATACCTCCTCAACACAGCCACCATTGCGTCGCACTTCGATAAAGACCTGTTGGGCGGCATCGTGGTACTCGAAGGACAATGCAAGCAGGTGGAGCAAGACGGCGAGGTAACGGATGCCACTTTCCGGGCCATCCCCTATTTCGCATGGAACAACCGTGGGCCACAACAGATGGAGGTTTGGGTGGCCTGCTCACCTGTTACCGCACGCCCCATACCCCTTGAGACCATCGCCAGCCGTGCCATGACATTCAGCAACCGAGGACCCATACAGAACGATGCCCCCGAAACAGCACCCACCGACGGATGGGCAGGAGGAGTGAACGACCAGTGGGAGCCGCGCCGTTCCAGCGACACCAGCAAGCCCTATCACTACTGGTGGCTGAAGCGAGGTACGAAAGAAAGCATCAGCTATAGGTTCGACCAGACATACAAGGTGATCAACGTGATGGTCTACTGGCTTGACATGGACCATTACGACGGCGACTTCCGCACGCCGCAGTCGTGGACGCTCTACTATAAGGATGAAACCGACGGGCAGTGGCACGAGGTGGAAAGACATTCGCCCTACACCGTGCGACGCGACTGTTATAACTCCGTGGATTTCAGTCCCGTCGTCACCCGTGAGCTGAAGATTGTGGCACAGTTGAGGGAAGGCGTTTCGGGCGGTGTGCTGGAATGGAAAGTGAACTATGGGCAGCCGCTGGGCCGCTAACAGTTTAGAACACCGTTTTCACTATCTGGCACACGTTGTCGGGCTTGGCCATGGTGTAATAGTGGATGGCGGGGACACCGTGGGCCAGGAGTTCGCGGCTCTGGCCAACAGCCCAGTCTATTCCTGCCTGATAGGCTTCGTCGGCTGTCTTTGTCCTGCCCATCATGTCGACCAGCTGCTGCGGAATGTCAATATGGAACGAGCGTGGCAGCAGGTCAATCTGCCTCTTCGACGACATCGGCTTAAGTCCTGGGATGATGGGCACGGTGATGCCCGCCTTGCGGCAACGGTCTACGAAAAGGAAGAACCGATTGTTGTCGAAGAACATCTGGGTCACGATATAGTCGGCCCCTGCCTCCACCTTCCTTTTCAAGTATTCTATGTCGGTGTCGAGGTTTGCCGCCTCGAAATGTTTCTCAGGGTAGGCGGCCACGCCGACACAGAAGTCGGTGGCCAGCCCGTTTTTCACCGTAGGGTCGAGATACTGTCCCTTGTTCAGGCGGCTGATCATGCCCACCAATTCCGAACTGTGGCTGAAGCCGTCATCTTCGGGGATGAAGAACCGCTGTCCGGGAATGGCGTCGCCACGCAGAGCCACGACATTCTGTATGCCAAGGAAATAGAGGTCGAGCAATTCACTCTCCACCTTCGAGCGCGACACCCCTCCGCAGATGACGTGGGGCACTATCTCAAGGCCTGGGAAACGGCGCATGATGGCAGCCACAATGGCCACCGTGCCGGGACGCTTTGCCACGGTCATCTTCGTATATGTTCCGTCGTGGTTGGGCACATACTCCACCTCGTCGCGGTGGCAGGTGACATTGATGAACGGCGGGTTGAACTGCATCAGCGGTTCTATGCTGGCATAGAGGCGTGTGGCGTCGGTGCCCTTCATGGGCGGTACAAGCTCAAAGCTGGCGAAGGGCTTTCTGGCATTGTTGAGTATGTCTATTACTTTGCTCATGGTTATTGTGTGCTGTGCATTTTGTGCAGTCTACGTGTGACAGGCAATTTTTTATGTGAGATGTTTTGAGAGGAGCTGTTCACCCTCTTCGATGGTTATGCCGCGACGGCGGCAGTAGTCGGCAAGCTGGTCGCGGTCGATGCGGCCCACGGGGAAGAAGCGTGCGTCGGGGTTGTCGATGAAGAGTCCGCAGACCGATGTCGAGGGAACGATGGAGTAGTGGTCGGTGAGCGTGATGCCCAGTTTCTCTTCTGCTCCGAGACGGTCGAAGACGATGCGCTTCAGCGAGTGGTCGGGACATGTGGCATAGCCGAAGGCAGCACGCAGTACGTGGCGCTCGCCGAAGTACTTGCGCTGAAGCCACTCGGCACCCGCCTCGGCCAGTCGGGCACAGAGGGCGTGGGTCATCAGATTTGCCGGGGAAGCATCGGCGGCGGTTGCCGGGCTGTCGGCGGTGACGATGAAGAGACCGATGTCGCTAGGCTTTTGTGGGTCGAGGAAGTCGGAGAGACAGAGATAGTGACCTGCCTGGCTCTGGCTTCTCAGCATGGGCAGAAGCTGGTTGTCGGAGAGGAGGACGATGTCGTTGCCACGGCTTACGGCGGGTTCGCTGCTGAACAATGCCTTTACGTGGATGCTGCCGCTGTTGGCGGCTTCGCGCAAGGCTTCGCGGCCTTCGTTGAGGGTCTTCTCGGCTTCGGGATTGACAAGCAACTGCTGGAGCGTCTCGCCTTTGAAACCCCAGAAGAGCAGGAACATGCGCCAGTCGACGAGAGGTTCGAGGTCGGTGAGGGGGATTGTTAATGGGGCGACTGGGGCGGATGGGGCGGATGGGGCAACTGGGACGACTGGGGCGGCTTTACTTCCTTGGCGGTTGGCCTCCTCGTAGGGGGTTAGGGGGGCGTGGTGCTCCTCGTAGGCTGAGCGTAGCAGTTGCTGCTCTTTCTTTATCTCGTCGGTGAGAGCTGGGGCGTCCATCTCCAACCGCTTGGCCAGAACTGATGTCTGCGAGGCATCGCCGCCATGGATTACAAGGCCGTCGTAGAGGGGGGCCAACTTCACAGCGGTATGGACAGGCGAGGTGGTGGCACCGCCAACGATGACGGGAACGGTAAGGCCGTTGGACTTGAACAGAAGACACAGCTTTTCCATTTCTTTCAGCGACGGCGTTATCAGTCCGCTGATGCCTACGAAAAGTGGATTGGAGCGCCGTAGCACTTCTTCAAGGATGGTCTCGGAAGGCACCATAACGCCAAGGTCGACGACATCGAAACCGTTGCAGGCCAGAACGATGCTGACGATGTTCTTTCCAATGTCGTGGACGTCGCCGTTGGCTGTGGCCAGAATGACACAGGGCTTTGGGGGAGGGACTGCGGCAATGCCGCTGTTTACGGGACGAGCGGGGGAGCTTTCAGAGGGAAGGGCTTCTTGGGGATGGTCAGCGGATTGGGGGTTGTCGATGTAGGGCTGCAGGATGGCGACGGCGTCTTTCATCACCTTGGCCGACTTCACCACCTGGGGGAGAAACATCTTACCCTCGCCGAAGAGTTGGCCAATGCGCTTCATGGCCTGCATGAGCGGCTGCTCAATCACGTCGATGGGCCGTCCGTATTTTGTCAATGCCTCGGGTATGTCGTCGGCAAGGTGCTCGCTGGTGCCGTGTGTCAGGGCGTAGGCCAGTCGCTCCTCGACCGTCGTTGTACGCCAAGGCGACTCGCCACCCTTTGCCGCCTCGGCAGGGGCAGAGCCTTTTGTCTGTCCGATGTCCGCCGCCAGGGCAATGAGTCTTTCTGTTGCCTCGTCGTCGGTGTTCAGGATGACATCCTCCACAGCCCGCAGCAACGTTGGCTCTATGTCGTCGTAGACCTGCAGCATGGCGGGGTTGACGATGGCCATGTCGAGACCGGCGCGTATGGCATGGTAGAGGAATACGCTGTGCATGGCCTCGCGCACGGTGTTGTTGCCACGGAAACTGAACGAGAGGTTGCTCACTCCGCCGCTGGTCTTGGCTCCGGGGAGGTTTTTCTTTATCCACTCCACAGCACGGATGAAGTCGACGGCGTAGGTCTGGTGCTCACGTATTCCCGTGGCCACGGAGAGGATGTTCACGTCGAAGATGATGTCGTGGGCGGGGAAGCCGATGCCCGTCAGCAAACGGTATGCCCGCTGTGCTATTGCCGTCTTCCGCTCGAAGGTGGTGGCCTGTCCCTGCTCGTCGAAAGCCATCACCACGACAGCAGCCCCCAGACGGCGCAGCTGCCTGGCCTTGCTGAGGAACTCGTCCTCGCCGCCCTTCAGGCTTATGGAGTTGACGATGCACTTCCCCTGGGCGTTCTTCAGTCCGGCGAGCACCGTAGGCCAGTCGCTGGAGTCGATCATCAGCACGGCACGTGCCACAGCGGGGTCACTGGCGATGTGGCGGCAGAAGGTCTGCATCTCCTCGCGGCTGTCGAGCATGGCATCGTCCATGTTGATGTCGATGATGCTTGCTCCGCCCTCTATCTGGTGGCGGGCTACGGTGAGGGCCTCGTCGTATTTCTTCTCAGCTATCAGCCGGGCGAACTCGCGCGAGCCGGCGACGTTGGTGCGCTCGCCGACGTTGGTAAGCATGGGCTTGGGAATGGTCAGCGGCTCCAATCCGGAGAGGTTCAGAGAAGAGAGACTTTGAGAGGAGAGAGGAGAGAGGAGAGAGGAGGGAGGAGTGACTTGCGGGACGGGGTGAGGCGACGAGGGTATAGTTCTTGGCTTCAGGTCTTTCAAGGCGTGGCTGATGGCGTGGATGTGGTACTCGTCGGTGCCGCAGCATCCTCCGGCAATGTTCAGCAGCCCATCCTCGGCCATGCTGCGCAGATGGTTGGCCGTGTATTCTGGCAGTTCGTCGTATTCGCCCATCTCGTTGGGCAGTCCTGCGTTGGGGTGGAGCGAGATGAACAGCGGCACACGTGCAGACAGTTGTTCAACGAAAGGCCGGAGGTCGGTGACACCGAAGGAGCAGTTCAGTCCGAAGCTGACCAAGTAGGGGTAGTGGGCAATGCTGACATAGAAGGCCTCAAGCGTCTGGCCTGTCAGCGTGCGTCCGCTACGGTCGTTGATAGTCACCGACACCATGACCGGTGTCTCGCGTCCCGTCCTTTCGTTCAGCTCCTGGATGGCATAGAGGGCGGCTTTTGTGTTGAGAGCGTCATAGCACGTCTCGAGTATCAGCACGTCGGCGCCTCCTTCGAGTAGTGCCTCCGCCTGTTCGCCGTATGCCGCAGCCATGGTGTCGAAATCCACGGGACGGAAGGCCAGCTGGCTCATGTCGGAAGCCATGGTAAGCGATTTCGCCGTTGGCCCCATCGTTCCCGCGACCCACACGTGGTGGTCTGCCTCGTCTGCCACACGCCTTGCTATGCTTGCCCCGGCCATAGCCATCTCGCGTGCCATGTCGTCGCAGCCATACTCGTGCTGGCTGATGCGGTTCGAGGAGAATGTGTTGGTGGTGATAATGTCGGCCCCCGCCTCTACGTAACTGCGGTGGATGCCGGCAATGACCTCTGGGGCTGTAATGCAGAGCACGTCGTTGTTGCCGACAAGCGACACCGGCCACCCTGCGAACCGTTCACGATGGAATGTGTCGGGGGCAAGTCCCAGCGCCTGGATGCGCGTGCCCATGGCCCCGTCGAGTATCAGTATGCGCTCCCTGAGGGCATCGGTCAAGTTGTAGTTCAATGTGCTATTGATTGTTTACTGGGTTGTTCTCGGCGAAGAGAGCCATGCGCTTCTCCAACTGCTCGTACTGGTGATCCTCGATGAACGACGTGCACACACGCAGTCCCTCCTGGTGGCTTCCTGTGGTGATGAGCGATATGGCCGACACTCCGTAGTACATCAGTTCGTGGGCCAGTTGTCCGCTGGTCATGCCCGGATAACCGATGGTGAAATAGAATCCGTCGGCGATGGGCTGGTCGAGGTCACGGTCGTAGACGATGTGGAAATTGTGGCGGCAGAATATCTCCTTCAGACGGTGGGCACGGTCGCCGTAGACCTTCACCTCCTGCCGGAAATTGTATTCGCCGTCGGTGGCAGCCCGCAGCATGGCGGCCATGGCATACTGTGCCGAATGGCTCGTTCCCGACGAGAGGGCGTAGAGCATGCGTGTCGAGAACACCAGTCCGAAGGGCAGACCCTCGTAGCGGGCGGCCAGGTCGGGATAGTGGCGGTGGAAGAGCTTGTCGCCGATGCACGTCACGCCGATGCGCTCTCCGGCATACGAGAATGCCTTCGAGCCGCTGATGAGCAGCATGTAGTTGTCGGTGTAGCGGGCCACGGTGGGCTGGTAGGGCGGCTGGAAGGGCGTGGAGAGATCCTGGCGGAAGTCCATGGCGAAATAGGCCAGGTCTTCCATCACTATGGCGTCATACTGCGTAGCCAGACGGCCAATCTCCTTTAACTCCTCTTCTGTAAGGCACACCCACGACGGGTTGTTGGGATTGGAGTAGACGATGGCGCAGATGTTACGGCTTTTCAGGTAGCTCTCCAATTTCGGGCCGAGCTTCGGGCCACGGAAGTCGTAGACATCGAAGGTCTCGTATTTCACTCCCATCACCTGCAGCTGCATCTTCTGCACGGGGAAGCCAGGATCGATGAAGAGCACGGTGTCGCGGCGGCTGTCGGCCTGCGAACAGGTGAGGAACGAAGCGAAGGTCCCCTGCATACTTCCGCACACGGGCACGCAGCCCTCGGGGGCTATGTCTACGCCGATGAACGCCTTGACAAAGCGCGATGCTTCCTGCTTCAGCGCGGGCAGTCCCTGAATGTCGGGATAGGAGTGGGCGATGCCATCGTTCAAAGCCTTTACCTGTGCGTCGACCCCCACCTGAGCGGCGGGCAGTCCGGGGATGCCCATCTCCATCTTTATGAACTCCACGCCGCTCTGTTTCTCAGCCTGAGCGGCCACTTGCTTCACCTCGCGAATGGTTGCCTTGGCGAAGTCTTTAATGCCCAGCCCGGCAATGAGCTGGTCAACAATCTCTTTCTGTATTGGTGTATTCATTTCTGTAATTTGGAAATCGGTTGCAAAGATAACACTTTTTCCTGAGATAGAGCATCGTTTTGTCGAAAAATGTTTCTTTGGCCGTAATTTAGTGCCTTCAATAGCTTGCCTGGCATGGTATTCCCATGGCTTCGACACGGGCCTTTATCGCGTCGAGCTGTTCGTGTGTGGCCTTCCGCAGTCCTGCGGTGGGCGTCTCGCGGTCGATGGTGTAGACCATCACCTGCGATGGGGCAATCTCGCGCACGGCCTTCAGCCACGGCCCTACGTATTCGTCGCCTGTGTTGTCCACGCTCTCGCCGTTGCAGTCGCCCTGCATGAACATGGTCTGGATGATGACGTGGCCGTGGAACGCTTTCATCCGCTCTATGACAAGGTTCACGTCGTAGGTGCCCGAGGGGTGATCCACATTATTTATATATAGAGGGTCTACGGTGTCGAGCTTCAGTATGTTGTTGTCCACACGCATCAATGCGTCGTGCACCTGTTGGCGGTGTATCAGCGTGGCGTTGCTCAGCACGCTCACCTTCGCCTCTGGACAGTATTTGTCGCGCAGACGCAACGTGTCGTCGATGATTTCGGAGAAGTGCGGGTGGCAGGTAGGCTCGCCGTTGCCGGCAAAGGTCAGCACGTCGGGCAGACGGCCTTCCTCGGTCATCTGTTGCAGACGCTCCTCCAATTTCTCGGCCACCTCTTGCCTCGTGGGCAGTGGCAGCTGCGGACGGTGGTCTTCGTTGAAGCCGCATTCGCAGTAGATGCAGTCGAATGAACATACTTTGCCGTCGGCGGGCAGAAGGTTGATGCCCAACGAAAGGCCCAGGCGACGGCTGTGCACAGGGCCGAATATTGGTGATGGATAGATTACTGTTGACATTGTGTTGTTAATTGTTGAGGCGGCGTGCCAGTTCGTCGATGATGTCGGCGGCTACCTCGCTCTTTGGTTTTTTCGGATAGTCCGTCCTGCTTATTCCATTTGTTCCTGATGTCTTGTCGTCCAGGTTTCCTGAAATGATTGAAATCTGGTTCTCGTCGGAGCGGAAGCAGGTGCCCTCGTTGCGCAGGGAGTTGAGAACGATGAAGTCCAGGTTCTTCTTCTTCAGTTTCTTCTCAGCGTTCATCTGCTCGTCGTTGGTCTCTAAGGCGAAGCCCACAAGTAGCTGGTCCTCGCGTTTCATTTTTCCAAGCTCGGCAGCAATGTCGGGGTTGGGCACCAATCGCAACGTCATATCCCCGCCGTCGTCGCGCTTTATTTTCTGTGTGGCAGCCTCTGCCGGACGATAGTCGGCCACGGCGGCACAGAGTATTGCGGCGTCGGCATGGGCGAAGTGCTCAACGGCGGCGTCGTGCATCTCCAAGCAGCTCTCCACGTTGATGCGGTGTATAACGCCGTGCCCTTTATTGGCCTCGGGAACCTCAAACTCCTCCGACAGTTTCAATGCCACAGGGCCGGCAATGAGCGTCACCTCCGCCCCGCGACGTGCACACTCCTCGGCCAGGGCGAAGCCCATCTTCCCGCTACTGTAGTTGCCAATGAAGCGCACAGGGTCTATCTTCTCGTAGGTAGGCCCGGCGGTAATCATAATTTTCTTTGAGCGTAGTTCTAAAGCATTAGATGACGCGGAAGCAAATTCTTCACTCTTCACTATTATCTTTTCACTTAGAAACTCCACTATCTTTTCCGGCTCCTCCATGCGTCCCTTCCCCTCCAGTCCGCTTGCCAGGAACCCGCTCTGCGGTTCGATGATATGGTTGCCGAAGGAGCGCAGCCGCTCTAAGTTCTGCTGTGTCGTGGGGTGGGCGTACATGTCGAGGTCCATAGCCGGGGCGATGAACACCGGGGCTTTCATCGACAGATACGTGGTGATTAGCATGTTGTCGGCCACGCCGTTAGCCATCTTACCTAATGTTGCTGCCGTGCATGGTGCAATGAGCATGGCATCGGCCCACAGCCCTAAGGCCACATGACTGTGCCACGTGCCGTCGCGCTGCGAGAAGAAGTCGCTGATAACGGGCTTCTGCGTCAGGGCCGACAGCGTTATCGGCGTTATGAACTCCTTGCCGGCGGGTGTTATCACAATCTGCACTTCGGCACCGCGCTTCACCAGTTCGCGGATAATCAGGCACGACTTGTAGGCCGCTATCGACCCCGTGATGCCCAGCACTATTTTCTTTCCTTTAAGCATAATAACTACTGTTGTTTGATGCAAAATTATGAAAAATCCACATCTTACTATATAAAGGAATCCGAATTTAACATAGTTTATTATTCTCCCCGTTGTGTACAGCCCTCCATTCGCTAACAAGCGAACTGCTATCTTCTGAGTGCCCTCATGGCGTTGAGGACGGCGATGACGGTGACACCGACGTCGGCGAAGACGGCCATCATCATGTTGCCTAAACCCACTGCCGCCAATGCCAGTACGGCCACTTTCACGCCAATGGCCAGGACGACGTTCTGGCGGGCGATGGACAACGTGCGGCGGGCGATGGCGATGGCTGTGGCAATCTTCTGGGGGTCGTCGTCCATGATTACCACATCGGCGGCCTCGATGGCGGCGTCGGAACCCAGTCCGCCCATGGCGATGCCCACGTCGGCACGTGCCAGTGCGGGGGCGTCGTTGATGCCGTCGCCGACGAAGGCCAAGGGCTTCGTTCCGTCGGAAAGCCGTTCCACATATTCCACCTTTTCTGATGGCAGGAGTTCAGCGTGGAACTCGTCGATGCCCAGTCGGTTGGCCACCTCTTGGGCTACCTCGCGGCGGTCGCCGGTGAGCATCACCGTGCGCTCCACGCCGAGGCTCTTCAGCTGGGCTATGGCTGCGCGACTGCCTTCTTTCACGGTGTCGCCGGCGACGATGTGCCCGGCATATTCGCCGTCGATGGCCACATGGATGATGGTTCCCGAAGTGTCCTCGCATCCAATCCATTTGGCACCTATGGCATCCATCATCTTTGTGTTGCCGACACACACCTGACGTTCCTGGGTGTTGTCGCTCACCGTGGCCTTGACTCCATGGCCAGCCACCTCCTCGACATTGCTCACGGTGCACCCGTCGGTGGCCTCCTCGGGGAATGCTTCGCGCAGGGCGGCTCCAATGGGGTGGGTGGAGTGGTGCTCCACGTGGGCTGCCATGTGAAGAATGGACTCTTGGGAGAAGTCGTGGGATGGGCAGGCGCAATGTGTGCCATTATGGTGGACGGCGGTGACGGAGAAATGTCCCTCGGTCAGGGTGCCGGTCTTGTCGAATACCACAGTGCCAACCTTCGCGAGTACATCTATATAATTACTGCCCTTGACCAGTATTCCTGAGCGTGAGGCACCGCCAATGCCGCCGAAGAACGTGAGTGGGACTGAGATGACCAGGGCACAGGGACAGGAGACAATCAGGAATATGAGTGCCCGGTGGAGCCAATGGGGGAACTCATTGAGGAAAGAGGAAAGAGGAGAGGGGAGAGAGGAAAGAGGAGAGAGGAGAGAGGACTGAGATGTGAGGAGTGAAAGCAGTGGCGGCACTATGGCGATAATCAATGCTGCAACAACAACTATTGGCGTGTACACACGTGCAAAGCGGGTGATGAATGTCTCGCTGCGCGACTTGTGGTCGCCGGCATTCTCAACCAGGTCAATGATTTTCGCCACGGTGCTCTCGCCAAAGCTCTTTGTGGTGGTCACGCGGATTACTCCCGAAAGGTTTACACAGCCAGAGACAATGTCGTCGCCAACGGCAATACTACGCGGTATGCTCTCACCTGTAAGTGCCATAGTGTCAATACTTGACGCTCCTTCGTTCACTCTACCGTCGAGCGGCACTTTCTCGCCGGGACGTATGACGATGGTCTCGCCTACGGCCACCTCCTCGGGCGAAACGTCGGTGACGATGCCGTCCCTCTCCACGTGTGCCACGTCGGGGCGTATGTCCATCAGATGGGCGATGCTCTTGCGGCTCTGTCCTTCGGCATAGCCTTCGAACATCTCGCCAATCTGGAAGAAGAGCATCACGAAGACCGCTTCGGGAAACTCTGTCTCTGCCCCAGGCAGGAATCCTATTGCCAGTGCCCCCACCGTGGCCACCGACATGAGGAAATGCTCGTTGAGGGCATCGCCATGCACCAAGCCCTCGACGGCCTCGCGCAGAGTGTCGTGGCCGACTATCAGGTAAGGCACTAAGTAGACAAGCAGTAACTGCCACGTAGACAGCTCTGTAAATGTTTTTTCTATAACTATTGCTGCAATAATAAAGACGACACCCAGGACAATGGTCCAGAGCTGCCCATGCCCACCGTGTTCATGGCGTTCATGTCCGCTATGTTCATGGTGTTCGTGCTCTCCGTGCTCATGGTGTCCGTGCCCGCTGTGACAGTGTTCACAGCATTCATTTTCGTATGTGTGTTTGTGTGCCATAATGTATTGTTTTTGAATTTCGCTGCAAAAGTATGTAAAAAAAAATGCAATACGGTTGCATATTTGAAATAATAGTCGTACTTTTGCAACTCCAATGGGAAACTTACGCTATGATAACACTTAAAATACTGTTCTGGATTTGCTTTGCCTTAGTGGTCTATACATACATAGGCTATGGCATATTGCTGTGGCTGATTCTGAAAGTTAAGGGGCTGTTTTTCAAGTCTGAGCCTGAGCCTTTGCTTCCCCCCGATGACAATCTGCCACCGATGACGCTGATGATATGCGCCTGGAACGAGGAGGATGTCATCGAAGAGAAGATGGCGAACATACGCCAGTTAGACTACCCGCGTGAGAAACTCTGCGTGATGTGGGTCACCGACGGCAGCACCGACCGCTCCAACGAGCTGCTCAGTGCCTACCCTGAGGTGACTCTTGTGTTTTCGCCCGAGCGCCGGGGCAAGGCCGCTGCCATGCAGCACGGTCTGCGCGAGAACAGCAGTCCGATAGTGGTGTTCACCGACGCCAACACCATGCTCAACGCCGGGGCCATGCGCGAGATAGCGCGACAGTTCATGAAGGAGAACGTGAGCTGTGTGGCCGGCGAGAAGCGTGTGGCGGCACGCCACGACGGACATGCCGCCGCCGAGGGCGAGGGTCTTTACTGGCGCTACGAGAGCTGCCTGAAACAGATGGACAGCGACCTCTATTCGGCCATGGGAGCTGCCGGGGAACTGTTTGCCGTAAGGATGGAGCATTACCGTGAGGCACCGTCAAACGCTCTGCTCGACGATTTCATGATGTCGATGCTCATAGTGAAGGACGGACACCGCATAGCCTACACCAGCAAGGCATACGCCATGGAGTATGGGTCGGCAAGCATGGCCGAGGAGTCGAAGCGCAAGAGGCGCATAGCCGCCGGAGGACTGCAGAGCACATGGTGGCTAAGGAGTCTGATGAACCCCTTCCGCTATCCCAAGGTGGCGTTCCAGTTTGTTTCCCACCGCGTGCTTCGCTGGACTGTCACGCCGTTTGCATTGATGGCTCTCATTCCATTGAATATTGCCATTGTGATATGTAGGGGTGGGGCGGTCTACGACGTCATAGGAGTTTTCCAGTTATTATTCTACATTGCAGCACTTGCCGGATGGGCACTGGCACGCAGCGGGCACAAGAGCCGGTTGCTCAACGTCCCGTCTTATTTCCTCTTTATGAACGTGAATGTTTTCCGTGGAATACGCTATCTGACGACCCACAAAAGCAGCGGAACGTGGGAAAAAGCCGTTAGAGGTTAAATAATTCTTAAAATCTTTCGTCGGTAAAAATATTTTTACTACTTTTGCAACCTGTAAGTTAGCTAACACTTTTTTTTGACTATCCTTTTTGATGATGAATCAAGACGAGAAAGAACTTCTGCTCCTGAAATATGCCGATGTTAACCATAGGCTTAACATGGCTAACGAGCAACTGGAGCAGGCAAACAAAAAACTCAAGGAGTACGAGGAGAAGGCACGAAAGGCCGAGAACGACAGCAAGATGAAGTCGCTCTTCTTGGCCAACATGTCTCACGAAATCCGTACCCCCCTGAATGCCATCGAGGGTTTTGCCAGCATCATCGCGCTGACCGACTCAGCCGAGGAAAGGCAGAACTACATGGAGATTATTGAGAGCAACAGCAGGCGACTGCTCGACTTGCTCAACGAGATTCTCGACCTGTCAAGGGCAGAGTCGGGAGTTATTGCCATTAAGAAAGTGCCATGCGACCTCAACCAGCTGATGAACAGCATCAAACAGCTGTTCCAGTTCCGCTGTCCCGACACCGTGGCACTCACTTGCAACAAGACTGAGAAAGTCATATCGATGGTCACCGACGAGAACCGCCTCACGCAGGTGCTGTCAAACCTCATCTCAAACGCCCTGAAGCACACGGCGAAAGGCTCTATCGACTATGGCTACCGCCTGAAGAACGATGGAACCGAGATTGAATTCTATGTCAAAGATACGGGTTCAGGCATATCGCCCGATTTCATCGATCATATCTTCGAGACATACGCCTCGAAAGACGCCGATCAGCAGAGGGGCTACGGACTGGGGCTGGCATTGTGCCGCATCATCGTTGAACGCATGGAAGGGCACATCGACGTGAAGTCGGAGCTGGGCAAAGGCTCCACATTCACATTCACGCTGCCATTCAACGGCACCATCGGCGGGATGTCTGTCAGCAAGCGCGACACCACATACTCGCAGAACTCTCTTCGCGTAAGCAGCAAGGGAGAAGACTACGAGAAGAAAGTCATTCTGGTGGCCGAAGACGAGGAAAGCAACTACCAGTTGGTGCAGACGGTGCTGAAGAAACGCCGCAAATACCTCCTAATAAGGGCACACAACGGCATTGAGGCTGTGACACGCAACGAAGAGGAAAAGCCCGACCTCATACTCATGGACATCCGAATGCCCGACATGAACGGTCTCGATGCCACACGTATTATTAAAGAGGTGAACCACGAGACTCCGATCATTGCCGTCAGCGCATACGCCTTCGAGGAGAACATACGCGAGGCAAAGGCCGCAGGATGCGATGACTTCCTGGCAAAGCCGTTCAAGATGGAAGATCTCCTTGCACTTGTGGAGAAGTACGTAGGCAAATAAAGGTAGTATGGGCAAACTGGCTGTCTTCAAGTATTTTTCGTTTATGTTGCTGGTGGTCACTGTGCTGCTGGCCGTGTTTACCATCTTCGCCCTTTTCGGAGGCAATGCCGACCCCTCGACAAACACAGCACTGGCAATGCTCGTCTATGCGCTGCCCCTCCTCATTGTGGGAAACCTGATTACCCTGCTGGTATGGCTTGTGCTGCGTCGGTGGCACTGGATGGTCATCCCGGCAGTGGCGCTGCTGTGCTGTATCAGGTATGTGGGGACCATCTATAACTTCAGTTGGAACAGCGGCAGCCCGCAGTCGTCGTCGCTTCACGTGGCATCCTACAACGTGGCATGTTTCGGACGCGAGACAACAGGATTCAAAGCCCAGGACATATTAATGGAAATGAAGAACCGCGAGGTCGATATACTCTGTATGCAAGAGTATTACAACGTTAGCGGCGACAAGCTGAACTCTGACAGCTATAAGGAGTATTTCACGTATATGGCCACGGGACGTGAAGACATGGTTATCTGCAGCCGCTTCCCGATATTGAAGTGGGAGAAGATTGATTTCGGCAAGACTAACAATAGCGGTATGTGGGCCGACATCGATGTCAGCGGCAAGACGATAAGGGTGTTCAACGTCCACTTGGAGACGACGGGAGTCAGCGGTGCGCTTCACCGGGCCGACAAGAACAGACGACAGGGCGAAATCGTTGAGAAAAGCGCCATCCTGAAAGCCATCTTCGACGTCTACACCTACGGCATGGCACGTCGTGCACGACAGGCCGAGCAGGTGGCACAGCTGATAAAAGAGTCCAAGTATCCGGTGATTGTCTGTGGCGACTTCAACGACGTTCCTTATTCTTACGTCTACGAGACCATGCTTGGCGACCTTGTGGACGGTTTCAGGGAGTGTGGCGAAGGCTTCATGTACACCATGACGAACAAAAAGAAAATCCGAATAGACTATATTTTCCACGACGAGTCTATGGAGGGTGAGTCGTACCATAAGGCCGACATTAACTACTCCGACCATTTCCCCGTATTCATGAGCTTGGCTCTGTAATACCCCCAACACTATGAAAGAAAAGGCAATGAACCTTAAACTCGTGGTGCGTCCCATTGTGGGATGCCTCACGCACACTCACTTTTGGGAAGGCCCCTGCCGCGCAGGATATGCCGAGGACATGACACCCGAAGCCGAGGCGGCTGCTGCCGAGGCGGCGTTCCGCCAGGCTGTGGACATGCTCGCCCAGGCAACGCCTGAGATCGACATGCTTCCTGCCGTCGACGCACGCTACGACGAGCATTTCGTGGTGCCGCGCAATGTCTACGCTCAGATTGAGGAGCGCATGGACGAGGTGGACTTCTTCCTCTGCATGAACTGGCGCATACCCAAGCTCGAGCGTTACCGCAAGCCTGTGGTCATACTCCAGAATGGCAACGAGGGAATAGACTTCGCCGCCTACTGCCGCTCCATAGGCGTTGAGGCATACGTGTGCATGGATATAAGGGATCTGAACGAGATTGCCCATGCATTGTGGGTGCGCAAGGTCGTGGCCAACACGCGGGCACTGGTGCTTACCCACGGCTCGATGCCCACTTTCGGACTTCAGAGCGTCATACGCGACCCAGAGCTGATTCGCTCGCGCTATGGCATGGAGATAGTGAAGCTGCCCTTCCGCGACATATTCAAGTATATGGACGAGGTTACCGATGAGGAGGCAAGGCCGATAGCCGAAAGGATTATCGGCGGCTCGTTGGAGACGAAGGTGAACAAGGACTGGTTCATCAACGACATAAAGTACTACCTCGCGGCAAAGCGCATGATGGACGACTACGATTGCAACGCGTTCTCCACGGCGTGCCACGAACTGTGCACAAGCGAGATTCCGCAGAACCGCAAGTTCACGCCCTGCACCACTCACTCGCTGCTCAAGGACGAGGGCTACCCCAGCGGATGCGAGGAAGACCTGAACGCCCTGCTGGCCATGACCATCATGCAGGCCGCCGCCATGCGACCCGCGTTCATGGGTAACCCCAACATGGAGACCGACGAGCTGCTGCGCATACACCATGCCGTGCCAGCCCTCTGCATGAACGGCTATGGCAAGAAACCGCTCAAATACAAGCTGTGGGCATTCACCGGACAGGGATTCGGGGGTAAACTGCAGGTGGACTTCACCGAGAACGAGGACAAATATGTTACGCTGACAAGGTTCAACCCCATGGCCGACACCATGAGCGTGAAACGCGGAGAGGTGGTCAAGTCGGAGTTCGAGGCTGTCTACTGTTCACCTTATTATTATATAAAGATGGACGATGCCCGCGGTTTCATGCACCAGTTGGCCGGCTTCGGCCACCATCAGGTGCTCGTCTTCGGCGACTACACCCGTATGCTCCGCCTCCTTTCCGATGTCATGGGCTTCAAAGTCCTGGAACATAACTCCCGTTAACTCCCATTAACTCCCCCCAAGGAGATGGTCTATCTTAACAACGCTGCCACAAGCTACCCAAAGCCGCCGTCGGTCATCGAGGCCATGACGGCGGCTCTTTCTTCACCGCCTGTCAGTCCGCTGCGCAGCAGTCTTTCGCAGGGCGGCGACCTCCTGGCGTCGTTGCGACAGCAGTTAGGCCGGCTGTTCAGCATCAGCGACTGGGAGCGCATATTCTTCTGCAGTAGTGCCACCGATGCCGTAAACCGCATAGTGCAGGGACTGAGCTGGAAGCACTTCACCTATACCGAGGACAGCCATAATAGCGTCCTCCGCCCATTGCTCAACAGCCTTGTCACCTCCGACGACGGCCAGTACGACTGTCTTTTCCTCAACCACTGCAACAACGTCACGGGCGAGATCTGCGACATCCCGGCAGCTACCGCCTCCCGCGCTTCCCGGCTTCTCATGGTCGATGCAGCCCAGAGTGCCGGCTGCATACCAATCGACGTCGACGGCTGGGGCATAGACATCCTCGTCTTCACCGGCCATAAGGCACTCTTCGGCCCCATGGGCACCGGTGGCTACTACGTCAGCCGAAGACTCGACCTGCGCCCCGCACAGTTCGGGGGCACAGGCCGCGACAGCAGCGTCATACGCTACACCGGCAAAGGCGACTGGGAATACGAGGTGGGCACGCAGAACATGCCAGGACTGGCAGGACTGAAGGCCGGCGTGGACTATGTGCTGGAGCGAGGAGTTGAGGACATCTTCAGGAAAGAGCAGCAGCTGACCCTCTGGCTCGTCGACGAACTGCGCTCAATCCCCAAGGTCAATGTCTACCTGCCTGCAGTTTCTCCCGCTGGTGGCTCCATCGCAAACCAAGGGCCGGTCGTAAGTTTCAACATCGTCGGTCTCAACCCCTCCGACGTCGGCTATATACTCCAGAACAGCTACGGAATAACCCTTCGCACCGGACTCCACTGCGCCCCGCTCGTCCACCGTCGGCTCGGCACAGGAAAACACGGCACCGTGCGCGCCTCGCTTTCCGACTTCACCACACGCCGTGACATACAGACTCTCGTCGATGCCGTGAACGAAATCTCGAAAAGCCTGTAAAGCAATAGCCGACTCCAATCGTCGGATAACGAAAAGACATGAGAATCACCGCAGTCACACGCTCGCCCGAACCATGCACCGAAGCCGGATGGCTGGCTTTCCAGTATCACCTCGACTCTCCCGTCAGCCGCGACTTCATCCTTGCCCTCCGTCCCCTTGGCTCTTTGGTTTTCCTTGAGTCGCTTGCCCAGCCCTTCTTCAAGATTGAAAGCCACCACTACATCATCAAAGGCCTCCTCGGCGCCGACAGCATCCGCGTTGCCATCCACGGCGCCCATCAAAACGAACTCCTCCCCCTCCGCCGGTTGATAGAATTATATGGAAACGTAATTGCTGCGCAAAAGCAGACCTAACGCATTATATTTTTTTTGAAACGAATATGAATAATTATTATAATTTTGCCCACGAATTAGAATAATAATTATAAATATTCGTGGGACAAATTATTCATATTATTCACATTCGTTTCCATAAATAAGGAATTTTTCGTTATAATGCGTTTAATCTGTCCGCGTAGCTAATCGCAACTTTAGTTGCTGTAATCGAATCTTTGAAATCTGCGAAATCCGTGGTCCATCATAGTGCGCAGCCATAATCTGTGAAATCTGCGAAATCTGTGGTAAAAAATAATTACTTGAACAGGTACTGCGCAAACTCGTGTAGCGACTTACGCCACACCTGCCACTCATGATCGCCGGGATACGAGTTGAACTTCACCTCCACACCCCCGTCGCGCATCTTCTTCACGATGTTGCGAGTGTATTCTATTCGCGGGTCCTGCTCGCCACATGTCACGAAGAACACGTCAAACTGGCGGTTGAATGCCTCGGTGTTGGTCATCATTCCCGGTACCTCGCTCTCCAGATTGAACTCCGACGCCCCCCTTATTCCGCCGAACATCCCTGTCGAGAACACGCCGACATTGGCAAACACCTCGGGCGAGCGCAGACCGATGTAGAACGACTGGCCTCCGCCCATCGACAGGCCGCACATGGCACGGCTTTTGCGGTCTTTCTTGACGCGGTAGTGACTCTCGACGAAGGGGATGACATTGTCAATCAGTTCGTTGCGGAACGACTGCATACCCTGCCAGTTATAGCCGCCGCCCATGCCGCCGCTGCGCGACAGCACATTGCTGTTCGAGCTTACCACAATCATCGGCACAGCCTTGCCAGCAGCCGTCAGGTTGTCCATGATCTGTGCCGTGCGTCCCTGCTCCATCCATCCCCGGTGGTCCTCGCCGCCGCCGTGCTGTATGTAGACCACAGGATAGGTCCTGTCGCCCTCGTCGTAGCCCGCCGGAGTGTAGACCATGAGCGGCCGCCACGTCTCGTCAACCTTCGAGTAGTACCAGACGGTGCGCACATCGCCGTGCGCCACATCCTGAACCTCAAAGTCGTCCATACCCGTCTCGGGAATCTCGATGGCGCTGGACCAGCGGCTGCATCCGTAGAACGACCGGCTGGCTGGGTCGGCCACCGACACGCCGTCGACAATCAGCGAATAGTAGTGGAAACCGGGAACCTGCGCCTTGGTAGTCACCGCCCATGCGCCGCCCTCGGCCCTCACCATGTCGTACTTCGTGCCACAAAGGTCAACCTGCACGCTCTGCGCCTGGGGGGCGTTCACGCGGAACATCACGCTGCCGTCGGCCAGCACACGCGGGTAGCCGCCTCGGTTAATGTTTGTCACAGGCGAGTAGGAGCCCTTAGGGAACACGTCGCGTATGGCTCCCTGCGCCAATGTCTCAATGCTGCAAACCGCCGTCAGGAGGGCGGCAAACAAAAATGTGGTTGTTCTCATAGTCAGTTGTTGTTATGTGTTTGTTTCTGTTTTTTTCTTTCACCAGCCCATATCGCGCACCCCGAAGGGTGTGCCCCATCAGCAGCGATGGGAGGGGCGCCCGTGAGCACGGGCGACCCCTTTAGGGTCGATGTTACCCATACACCTGCAATCGGGGGTGCTCGTTACGCTCATACCCTCGTTATTGATAGGAGACGCTTTCAGCGTCTTAGTCACCTGATTGCGGATAATCATTTTATAATTATTTTTCAAATTCGTGGACAAAATTATGATAATTATTCAAATTCGTTTCCAAAATATTTATAATGCGTTAGGTCTGACTTTGTGGGTACTGTAGCCGTATAGTTTATATCAGTACCCTTTGCTTTCTTTTTGTAACCTAATCTATCGTGTTTTGGCCGTCTGAAGCCACCTGTAGTAGAACGAACAGAGTCTGAATACCCACGCTGGTCAGTATATAATGCACCCCAAAAAGTGTACGTGAGGGCATAATTTGCCCTCGGCACACTCCGGGAGTATATACTACACCCGTCGCATTCACCTCCGCTATTGTCTTTGACTTGGATTTGATTGTGGTAGTTCAAACACCTCAAAAACAGAGCATCAATGACGCTTTTCAATATGTCGTTGTCTCTTCACAAGCCCTTAGGCTGTGAATTGACGATGCAAAATTACAACTTTTTTTATATTTCGATGCTCTAATGAGAAAAAAGTGAGAAATATTTTGAAGATAAGCGAAAAACGAGCCTGTCTTTTGCGAATAGCGGTTATTGATTTCACGAAAAGCCGTTATAGCTGGTACAATGGTGCGGGCAAAACGGTACAGGGCTACGGGACCTGTGGTACGAACCTACATTTGGCAGGGTAATCGTCCGCAAATGCCGTCGCACAGATGACAATCTGGAAGAGTATAAGGAATATGGTGCCTCGTACTATAACCTCTTTTCTATTTTGAATCCTAATTTCAATATCAGTTTCAGAGTCTCAACTGATGTGTTCCTATCGTAGACTTTTTCTTCTTCCGGCAGGTCTTCGTATGCAACGAGGCATGGATGATGCTTCTGTACATCATCCCGCTTCTCGCCGTATATCCAGCCTTGGGCAATACGCTCTCTTGCCCAAATATCGTGCACGTTCTTCGCCATTGCCTCAAGCAGCGGGTTCAACTCCCCCGGCAACTGGATGTCTGAGGTGTCAATGGGTTTGGGGGTATAGTTATTTGTTTTCATAATACTTTCTGTATTTGTTTTCTGTTTCGTATTATCCAAGGAATCTGACCTAACATATTATTGTCTATCTTGCGCACGTCATCTTTCGCGACGTCCATCCCTTTCCATGAGATTGTTTCAAGGTCATCAAAAGAGCGGATGTAGTCATGCACAAAATGCCTGCTCTTGTATATTCTGAACTTGCATCTTTGCTTCTCCGCTTTATCTTTCGTGGTATCAGCAATTTCCTTTCTGCAATTCTCTATCTCAAGCGACTCTTCCTGATGAGGCTTCCTGAATCCCAGCAACAGTTTTTCCATGTTCCAGCGGTTGTGCTCAATGTAGGCAAGTTTGTCAATCTGTTGAGTTACCACTTCCTTAATAACGTCTATTTTCGATTCGTCAAGAGACTCTATCCCCCACTGAGCAAGCTTTAAGGCGAAGGAATTACAACAACAGAAACTGCTCCATTTATCTGCGATAGAGGTCTCATCGTTCCATGTGTCTATGGCTGTTTTACACTCTTCAGTTGTCAGACGATGGTCCTGGCTATAAGTGTCTGCTGTGCCTTTACCCATATAGAAGTAGTTGATAAGAATTCCCATTTCCTGACTTTCATGGCTTAAGTCGAATTTGCCATTGGCCATTCCGAATGGATAGATATTAGCATACTTGCCGTTTTCCTTTTGATTAATGTCATGAAGCCATGTAAGCAGCTGGCCGGTGTGGTGCTGGCGGATGAAAACGTTTGTACGCCTCAACACCTCCTCCGGCAACAGCAGACCAATATTCATATCAGTCGTGTCGCGACCCGTACAAGCAAAGACACTCATCCGACAATCATCCTTGGCGACTCTATCCTTGAGGAAGTTGTGAATTTCCTCTGAAAAAGCATTGCCACGGATGAATTCAAAGTTAATGTCAAGGAAGTCCGCATCTTTCCCTGAAAAATAGGTTGGCGGATAGTCCACCGTCTTAGGAAGATCCCCAGCTTTGTCGCTGTCGTTTCCAATAAAATCGATATACTTTGACGATTGTATTTCAAACAACTGTCGATAGCGTGCCCTAAAGAGCATCATCTCCTCGTATGCAGACATACTAACAAAGGTGATGGTCGTTTTTCGTGTCTCACCATTTGGCAACTTAGGGAAGTGCAGTGCATGGGCAGCTTCAACGCCTATGGTTATGCCAAGGCTGGACATACCGATAATGACAATGTTCACCTGCTCATTGGAATCATGGTTTACCTGGATATGCGGATACCTGAATTCTTTCCTTTCCGAATCTTGTCCACCACTACAGGAATCTATCAGCACTTTGTCTGCTGAAAGGACCTGCCTTGCCCAGTTCTCATAAAAGTTGAAGGGTATAACGCGAATATACTTCCGCCATTCCTGAGACAAGTTGGTGGATTGTAGCATCACTTGAGTAGCCTGATTCTCCAAGAGAATGTTTACAATAGGCTTATTGGTAGACCCTGACTGTTTAACAATTCCTACCAGTTTGGAAAGACAAGCAAAATTCAGGGCATCGTGCTCATCGTTCTCCCTGTTTCCAATGATGAAAATCTCTTTTGCCTTCTCTGCCTGAAGGGCGGCTAAATCCTCATCCGAGTCGCGTCTGCCACTATACAATAAAACATGTTTGTTTTTCACATCCACAAGAGTTCCTATAGCCTCCCTGACTTCCTGCGAGTTCTTCTTTGCGAAAACTATAATGTCTTTTTGTGGATAGTAGTCTACCAGTTGTTTTACAAGGGCTGGCACCACAGCATCATATCCTATCACTATGATATGACCGTCGTGGACGTAGTGGATATTTCCATTCTTAAAATCCTCAACCCTTAACTGAAAGCTATTTGACATGATGGAAATCAGGGCACCACCGAACAAGACCGCGCCGACTACTGCAATAATTGCATAAACCACACCTAATATCCAGGAATGATTACTTGGCAACACATTTGATATGTTGCCAGGGTCTGTCAACAGCATGAATGCCGTTCCAGGTATGTTTACTTCTCCGAGATCCAAACAGCCATACACGTATGATATGCCCCATAAGAAAACCATTACCAAGACTAACAGCACGACGAAAGTCAGGCATAAATAGCCCAACATTCGCATATAGCTCATCGACAGCGCATAGTCCAACTGGCGTATAATCCAACTATATCGTTTCTTCATATCCACATTTTTATTCAGTACTTTCTATTTATACTTCTCTACATCTGTGAGTTTTTTCTGAAAGAGTCTATTACTATTCCTCGTATCGCCTCACTATATCATACCTTATGCCAGGTTCGTCTTTTGGAAGCTCGCCATCCTGCTTTTCCCCTTCAATGTCGAACCTATGTTTCGATTTCCCTAAAAATGTCCGTTTCCCCGTGGGCACTCGAGTCTCCTCTGCTCGAATAAACCTTTCAGCGCCACATTTGCAGCGGTAGGTGTTATCGCTCTTGGTAACGTCGTACTCTACGCTCCAGTCTTTGTATTCCACAATGGCGTATTCCCGGTATGTGGTAATCCGGTATTTACGAGTGTTATCGTAGGTATTATGTATATAACATTCTACGGTATAGACGGTTGTCTTTTCCGAATCTTTATCGCGATAGACCGTCCTGTTGATCTTTTCATACTCCTTGACGTAGAGCTTGATCTTTTGCACGTTTTCTGAGCGCACCAATTTGTAACTGTTAGCCCTTCCACACTTGTCACAACGTACCGCTGAGATGCTGCCGTCGGCCCTGTAGACAATGTAGCCGGAATAAGCTGCAATCAGGATGTAAAGCGCAGCCAAGCAGAAATAGATAAAGCCTACATATCCCCAACAGAGCATGGCCACAACCCAAGGGTATCCCACAACGACCGTTGCCGCTATGCTTAAGATGGAAACTATCGATGTTGGCCAATGGCGCATAAAGTCGAAGCACAAGCTACCCATAACAAGGAATAAGGGGATGAACAACGGCAGAATAGCCCAAATGAAATAGGTGAAGAGGAACCAAGCGCACCTGAAAGGCAACCGCCAGTACCATCGCCAGTGGTTGTACATGTTGATGTACGGATTGTCCTGAACGTTCCACATCAGCCAGTCCCACCCAGCAATGGTCGTTGCGTAAGGCATCTTCGTCAGCCATGACTTGTTGTGGTTTTCCACTCGCCCGCCAGCCTCCACATCGGTGCAGCGACCCTCGCTGTCGAAAGTCATAATAACGGTATGCATCTCTCCCTGTTCATCAAGGGCCGCAATCTTCGTAAACACGGCCTTCCACCCACCTCCGGCACCTGCGGGTTTATAGATGCGCGTCGCCGGTCGCCAGTGACCATCAATCTCGCTCAACTGCCGCCCTATGCTGTACGCCCTAACGTGTTCAAATGAGGTGAAATAGTATCCCCCTATTGTGTCACGCCAATATTCTTTCAGGTCGTTGACGGTGTGTTCCGATACAATGTTCAGCGTTCCTTCGTGAAAGCTGATGATGTCACGCACCCCGCGACTATTTTCCACCCACACCTTATCTCTGCTTACAAGACCTAAAAAGCGCAGCCGCTCACCCTGGTTGGCGAAGAGCTCAACGTTTGTGTTAGTAAATTTCTGGTCACACTGTACGTAGATGTCCTCTGGTGGTGAATGGTGGGTGAAGAAATCAGTCACACCAATCATGATGACAATCATCAAAGCCCATACAAGCATATCGCCAGGGCTGTGCTCTATTTTTTGTTCAATGTCCATAGTCAAGAAAAGATTTTTACGTAATTTCGTTTTATCACTTTTTCCGAGTCAATATTTTATTAGCAACTCTTCTCCCTTTTGACTCCTATACAACGCCGCTCGTCAACACGTTTTCACGTTTCTCCTTTGTGACGATAATTAGTGTGTTAGCACCATTCTTCAGGCCATTTATTAGTATGACCATGCCTAAGGTGTCCTCTTCCGTTGTATTCCTTGTTGTCGGTTCACCTACTGTGCACCCTGCAGTCAGAATATAGATAGGGAGCATGAGAAGTTGTTTCAAAATGAAAATTACCCATTGTGATTTGTCTAACTTTTTGAAGGCACCTCATTTTGAACAAGCTTACTTTCAATGATTACTTACTGAACAGTTGCTTGACGAGGTTCAGCAGATTGACTGCATGTGCGTAAATGTTGACAATAAGCATGATCCACCACCAGACAGTATATCCTGAAGTATGCAAAGGCGCCATACAATATTTGTCCGAATCAAAGAATGAAATAATCCAACTCGGAATTGTCAAAGGGCCATGCCAAAACAGCCCCCAGGCCCATCCATATTCGTAATCAGGCTTAATGTTGTAAAAGTAAGCTACTGTAAGCCAAAAAATCCATGCAATTGTAATGCAACCATAATTTTGTTTCATAAATGTACCTTTTAAATTATTATATAATGTAAGGATTAAACTGTAATTGGGCTCCACAGTGAGGACAAGAATGGCTCTTAAGTTGTGGATTATCCCAATCACAATGGGAGATGTATTCAAAAATATTCATATCTTGTCCTTCTTTAAGTAGATCTCTTAATTCCTCATTAAGACCAAACACATGTCCACACATGGGGCAGACAGTAGTTGGTTCCTCTTGTTGTTTAGTATTCAAATTCCACCTACGAACAAAAGTTGTAACAGCTGGGATATTGACATTATACTGTGTATCTGGTTGGAATAAAGCAACATCCCCTTTGTCGTTGATGATAAATAATCCACGTGCACAAACCTGAAAATTAAAGAAAGGACCTCTATAGGCACGTTGTTCTATCTTTCTTGACATTATATTATATAGAAGGATTTCAAAATCATCAGTTACAGCGTAGATATGTGCTTCATCTAATGCAGGAATGACCCACTGAATATGTTCCATGATAAGTCCTCCTGTAGCATTGCTATCACCTTTGAACATCCAGGAAATAAACAATTGATGCCTCTTGTTAACTATGTATAGGAAGCGTCCTGTGGAAGATGTCGTCAACTCTCTGTATTCCTCCATAGAAAGAACGCCCACACTCTCTCTTTCAACATTAAGATGAAATGCCAAGCCTCTTTTGACATCATTTGTCAAGATAAGTTGCCCCGGAACTGGAAGAATTATGAATAAAGGAATATATATTGAATAAACTGCATAATAATTGCCTAAAGGGAAAGAATATTCTCCATTAATGGTAACTATTTTTTCAGAAATCATGTCGTATAAAGAATAAAAGCCTTCGCCAATATTACCTTCTTTTTCATCATTTGTGCTTCTAATGATTATGGCATACCGATTATTATCACTAAGACGAACTATGTCGACTGACAAGTTCAAGTCGGAAGGCAGTTCATAGCAGTGCAATCCCCTGTTTTTGCAATCAACAACACACAATTCAGGAAGTCCTTTCCTGTATTCCTCACTGATTGAAGAAATAATGTAGTGACTGTCTTTAGAGAAATCAAGAGAAGTAAACGACAAGTCCCCATCAGAGTCATATGAGGATATCAAACTATTATCAATATTGCATAAAATTAATTCGTCTGGTGCTTTCCAATTATAATTATGAATGTTAGTAGCAGCTATATAGCTCTTGTCTGGGGAAATGCGAACATGGCGCACTAAATCATATCTTTTATTCTTGAATGAAGGTCGCCACATAGCCCGTTTATCATTTGACAGCCTCAAAACATCCATTTTCTTCTCCCTCGTATTTATCTTGCCGAATCCAACAGCCAGTTCGGTACCATCAAAGGAACTTGTCAGCGAATTAATCCCCATAGGATCTCCATCACAAAAACCATACCGTTCCAATTGTAGAGGTAAGTTTACAATTTTTTTTCCGACTTCATCTAATGCTATTGAAAAATTACTGTTTGGCACAATAGATTCGATAAGAGCAAAATTTACGAATTCTAAATCATCTGCACTACCATTATTAAGTTTTTCAATAGAACAGCCACCATCTGTACAATATAACAAGTATTGGTCATCTTGACTTATTTTTATAATAGGTGCATGTTTTAGTTCTTCTGCAAACCAGAAATGGCGTTTTCCCCAATAACACCATTTATTATCATTTAGTGTTCCTACCACAGCATAGTGCTGGTGAAAACAGACAAATCGAGTATCAGAACATGTAGGGATACAAGTCCAAGGGTCAAACAAATTTCCAGATAGTTCCCTAAATTCAATTGGTACAGATGATGATTTCCCCAGTTTCAAATCAATTCTGTCCAAATTCTTGTTATTCATCAATAGCCACAGAGTCTCACCAGAAGGTGATAGCCGTCCTGCCATTGTCATAGAGTCTTCTGATGATTTAGAACTAAAAAACTCATGGAACAGATTGTCTTCCTTTGACATTTTATAAACGTGCTCCGTTGTTACATCCCCACAAGCAAATGTCTCACCATCCGCCGACAGAGAAACCCAACCATGGTTACCTATATTTTTCCAAAACACAAATGTCTTCTGCATAATATTGAAAATCTGACATTGTGTTTCAAGTCTTATGCAAAGGTATTTCATTTCATCATCGCACTGTAGCTCCATCACCTCATCCTCAGATTCAAGCACAATAGGATTATAGGGATTTGTAACATCCATTATTTGAATTATATGACGATTCTCTAATAAAGAAGCTACTCTTTTACCGTCATCGCTCATGCAAGGTATTTCTCCAACTCCATTAAGTACGTATAGTGTAGGGTCTTCAGGCTCACTATCTGAAATGATATTTTTCATTGCCGTTTTGGAGTCAACTCTGTTTTTTGCTAATCGATAGAGTAGCGTATTGGAAGGCAAACTATACATATAGAGCAGCATTTGTTCTCTGTTCGCTTTCTCTGGCAATGAAGAAAGAGACAGCTTGAGGGAGGCTATTTCCTTCCTCATCTCACCATCAACAAAAGGCAACACTTCGTCAAAATCAAAATACAATTGTAGAGGGAACAAGCGGCGCTTCGTCAATAGAAAGTCAAGTTCTGAGGACAAGAAATCTATAGCCTCCCGAATCAATGGCATTTCGTTTTCCGTGGCTCCTTTGACAATGGCACTATGGATTATCTCAAGAAGTGCATGTTTGTCTCCTTGATGTATATGCTCCTTATAGTAGTGGAACAATTGAGATGCAATGTCACCTTTTTGCGCAGGACCATTAAGATAGATAGCTGTAAAGATGGTCTTTAACTCGTCATGGAAAATGGTTGTGACTTGTCCTGCTGATGATGCATAAGTCCGAAGAAAAGGCGAAAGGTCGTATCTTAGTCGTGACCAAAGTACAGATGGTAGTCGCCATTCTCCTCCCCGTGCTTCGATTTGATGGAAGCTATTTGCTTCCACAGCTTTTCTTACATATTTGTTTCGGGAAAGCAAATCCAACATCTCCTTATCACTTAATCCAACTCGTTCTGCTGTTAAGAGTGCCAGTGCTTCACCAACTAATTCTTGACCATGTCTTTCTGGTAAGGTTAAATGTTTTAAGTAGTTGTCAATCAAATAAACAATGTCAGAACAATTGTCTTCAATTATCTCCCACGATGTTTTAGTTTTGAGGTAGTGACCGAGGATGTGAAGATAGATAGCTGAGTTATCGGATGCATCTATAACTGATTCTAATGAGGCATACTGCGATTTCGTTAATGTGCGGCCTGCTTTATTAAGGATGCTTGTTACTAAAGGTACCGAATCTGTCCCCATATTGGGCAACAGGTATATTTTCAAGAAAGACGGCTTTTGTGAATATTTCAGCTCATCGGTAGTAGAAACTATGACTTTCATGTTTCTAAATTTATCATATCTAAGCCATTCCAATCTGGCAAACCGGAGGTTGTTTCTATCATCCAATTGATTTAGAGCATCGATGACAATTAGATAAGGTTTGTCATGTTTATTGAATCGCTTTTCAAAATCACTTGGGAAACATCTGTACAAAACGCCCAAGTCTGTTGGAAATAATGCTTTGGCTGTTCGTCCACAAAAACGGCAAACAACATGATGAGTATCACGATGCTGTTCAATAACTTTTGCCAACAATGCGGATTTCCCGCTACCCGATGGACCTTTGATCCATAAAGGACGATGCTCGTTTGAGTCAATAATGTACTGATGTATATCGTTTAGTACTTTAACTCGTCCGACAAAGTCTTTAGCTTCTTCAGCTGCAATATTCAAATGAATATCATCTTCGGTAGTCGCTTCCGTTGATTCATATTCAGCAATTGCGTTCTCAATTACTCGGCGAATCTTTTTCTCTATTTCTCGCTCAAAACCAATATCAAATTGCTCTGTAGAATATTGGTCATAAGAAGTTTCTATGTCTAATACATTCGCTTTTTGCAACTTCTTTCTTAAATCGTCTTTAAGGTCCTCGAGCTTTTGGATTGTTCTCTCTCCTTGCTCAAGGAAAATATCTTTTTGAGGGTTTGGAACGTTAGCTAAATCCCTGATATAGGCTATCACATGATCTTTTGCGTCAGGAACACTTAGAGCTCCAATATTTATCTCTTGTGCTGTTGCCGACTCTCCAAATAATCTTGTTATATCATGTTCTGAACGATTGGCAAGCTTCCATATTTTCCATCTGAAGCTCTCCGCATTTTCTTTGAACATTTGACCAAGAGGATATTCTACTTCATCAAACCAAATTACAGAATCTCTATACTGTTCTCTTCTTTCTTGAAGGACATATTCACCACTTGGAAGTGCATTTTCATCCAAACGATACCACCTATTGAAGAGGTCTTTTTCTGCCTTTGACATTTTCAATAGTTTGCCAATGTTATGCGGTATTGTTTCTGGAAGTGGAGTCCAACCATATCGATTTCCAAGAAGTACAATAAAGTTGGGACGTGGAGACAATTGCTGACAACGCCTTATTTCGCTCTTACATATCTGCATGGTTTTATTATCAAAACCAGCCTCCTGACTAATGCCCCAACGCAAATCAACGCTTTCTATCTGCCATTCTTTTTTTGCATATTCTTCACTTAAGCGATCAAATATCTTCTGCAAGATATTACGCTCTTTTGCCATATCGGCAAAAGTTGAACTGATAAAAAAACGGATATATTTGTTGCGCATAACGGATAATCTCTATAAAAAAATCTTAAATAAATTATAAGAAGGGATTGTTCTGTTATTAACTCATTCATCTGTTAGCAACAAAACATGTAGATCGAATAATAACACATAGATCAAAAGACAAATAGACTGTTCTTTTTTCTGTTTCACATTTTCAGTTTACGCCACTTCAATACCAGCTGTACTGCTATATTTAAAGCAAAAGCTATTGTTACGCCTATAAGAACTGTCCACAAGAATTCCATTCGGTCTGCGTGTGCTTTTTGCAGGATCGACGGCTGTCACGTATACTCCTCCTTGCTCAAAAACTTTCAACATCTTTTCCATCATATATTATATTTTCCAAATGTGATTTTTGTAAGTCTTGGTATACATTTTCTATAATCATAGGTGTATCTCAGGGAATAAATCATATTCAGAATTATAAATCTTTGCCTGCAAATTACTCAGGAAAGGAAAAATCAAGCGTTTCTGCGAGCGCAGCCAACTGCTCGAAGCCCTGCTTGTTGTCGGGTGTGAGTGTCTTCAGGCAGAGTTCATATTGTAGAAGGCTGTCCGGCCACTTCTCGGCCGGGCTGTTTTTCGTACAGAGAGCCTGACAGAGGTCAAGGAGCTCGTGGGCATAGGTCAGGGCATTATCATATTCTTCCAGACATATACTTGCCTTGCATAAGAGATTGAGCGTTTGAATGAAGAAGGGGTGTACCTCTCCGTATATCTGCTTGGCGACGTTGTGGGCATTGCTTGCATCTTCTTTCGCTTCGGAATACTTTTCCCATCTCAGCCGAAATCTTGCGAGGACGCAATGTGCCTGTGCAGCAGCTTCACTTTCTTTCCCATACGTGCAGAAGGCAGTATACAAGATAAGAACATAATTGCCGTATGCCAAAGGGTATTTGCGTTGAGACTCATAAAAGTCTGCCAGCTTTGTCTGCAGTTCTGTACTTCTCTCTATGTAAGGCTTGGCCTTGTCGGGTTCTCCCATTTTATAATGAATACGCCCGAGGACACGATTTATACCGCTGTGGTTTTCATAATCATATCTACTGAAAGGGTCTACGTCGACCGTCACGTCGTATACCGCTTCAACCAGCTTCTTCGTTCGCAGGGCCAGTGCCAATGCGCGCTCGTATTGCCCTTTCTCCAGAAACCTATTTACATCACCCATGTCTTTCCCACTCTTCGACCATAGCATTTTCTGGCCCAGCGGCCATTTGTACATCACCTCGTAATACAGATTGTGCTCGGTCTTAAGCATGAAGACGTCAAGCACTATCCACGACCAGAATTCTACGGCTTCGTTGTAGAGCCAGCTTCCAGGCTTGTTTATTATGTCAACGTCGTGTTCGACTACGGTTTTCATGGCGTCGTGCCTATCGTTCAGCTTCAGCAGCGCAACATGGTCAGCCTGGGGGCGGATGAGAAACGACTCCTTGCATGACATGGAGATAAGGTCGTTGGTAGTGACGAGCGGACAGTCGTAGACTGCGAGGGCATCTGTTTCTCCCTTATCGAGGATGTGCCTGATTTTCGCAAGCACAGCTTCCCTACAGGTTTCCTCGCCGGGCTCCTCGTGTCCTGACTCTGGCATAGACATCAGGGAACAGTCTATTACTTCCAAGTTCACGTTTTCCGTTTCCTGGAGTTTCTCAACAATGTAGTTAGTGGTTTTTGTAACAAACAGTACATTCATAATTTCAAGTTTCTAATTGTTTGTTAGTTATTGAAGAACACCCCCAAAAGACGATGCTCAAAAAGGAAGTTGCAATTGTTCTGCAAAAATCTCGCTCTTTTCTGACACCGTCGCAGAAGCCGTAGAGGATATGGCGACCCTGGATGCGACGGCCTTCTGAATAACAAAATCATTTGAAGATATTGGCATGTTCTATAAATAATTTGAGGTTTTTGGGTCTTATCTCCAATTGTCACTTCTGCATTTGTCTTTGGGTACAGGTTTGATCTTCTGACGTTCAAACATCAAAACAAAGCATCAATGACGCTTTTCAATATGTCGTTGTCTCTCCACAAGCCCTTAGGCTGTGAATTGACGATGCAAAATTACAACTTTTTTTTATATTTCGATGCTCTAATGAGAAAAAAGTGAGAAATATTTTGAAGATAAGTGAAAAACGAGCCTGTCTTTTGCGAATAGCGGTTATTGATTTCACGAAAAGCCGTTATAGCTGGTACAATGGTGCGGGCAAAGCGGTACAGTGCTACGGGGGCTGTGGTACAATTGTGCGGGCAAACTCAACCGACGCTTAGAAGCAGACGTTCGTTCGCTTAGAGGCAGACGATTGTTCGCTTGGAGACGGTCGGTTGTTCGCCTACAAGCAGAATTTGTCGTAATGATTTTTCATGTATAAAGAAATTGGCACGCAGGCTACACCTCTGTATAGATGAACATGTTGCCCATCTTTGTGCGCATGAGGCGGGGACGTGGCTCCTCACACCACCGGTCGAGCGTCTTGCGGGCCGTGTGCTTGCTCAGGTGGCTGAACATCTGGAACGTGTGGACAGTAGAGTAGCCGCCGTTGGCTTCAATCGATTGTCGCAGGGCGTGCTCCAAGTTGTCCTTATTGTTCAGAATATCCGCAGGGAACTGATACTCGTAAGGCCGGAATCCGTTGGCCATCTCGTCCACCTCCTCCACATATTCCTTCAGGGGCTGAAACTCTATGCTCTGCAGTTCCACGTCGTCGCCGCCGACGCGGTCGGCCATGGTCTTTGGGCTGCGCAGACCCAGCTTTGGAGCGAAGGTGCCTATGGGCGTGGTGAGGCGGTCGCCCCATGCCAGCCATACCTTCGACATCTGGCGGAACACCGTCAGCGCCCTCGTCATCTCTCCTGGGCGCATGGCGTAGTGCTGGGCGCAGTAGGCGTCGATGTCCTCCATAGTGCGGTGGGTCCAACAGTGTGGGCGTACATATACATAGTTGTTTCCCTGCTCGTCTTTCAGCGGAGCGGGGTGAATCTCAAACTGCATTCCGTCTTCCTTGCGTGCCATAATCTTTCTGTACGGGCTGCAAAGTTACGCATTTTCACGCAAACCGCCAAATATTATGTTAAAGAAATAGAACAAACTATTGATTAAGAACTAAGTAATGATAATTTCCTTGGCCGTTTCACGGAAAAGGGCTATTTTTGCAGCCGCAACCCTAAAGAATCGACATGAGACAGACAATTATCCTACTTTTCCTTGCCTTCGGCCTGTGGTCGTCGGCACAGACTGCTGAGCAGCCGTTCCGTGGTATTCTCTATAACGACGAGTATGAGGTGGCATTGCACATCAACCTCTACGAGCAGGACATCACCGTGCCCGGCCAGGAGCTGTTCGGACAGGTGGCGGGCTATCTGCGGCGCGACGGCACGAGCTACTGCTGGCTTATTGTCGACGCCGACATCGACGGCAGGAAGGCGAGGCTGGTGATGAGCAACGACTACGGCAGCGAGGACCTCACGGCTGAGCTGGCTTGGACGGGCGACTCGACCGCCGTGCTGAAACACAAGTCGGGGTCGGTGATGAAGGTGCCGTTGAAGAACAAATGGCAGAAACTGCCCCCCGTTTTGCAGCTGAAACGCAGAAAATGACCGAAAATTGCGGTCGGCACGCAAAAAAATCGGCCAAAAATTTGGTTGTTACAGATTTTTGTCTTACTTTTGCAGCCGATAACCCCAAAACAATAACCCCAAAAACAAAACATTATTGCCTATCGGAACAGATTTTACTTCTCGAAAAAAAGTAAAACGAAATGAAAAGATTTGAAGAACTGACCGACGAACAGTTGGCCATGCTTTATGTAAAAGGCAATAATGACGCTTTCGACGAGTTGCTGGAACGTACGCAGTCGAAACTGTTCACCTACATCATGTTTGTGGTTCGTGACCACGACCTTGCCGACGACATCTTCCAGGAGACCTTCGTCAAGGTTATCTGTAAGCTGCAGAACGGGCAGTACACCGATTCGGGCAAGTTCCTGTTCTGGCTCACCCGCATTGCCCACAACTGCATCATGGACTGGTACCGCATGCAGCAGGGCCGTCATCTTGTGGAGCCAAACGAAGACAACAACCTGGAGAACATCCAGGGGGCTTCGGTGCTCGACATCGACCACGAGTCGGAGATGGTGAACGAGCAGGTGCTGCGCGACGTGAAGAAGATGATGGAGGCCCTGCCTGCACCGCAGCGCGAGGTTGTCTACATGCGCTTCTACCAGCAGCTGTCGTTCAAGGAGATTGCCGAGCTTACCGGGGTGAGCATCAACACTTCGCTGGGCCGCATGCGCTACGCCCTTATCAACATGCGCCACATGGCGAAGAAACACCAGATTGAGCTGGCACTCAATAATTATTAATTAATAATGAGTAATTAGTGATTGCTCCCCTGCCATGTCAGACATCATTCAGTTGCTGCCCGACAGTGTGGCCAACCAGATTGCCGCCGGCGAGGTGATACAACGCCCGGCATCGGTGGTCAAGGAGCTGGTGGAGAACGCCATCGACGCCGGGGCGGGGAGTGTGCGTGTGGTGGTTGTCGACGCGGGGCGCACCACTATTCAGGTGATAGACGACGGCTGCGGAATGTCGGAGACCGACGCCCGTCTGGCCTTCGAGCGTCATGCCACGTCGAAGATACGCCATGCCGACGACCTCTTCGCGCTGACCACCATGGGGTTCCGTGGCGAGGCGCTGCCGTCGATAGCCGCCGTGGCCCAGGTGGAGCTTACCACGCGCATGGCCTCCGACGACATTGGCACGCGGCTGACCCTGCAAGGGTCGAAGGTGACGGGGCAGGAGCCTGTGGCCTGTCCCGTGGGAAGCAATTTCAAGGTTGAGAACCTTTTCTTCAACGTCCCCGCCCGCCGGAAGTTCCTCAAGAGCAACGCCACCGAGCTGAACAACATCCTGCAGGCCTTCGAGCGCATAGTGCTCGTATATCCTGGTGTTGCCTTCTCGCTCTTCAGCAACGGCCAGGAACTGATGAATCTGCGGCAGGGCAATCTGCGGCAGCGCATCAACGACGTTTTCGGCAGGAAGCTCGGCCAGGAACTGCTGCCCGTCGGCGTGGACACCGCCTTTTGCCGCATCAGCGGGTTCGTGGGGAAGCCCGAGGCGGCACGCAAGAAGGGGGCGGCGACCTATTTCTTCGTCAATGGCCGATTCATGCGCCATCCCTATTTCCACAAGGCGGTGGCAAACGCTTTCGAGAGGCTGGTGGCCGAGGGTATGCAGGTGCCATATTTCATATATTTCGACGTCAGCCCCGCCGACATCGACGTGAACATCCACCCTACGAAGACTGAGATAAAGTTTGAGAACGAGCAGGCCATCTGGCAGATTCTGACCGCTGCCGTGAAGGATGCCATAGGGCGCTTCTGCGAGATTCCCTCTATTGACTTCGACACCGAGGGCCGCCCCGACATCCCGCCCTTCGACCCGCAGCGCGACAATGTCGCCATGCCGCGAGTCACTTACAACCCAGGCTACAATCCCTTTGCGGGGAGTGCCGGGGGAACCGTGGACTCTGGGGACAGCAAGCCATACGGGTCTGACAGCCGCCGCAAGTCATCTTCCGACTGGCAGACCCTCTACGATGCAGCCCTTGCACGGGGCGGCGAGCCTGACCCCCAGCCTCTCTTCCCCGAAGAGGAGCCGCCGCTGGCCGACAAGTCGCCCGCCCACTACCAGTATAAGGGCCGCTACATCATGACAGCCGTGAAGTCGGGCCTTATGATTATCGACCAGCACCGCGCCGACCTCAGGATACGCTACGACCGCTACATGGCCCGCGACGCCCACAACGCTCCGCACACCCAGCGTGTGCTCTTCCCTGAGATGATTGAGTTTTCGCCCTCGGAGAATGTCGTGATGCAGCAGTCGCTGCCACAGCTTGCGGCCATGGGCTTCGAGGTCAGCGACCTGGGTGGCGGCAGTTATGCCGTCAGCGGCGTTCCCGCCGGTCTCGACGGCCTCGACCCTGTGGCGCTCGTCCGCAACATTGTTGCCGATGCCGCCGCTGCCGTGCAGTCGTCGGCGTCGCTTCAGGAGACCGTGGCCCTTTCCATGGCACGCCAGGCTGCGATACCCTACGGGCAGGTGCTGACAAACGACGAGATGGAGCGTGTGGTGAACGAGCTGTTCGTGTGTTCAAACGTGAACTACACCCCCGACGGACACACCATCATCGCCATACTTCCGCAGCACGACATCGACCAGCTGATGAAAGACCAGTAGAAGGGGTCTCATAACTATTCACTATAAACTATTCACTATAAACTATTCACTATTAGTTATAGTTTCCCTCCGCGTGCTTTCACCCGCTCGTACCATGCCTCGCGCTCCTTTGTCAGGTCGTAGCCTCTGCGTGAGAGGTAGTTGTTTATGCGGCCCTTGTATTTCCCGAACACCTCGTGCTTCTTCTTTGAACTCTCGGCGTCGATGGCCAGTTCGCGTGCCTCTTTCAGCCATGCCATGATCTGGCGTTTCTCCTCGTCCTTGAGTGTTGGTATCATGTCGAGCTGCGCGTCGTAGGTGACTTGTACCACGTTGAAGGTCATCACGTCTTTCACGGTCTCTATTTCCTCGGGTGTGAGATACATGGCGAGGTCGGCCTCGAGGGCGAAATGCGAGCGGTAGAGGCGCGAGTCGGCCAGTGCCTCGGCCTTCTCCTTTTCACCATTTTTCTTCAGTGAGTCGCGCTCGGCATAGATGTCGTTAAGCTTGAAATAACGGTTGGCCACGATGTTGAGAACGTTTCGGCCTTCCACGGTGTATGTGATGCCCAGTTTGTCGGTGACTTTCTGCGAGCGCTGTACGATGGTCTCAACATAGTCGCGTGGCCTTCCTGCGCTGTCGAGGGCCACGGTCGGCGCAGGGTAGCTGAGACCGAAGACCTCTTTGAGGTAGTGCACGTTTGCCCCGTAGTTCATCTTCACGTTCCTCACCATCGTGGTGTCGCGGCTGCGCTCTACGAAGAGCCACCCTTTCCATCCCATGTCGTCGAGCGTCTGGTTTACCGCCCGCATGTCTGTCGCCTTGTCGTTCTGCAGCCATTGTCCGTCGGTGTTTGTGGCGTGTATGGCGCAGATGTTCGCTGCCCCAAGTCTGCGCATGTCGGCACAAACGTCCCATCCGTTTTCCACGGCCGTCTGCAGCTTGTAGAATATGGCGATGCCCTGGCTCTTTATCTCCTTGAGCAGTCTGATGTTCCCCTTGGCGTCGAGCTGGGTGTCTATGCCCACGCGCTTTCCCCGGCGCAGGGCCTCCTCGCCGATGGCGTGCAGCCGTTTCACCACCTCGGCACGTTTCTGCTTGTCGGCAGCCCATCCGTTGCCGCAGCCTCCGAGGGGGAGGAATGCCACGGGGCCGCTGCCCATGCTGTCCATGGTGTCGAAACAGTCGGCGATGAGGGCCATGTAGTTGTCGCGGGTCGTGAGGTCCTGGGCGTAGAACGCGCTCATGGCCACAGCCCCGATGCTGATGCCTAATGAGTCGGCGACATGGCGGAAATGGCGGGCCTCGTCGGGCTGGCGCAGTTTGTTGTCGAAGGTTTCGCGCTGCCCCAGGCCGCCCATGTCGAGTTCCACGCCGTCGGCACCTAACTGGCGGGCGAGGGCGAACTGCCCTAGCTTCTGGCGCTTCAGCACCATCCAGTCGCAGATGCCCACATGACGGTCTGCGCCCTCATCGTTTGTTGCTGGTTGCTGTGCCACCAAGGGACATGGCTGCAGCATCAGGAATGATAATGTTGCCACAAGGATTCTTTTGCTTTGGTTCTTCCAATTCGTTGTATTCATGTTTTTGGGGGGTTAATAGGAAACGATGTTGTTTTTACGTTGCAAAAATACAACTTTTTCTGCAAACGGCAAAGATTATTGCAGGAAAACACACTTTTGTCATGTTGCCCTAAAGCTAAAAAATATGAAATAAGGAGGTCTTTCCATTGCTGTTTCACGGATAATGACTAACTTTGCATCGCAGAGCGATTGACATACTATGTCGTTTGCTTCATCTGTGGAATATTATTCAATAAATATTTATTTATGGAAATAAACAATCAGTATTCACCCTATTTCAACCCTGAGTTGGAGACCATGAGTCGCCCTGAGCTTGAGGCTCTCCAGTTGGAGCGTCTGCAGAAGACCGTGCGCCACTGCATGAACGCTGAGTTCTACCGTAAGAAATTCGCCGAGCTGGGCATCACTCCCGATGACATCAAGACGCTCGACGACGTGCGCCGTCTGCCTTTCACCACGAAGGAGGACCTGCGCGAGAACTATCCTTTCGGCCTCGCTTGCGTGCCTCTTAAAGAGTGCACACGTCTGCACTCGTCGAGCGGTACGACCGGCAACCCGACTGTCGTGCTGCACTCGCAGAAGGACATCGACGAGTGGGCCAACGCCGTCGCCCGCTGCCTGTGGATGGTGGGAAGCCGTCCTGAGGACGTGTTCCAGAACTCTGCCGGCTACGGAATGTTCACCGCCGGACTGGGATTCCAGTATGGAGCCGAGCGCGTGGGAATGCTCACCGTGCCCGCCTCTTCGGGCAACACCACCCGCCAGATCAAGTTCATCCGCGACTTCGGCACCACCGTGCTACACGCCATCCCGTCGTATGCCTCGCGCATCTTCGAGGTGATGAAGGAGGAGGACTGCGACCCTCGCCGCGACACTAAGCTGCGTGTGCTCTGCATCGGTGCCGAGCCTCACAGCGAGGAGCAACGCAAACGCATCGAGGAGACACTCGGAGTGAAAGCCTACAACTCGTATGGCATCTCTGAGATGATGGGCCCCGGCGTGGCTTTCGAGTGCCCTGAGCAGAACGGACTGCACATCTGGGAGGACTATTTCATCGTGGAGATCATCGACCCCGTGACCCTCGAGCCCGTGCCCGACGGACAGCTGGGCGAGCTGGTGCTCACCACCATCAACCGCGAGGCCATGCCGCTGCTGCGCTACCGCACACGCGACTTGACGCGCATACTGCCCGGCGACTGCCCCTGCGGACGCAACCATCGCCGACTGGCACGTCTGCAAGGCCGCTCCGACGACATGATCATCCTCAAGGGCGTGAACATCTTCCCAATACAGATTGAGAAGATTCTGCTGAAGTTCAAGGAACTCTCCACCGACTACCTCATCACCATCGAGACAAAGGACTGTGTCGACATTATGACCATCGAGGTGGAACTCACGCAGATGTTCACCGACGACTATGCCCGCTTGCAGCAGTTGGAGAAGACCATCACCCGCCTGCTGAAGGACGAGATACTCATCACCCCGAAGGTGCGCCTCGTGCCGAAGGGCACACTCGCCGTCAACGACGACAAGAAGGCTGTGAGAGTGAAAGACCTGAGAAAACTCTTTTAAAGAGCCTCACCCCCGGCCCCTCTCACAAGGAGAGGGGAGTATATACATTACAAAACGCATCGTTTAATCTTATAAAAAAGTCCTCATGCCCGACTCCTCTGCCATAATGGAGCGATGATAGTAACCACTCCCCTCTCCCCTTGGAGAGGGGCCGGGGGTGAGGCCGTCTATTTTCTATGACCATCCATCAGTTATCAATTTTTATCGAGAACCGCTCGGGCACACTCATCAAGGTGCTTGAAGTGCTCAAAGGGGCAGACATTCAGATTATCGCCTCCACCATTGCCGACACGGCAGAGTATGGAATCTATCGTCTCATCTGTTCGGAGCCACTCCGTGCATACGAGGAACTGAAGAAGGCCGGCATTGCCGTTGCGCTGAGCGATGTGCTCGCCCTGGAGCTTGACGACGAGCCTGGACGTGCCGCCGACGCCGTGAAGCTGTTCAGCGACGCAGGCATAAGCATCGCCTACATGTACACATTCCTCTACAATGGCAAGGGAATCCTCGTCTTCCGTACCGACAACCGTGAGAAGGCCCGCGAGACCATCATCCTCAACAACATGAAGTTCATTGCCGAGCAAGACCTCAGCAAGTGGGCATAGACTGACTATTACAAAGAATTGCGGCAGAATATCAGTAAATATTCTGCCGCAATAGTTTTGCGCCTCTAATAAAGGTTTATTTCTTCCCTGGCAGTTCAAACTTGTTGCCTGTCTGCTTTATCAGGTCGCGGCCGTAGCGGGTGGGGTAGCCGGGACGCTTGACCGTTGCACCGAATCCGTATTTCGTCTTAGTGAACTGTCCGTTCTCCTCGGGCTTCGAGATCATGTCGTTGTATTTCACGATGAGATATTCGGCGAGCTGACGCCAGCGGGCCAGCATCTGGTCGGCCTTCTCTGCTGTGTACTTTGTGAGGTACTTTGTGCGTGCTGCCTCGTCCATGGTCAGGGCGCGGTCTTCCACCTCCTTCTGAGCCTTGAAGTATGAGTTGTCGAGCGAGTCGCGAACCTGTTGCAGCGATGGGAACAGCACGCTGTAGCGTGGGTAGACCATGTTGCTGACCCAGTTCTGCACCCAGTAGGCGTTGTCCATGGAGAAGTGCAGGTCGTCGGCGCCGGGAGTGTTATAGGGGCGCGGGGCCTCGGTGGCGCAGCAATAGACAGGCGTGAAGGGCACCATGTTACCGTCGTCGTTGGCAAACCAGAAGCAGCCTCCCACCTCACGGGGCAGCCACGAGCGCATCTGCGAGACATAGACGAAGCCGGCCTGCTGTGTGGACGTGGGACGCTCGTTGAAGTATTTCTTGCCGTCGACCTCGAAGTAGAGTGGGGTGGGGCGGTAGGGCATCTCCCAGATGCCGCCTCCCATGTCCTGGTCGAGCGAGAAGGGCGTGCCCTCGAAATGGTCGCGCATGGCAGCCTCCACGTCGGCGACGGTGAGCAGACGGTTGGGCTTCACCCACAGCGGCATAGCCTCGGCGTTAGTGTCGTGACCCTCGGCCCATGCCACATAGCGGTCCATGCCGTCGGCATAGCGGTTGAAGAAGCTCCACACGCGAGCGTCGCAGATGCGGCGGCCTTGGAAGTCGGGGAAGGCGTAGGCGGCGTTGTAGCTGAAGTCCTCGTCCTTGCCTGAGAACCATCCCATGATGCGGGCGTAGCTGACGACGTTTTTCGAGAAGAGCACATCGCCCGTGGCATTGACCATCGACCACTGGTTGTTGGCCTTCTTTCCCTTCTGGTCAAAGGTGGTTATGCGGCTCTGGTTGGCGTGTCCGCAAATCATGTCGTCAGGTATGCGCTGGGCCACCCACACCGTGCGTCCGAGCTGCTTGCGGACGGATGACTTCAGCGTGGCCTTCAGCGAGTCGGGCACCCAAGCGCCCATCATCTCCATGATCCATGCCTCGTTGGGGTCGCAAATAGTAAAAGTCTCGCCCTCGGAGCAGTAGCCGTACTGCTCTACGAGCGTCGTCATCACGTTGATGGCCTCGCGGGCGGTCTTCGAGCGTTGCAAGGCGATGTAGATAAGTGAACCATAGTCGATTATGCCAGTTGTATCAACCATTTCTTCACGTCCGCCAAAGGTTGTCTCGCCGATGGTCACCTGCCACTCGTTGATGTTGCCGATGGTGTTGTAGGTTTCCTCGGCCTCGGGAATCTCGCCAAGGTACTTGTTCGTGTCCCACTCGATGATCTTGCGCATGTCGCCCTTCTGGTGCTTGGCGGCTGGCTGGTGGCGCAGTCCGGTGAACATGCCGTAGCTGTCGGCGGAGTAGGAACAGATGACGGAACCGTCTTTCGAGGCTTTCTTGCCCACGATGAAATTTGTACAGGCCATGGCACCGCCGGCGGCGATGAGCATGGCAGAAAGAAGAATTTGTCGCTTCATATACGAATAAAAATGTTTGAGAAATTAAAAGTTTGGTGCAAAATTACGAAAAAAATGCGAACTGCCAAACAAAATGAAGGGAAAACATATAAACAGTTTGGAGAAACGGACAGAATTGTTTACCTTTGCAGCAGTTTTGCCGATGATAATTAAGAGGATAATGAAAGCCGTGGGCGGCATACTGGCAGTTGTCGCCATACTGTTGGTGGCTGCAGTTTTGCTGATAGACACCGACACCGTGCAGAACTGGCTTATGCAGCGGGCGGTGGCAATGCTCAATGAGGAACTGAAGACCGATGTGACTGTCGGGCACGTCAGCGTGAGCCTTGCCAAACGCAGCGTCACGCTCACCGACGTGGAGATTGACGACAGGCAGGGACGCAGGATGCTTCGGGTGGGACAGCTCTCCCTTGGCCTTGACCTGGCCGCCCTGTGGCGTAGCGAGGTGGTGGTTACCACAGCCAGTGCCACGGGGGTGAAGGCTCAGCTCTGCAAACCGGCATCACAGGCCGACAGCACCGCCAACTACCAGTTTCTTGTCGACACCTTCAAGGGGCGAAAGTCGCAACACCACGACTCCACAACTCCCCAACTCCACGACTCCTCAACACCACGACTCCTCCCACCGTATAACGTATAGGGTGGAAAAAGCCACCATCGGCATTGACAGCCTCTGTTATACCACCGACAACGGACGGCCACGGCGCAATGCGGGGAAGCCTCACCACGGGGCCTTCGATGCCGGTCACTTGGACGTTTGCGCCGCCATGACGCTCTGCCTTACGATAAACAATGAGGACAGCGTTTCCGCAGCCTCTCCATCCGCTTTCCGGGTCTCGATAACCGATTTCCACGCTGTCGACCGTGGCTCTGGCCTTCAGGTGGACAGTCTGCACCTGAATGCCGACATTGGCAAGGACAGTCTGCTGCTCAGCGATGTGGAGCTGTGTCTGCCTCATTCCACCATCTCCTTCGCCGCAGCCACCCTCGTAGGGACGCGACGTGTCGCGTCCGCCACCGTTTCCGACTCCGTTTCCGCCCCAATGCTCCACTATCACGTCCCAGAATTTACCGCCACCACCCAAATACGCGACATCGCCTGTCCGTTTGCCCCTGTACTGAAGAACTTTACCACTCCGCTACGCGTACGGTGTGCCATCACCGGCGATGCCGACGGGATGCGCTTCGACCATGTCAACGTCGAGGCCGACGGCCTTCGCATTGACGCATCGGGGCGCATCAGCCATCTGAGGGAGAAAGAATTGCTCCACGTGCATTTCGACGTGAACGACATGACCTCCACAATCAGAACGGCGGAGCAGATCATCAACCACTTCCCCGTGAAGAAGATGATGATGAAGCAACTGCGCGCCTTGGGGCATATCGGCTACAAGGGCCACTTCGACGTGCATACTGGGAAAAGCCATCCGTCGGAGTCTTTCGCCGGACGGCTGCGCACCGATGCCGGCGACATCAGATTAAATTTGGTCATCGACGAGCGCGACAAATACCTCAGCGGCTCGGTCGACACCGACTCGCTGCATCTCGGCCGCGTGATGGGCATGGAAGACTTGGAACGCATAGCCTGTAGTGCCAGTTTCCGCTTCGACATTTCGAAACCCCGGACAGCCGTTATGCGCCGTGAGAAGGGCGGCAAACTGCCCATCGGCAATGTTGAGGCAGAGGTGCGTGAGGGCCACTACAAGCATATCAAGGTGCACGACCTCTCGGCTACTATCACCAGCGACGGTGCCGTGGCCGAGGGTATCATCATCGACAAAATGAAGCTCTTCGACCTCACCTGCTCCTTCTCGTTCACCGACACCGACGAGATGCACAAACTGAAAGTCAAGCCAGGCATAAAGTTCCATCACCGACAAAATTCACCCCAGTAGGAATCTTCCAATTGTACAAAAAAAAGATGCTCCCTTTGGGAAGAGAGCATCCTTTTGGTCGTTGACAGGGAAATCGGGATTACTTTGCGTAGAGGGCGACGATGGTTTCGTACTTCTCCTGCTTGCCGCTGGTCTGCTTGGGTTCCTCGACCTTCTTGCCGTACTCGTAGACCTGCTCGAGGGTGAGCTTGCCGTCCTCGAAGTCCTTGCCGATGCCTTCGTCGAAGCTGGCGTAGCGGGCCTTCTTCATGGCGGGCAGTTCGCTGTTCTCCAGGATGTCGGCAGCGTTGAGCAGTGCGCGGGCCATAGCGTCCATTCCGCTGATGTGGGCGATGAAGAGGTCCTCGAGGTCGGTGGAGTTACGACGAATCTTAGCGTCGAAGTTAGTGCCGCCGTTGCCGAGACCGCCGTTGCGGATGATTTCAAGCATGGCCTGTGTCAGCTCGAAGTTGTCGATGGGGAACTGGTCGGTGTCCCATCCGTTCTGGGCGTCGCCACGGTTGGCGTCGATGCTGCCGAGCATACCGGCATCAACGGCGCAAGCAAGCTCGTGCTCGAAGGTGTGACCGGCGAGCGTGGCGTGGTTCACCTCGATGTTCACCTTGAAGTCCTTGTCAAGGCCGTGGGCTTTCAGGAAGCCGATGACGGTCTCGGTGTCGACGTCGTACTGGTGCTTCGAAGGCTCCATGGGCTTCGGCTCGATGAGGAACGTGCCCTTGAATCCCTTGGCGCGGGCATAATCGCGGGCCATGGTGAGCATGGTGGCCATGTGCTCCTTCTCGCGCTTCTGGTCGGTGTTCAGCAGGCTCATGTAGCCCTCACGTCCGCCCCAGAACACATAGTTGGTGCCGCCGAGCTTGATGGTGGCGTCGATGGCATTCTTGATTTGCACAATGGCGCGTGCCACAACGTCGAAGTCGGGGTTGGTCGAAGCACCGTTGGCATAGCGCTTGTTGCCGAACACGTTGGCGGTACCCCAGAGCAGCTTGATGTTGGGGAACTGCTTCATCTTCTCCTGGGCGTAGTCGGTGATAGCCTTCATACGAGCCTCGTACTCAGCGATGGTGGCACCCTCCTCGACGAGGTCGACATCGTGGAAGCAGAAGTACTCGATGCCGAGCTTGTCCATGATCTCGAAGCCGGCGTCCATCTTGTCCTTTGCGCGCTGCACGGCATCAGCAGCCTTGTCCCACTCGTAGCTGCGGGTCTGGCCGCCAAACTGGTCGGCAGATGCGCCACCCAGTGTGTGCCACCAGGCCATGGCGAACTTCAGCCAGTCCTTCATTTTTTTGCCCATCACCACGCGTTCCGGCTCGTAGTAGTGGAAAGCCATCACGTTCTTACTCTCTTTTCCCTCGAAAGGAATCTTGCCTGTAAAGGCGAAATACTCTTTTGTCATTTGTCTGTTGTTTATAAATAAATAGGTGATAATTAATGTCTTATAAATTCTTGTTCAGGATTTCCTTCCAATTGTTGTATGCTGTGCGGTATGCCTCGCGGTCTTTTTCGCACGGCTCGATGACCTGTAGCTTCTCCAGAGTGGCGAAGGCCTCGTTATGGTCTTTGTAGAGGCCGCAACCCATGCCTGCACCCTTGGCTGCGCCCACTGAGCCGTCGGTCTCATAGAGTTCGATGGTGGCGCCGCTCACTCCTGCCAGTGTGTTGCGGAACAGTGGCGAGAGGAACATGTTGGCGCGGCCGGCATGGATCTTTTTTATATCCATGCCCATCTGGCCCATGATTTCCATGCCGTAGCAGAACGAGAAGACGATGCCCTCTTGCGCGGCACGCACGAGATTTGCGCGAGTGTGCTTGTTGAAGTTCACGCCGTGGATGCTGCATCCCAGTTCCTTGTTCTGCAGCACACGCTCGGCACCGTTGCCGAAGGGCATTATGACCACACCGTCGCTGCCGATGGGAGCCTGTGCGGCCAGGTCGTTCATCTCGGCATAGCCCATGTCGAAGGTCACATTGCGGTGCATCCAGGCGTTGAGGATGCCCGTGCCGTTGATGCAGAGGAGGACGCCCAGACGCGGGTCGGCGGCCTGATGATTCACATGTGCGAATGTGTTCACGCGTGACAGCTTGTCGTAGCCCACCTCGCCCAGCACGCCGTAGACCACGCCGCTGGTGCCTGCCGTGGCGGCAATCTCGCCAGGTTCGAAAACGTTTAGCGAAAGTGCGTTATTCGGCTGGTCTCCACCACGATATGTTATCGGTGTCCCGGCTTTCAGTCCCAGCTCTTCGGCTGCTTCCTTCGACACGACGCTTTGCTCGGAGAATGTCGGTACAATGTCGGGGATGAACGAAGCGGGTATGCCGTAGTAGTCGAGCAGGAACTGTGCCACCTGGTTCTCCTTGAAGTCCCAGAACATTCCCTCGGAGAGTCCGCTTACCGTGGTGTTAGCCACGCCACTGAGGCGCAGGGCCAGATAGTCGCCCGGCAGCATTATCTTATATATATTATTGTATAGCTCAGGCTCGTTCTCCTTCACCCATGCCAGCTTGGCGGCTGTGAAGTTTCCGGGCGAGTTGAGGAGATGGCTGAGGCACTGCTCGGCACCCAGCTCATTGAAAGCCTTCTCGCCGTAGGGGACGGCACGCGAGTCGCACCAGATGATAGCGGGGCGCAGCGGTTTCAGGTCCTTGCCAACGCACACCAGTCCGTGCATCTGATAGCTGATGCCGATGGCGGCGATGTCGTCGCCTTTCACTCCGCTCTCGGCCATTATTTTCTGCAGAGCCTGTTTGGCATACTGCCACCATGATTCGGGTTCCTGCTCAGCCCATCCGGCCTTTACGGCCATGATTGGTGCCTCTTTCTCAGGCATGAAAGCTGAAGCCACACACTTGCCGTTGTCGGCGTTTACAAGCGATGCCTTGACAGACGAACTGCCGACATCGAATCCAAGAAGATATCTTGTTGCCATAGAAATTTGTTTGTTAGTTGATGTTTTAGATTGTTCACTTATTTAATACGTATAGAAAGCCTATTTCCCTATTCATTTTACATTTTTTTGTAAATAGGCCCGTTAAATGGGGTCAGGGCTTGGGCGTGTCTATGAAAGGGCTTGGGAGACCCAAAAAGTTCGCGCCGTGCGAACTCGGAGTTCGCCCGGCGCGAACTGGGAGTTCGGACGGGGCGAACTGGAAGTCCGCTCCGGGCGAACTTTTTGGCATGTCGGAGACGATTGTGAAAGAGGCGCGGGCAGAGGCTGACATTGCCCCTGCTGGGGCGTCGGGCTGGTGCTCCCACCCCCCAGCCCCCTCTGGCATGGGGGCAATGGCCTGTCCCTAAATCAACACACTTTTGCGACTGACCCCTTTTAGGGAGGCGGTGAATAGATGTTAAAATCATGGATTTGTGAAAAAATAACACTTTTTTAAACACATTATTTGCTTCGTATGATTTTTTTACCTACCTTTGCACGGTATTTTAAATTATCGAGAAACAAATACGTAAAATAACCAAAATGAAAAAGAAGATCCTGATACTTGACGACAAAGAGACTATAGCCAAAGTTCTCTCCATCTATCTTATGAGCGATTACGAGGTACAGTGGCTGCCCGACGGTCTTCAGGGAGTGAAGTGGCTGCAGGCCGGAAACACCCCCGACCTCATCATTTCAGACATTCGCATGCCTGGTATGCGTGGTGACGACTTCCTCGAGTGGATTAAGCAGAACGAGCTGTTCCGCCACATACCGGTCATCATGCTCTCAAGCGAAGACTCTACCAGCGAGCGCATACGTCTGCTCGAGATCGGAGCCGAAGACTACATCGTGAAACCTTTCAACCCCATGGAGCTGAAAATCAGGGTGAAAAAGATTCTCCCTAACTAACGATATGATATGATAGGTGTCGTTTATTTAGGCAATAATCCACAGACTGCTGAACGGTTGAAATATTTGCCGGGTAGACAAGTAAAGACAACAAAAAGCTATATGGAAGCCGCAGAGATGTGCAAGCCACATTCCAGCGGCGACCATTTCATTGTGTTTGTGGAGAAAGGCCTTCAGAACGAGGATGTCACAGCTATCACCTATTTGCGTAAGTCGAACAAGGACATTTACATCATCCTTCTCATTAATAATCTGTCGGATGACGAGAGGAAGATGTACCAGCAATGTGGCATCAACGACACCCTTGACGTACATTCGTCGGTTACGGTGCTGGACAAGAAACTGCAGTTCATAACCGATCGCGAAAACATGCTCTTCGACTCCGATTTGTCGAAGAAGCGCATCCTGCGCTTTCAGATACCAGTCTGGAAGCGTACTTTCGATGTGGTGTTCTCGCTCATAGCGTTGGTTGTGCTTTCGCCGATAATGATTGCCACTGCCATTGCCATAAAGGTTGAGAGCAAAGGGCCTGTGCTGTTCAAGTCGAAGAGGGTAGGGACGAACTACAGAATTTTCGACTTCCTGAAATTCCGCTCGATGTACACCGATGCTGAGAAGAAACTCAAGGAACTGAGCAAGAGCGAAAACCAGTATGCTGCCAAAAACGGCAAGGTGCAAGGCTCGGTGAAGACTTCGCCCCTCGGTGAGGAAGCTGAGAAGAAGATGGAGGCATCAGGGATTGAGTCGGAGATGCTCATCAGCGACGAGGAGGTAATGCTTATCGGCGATGACTATGTGGTGTCGGAGACCGATTTCAGCCGGCAGAAAGAAGACGAGATAAACAATGCCTTCGTCAAGATTGAGAACGATCCGAGGGTGACACGTGTCGGGCGTTTCATAAGAAAGTACAGCATCGACGAGCTGCCCCAGCTCATCAACATACTGAAGGGCGACATGTCGATTGTGGGCAACCGTCCGCTGCCGCTCTACGAGGCAGAGAAGCTCACTCAGGACAACAGTATCGACCGCTTCATGGCACCGGCAGGGCTGACAGGCCTATGGCAGGTGGAAGAGAGGGGAAAGGGCGGCGACATGAGTGCCGAGGAGAGAAAAATGCTCGACATAAAGTACGGACAGACATACAGTTTCATGCTCGACATGAAGATTATACTCCGCACGCTCACGGCATTCATTCAGAAAGAAAATGTGTGACACAGACTACAACACAATAATAATAAGACAACAAGAATATCAATATTTCCAGATTATGATGAAGAAAATATTATTTGCAATGGCCATTCTTGCCTTTCCTTCGGTGGCACTGGCGCAGACAGCCGATGACAGTGGCATCAGTGCCGGATTCTTCGATTCCAGCAAGGAAAAGGACATCAATTTCTCTACATTCAAGCTGCCGCCATTGGCTGTACTTTTTGAGAACGCGAAATCCAACCCATCGATACTCCAGCTGGCAAAGCAGCAGGAGATTGCTGAGGCTGACGTAGTGAAACAGCGCAAGCATATATTCTCGTACATCAGCGGACATGCCGGCTACAGCTATGGCAAGACCGACGTGTGGAGCATGGGCGAGAGCACCACTATGGTGGCTGCACTCCAGCAGTTCCAAGGCTCGACCCAGAACTACTGGAACGTAGGCGTGAATGTGAATGTCCCCTTGGAAGACCTCCTCGACCTGGGACACTCCGTGAAGCGAAAGAAACTGCTCGTCGACAACGCACAGCTGCAAAAAGACATCGCTTTCGACAATCTGAAACTGCAGATTGTCACACTCTACATCCGTATCACCAACAATCTCACGGCTCTGAAGACTGCTGGTGAGAACGCCGCAGCTTACCAGGGAGCTGAGGCACTCAACGAAATTGAGTTCCACCATGGCAACATGGAGATGGAGTCATACGCCTATACCGGACTGCGCGGACAGGGCGCTGTGAACACTTATCAGGGACTTCTCACGACGATAACCACCGACATTATGGCACTTGAGATTCTCACTCACACACCAATCATCACCAACACCACGACAGAGGTGACACTCGACAATACTGTTGTGAAGTCTGATAGGCAGATCAAAAAGGAAAACAAGGAGATGGACAAGCGCATCGAGCGTGAGGCCAAGGAGGAGATGAAGAAGGAACTCGAGGAGAAGGAAGCCGAAGATGCAGCCGCCAAAGCTGAGAAGAAAGCCGAAGATGCAGCCGCAAAAGCCGCGAAGAAAGCTGAAGATGCTGCTGCCAAAGCCGCGAAGAAAGCCGAAGATGCAGCCGCCAAAGCTGCAAGGAAAGCTGATAAGGAATCGAGGAGAAAAACAGGAAAGTAATATTTAAGTAATTGTAATAAACGTTAGTTCTAACCTTAGATAAATCAGCAGATTATGGATATTTTCAGATATATTGTCAGATTCCTTTACAAGATACGCTGGTATCTGGTCATTCTGCCATTGATAGCACTTGTCGTGGCATGGTTCCTAACACGTAACATGGAGCGGCTATACAATGCCAACACCACCATCTACACTGGTATGATTACCGGCTATAACATTGAAGGTGGAACGGGTGTTGCTGGTGGCAACGCGCAGACAAACATGGAAGACCTTAGAATCATCATACAGTCGAACAGCACCATCCATGAGGTGGCTCTGAGGCTCTTCGCACGTTGCATGATGTATGGCAACCCGAACAAGGACAACAACTACATCACCGCCGAGCACTATCGCCAGATTGTGGCTACCGTGCCCCCTGAAATAAAGGGACTCATAAACCACAACAGCGAGCAGGAGACATACAACAACCTGAAGGCTCACGAGAAACCCAGCCGCGACAACTATATATATGGTCTGCTGAGTAAAAGCTCCTATTTCGGCATCTCAAGCATCATTAGCCGCCTAAAGGTCATCAGACTGGACAAGAGTGATATTATCAGCATCGAATATTCTGCAAACGACCCCGGAATATGCTACAACACGCTCGACATTCTCAACGAGGTGTTCCACCACCAGTACCAGGAAGTGCGCTACGGTGAGACGCTCAACGTCATCAAGTTCTTCATGCGCGAGGTGGCAAAGCTCTACCGTGTGCTAACAGCTGCCGAGAACGACCTTATTAAATATAATATCAAGCACCGTATCATCAACTACGGCGAGCAGACCAAGCAGCTCACCATACTCGAGATGCAGCAGGAAAACAAGAAGAACGAACTGCGCATGAACCTGCAAACAACTGAGGCATTGCTCGGCTACCTGAAGAACCAACTTGGCGACAGGGAGAAAATCGTGGAGAGCAACCAGGAGTTCACCGCATTGGTTCGTGACATCACACGTCTGCAGTCGCGCATAGCCAACCTCAAGCTCATGAGCAGTGAGAACGGAGGAAGAAGCACCGAGGCACAGATGGAACTTGCAAAGGCTGAACGGCAACTTGACGCGACCACCGAGCAGGTGAAGAAGCTGACACGCACCATCGAGGCCAACACATACAGCACCACCACCGGCATTAAGGCCAACGAACTGCTGGAACGCTGGCTCGACCAGATAATACTACGTGAGAAGACAAATGCCGAGATTGGCGCACAGGACATCATGCAGGCATACATTGACAGAAAGTTCGACTTCTTTTCACCAATTGGGGCTACCCTCGCACGAAAGGACCGCCACATAGGATTCATCGAGGCCAACTATCTCGAAATGCTCAAAGCCCTTAACGCCGCACGTCTGCGCCAGCGCAACCTTCAGATGACCACCGCCACATTGCGAGTGCTCAACCCGCCGGTGTTCCCCGTCGACCCACAGCCGTCAAACCGCACGATGATACTCCTCGGGGCACTCCTGCTCACTTTCTTCCTGACAGCTCTCTACTTCTTCGTCATAGAGATGCTCGACCGCACGCTGCGCGACAGAATGCGTTCGGAGCGCATCACCAAGATTCCCGTCATGGGATGCTATCCCAAGGAGAGCACGCTGCGCTACCGCCGCTTCAACAAGACCATAAGCGACATGGCGCTGCGCCAGCTCAGCAAGTCGCTGCTGCCATATTTCAAGGAAGGCCAGCAGAACGTCTTGAACCTTCTCTCTACAGACGCATCCAACGGCAAGAGCTATCTGGCTCAGGAGCTGGAGAACTACTGGCTGAGCATCGGACTGCAGGTGCGCCGACTGACCTACGACGAGGACTTCCTCGCCGACGACAGCCGTTACATCATGGCAAAGGACATCAAGGACATCTGTCCCGACATCCTGCCCGACGAAATTGCAATCATCGAATATCCCAACCTTGATGACAACACCATTTCCACCTCGCTACTCAACCTGGGCACAGTAAACCTCATGGTGACGCGTGCAAACCGCACATGGAAGGATGTCGACCAGAAGGCCCTCAAGGAACTGGAGTCGCGCTTGGAGAACAAAGACTCACTCTTCATGTACCTCACTGAGGCCGGTCGCTACGCCGTAGAGGAGTTTGTCGGTCAGTTGCCGCCATACACGCGGTTCAATAATTTCGTCTACCGCATTTCACAGCTTGGTCTTACTGCCACTGAAAACAACCATGCAAAGTAACAGGTTGGCGTTTAGCAGCATACCAGAGAACCTGGGCGGAGGAAGAGTAGTCCTACTCCTCCTCCTCTTTGCTTTGGCTCTCTACATGTTCGCCACGTCGGGGTTCCCGGCATTTGCTATTGTGTGCTTAAGTCCTGTGATTGTGTTGATTGTTGCGGCAACACTCCAGTACAGGATGTTCATATTCTGGCTGCTCACTTTCCTCAACTTTTTTGTACAGTGGAAGAACTTCCCCGAGACGGGCGTGCCTATCTCGCTCTACAACGAGGGACTCGAACTGCTGCTCATCGCACTGGCTATAATAAAAGTTGAGGAAGGACGATTCGAACGGCTTTTCAACCCAATGTTTGTCGCACTTTCCGTATGGACTGCCTTCTGCTGCCTTGAAGTGCTCAACGACACCTGCGGCCTCGGGCTGCAGTTTGGGCTTTGGTACACCGGGGCACGTTTGATGGCCTTCCAGCTAATGTATGGTTTTGTGGTTTTCACACTCTACATAACCTCGCCGAAAGACCTGATGCGCTATCTCGTCATCTGGGCTTGTCTGGCACTGTTTGCGACTTTCTGGGTTTGGAAACAGAAGAACATAGGTCTCACCGATGCAGAGAACACTTTCATCCAAGGGCGTGGCCGCTCCACACACATCATCAACGCAGGAACCACGATTCGCTATTTCTCCATATTCAGCGATGCCGCAAACTTCGGTCTGAACATGGCCGCCACGTCAATAGCATTCTTCATCTTTGGCTTGACAAGCAAGATACGCCGCCTCAAGTATTTCTTCCTTATTGCGGGTGCAGCCTGTTTTCTCGCCATGGGACCTTCGGGCACGCGTTCTGCCATGATATGCTTCCTTGCCGGCATCGCTGCATACGTGTTTCTTTCCAAGTCGTTTAAGCTGGGCATATCAGCGGCCATAATCCTGGGACTCATGTATTTCTTCCTCGCCTTCACAACCATAGGCAGTGGCAATGCAGAGATTCACCGCATGAGGACGGCGTTCCGCAAAAACGATGCTTCTATGGGAGCACGTGAAAACAACAAGGAGGCAATGAAGAAATACCTCAGGGAGGCACCATGGGGAATAGGCATAGGCAACGACTATACCAACGTGCCCACCAACAATCGTTTCCGTCGTCTCTCCACCATCCCTCCCGATTCAGAATATGTCTATATCTGGGTGCACACCGGCGTAATCGGCCTTGTCACATTCTGTATTATCAATGCCGTAATTCTGCTGGGAGCATGTTGGATAGTGTTCTTCCGCCTAAAAAGTCGTTCACTACAGGGCATCGCTTCCGGTCTCACCTGTGCGTTTATATCCATACATCTTGGCGGATACGTAAACCAGGTGCTCATGCAGTTCCCCAACTGTCTGCTCTTCTACGGAGGCATGGCCATAGTCTATTTGCTGCCAGGAATTGAGACTGAGTGGAACGAATATGAAGCTCAACTACTCGAAAAGCAGAATAGAAAGAAGAAGATAAAGGAAGAGAAACTTCTTGCAAGCAGGGTGTAAATGAATTTATTGCTAATTGAAGATTGAACTGTCTATCATCACTGTCAATTACAACGGGCTTGATGACACCTGTGAGCTGATTGACTCAATCACCTTCAGCGACCGCATGGAGGTGATAGTGGTGGATAATGGTTCTATATCCGATGAGGCCTCTGCCATCGAGAGTCGCTATCCTCACGTCAAAGTCGTCAGAAGTGCAGAGAACCTCGGCTTTGCCGGGGGCAACAACTTGGGCGTAAAAGCCTCTCATGGTGATTATCTCTTCTTTATCAACAACGACACCATCCTTCCTCCCGACTTCGACGCCGAAACCCTCGTCGGTCGTCTGCGTTCCGCTCCCTCCGTGGGTGCCGTTTGCCCTAAGATACGCTTTGCCTGGAACGACAAGCCAGTGCAGTTTGCCGGCTACACACCTCTTTCGCCTGTCACCTTGCGCAACTCTTCCATTGGCTTCGGACAGGCAGACCACGGACAATTCGACACTGCCCACACCACGCCATACGCCCATGGGGCCGCCATGATGGTTAAGCGCGAGGCGGTGGAGAAAGCAGGGCTGATGCCCGAGTGCTATTTCCTCTACTACGAGGAACTCGACTGGTCGCTGATGATACGTCGTACCGGATATGAGATATGGTACGACCCTGTCACCACTGTCTACCACAAGGAAAGCCAGACCACGGGGGCTGACAGCCCGTTGCGAACATACTACATCACGCGTAACCGTCTGCTTTTTGCCCGCCGCAACATTGCAAGACCTTTACGTTGGCTCTCATATTTTTACATCATCCTCATTGCCTGTCTCAAGGATGCAGTCCTTAACCTCTTGCGGAGACGCACCGACCTGTCCAAGGCCGTGGTCGCAGGTGTCTGCGACTTCCTCAGGAACAGGCAAGGAAAGAAACAATAACATATAATACCCTACTGCTCATGACTTTCTGGTGGATACTGAACATTCTTGACTTGGGGCTGTTCGTTCCCGTCGCCCTTACCACTGCCTATATGATTGTATTCTCCTTCTGCTCCCTTTTTTGGCATGGGGCACACGTGGGAAAGGCAAAGAGTAACAAACGCTTCATTGTCCTTATACCGTCATACAAGTCAGACAAGCTCATAATCGACACGGTGAACAGCGTTCTGGGGCAGACATACGCACAGCGCAATTTCGACATCGTGGTCATCTCCGACCACCAAAGCGAAATAGTGAATATGCGCCTCGCACAGCTGCCCATCACCCTCCTTACGCCCAACTTTGACCAAAGCTCAAAGCTCAAGTCGCTGCAGTATGCCATGCTTAACCTGCCACAGTTCAAGATCTACGATGCCGTAGTTGTTCTTAACACCGGCGACATTGTCGAACCGGAATTCCTTGACCAGGTCAATGATGCTTACGAGTCGTCGGGTACGAAGGTCATACAAACCCACCGTCTCGCCCGCAACCGCAACACCCCCATATCACGACTCGACGCTGTGTTCGAGGAAATCAACAACTCTGTGTTCCGGCAGGGCCATCTCGCTGTGGGCTTGTCGGCATCTCTTGCCAACAGCGGTTGCGTTTTCGATTTCCAATGGTTCAAGAAAACAATACTTAAGATGAGGAGTGCTATGGGCGAAGACAAGGAACTTGAAGTCATACTCATGCGCGAGGGAATATATATCGACTACTTTGAAGACATACTCGTCTACAACCAGAAGACTACCACTATCAAGGAATTTAATGAGAAGCGCCGCCGGTGGACGTACGTACAGCTGCACTCACTGTTCAACAATCTGCGCTTCCTTCCCGCTGCTGTTGTAGGTCGTCGTTACGATCTTGCAGACAAGATAATACAGTGGATGCTTGTTCCGCGAACCATTATGATGGGTCTCATCTGCATCATGGCCGTTGTTCTGCCTTTCATCTATTTCACCCTTGTCATAAAGTGGTGGGTTGTGGCCGCACTAATAATCTTCTCATATTCGCTTGCCACGCCCAACTATCTTGTCGACAAGAATTGGGACACCGACTTCCTGCGTGTGCCGATAATCACCGTGGGGGCCCTCTTCAACATCTTCCGGGCTGGCAGGGATGAGGCAGGAAACCGCATCGGCGCTTTCGGAAACCTTGTCAGGACTGTAAGATCCAAATTCCGCAAATGATATCTTCAACAGTCTCATCCCCAAGATTCTGCAAATGACGTATCACTCAGTCTAATCTCCAGATTCCGCAAATGGCCCTCTTCCAAATAATAAATGTCGCCGACCTCTTGCTGTGGCTTTTCTTTTCGGTGTCGGTGGTCTATGTGTTCTTCTTCTCGTTGGCATCACTTTTGCCTAAGCGGAGGAAGGTGGCGCAATCATCCAATGCGGAAAACACGTTTCTCGTCCTCATACCCGCATACCGCGAAGACAAGGTGATCAGGCCCACAGTCACGGCAATCCTCCGCCAGGACTATCCTTCAAGTCTATACAGCGTCACTGTCGTCTCTGACCATCAGACTGCCGAAACAAACCAATGGCTCGCAGGTCATCCCCTGACACTTCTCACTCCTCAGTTTGATAAAAGCTCTAAGGCGCGTGCGCTGCAATATGCTGTCGACAATTCCCGTCTTTCATCCGCTGCCCCGTCTCCTAACTACGTTGTCATCCTCGATGCCGACAATGTCGTAGACCAAGACTTCCTGTCACAACTCAACGGCGAGTGCCTTAAAGGTTACAAGGCCGTTCAGTGTCATCGCACCGCCAAGAACGCCAACAACGACATTGCCGTCCTCGACGGTCTCAGCGAGGAGATAAACAACAGTATTTTCCGTCGCGGCCACAACCGATTGGGCCTCTCCAGCGCCCTCATAGGCTCTGGCATGTGCTTCACATGGGAGTGGTTCTTGAAAAACGTCTATTCTCTCGACTCTGCTGTCGAAGACCGCGAGTTAGAGGCGCTTCTCATGCGACAGGGCATATACATTCACTATGCCGAGGACATTCTCGTGAAAGACGAAAAGGTGAGCAGTGGCGACAATTTCCAGCGGCAGCGTCTACGCTGGATGACTGGCCAGCTGCAGGCTCTTCTGCGCATGATGCCATACATACCTCGCGCCATAGCCACATTCAATATCAACTACATAGACAAGACCCTGCAGCAGGCGCTTGTCCCACGTTCCATACTCCTTGTCCTCACTCCCTTCTTCTCCCTTCTCTCCACGCTCTTCTCACTCCATCCCCTGCGCTGGTGGACGCTCACCGTTATGCTTGCTGTTGCCCTTCTTTTGGCCATACCACCGCAGATGCGCAGGAAGGCAGTCCTCGGCAAGGCCATCGCTCTGCCGGGCTTAGCTTGGCGGATGCTCAAGAACATCATTCATATACGTTCAGGCAATAAGGATTTCATACACACCACACACGACCAATGAAAAAAGTCTGTTTCCTCGTCGACTCCCTCTTCACTTTCGGTGGCGTGCAGTGCGTTACAGCCGTCATTGCCAAGGCATTGTCAGCTTCATGCAAGGTCACCATTGTCACTTTCGACCCTCCCGGCTCTAAAGACACCACCATGTATGGCCTTGACGAGGCCGACATTGAATACCAGTTCTTTGCATATCCACAAGTGGGATGGCTCCGGGGCAAGCTCTGCAAGGCCTACAGCGCCTTCTACCGTATGTCGCGACCCCGTTCACAGTGGGCTTCCGACCTCTACGCCCGCAGCTCTTTCCCCCGTCCCCTTCGCAAAGCACTTGCTGAAAAACTATCTTCTTGCCACTATGATGTCATAGTCGGCGTTCATGCCCCTTTGGCGGCTCGCCTCGCCACCATACGTTCATTTTATCCCTGGTCGGACAGAACTGAAACTTGTCGTATTGGCGAAGGCGGCCGCCACCCTTTTTGTATTGGGTGGATACACAACTCATTCGATGCCCTTTTCTCCCCCTCGTCGCTTTACATTGGCCCCCAGCTTCGCCGCCACTACCTCTTCCAGTTGGCCAAGCTCGACCGCACCATTGTGCTCTCACACCACGACGCACGGGAGTACACCGCCAATATGCCTTCGCTCCACCCCGACGTGATTTACAATCCTCTCACTCTCACGCCAGGCCAGCCATCACGAGGCGACAGCAAGCGGTTCCTCGCTGTAGGCCGACTCTCGTATCTCCACAAAGGTTTCGACTTGCTCATAAGTGCTTTCAACATCTTTGCCAGGAACGACAGCCAGTGGACTCTCCACATTGTGGGCGAGGGGCCTGAGGAGGCTAAACTCCGAGCCATGATTGCTGAGTATCGTCTTGAAAAGAGGGTGTTCATCCACCCCTTCACTGCCCACATACAAGAACATTATTCACAGGCACAGGTCTATGTGCTCTCTTCACGCTGGGAAGGCTTCGGGCTCGTGCTCGTCGAGGCTATGGCCCATGGCTTGCCCGTCATATCCTCCGACCTCCCCACAAGCCGCGAGATTATGGGCGACAGCGCACTCTATTTCGATGTTGGCGATGTGGAACAGCTTGCCCAGAGGCTTGAAGAGGCGACACATCTCGACTGGAGCACAAAGTCCCACGAGGCCTTCAGCATAGCCCGTCGTTTCAATACCGAGTCAATCATTCGGCAGTGGAACGAAATTCTTGCCCCCTTACCGGGCTGAAAGCTTGTATTTCTTGTAGCGCTCGCGTATTTTGTCTACGTATTCCGCAGTTTCTTGTCCGCGCATATATCCGTAGCGTACCAGTGTGTCCTGATAATACTTCGGTTCGCGCAAACGCAACACATATTGCTGAACGTCGGCCCAGCGGTGGGGGTTGAGTCCGTCACGCTGGCAAAGCCTCATGGCGTCGCGTATATGGTTGTAACCGCCGTTATAGCTTGCCAGTGCCAGGTTCTGCCGCTCTGTGCGGTCTGTCACGTCGCTCAGTTTCTCTTCCAACTGTCCAAGGAATCGTGTTGCCGCCTCGATGCTCCGTTCCGGGTTGTTCATCTGGTCGCGTGGCAGTCCCAAGAGGTCGGCGGTGGCAGGCATTATCTGCATCAGCCCCTGTGCACCTGCCCATGAGCGTGCTTCGGGATCGAAGGTCGACTCCTGGTAGCACTGTGCTGCCAGCAAGCGCCAGTCCCAGCCAATGCGCCGCCCGTAGTGTTTGAAATATGCGTCGTAATGGGAAATGACACCTTTTGAAAGCATTGGCGCGTAGACGCGGCGCTGCACCTTGCGCAGTGAGAGCAGTTGGCGCTCCTTGGCCTGTGTCTCAGCAAAGAAGTTTGGATGGTACCATTCCTCAAACGCCTTTTTCAGAAGCGGCTTGCCTGTGGCTATCTGCCATCCCGGCGACAGCGAGTCAGGGCGGGCTGGAACAGAGTCTGCCCCCACAGAAGCAGCCGTAACAGTGGATATTGGCGCGGCAATAAGGTCGCCGTCGGACTGGCTGATGCGTGAGAGCAGTTCTGCCGTGTCGCGGCACACCTCCATGCGCAGACGAACCCCCAAGTGGGATGCAAATTTCTCGCACAGCAGATAGTGCACGCCCAGATGGCGCCCTTGGTATTCATAATAGGTGTCGGGGCCAGAAAGCGTGAGTGCTATCAGCTCGCCCGCCTGTTGGATGGTTGGCAGGTCGAATCCATCGTCGACAACCGCCTCTCCCCACACAGGCGACGGCGGCGGAGCAGGACGCTCGTCGCAACCGACCAGTGTCGATGATAATGCTGACAGGAAAATAAAGAGAAACTGCCGTGTGGTCATTTCTTCAGTGGCAACAGTACACTGAATGTTGAGCCTTCGCCGAGCACCGATTCTGCCATGACGTCACCGCCGTTCTTCGTTGCGAAGTCAGCACAGAGTTGCAGTCCCAGTCCCGAACCTTCCTCTCCGCCGGTGCCGTATGTTGTGTCGCCTTTGTGGAATATGGTGTCCACCCGCTCGGCAGCAATTCCCACTCCGTGGTCGTGCACGCTGATCTTGGCGAAGTCGCCCTCCTGGTGCATCGTAATCTCGATGCTGCTGCCCTCAGGCGAGAATTTCACAGCGTTTGACATGAAATTGCGGACGATGGTCTTCAGCATGTCGTTGTCGGCGCGAACCACGAGTGGCATTCCGGGTGCCTGGTAGTTGAGTTTGATGTTTTTCGTCATGGCAATCATCTCGAAGATGTCCACCACGCCTGGTATGATGTCGTTGAGATCCAGGTCTTGTGTCACCACGTTCAACCGTCCTGTCTGGCTCTTCGTCCATTTCAGCAGGTTGTCCAGCAGGTCGTGCACCTCCTCGCTCTCCTTGTTGGCCTTGTCTAACAGTTCGAATAGTTCCGGACCGATAACTTCTTTCGGCATGGCGTTCACCACGAGGTTGAGCACCATTCGTATCGATGCCATTGGCGAGCGCAGGTCGTGGGCGATGACCGAGTACATCTTGTCGCGGTTGCTGATTGTGGCCCTCAGTTCCGAGTTCTGCTTCTCAATGATGCGCCGCGCAGCCACCAGTTTTATCTGGTGGAACACGCGTATGGTCAGCTCTTCCTTGTTGAATGGCTTGGTGAGGAAGTCGCTGGCTCCCACCTGGAAGCCGTGCACCAGGTCGCTGGGATTGTTGAGGGCAGTGAGGAAGATGATGGGAATGTCGGCCGTGGTCGGGTCTTTCTTCAGGATGGTAGCAGTGTCAAATCCGTTGATGTCGGGCATCATCACGTCAAGGAGAATAAGGTCGGGCTTCTCGGCCTTGGCCTGCTCGATGCACATATTGCCGCAGTTGGCTGTGCAAATTTGGTATTTCTCGTTGCCCAGTAGAATTTTCAGCAGGAGCACATTGCTCACCACATCATCAACAATTAGTACTTTATAGTCGCTTTTGTCTATTCGCGATTCCAGCCTTTCGCTATCTTGCATGTTTTAGATTTGAATGGTTAAAAGTGGTTTGAATGTGCAAATGTAGGATAATTATTTTAAATGACCAAATATATTTTGCAATTTTTGCATATTATTGTGCAAATCGGGCGAAAATTTGCACAGACACTTCTTTTTTAGTGCAATTCCAGTTCTTTTTTCATGCGTATTATCTCGTCGCGGTACTGTGCTGCTTGCAGGAAATCCATCTGTTTTGCGGCCTCCTTCATGCGGCGTGTGGTCTCTTCTATGAGCTTCTCTATTTGCGGGCGCGTCATGTGCTCTACGACCGGGTCGGCGGCGACGGCAAGCCCCTGCTGCGACGGTGAGTCGACTCGCAGTTCAATCATGTCGGGCCTGTCGCTGTGGCTCAGCGTGCTCTGTTTCAGGTTCCTGACTATCTGTGTTGGTGTTATGCCGTGCTCCTCGTTATACCGCAGTTGCTTTGTGCGGCGGCGGTTCGTCTCGTCGATGGTCTCCTGCATCGAGCGGGTGATGGTGTCGGCATACATTATGACATGGCCGTTCACGTTTCTTGCTGCCCGTCCTGCCGTCTGCACAAGCGAGCGCTTGCTGCGCAGGAATCCCTCTTTGTCGGCGTCGAGGATGGCCACTAACGACACCTCGGGCAGGTCGAGACCCTCGCGCAGCAGGTTCACGCCAACGAGCACGTCGTATTTCCCCTGTCGCAGGTCGTCGAGTATCTTCACGCGGTCGAGCGTGGCCACGTCGCTGTGTATGTATGCCGTTTTCACCCCGTGGTTCAGCAGATATTCGGTCAGCTCCTCGGCCATGCGCTTTGTCAGCGTCGTGACGAGCGTGCGGGTCGGGCCTACATCTGGGTCTGCCCCGACAGTGCGCTGGCGTATCTCCTCAAGCAGGTCGTCAATCTGGTTCTCGCTTGGGCGCACCTCAATCTCGGGGTCGAGCAGTCCAGTGGGGCGTATCACCTGTTCCACCACCACTCCCTCGGCCTCGTTCAGCTCGAAGTCGGCAGGCGTGGCCGAGACGTAGATGCGTTGCCCCGTGTTCTGCTGGAACTCGTCGAAGGTCAGTGGGCGGTTGTCGAAAGCCGCCGGCAGTCGGAAACCATACTCCACGAGGTTGGTTTTCCTTGCGCGGTCGCCGCCGTACATGCCGCCTATCTGTGGCACCGAGACATGGCTCTCGTCGATGAAGAGCAGGAAGTCCTTGGGGAAGAAGTCGAGAAGGCAGTAGGGGCGCTCTCCGGCCTGTCGTCCGTCGAAGTAGCGCGAGTAGTTCTCAATGCCCGAGCAGTGGCCCAGCTCCTTGATCATCTCCATGTCGTACTCCACGCGCTCTTTGATCCTCTGCGCCTTGATCGGGTCGCCCAGCTCCTCGAAGAATGCCACCTGCTTCACCAGGTCGTCCTGTATCATGCGTATTGCCCGTTGCGTCTGCTCCTCGGTGGTCATGAAGAGGTTGGCGGGGTAGATCTTGTAGTCGGGATAGCGGCCCAGCCTGTGCATTGTCTCAGGCTCCAGCTCCTCGATGGAGTCAATCTCGTCGTCCCAAAACATGATGCGGAGGATGATGTCGTTGTAGGCCATGTAGACATCTACGGTGTCGCCCTTCACGCGGAAGTTGCCCCGTTCCAGGGCAATGTCGTTGCGAACGTAGAGCGACTGCACCAGCTTTCGCAGCAGTGCGTTGCGGTCAATCTTCTGCCCCTGACATATCTCTATCACGTTCTCCGACAGCGCGTTGGGGCTTCCCATTCCATAAATGCACGAAATGCTCGACACCACCACCACGTCCCTGCGGCCGGAGAGCAGGCTGCTCACGGCAGAGAGACGCAGACGGTCTATCTCGTCGTTGATGTCAAGGTCTTTCTCGATGTATGTGTCGCTCGACGGCAGATAGGCCTCGGGCTGGTAGTAGTCGTAGTAGCTGACGTAGTACTCCACAGCGTTCTCGGGGAAGAAGTTCCGCATCTCGTCAAAGAGCTGTGCCGCCAGCGTCTTGTTGTGCGAGAGTATTAGTGTCGGGCGGTTGGCCTGTGCAATGACGTTGGCCATGGTGAAGGTCTTTCCCGAGCCGGTGACGCCTAAGAGCACCTGGGCACGGTCGCCACGGCGCAGACCCTCGGTAAGTTCGCGTATGGCCTCAGGCTGGTCGCCGGTAGGCTGGTATTTCGATGTCAGATGGAATTCCATTTTGAAAGTGTCATAAGATGATGCTGCAAAGTTACAACAAATTCCTAACACGGGCAAATTTCTTGTCGTTATTTCTGCAAATAATATGAGCACAGGTGTGAAAACGGGTTCACGGCGGTCGCCGTGAATGATTTCTGCGCCCGCCGTGGATATTTTTGGCGGCCGCCAAAAACAATTGTGGCGGCCGCCGTGAAACGCGGGCAACCGTCCTTTCTCCCATCAAAGTCCGTCCTTTCTCCCATCAAAGTCCGTCCTCTCTCCCCCTTCAACGGTCTGGAATTATTATATTTTCCGGGAAATTGTAAGAAATGGCTCGCAAAATTTGCGCAAGATAAATAAATGTATTACCTTTGCGCCCAATGTTAAACGAATTACAGGAATGATTATCCGCATGTATCCGCAAGTGACCCTGAAAGGGTCTTCGTTAAGTAACCGTAGGTCGGAACGACCTGCGGATAAGGCTGCGGAGAGAGGCAAGCACTCTGAAAGAGTGCCCCAACGCCGCAGTTGGGCGACCCTTTTAGGGTCGATGCCACACACACTTCCATTTGTCCGGGGGTACTACGTACCCTCGGTTATTGAGCGACGACCCTTTCAGGGTCACATACGGACGATTGCGGATAATCATTTTACAGGAAACCTCAATTAAACTCTGTGTAAAATAATATTATGATTGAACTGAAAAACGAGAAGCTGACCGTCAAGGTCGCAGAGATGGGAGCCGAGCTCCAGAGTATTATTGACAACGAGGGGCGCGAGTACCTCTGGCAGGGCGACCCGCAGTACTGGCCGCGCCGCTCGCCGATCCTCTTCCCCATCGTGTGCAGCGTGGAGAACGACACGTACTACGTTGACGGACAGGAGTACCACCTGCCGCGTCACGGCTTTGCCCGCGACACGGAGTTCACGCTCGTCAAGCAGTCGGAGAAGAAGGTGGTCTTCGCCCTGCACGAGAGCGAGGAGACACTGAAGGTCTATCCCTTCCACTTCAACCTCGCCGTGAGCTACCGCCTCGACGGCAACAAAATTCATGTCGTATGGCATGTGGAGAACACCGGCAGGGGCGAGATGCACTTCCAGATTGGCGGCCACCCCGCTTTCTTCGCTCCCGGTTGCGAGGCCGGCAAGCCGCTGAAGGGCGTGCTGCGCGTGGACAATCGTGGCAAGCTGCAGGGTCTGAAGAGCCACATCGACGGTTCAGTGGAGATGGACGAGGTCGACGTTGCGTCGCAGGACGGTCTCATCCGTTTCGACGACGAGTTCTTCGCCCACGACTCGGTGAAGCTGCACAAGAGCCAAACCAGCTGCGTGGAGCTGCTCAACCCCGACGGCTCGGTGGCCGTGAGCCTCTCGTACAAGTGCCCCATCATCGCCTTCTGGAGTCCCTATCAGAAGAACGCCCCCTTTGTGTGTCTCGAACCTTGGTTCGGCGTTGGCGACCCGCGTGGCTACAAGGGCGAGTTCAAGGATAAGCCCCTCATCAACCACCTCCTGCCCGGTGCCTCGTTCATGAGCGAGTATGTCATCGCCATAGGCGAATAAGTCACTAAACATATTAAATAAGAAGGGTTTTGGTTATTAATGTAAGAAGAATATGGCAGAATTGTTAGTATCAATAGACGATGCTACGTTGGTGCCGCGCATACGCAGGGTCATCAAGTCGCTCCATGGCGTCAGTCGTGTAACTGTTCCTCGTAGCAAACAAGTCAGACATGGCGAAGCATATCGTCATCAGCTGGAACGGCTGAACGAACTGGCAGCCCTGCCCGGCAACTGGGATGATGACGGAGCACCACCAATTGAGAACAAGGTGGTATGCAACGTTAAAGAGATTCTTGACATCTGCCCAGAGCCGTTGCTTTCCACATGGGTGTTGTTCCCTGACATCAACGGAACACTCCTCATCAAGTTTAAGGGTAAGTAGGCATCCATCAGCATTGGAATGACTGCTTATTCTTATAGCTACACCAAAGACGACGAAGCACGCCGTGCAAACAACCGTCCTTTTGTGGCAAGCAATGTTTCCAGGCTTATAAATACTATTGTAGAGTGATGGGCGGTATTGACGGAAGCGAAAATGTTGCTCGGATTCTGAAGTCAGCATGGGTCTTTGTGGGGAAATATCTCCATCGGCGTTTAACTTGCGGCCACAGATACACGAGACCTATATCTCAGTGTTGAGGGAGGCCTGTGATTCATTCAGCACCGATGTCAAGGAAGTCGCGCACGGGAAGTTCCCTGTACGTTATGCCCAGATAAATGTCGGAGAATTGCGAAAGCTGCAAGTCGATGCCCTGGAGGATGAAGTGAATTTCGATGTGAAAGCTGTTGACAATTTTAAACTGCTATCCCATGCAGGAATCTTTATCTTTATAAACTTCAAGCAGCTCGTTGGCGGCGAACCATTTGAGTCTGTTGAACTGAAACATGGCATGCCTGCCGACAGCATACTGATGACCATCAGGGAAGCCCTGTCTGAATTTGCGAAAAAGAATATATTTGAGTGGAATGAACGCCCACGCGAATAGCGTGGGTATGAATGATTTCTATTAAGGGCAGTCCAAAGCCTCAGGTTGAGATCGCAAAGTCAGCCCAGGCTTTTTTGTATTCACCAATTCAAGTTTTGCACTATGGAAACAAAGCGCAACAGCGGCCTGAAAGGCCAGCAAGCAGTCAGCCCAGGGCAACGCCCTGGGTATGGTGACAGGGGTTATCGCCGCCCTGAAAGGGCAAAAGCCTTGGACGGAGGCGATGCCTCCTACTCATTCTTTTGCCCCTACAGGGCGGAATCTGTGTACCCATGCCTACCCAGGGCGTTGCCCTGGGCTGACAGCTCATTGCCCTTTCAGGGCGTAGCCTGCGGAACTTGAGGAATTTGAATTCACTAACTTATAAATCCATAACAATTATGAGACACAATTACATCAAACTTATGCTGCCGGTGCTGCTGTGCATCGCCAGCCTCATTGCGTCGGCCCATGACTTTAAGGTCAACGGCATTCTCTACACTATCACGTCAAGCGAGGATTTGACTGTGGCAGTTACTGGTTATTTAAATGACTATTATTTTGGTTAAATCTCTATTCCTGAAAGGGTTACGTTTAATGGAAAGACCTATCAAGTAACGAGCATTGGGGAGCAGGCTTTCTATGGTTGTAGCAGCCTGACCTCCGTCACGATTTCCAACAGCGTGACGAGCATTGGAGAATATGCTTTCACTAGTTGCCACGGCCTGATCTCCGTCACGATTCCCAACAGCGTGACGAGCATAGGAGATTATGCTTTTCTGTGGTGTGACGGCCTGACCTCCGTAACTTTGGTGACTGGGCCTTCTCCGGCTGTTCGAGCCTGAAGAGCCTTTCGTTTGGCACGCAACTGCAGACCATTGGCAAAGAGGCTTTCTCCGATTGTACCTCAGTCACAAAGATTGTCAGCAAGTCAGCCACGCCTCCCGTTTGTGGCAGTCAGGCCCTTGACGATATCAGCAAATGGACGTGTACGCTCTTTGTGCCTACAGGCAGCTTGTCGGCTTATCAGGCTGCCGACCAGTGGAAAGATTTCTTCTTCGTGGAAGAAGGTGATGGCGGCAATCCCGATACGCCCGGCACGAAGAAGTGCGCCACGCCCACCATCAGCTATGCCGACGGCAAGCTGAATTTTGACTGTGCCACCGAGGGTGCCCGTTGCATCTGGACTATCAAGAGCAACGATGTGGGTTCGGGTGAGGGCAACAGCATCTCGCTCTTCAACCAATACCTGCTCACCGTCTATGCCACCGCCATCGGTTATGAGGACTCCGACCGCGCCACGGCCACACTCGTCTGGGGCAGCGGCGACGCTGAGGGCGACAATGTCATCCGTATCGGTGGCGCAGGCTCCGGCAGTTGTGACGTGAACGGCGACGGTGTCGTAGATGTGGCCGACATCTCAGCTATCATAAGCGAGATGGCGGCACGATCGAGGTTACAGGAACAGACGGAAGAGTAAGGAAAGCAACTGTTATCAGCCTTCAAACGAAGCGCCGCGCCAATACCTTTCGGGCACTGGCGCGGTGCTGCATGTCATACTCCACCATCACCATCAAGAAATAAATTATAAATATTCGTGGAATAAATTATTCATATTATTCGCATTCGTTTCCCTGAACAACATTCGTTTCCAGAACAACATTTGTTTCCAGAACAAGCTGTTTTCGTTATATTGCGTATAATCTGTGCGTCTTTATGCTTTTTTGACCCAAAAAACTTGCAAGAAATCTCAAAAAGGTGTATATTTGCAGCGTCAAAAATCTCAAAAAGGTGTAGAATATGGCAGAGCAAAAATCTCAAAAAGGTGCAGACGGTATCATTCTGAAGAGAAAAATATATCGGCAACTCCTTGATTGGAAGGCGAATAGGCATGGTGAAGTGGCACTTCTTGTTGAAGGGGCACGACGTATTGGCAAGAGCTATATCGTTGAGGAGTTCGGTAGGAATGAATACGAGTCGTATATCCTTATCGACTTCAACAAGGCTCCACAGATGGTAAGGGTCTGGTTTGATCTCTATCTGGAAGACCTCGACACACTGTTTCTCTATCTGAGCCAGCACTACAAAGTGAGGCTCCATGAACGCAAATCGCTCATTATCCTTGACGAGATACAACTATGCCCGAGGGCAAGGGCAGCCATCAAGTTTCTTGTGGCCGATGGCAGATATGACTATATTGAGACAGGATCGCTGGTGAGCATTCAGAAAAGCACCAAAGGCATTGTGATTCCCTCAGAAGAGCGCAGCATCCAGATGTTCCCGATGGACTTCGAGGAGTTCCTTTGGGCTACAGGCAACGACATGCTGATGGACTTGATACGGAAGATGTATGCCGATAGGAAGCCGATGGGCCTGGCATTCCACCGGCAGGCTATGGATGCTTTCCGTCTTTATATGATAGTGGGAGGAATGCCGCAGGCCGTCAAGAAGTATGTTGAGACAAAGAATTTTGATGCCGTGGATGCCGCCAAGCGCGACGTGCTGACCATCTATCGTAACGACATCTTCAATTATGCTGGCGAGATGGCCGACAAAGTTGTCTCAATCTTCGACCAGATTCCCTCTCAACTATCCAGGCATGAAAAGAAGTTCCGTCTGGCGGCCTTGAAGCCTGGCTCCAAGTACCGTGACTGGGATGATTCTTTCTTCTGGCTGAAGGACGCGAGAGTTGTCAACATCTGCTACAACTCGACAGAGCCGAACATCGGCCTGAAGATGAACGAAGACCGCACAACTTTGAAGTGCTACATGAACGATACGGGATTGTTGATCAGTCACGCTTTCGATGAAAAGGGCATCGTCTCGTCGGAGATTTACCAGAAGTTGCTCTTCGGAAAACTGGAGGTGAACGAGGGAATGCTCATTGAGAATGTCGTGGCCCAGATGCTGGCGGCCAGTGGCAACAAGCTCTTCTTCTATAGCAAATCATCAGAGGAAGCCAAGGAACGTATGGAAATTGACTTCTTGCTACAGAAGGACAAAGTGACCAGCCGCCACAACATCCGCCCGGTAGAGGTCAAGAGCGGTAAGAACTACACATTGTCCTCTCTGACGAAGTGCATCAAGAAGTTTGGCGAATACATTACCACTCCAACTGTGCTTCATACTGCTGACTATAAGGTGGAGGATGGAATCACCTATTTGCCTGTATATATGACTCCATTTCTGTAATAAAAAAGGGGCGTTTTTGGAGTGAGTAGCAAACAAAAAAAGCATTCTCGGAACAATTATTTGGAAAATAGTTGTTTCGTAACCCGATTTTTTGTACCTTTGCAGCCGATTTTTACAATATACGGTAAACAATAAACGTTTTAACATATCTCGTAATTATGATTAACATTACTTTCCCGGACGGTTCTGTTCGCTCGTATGAGCAGGGTGTCACCGGGCTTCAGATTGCCGAGAGCATTTCGCCGGCTCTGGCACGCAGCGTTGTCGCTTGCGGCGTGAATGGCGAGACCGTAGAGTTGAACCGATCCATCAACGGCGACGCTTCGATAGAGCTCTACAAGTTTGATGACGAGCAGGGCAAGCACACCTTCTGGCACACCAGTGCCCACCTGCTGGCTGAGGCGCTCCAGGAGTTGTATCCTGGCATTCAGTTCGGCTTCGGCCCTGCCGTGGAGAACGGCTTCTTCTATGACGTGCTGCTGCCCGGCGGCGAGAGCATCAAGGAGAGCGACTTCCCCAAGATTGAACAGAAGATGAAGGAGCTGGCCTCGAAGAAAGAGCCGGTTGTGCGCCGCGAGGTGCCCAAGGCCGATGCCCTGAAAGAGTTTGCCGCCGCTGGCCAGACTTACAAGTGCGAGCACATCGAGCAAGACCTCGAGGACGGCTCCATCACTACCTATACGCAGGGCAACTTCACCGACCTCTGCCGTGGCCCGCACCTCGTCGACACGGGCGAGATTAAGGCCGTGAAGCTTACCGCCGTGGCCGGTGCTTTCTGGCGCGGCGACGCTACGAAACAGCAGCTGCAGCGTCTCTATGGCATCTCGTTCCCCAAGAAGAAGATGCTCGACGAGTACCTCATGATGCTCGAGGAGGCCAAGAAGCGCGACCACCGCAAGATTGGCAAGGAGATGGAACTGTTCATGTTTAGCGACAAGGTGGGCAAGGGACTTCCCATCTGGCTGCCGAAGGGCACCGAGCTTCGCCTGCGTCTGCAGGATCACCTGCGCAAGGTGCAGAAGCGCTTTGGCTATCAGGAGGTCATCACCCCGCACATCGGTTCGAAGAACCTCTATATCACCTCTGGTCACTGGGACCACTACGGCAAGGACTCGTTCCAGCCCATCCACACGCCCGAGGAGGACGAGGAGTATCTGTTGAAGCCGATGAACTGCCCCCACCACTGTGAAATCTTCGCATGGAAGCCCCGCTCGTACAAGGATCTGCCCCTGCGCATCGCAGAGTTCGGAACGGTCTACCGTTATGAGCAGAGTGGCGAGCTCCACGGCCTCACGCGCGTACGTTCATTTACTCAAGATGATGCCCACCTCTTCTGTCGTCAGGACCAGGTGAAGCAGGAGTTCCTCAACGTGATGGACATCATCGGCATCGTGCTTTCTGCCTTTGGTTTCAACTTCGAGGCTCAGATAAGCCTGCGCGACCCCAATAACCACGAGAAGTACGTGGGTACTGACGAGGACTGGGCACTGGCCGAAAAGGCTATCCAGGAGGCTTGCGAGGAGAAGGGGCTGAACGCAAAGGTGGAATATGGCGAGGCTGCCTTCTACGGCCCGAAGCTCGACTTCATGATCAAGGATGCCATCGGCCGCCGTTGGCAGCTGGGCACCATCCAGGTGGACTACAACCTGCCGAAGCGCTTCCAGTTGGAGTACACCGACGAGGACAACCAGAAGAAGACGCCCGTGATGATTCACCGTGCTCCCTTCGGAAGTATGGAGCGTTTCTGCGCCGTGCTCATCGAGCATACCAGCGGTCACTTCCCCCTGTGGCTCACACCCGACCAGGTGGCCATACTCCCGCTGTCGGAGAAGTATAACGACTATGCCCAGAAGGTCTTGAAGCAGTTCGACCTGCAGGGTGTGCGTGGCACCATCGACCTGCGCAACGAGAAGCTGGGTCGCAAGATTCGCGACAACGAGCTGAAGCGCATTCCCTACATGGTCATCGTAGGCGAAAAGGAGGAGGCCGAGGGTCTCGTCTCCATGCGCCAGCAGGGTGGGGGAGAGCAACGCACCATGACCATCCAGGAGTTCATTGACAAGGTGAACGCCGAGGTGGCTGAGCAGACGAAGAACTTTTAGACCATTCTAAAACTCTACGGGCAGGCACCTGTGTCTGCCCGTAAATATGCACCCACGATGAACAGAGTCAAACAGGCATGGATATGGCTCAGGCGAATAGGACATTGTCAGGGATTCGGCATCCAGTCGCCTACTGACTACCGCTTAGTGCGATATGTCATAAACGAACATTGGCCATACTATGCCTATCAGACAATGGGAATTGATGATAATTGGCATAAGCGGAAATTGGGGAAACTCTATTTCCGCTTGGCCAATTATATCCAGCCATCAACCATTATCGACCTTGTGGGAGCAGAGGAGTACTTGAAAGCGGCGTGTCCGAAGGCGGAAATAATATCAAGAGAGGATAAGATGGACGAGGAGTCAGTAGATGTCAGCCTCGCCCTGGTGCCCATCCAGACAGAGTACCAGCAGCTGTTCCAGTGGTGCGATGACAAGTCGGTCGTCGTCTTCGAGAACATCTATGAGCAGCCTGCCCTGTGGCACTGTATTGAGTACGACTCACGGGTGAGAGTCACCTTCGACCTCTACTACTGCGGCATCGTCCTCTTCGACAAAAAGCGTTCGCCCAAAAACTACATTGTTAATTTTTAACCCTGTCCCGTAAGCTGCGCTAAATGTGCTGCCCTAATACAATCATCTCTATGAAAATCACAAAAGTTTACACCCGCCGTGGCGACAAAGGAATGACAGACCTCGTCGGCGGAGTACGCATCAGCAAAACAGACATTCGACTTGAGGCATACGGCACTGTCGACGAACTGAACTCACATCTGGGACTGCTCGCAGCCATGATGGCTGAAAGTGCCGACGATGGAAACACCATGGCTGCCATGCGTGACGAAATAATCCATATACAAAACAACCTCTTCAACGTGTGCTCCCACCTCGCCACCGACCAGAGCCAGACACCTCTATACCCTTCTGCCAACGTGCCTGCAGGGGAGATAGAGCTGTTGGAGAAGGCCATCGACAGCATGAACGCCCAACTGCCCGGCCCACAGGGGTTCATTCTCCCCGGAGGCACAGTCCTTGCCTCACAGACACATGTCTGCCGCACGGTATGCCGACGAGCCGAAAGACACATCATCGCACTGTCTGAAAACGCAACAATTGGCCCGGAAATCCTACAATATATCAACCGTTTGAGCGATTATCTGTTCATTTTGGCCAAAATAATAAATTTTAACATGGGGCAAAGCGAAATTATATGGCAAAACGCTTGCAAATAGAAAATATTTTACTACTTTTGCGCCCGCTTTTGAGAATTAGCCTCAATAACACTAAACACTAAATGTTAAACGCTAAACACTAAACGAATATGTATTGGACACTTGAACTTGCATCAAAACTCGAAGACGCACCGTGGCCCGCAACCAAGGAAGAACTTATAGACTACGCCATCCGCTCCGGCGCACCCCTCGAAGTGCTCGAAAACCTTCAGGAAATAGAAGACGAGGGTGATATCTACGAGAGCATCGAAGATATCTGGCCCGACTATCCCACGAAGGAAGACTTCCTGTTCAACGAGGATGAGTATTGATACTTAGAAAATAATCTAAGTGATTGAAAACCAGTAATGTAGTGATTCTATAGATGAGTCACTACATTACTTTTTGCGCACTTTTACCGCCAAATATGATTGCGTATTTACTATGTTTTCTGAAAGTTTGAAAGAATAAAATGTCGTATTTCTTATGTAAAAATGCTAATTATAAAAAAGAAGATGAGTATTGGGCTTCTTCGTACCATAAGTATCACCTTCTGTACCTTATCCACTTTTTTTGATCCATCCTCATAGAATTCTTTCTACCTTTGTGGTATAATTCACAGAAAAGGAAAGAAATATGGGAAAGCAACAAAGATCAATACCACATGGACGCTATCGTCTCTTGAATGATAAGAGAACTGCGAGAACCGAGAAACTGTGTGCCATCTACATAGAGTACTCATGGAATAGTACATCTATAAGGAGAACGACAGGCTATCGCTGTAAAGTTTCTGACTGGAATCAAAATGGCAACAGCGGCAGAGGTGAGTTCCGCTCATCTTACGGTCAGGAATACAAGCGCATCAATAATACATTGAAAATCCGGCTTGACAAAATGGACAACGACCTGGCTGAGTATGCTCGTAATCACTCAGGCAACATGTCAACTGAAATTATCAAGGGTATTCTTGACGGAAAGCCATTGTCAAGAAAGGATGAGGGACGCGATTTCATTGAGTTCACGAATGAACTCTGTGAAGCAGAGTATAAACGCAACGTTATCGGCATCAGCCGTAAGAAGAATTTCTTGAGTTGCATGCGGATGTTCGGCGAGTTCCTACTCTCAACCAAGCGCGGTACTTACAAGCCAGAATCTATCTACCTTGGTGAGATTACTCCAGAACTTGTAGATGCCTATATCAATTGGCGGAGAACTGTGAAACGAAATGGTGATGAGACCATCAACCATGCACTTGCTCCTATCATCAAGTCTTGTCAGTACGCAGCCGATCTGGGATTGCTTGACCCAAAGATAAACATACGCATTAAGAAGATGCGTATCATCGTGAAACCACGATTGGATGATGAAGACGAAGGTGACGTGGTAAGGTTCCTGACCAAAGAACAGATAGAACAGGTTACGGAGTACTACAAGACGTGTCCAGAACCACGCAGGAAGGAATTCATAGAGATGTGGCTGTTTGCCTACCATGCGTGTGGTTTGAGGATAATTGACGTGATGACGCTGCAATGGCAGCACATAGACATGGAAAAGCGTGAGTTGAAAAAGATTCAGGTGAAGACCCGCAGTCGTCATACCATCCCTCTCGACGATACTGCTATAGCCATACTTCAAAAATGGAAAGAACGTGACCGCAGGAAGAAGTTCGTGTTCGACTTGGTGGAAGACACACTCAACATTAACGATGACGAAGCCCTTTATAACGCTCGTAACAATGCCACCCAATGTGTCAACCAGTCTCTTACCGTTGTCGGAGACCAACTTGGCTTCGACATACCGTTGACAATGCACAAGGCTCGCCATAGTTTCGCAGTCCATGCGCTGAACCAAGGGACAGACATGTCGAAGGTCAGCCGGTTCCTGGGTCATCAGAGCACTGCTGTGACAGAAAAGATATACGCTCGTTTCTTATCATCAACACTCAGTGAAACGATGTTCGCCCTTGATCTTGGAGGTCAGCTATAGGAAGCGAAGGCATCGTAGTGGTGTTTCTGTAAGAATTCGTCAACATCGTCTTGTGTATACCAGTATTTGTCATCAACACGACTGTAGGAAATCATCCTTTCATTGCGATATTGCCGAAGCGTCTTGTCCGTGATTCCCAATAATGAGGACAGGTCCTTGTTTGAATACACCTTCAAGGGCTTGTCCTCGTTCATTGCTGCTGTTACGTTACACAACCTTTCAAGCTTAGCAAGTGCTGCCTGAACTGCATCCTTGCCTGCTGTGGGATAATATACCTTCTTCATATAATCTTCTTCTTTGTTCTGAAGATTATACTGAAGAAAAGCAGGCGCTTCTGCATAATGTTATGAAAAAGCTTGATGATGGCAGTTTTTTAGAAACGCCTCTACGTCTTTACGGGTGTACCAGTACTTATCCCCCACCTTAGTGTATCCGATAAGCCCTTGTTCACGATACTTCCTGATGAGCTTGTCGTTGATGTGCAATAGTTCCTGCACCTGCTTGTTGTTATAAATGCTTAATGCTGGTTCTTGTTTTCTCAGATTTGCCCCAAGTGCCGAGATAGCGCTCAACAGTGTTTCCAATGCTTCCATGTCCATCAGCACGTCTTTGTTTGTCTGTTCTCTCATATACTATTTGTTTTTACTTTATAATTACTTAAGTTTCGGAAGTAAAAACTCTTTACATCGTGCTAAGCCGCCAATCTTTCGCAAATTTTGACAAACACGGCTGATTTCTCTGGCTTATGGAT
>CAJOEC010000002.1:115377-138532 GCA_905233425.1 uncultured Prevotella sp. | reverse complement strand
GTTGTTGAGCTTGCTGAAGATGCCCATCTGCGAGAATTTCGAGATGCCGGTGATGAAGACGAACTGGAGGTGGCTGTCCTCGCTCTTCAGCGGGCCGAAGAGGTCCTGGAATCGCTGGCGGGCGGTCGTTGTTTTCTCCGAGTCGCCCAGGCTGTGGAGTATGAAGTTGTCGTACTCGTCGACGAGCATCACCACCCTCTTGCCGGTCTGCTTCTCGGCGGTGTGGATAATCTTCTTCATCCGCAGGTTGAAGTCAGCTCTCTTCCGTGGCTTTATGCCATACTGCTCTTCATACTCTGCGAGGGTGTCGTCGATAAGGCTGTCGAGCTGCTTGATGGTTGACAGGTCACCCGCGCTGAAGTCGAAGCGCAGCACAGGATGCTTCTCCCACTTCCAGCCGGTAGTGGCTATGAATAGCTGGGGCTGCTCTATGCCGTCGTCGGTGGTGAACGCCTCGAACAGCTCGCGGCGACCCTCGAAGACTGCGGCCAGCGTGTCCACCAGCAGCGACTTGCCGAAGCGTCGTGGACGACTGAGGAAATAGGGACAACCCTCAGTTATCATTTTATATAACAGTGGTGTCTTGTCCACATAAACATATCCTTCGCTTCGGATTTTCTCGAAACTCTGTATTCCTACCGGGTATTTTCTCTTTTTCATGACTATTTGCTATTTACGATTCATCAGTTTTTCCGTAAGTCTCAATATAGCACTGGTGCTCTTTTGTCTTCTTGTCGTAGCTGATGGCCACGAGTAGGATGTCTCCGGTGTACTCGGCCACCTTCTGCGGATACTGGCGCTGGTGTATCTGGTCGATGGCCGTGCCCGTGGTGTCGTTATACTTCAGCTCTACGATGATGGCGGGCTTGCTTACATTCTTCCGGGGTATCATCACCAGGTCGGCGAAGCCTGTGCCCGTCTGGAACTCGCGGTGGAAGATGTAGTCGCCGTGGGCGTAGTAGTAGGCGATGGCGAGGACGCACGACATGGAGTTCTCATCGCTGTACTTGATGAGACTGGCGTTGGCTATATGCGCCTCCTGCACCATTCGTGCCACCAGCCCTGCGTCGCCGCGAAGCGTGGCGTCGAGCAGCATCCGCGACTGCTGCAGGGCGTTGACCACCTCCTTCCATTTGTTCGCCTTCACGGCATTCACCATCTCACCGGCCACCTCACGGTTAGGGATGTAGCACGTGCCGTCGCGCCAGTCGTATGAAAGGTAGCCTAAGTGTATGAGCACAGTTAGCACGTCATCCTTGTTGCGCACGTCGGAGAGGTCGTTCTGAAAGCTTGTCGTGTCTACCACGCACCGCTCACCGGCGAGCATACTGACGATGTCGTCCCTAAGCCCTTCATAATTCATGTTGATGTATGTGGCTACGCTGTCGAAAGCGCCGGTGGCCGACCAGAAGCTCTCACACCTCCCGCTGTCGATGGCCTGCATCACCGAGTTGGGGTTGAACATCGAAGGCTCGTCGCCTATACGATACCCGTCGTACCATTTTCCCAGATCTTCGAAGTCCATCTGGTGCTTCCCAGCCAAGTCAATCACCTCTTCCTTGGTGAAACCGAAGAATGGGGCCATCTTGCGTGGGCTTACCATGGAGTATTCTATGAAATTGTTCAGTGCCGACTGTGTGTCGTATTTCTTGATGGGCAGTATGCCAGTGATATAGACACCGGCGAAGGCCTCCATGCCCAACACGTCCTTGAACATACTGCGCAGCCAGTTCACGTATTCGTCCGTCTGGTTGGGCAGTTTCGGGTTTTGGGCGCACTCCCGCAAGATGGCATCCCACTCGTCGATGATGAAGATGAACGTGTCGCCCGTAGCGGCATGAATGCGCAGAAGATATTTCATAAGGCTCGCACCACGGGGCACGGGCACACTGGTATAGGCAGCGCGAATGTCGGCTATCAGCTCTTTTTCCATCCGTTCCACCACTTTCCCCTTGTGCAGCTCCCTGGTGAATGACGACAGGTCGAGGTAGATGACGGGGTACTTGTTCAGGTGCTCCTCAAACGTCGGGTCACTGGCTATCTTGAGATCGGAGAACAGGCTGCGCGAGTCGCATGAGTGGTCGTAGTAGGCGGCGAGCATCTTCGCCGCCATCGACTTGCCAAAGCGTCGGCAGCGAGTCACGCAAGTGAAACATCGCTCGGTGAAGAGCGTTTGGTTAACAACCGCGATAAGCCCTGACTTATCGACGTACTCACTGTTGCGGCTCCGGCGGAATGCCGTGTTGCCTTTGTTGATGTATATTCCCATCGAAGTAATTTATGATTTACGAATTGTCACTTACTATTTCCCGTTCTAACGCACTGGGCGAACTGTGTACCCGCTGCTGTAGCGGTTTCCGGTGTTCCAGTAAGATTTGCCTGAATCGAAGTAGAGGTAGTAGGTTTCGTCCTTGTCGTAAGGTGTCGACGACCTGTAGAGGCCGCGCAAGCCAACGCTTCTCATCTCGCCGTCCAAGACATAGCCGGCAGCGGGAAGGAAGATGGAACCGCCGTTGGCCCCGGTGAACTTTCGTCCGCTTACTCCGTTCAACGTCGTCCACTCTGAAGTGCATTTGTCAAGCAACTCATTGATTTGGTTCAGACTCGGTGCCGAGGCTACCTCGCCGAAGGTGTAATAGTCGCCATAGTCCTCGGGCTTGGATGCCCCCTCGTTGCAGCACTGCCACTGCGTGCCGCCTGGCAGTCCCAGGTCAATCCAGTGGGGATGGTTCTTATCGGGGCAGGCGGTATAGACCTTCTCTTCGGTCTGGCCTTCAACATCCTTGCCCGCCATGATGTCGATGACGTTCGCGATGTCGGCCACGTCGACCGTGCCGTCACTGTTCACATCGCCCTTCTTAGCTGGTTGGCTGCCCGCGTAGGTACATCGCACGCCGTCGCTGTCGTAACAATACACCGTCCACCCAAGAGTTTTGGCAATCCTTACGTATGTCCGGGTACAGACGTTGCCCTCATCATTGGAGATGGCTTTAACACATAACTGATATTCCTTTGTTGTCATGTTCTTGGGAAGGCTGAGAACGAGGTCGAGCATGTCGTCGCCCTTTATCTGGTTCCTCTCACAGCGCAAGAGGGTCAGAGCCGTGAAGAATCCTATGCCTTTCAGCGATTTGATGTTTTTCCCACTGACATCCATTTTCGTAACGCCTTCTATCTCCAAGTCGGTGAGCACTCCGTCCTTGCCATAGTCCTGCGCCAGGAGGTAGCTGCGGAAGGCATCGTCGGGGAAATTACTTGGGCTGATGTCGGCCACGCGTTCGCTGCACGGCTCCCATTCGGTATTGCTATCGCTGTAGCGATAGGGCATCCAGCCACGAGCCCTGGCGTCTTTCGCCTGCAATGCCGAGAAGGTGTTATGCTCGTCATAACTATCCAGCACGTATAGCTTGCGCCACAAACTAGTTTCGTTCTTCGGCAGATTGGCGACGAGTTCGTACATCTTAGAGGACTTTATCTGGTTCCGATAGCAGTGCAACTCACGCAGTTTCGTGTTTTGCGACAAGTCGAGAGTCGAGAGCCGGTTCACCATGCAGTATAAGTAAGTCAGCTCCGTGTTCTTCAACACGTCGAGCGCGGTAAGCTGGTTGTCGCTGCACGTCAACGTGGTCAGCCAGATGTTCTTCGACACATCAAGGGCTGTAAGCAGGTTGTAGGAGCAGTTCAGGCTGATGAGCGCAGTAAAGCACTCTATGCCCGACAAGTCCCTGATACTCCTGGAACTCACGTCAAGCTCCCTGATGGTGGCAAACTCACTATCGGTGATCAAGCCGTCCTTGCCGTAGTCCTGCTCGAGAAGATACTCGCGGAACGCCTCGTCAGGGAAGTTCGTACTGTCGATGGCCACGTCGGCCTTTGCGCCCGGGGCAAAGGCCATCAGGGCGGTGATTAACAGGAGAAATGATTTCTTCATAGTTGTACGATTATAATAGAATTGCATTTCAAAGTGCAAAGATACGAAAAAATTCTCGAACCGCCAAACTATTCGGTGAATTATTCTCCTATCACTTGCCCCCATTATGTAACATTTATAGGAGCCATAGCCGACAAATAAGGCAAAAAGACGGTGATTTGGACAAAAACACAGAAGTTTTTGTCCAAATGTGGGTCGCCAAATGCAGATTTGGACAAAAACGTTTTGCCCTTTCATTAAAAATTTCTACCTTTGCCAGCAATTAGACAGTCATAAAGACATAAGAACATAAATAAAACGACCATGGAAAAAGACAAGCTAATAGGACGTGAACGTGAATGTGAGGAACTGAAGTGGGCTGTGGACTCCCGCCGCTCGGAGCTGATAGTGCTGTATGGCCGGCGACGAGTGGGTAAGACTTTCTTGGTGCGACGATTCTTCAACGACACTTACTGTTTCCACTATGTGGGAGCACACAAGCAGAGCCGGAACGTGCAGTTGCAGAATTTCCGCGAGGCACTGATGCGCTACTCTGGCGACAGGGACATCCCCGTCATGGAAAACTGGCACGACGCTTTTCTTTGCTTAGAGCGTTATTTAGAGAGCTGTCAGGAAGAACGCAAGGTCATTTTCTTCGACGAGATGCCATGGATGGACACGCAGGGCAGCGACTTCGTGGCCGAGATGGAATACTTTTGGGCAAACTGGGTGCAGAACCGTGATGACATTGTATTCATAGCCTGCGGCAGCGCCACAAGTTGGATGAAGGAGAAGCTGGAGGAGAACCAAGGCGGACTGCACAACCGCATAACACACCGCATCTACCTGCGCCCCTTCTATCTGAGCGAGTGCAGGGCATATTTAGAGGAGCACGACTTTGAATGGGATGACTATCAGATACTCCAATGTTATATGCTGTTCGGGGGTGTGCCATACTACCTCAGTCTGCTACGCCCTTACCTCAGCCTACCCGAAAATGTGGATGCCCTGATATTCCGGCGCGGTGGCGATCTGAGCGATGAATTTAACGAGCTGTACAATGCTCTGTTCAGAAAGGCCGACCGCTACATCAACATTGTCAGACTTCTTGCCACAAGGCGGCAGGGCTATTTGAGAAGCGAGATAGAACAGGCCACGGGCTATAGCGGCGGCGGACTGACAAAGATGCTCGACAACCTGGAGCGGTGCGACTTCATAGTGGCCTATTCACAGTATGGAAACAAAAGCAAACAGACACTCTACAGGCTGGCCGATTTCTACACCCTCTTCTATTTCCGATATGTGGAGAACAACCGCACACGCGACGAGGAGTATTGGCAGCACCACTTCGCCGACCACAGCGTGGAGGCGTGGGAAGGTTTTACGTTTGAGGAAGTTTGTCTGCGTCATCTGCCCCACATAAAGCGTGGACTGGGTATCTCTGGCATGGCTACGGAAGCATCTTCCTGGCGTTTCCTGCCCAAGAAAGGCGATGACAGAAAGGGGGCGCAGATTGACCTGGTAATCAAGCGTGCCGACAAAATCATCCATCTGGTGGAGATGAAGTTTTGCGAGAACCCTTTTGTCATCAAAAAGGACTACGAGCAACAGCTCCGTTACCGCAAAGCCCTGTTCATGGAGGTGACAGGAAACACACGCGGCCCTGTACACACTTTCATTACACCAATGGGGGTGGCAAAGGGCATACACGCTGCAATCGTACATAGCCAGCTGACGGCCAAAGACCTGTTTGTCGACATAACGAGTGTGTAAAGATTTTGCCGTCTCTCCGTTATTGTTTATTAATGTTAGCGTACATATTATTATTTCGTGTTCCTGTATGTCGAATCCACCATGGTTAGGCCATACCTGCGCATGCCCTAACCGGGGCTGAACGTCGATGTATCGGGGGAGACCTTGAAAGAGCTTGGGAGTCCCGAAAAGTTCGCGCCGTGCGAACTCGGAGTCCGCACGGCGCGAACTGGGAGTTCGCACGGCGCGAACTGAGAGTCTGCTCCGGGCGGACTTTTTGGCGTGTCGGATACGTGTTTCTCTTTGAACTCATAACTCTCTGTGGTAAAAAAGAAAGACAGGGCAGTTACATTACGCGGCATTTAGGTTAAAGATTCTTAAATACGCGGCCACAGCAAGGCATAATGGACTCTGTTTCAAATATTATGAGTAATTTTGCAGCCGTTTTATAGACAATTCACATAATGTCTAACTCTATTAACTAATTTTTTAAACTTTTTTACTTACAATGTCAGAACTAACAAAGAACGTCAAGCCGTTGCAGGACTTCAACTGGGACGAGTTTGAGAATGGAACTGTGGCCAACGTCAGCCGTGAGGAACTTGACAAGGCCTACGACGAGACCCTCAACAAGGTTGCCGACCATCAGGTGGTGGAGGGCAAGGTGGTCTCTGTGGACAAGAAAGAAGTGGTGGTGAATATCGGCTACAAGAGCGATGGTATCATTGCCGCAACCGAATTCCGCTACAATCCCGAGCTGAAGCCCGGCGACGTGGTGGAGGTCTACGTTGAGAGCGCCGAGGACAAGAAGGGTCAGCTGCTGCTGTCGCACAAGAAGGCACGCCTCAGCCAGGCATGGGACCGCGTGAACGCAGCCCTCGAGGAGCAGCAGGTCATCCAGGGATTCATCAAGTGCCGCACAAAGGGTGGCATGATTGTCGACGTGTTCGGCATCGAGGCATTCCTGCCCGGCAGCCAGATTGACGTTCATCCAATACGCGACTACGACCAGTTCGTCGGCAAGACCATGGAGTTCAAGGTGGTGAAAATCAACCAGGAGTTCCGCAACGTCGTCGTCAGCCACAAGGCCCTCATCGAGGCCGAGCTCGAGGCCCAGAAGCAGGAGATCATCTCGAAGCTGGAGAAGGGTCAGATTCTCGAAGGTACCGTGAAGAACATCACCAGCTACGGCGTATTCGTAGACCTGGGCGGTGTAGACGGACTCATCCATATCACCGACCTCTCGTGGGGCCGCGTCGACGACCCGAAGAAGGTTGTCGAACTCGACCAGAAGATCAACGTCGTCATCCTCGACTTCGACGAGGAGAAGAAGCGCATCGCACTCGGCCTGAAGCAGCTCACACCGCATCCTTGGGATGCACTGGATGCCGAACTGAAGGTGGGCGACCACATCCATGGCAAGGTTGTCGTGCTGGCCGACTACGGCGCATTCGTAGAGGTGCAGCCCGGCGTAGAGGGACTCATCCACGTCAGCGAGATGTCGTGGAGCCAGCACCTGCGCTCAGCCCAGGAGTTCCTGAAGGTCGGCGACGAGGTGGAGGCTGTCATCCTGACCCTCGACCGCGACGAGCGCAAGATGTCGCTCGGCATCAAGCAGCTGAAGGAAGACCCATGGGAGGCAATCGAGGTGAAATATCCCGTTGGCTCGAAGCACACCGCAAAGGTACGCAACTTCACCAACTTCGGCGTCTTCGTAGAGCTGGAGGAGGGTGTCGACGGCCTGATCCACATCAGCGACCTCTCCTGGACAAAGAAGGTGAAGCACCCCTCAGAGTTCACAAAGGTTGGCGAGCCTATCGACGTCATCGTTCTCGACATCGACAAGGAGAACCGTCGCCTCAGCCTTGGCCACAAGCAGCTTGAGGACAATCCTTGGGACCAGTTCGAGGCACAGTTCACCGTTGGCAGCGTCCACACCGGCAAGGTGCTCGAGGTTCTCGAGAAGGGTGCCGTCATACAGCTGGCCGAGAATGTTGAGGGCTTCGCCACTCCGAAGCACCTCGTCAAGGAAGACGGCTCGCAGGCCCAGCAGGGCGAGGAGCTGCCCTTCAAGGTGATTGAGTTCAACAAGGACTCGAAGCGCATCATCCTCTCACACAGCCGCACATTCGAGGATGCCGTCCGCGACGAGAAGCGTGCCGCACGCAAGCCCGCCGCCGCTCCCAAGAAGAAGGAGGAAGCCCCGAAGATCGAGAATGTTGCTGCAAGCACCACGCTTGGCGACCTCGACGTACTGGCCAACCTGAAGGCTCAGATGGAGGGTAAGGAATAAGAACGCTTTGCGCAAACATCATAGCTTTGCATACCCACAATAAGGATGCCGTGATGGTGGAATGGTAGACACGAGGGACTTAAAATCCCTTGACCAGGAATGGTTGTGCGGGTTCGAGTCCCGCTCACGGCACCCCAAAAAGGGCACAGCTAACTAAAAAATCAACAGCAATCACGGATTGCTGTTGATTTTTGTTGTTAATCTGCCTGTTGTATAATATGTGAAACAGAGATTTGGCGGTAACGGAAGAAATTAGTAACTTTGCACCCACAATCAAGACAGCAACACAGTGGAGCATCAAAACAACAGAAAAACAAGACACGGTTCCTTATTTCTTTTCATTACGGTCATCATGCCCGTGGCCGCCCTTCTCCTGGCCGCCTGTTCTGGCGACCCTGCCATTGACGCCCTCCACCGTACTGCCGACAGCCTCATGGCTGAACACCCCGACTCAGCCCTACAGTTCCTCACTACACATGGCCCCATACCCCCCTCCTCCGGGGAGGAGGGGCAGGGGTGGTGGGGTACTCGCTCCTGGTCCCGCCGCCAGCTCATGCGCCACGAGCTGCTCCGTGCCCGCGCCATGAACAAGGCAGAAGCTGGTCGCCGACTACTACGACAGCCACGGCACACCCAACGAGCGCATGGAGGCCCACTACCTCCTCGGATGCACATACCGCGACATGGGAGAGGCGCCCCGCGCCGTAGACTGCTACCTCGACGCCATAGCCTGTGCCGACACCGTGGCGGCAGACTGCGACTTCTGGATGATGGCGAGCGTCTACGGACAGATGGCCACCATCTATCACCAGCAGCTGCTCCTCACAAACGAGATTGACGCACACCGCAAGGCCAGTTACTACAATTGTATAGCCAAAGACACATTGTATGCCATCCTTGAACAGCAAATGGTGGCAGGTGTGTATATTCTGCAAAACAAAAGAGACAGTGCAGAAGCAGTTCTTCTGCAAGTAATGAATGATTATCACGAAAAGGGTTTATATCAGGAAGAACTCCAAGCATCAACCATGCTGATGTCGCTATACTCAGAGCAGCCAGATCGTTCAGCTGATTTGAAGAGGCTTGTTGACATATATGACGAAAAAAGCGGCTTGTTCGACGAACACCATGAACTGCCACCTGACAGGCGTTTGTTCTATTGCTACAAAGCAAGGTATTTTGAAAGCATTAATCAACTGGACTCCGCTGAGTACTATTACAGGAAGATGCATCAAGGAAACATGCTTTTCACATCCCAGAACTCTATGTACAAAGGGTTGTTGAGCATATTCAACAAACGCGGAAAAGCGGACTCCATAGCAAAATACGCCAACCTCTACTGCGCCGTCAACGACTCTTCAATAGCCATTAAAGACAAAGAGCTGACAGCGCAAATGGCGGCAAGTTACAACTACAGCCAACTACAGAAAGAATCAAACGAAAACGCTGAAAAAGCCCATCAGACCGAAAACCGCCTTTATTTCGTCTCTCTGTTTGTTTTAGTCATCATATTCTTCATTGTAATACTAATCGCCAAATACAGCAGGCAAAGGAAGGAACAGCAGGCAAAGTACATCGCATTAATCCAAGAGCGGAAGAAAATAGTGGAAGAGCTGGATAGCCTCAAAGTCAAAGATTATGATACCATCATAGCAAGGAAAGAAGATGAAATAGCTATTCTTAACAAGACCATTGCTGAACATGATGCCGCATACCGGGATGTCATGCTTAACGACAAGCTGTCAGTATTTGAAGAGAGCCAGATTGTAAAGACGTTCTCCGAAAAGAGCAAATTCAAGAAAGGCTGTCCTGGAATTACCAATGACGAATGGGATGAACTCGTCGAGGAGTTCCGCCGCGACATGCCTTCGGTCTTTTCCATGATGAAATGCCTTTCTCCTCTTCAGTTTCATGTATGCATATTGCTTTTGTTGGACTATGATGAATCCGTGATTGCAGCATTGAAGAACTCCAGACCCCAGACAATCAACAAAGCCAAGGAACGTGCCAATGAAAAACTGTTCAGAACCAGTGACGCAGCATCGCTTAAATCCAATTTAAAAGGGGCTATAATGGCTTGACTTATTATTGGCTTACTATTTAACTTATTGATTTCCAATCCCTTTAAGGTTTGGCTTATTTTTGGCTTATTTTGAGTTGGACATTTTCTTGTCCAACGCTGTTTTTTGTTTTACCTTTGCAGCCAGAATCGAGAGGCCAATCGATGGTTAACTAAATCATTAAGAATTATGAAGACTAAAATTATGATTTTATTGTCGTTAATGTTGGCAATGCTACCATTGACAAGTACGCAGCTTAATGCCGCAAGAGTAGGCATCGTGTTGCATGTGGGGTATGATGACCCGACCACAGACCAAAATAAACCTCACAGAGGTCCGGATGTCCCAGAGTTGAGCATCGACGGTTATGTTCTTCAGTTCGACACCCCTTGCGACGGCTACACGCTAAACATCGTGAACGGTGATGATGAAGTGGAGTACACCACTGTAGTTCCCACAGGAGCCACCTCGCTCGTCCTGCCCTCAACACTTGAAGGTGAGTACACCATGGAATAATTAATACGGCAAACGGAAAGGACTTTGAAATCCCTATTGGAGTAATAATGCAGATAGAAAGCGGGAGTATTAATTAGCAAGATACAACATTTTTATCATGATAATTTGCTTATTATAAAATAATGTGTTATATTTGCAACGTTTTTTAATTAGTTCATCGCATTTATGAAAACAAGTTTGGTTTCTTTATTACTGTTATTATTCCCTATAGAGTTTATTGGGCAAAGCTATCTGCCATTTCTCGAAGAGGGCAAGGTGTGGACGTATAAGTATTACGCAGACCCTAACGACGCTTTCCCCGAGGATTACCATGTCTTTGTCGGTGGCGACACGGTGGTATCTGGAATGGCTTGCAAAAAGATGATTGAGGTGCGGCAGAACGTTGAGAGGTGTATCGGCGCTTTCTATGAAGAAGGCGGCAAGGTGTGGGCTTTCTATCCCGACGCCTACGGCAATGAACAGCCAGCCAAGCTTCTCTGCGACTTCAGCTGCAAGGAGGGTGACGTGCTAACCAACCTTGTGGCCAACATCGACGAGCAACACGAGGTAAAGGTCGAGAGTGTAGAGACGGTGGAGAGTTATGGCTTCCAGCGACGCCTCGTTACCCTCTCCGTCACACCGCCGCTCGCCTCAGGACAGAATGACGTGAAAGGCTACTGGCTTGAGGGCATCGGGAGCCGTCTCGACATGTATTCCACATGGCCGGTCATGGGCGGAGCCACATTCTTCATTTCATGCAGCCTGAATGGAGTGACTGTTGCCGACCAGGCTTCCTTCGGCCCCGGCAATGTCAATGGCAACACTTCGGAGGGGTACAAGTGCGCCCCCCCCACCGTCGCCTACGACAAGGGTCGTTTGCTATTCAGCTGCGCTACTGAGGGCGCGGAGTGTGTTTACGAGATAAAGTGCGCAGATGTCGGCAGCGGGCGCGGCGGCGAGGTCGCCCTCGGTCAGACCTACGAGATACGCGTCCATGCCACCCTCGACGGCTGGGAGGACAGCGACGTGGCGGTGGCCACCATCGGGTGGCGCAACGGTCGCCAGGTGATGGAGGGCTTCAGCAGCGTCACGATGGATGCCGGCGACGGCAACGCCGACGTGAACCGCGACGGCACCGTCGACGTGGCCGACATCGCAAGCGTCATCGCCGTCATGGCGGCGAAAACGTCTGAATAGCCAACTTTGCCAGTCTCTCTTTCTTTAACATATAATTATCATGTAATTGAACATTAATGTCTCATTAATTATATGTGCGCAGCAATTAATGTTACAAAAAAACTAAGGATTATGAATACAACTAAACTTATGGTGTTATTAGCCATCATTTTCTTAGGAGGCATGAAGGTCGTCGCACAAGAACGGGGTAATGAACGCATGCCTTACCACACATTCCTGAAAGAGGGAAAGACGTGGAACTTTCAATATTATTACCGCAACTTAAGGAGCGGTGAGGAGGAGGAATGGACGAAGGACATCTCGTATGTCGTCAACGGCACCACGGAAAAATACTATTGCGCCCTTCGTGAGGAAGACCGGAAGGTGTGGATGCGTACCGATAATGGTGGTGAGCGTATGCTTTATGACTTCGGCATGTCTGTCGGCGACAGCTATATGCCCTACGATGAATGGAACACCCTTCAACTTGTTGACATCAGCCCTATGCGGTTCCACGACGAAGTGCTGAATGTGTTCCATTATGATGTCACAGTAAATTATTTCTTTCTAGAATCTTTTGATATCTTCCCCTATTCCGTTGTTGAGGGCGTAGGTTGTGATAAAGGTTGGAACATCTTGGAATTGTTTTATTCAGTGCCTTCAAACGGTATCATTATGAGAGAAGATTTCTTGTCATGCTTCGAGGACGGCAAGTGTATTTATAACGTGGAATGGACGGGTACGCCAGTAGAAACTAATGACAAGTGTGCCACCCCCACCATCGCCTACGACAACGGCAGGCTGCTGTTTGACTGTGGGACTGAGGGCGCGGAGTGCGTCTACGAGATAAAGTGCGCAGATGTCGGCAGCGGGCGCGGCGGCGAGGTCGCCCTCGGGCAGACCTACGAGATTCGCGTCCATGCCACCCTCGACGGATGGCAGGACAGCGACGTGGCGGTGGCCACCATAGGGTGGCGCAACGGCCGCCCGGTGATGGAGGGCTTCAGCAGCGTCACGATGGATGCTGGCGACGGCAACGCCGACGTGAACCGCGACGGCACCGTCGACGTGGCCGACATCGCAAGCGTCATCGCCGTCATGGCGGGGAAAACGTCTGAATAGCCAACTTTGCCAGTCTCTCTTTCTTTAACATATAATTGTCATGTAATTGAACATTAATGTAACACCATATTGAACAATAATAATATATGTGTCCCGTTATAATGATTAAGTGTAACAGCATATATGGTTTGCGATTATGAAGAATCATTATCTGATATTGTGGCTTGCGCTTACATTATTTTCGTTTGCAGGCTGTGACAATGATGAAGACGTAAATAATGTTCCTAATGACGGACAAGTGAATAATGTTCCTGACAGCGTGACTCAGGCCGGGCTGCTGCTGGTGGAAGGCCGGCAGTGGTGCGTAGGTTCGCGCTCTCTTTGGCCTGTATATGGTGAGATTATCTCATACATTACCTTCAGCATTGATGGGAACTATGAATATAACGGTAAAACTTACAAAAGAATAAGGGAAAATATCCCAGCACAACCCGAATATGGATTAGAGGGGTCTGTACGCTATCTAAAACCGATGCGCGAGGAGAACGGGAGGATATACGTGCTTGACACCCTGTCGAAGAAAGAGACGCTCGACTTTGACTGCAATGTGACGGTTGGCGACAAGGACCCACAGGGCTATGCTGTGACGGATATTGTTTCAAGGAGGGTCAGCACGGAAATCGAAACCTTGCGCAAGTGTTTCATTATGGAAGTCAAAGACCCATATACGCCAGAGCCGCCCTACATAAGGGAATACATAGAAGGCATCGGATATGCCGATGGCGCTTTCCTCCACGATCCCCTGACCACAGGAGGCTTTTTCGTTCTCGTTTGCTGCCACGAAGTGGATGGGAAATGTATCTATGGAGAATCAGGGCACGAATGCAAGTTGTTTTAAGTAGTGCCTGTCCCCATGACCCGCATGACCCGCATTAAATATTCCTAAGACACACAGTATGTAATCCAAGAAGAATCAGGATGGCACGGGGGACGTTTGGGAATTCTCTTTAACATGTAATTGCCATGTAATTGAACATTAATGTCTCATTAATTATATGTGCGCAGCAATTAATGTACAATTAATGTTCAATTACATGGCAATTACATGTTTAGAACAAAAACGAATTGGAATAATAATTATAAATATTCGTGAAATAAATTATTCATATTATTCACATTCGTTTCCATAAAAAGGGAATTTTTCGTTATAATGCGTTTAATCTGGAGACAAAACGGCTTTCTTTGGTAGTCAAAACGGCTTTCCCTATGAGTCAAAACGGCTTTCTTTATGAGTCAAAACGGCTTTGTCTGGTAGAGAAAACGGCTGCGAGTTGTGTTCCTTGGCTTTCCTTGCAAACTCAAACAACGACTGAGGCAGGTGGCAGTAGCCGTCGGGATTCTTGTCGAGGTAGTCCTGGTGATACTCCTCGGCAGTATAGAAGTTCTGCAAGGGCAATTTCTCCACAACCAACGGCTGCTCGTAGTTTTTCTGTTCTTCGGCAAACACCTTCTCAATGACGGGCAAATCAGCCGGGTCAGTATAATAGACGCCAGTTCGATAACGCGTCCCCTCGTCGTGTCCCTGCTTGTTGAGACTGGTCGGGTCGATGGCCTTGAAGAACATTTGCAACAGGAACTCCAGACTGACCACATCGGGATAGAATCGCACAAAGACTGTCTCTGCAAAGCCAGTCTGGTCGGTATAGACCTCCTTATACGTCGGGTTCTCCGTATGTCCGTTGGCGAATCCCACTTCCGTTATGGCGACGCCCTCAATCTGCTTGAAGTAGTGTTCCGTTCCCCAGAAGCAACCTCCCGCAAGGTAGATATCCTTTGTGGGCTTTGTTTCCAGAATCCCGTCCACCTCATGCTCTACGAATGGCCCCGCCTTACACTCTAAAAGGACACTCGGCTCCAAGCACTCCACCCCGTGCCAGACGTTCTTGGGAATGTCCACACCATAGCGGCCACTTTCCTGACAGATAATACAGGACTGAACTATCTCACCTTCGTCATTGTAGGTTGTCACGCGGACTTTTCCCTTCAGTACCACAAAGGTCTCGTCCTTGTCGGGATGGTGATGCACAGGGATGAAAGTGCCAGGCTCAAGGGCATTGAGGAATCGGTGGCACTTGTCCTGAAGGCTCTGATGGAAGTTGTAGTTCTTCCTCAGCCTCGGCGACTTCTTAGCTTCTTCCGCCAAACTGTTCATTAACAGTTCGTCTATTATCTTCATACGCTCATTTGAATTTACTATATTTAACTTCGAACTCACATGTGAGTAAATGCCAATTTTGCACAGCACTCCACCACTTCATCGTTTCAGTCTCACGAACAAATGGCGCGGCATTTTTTGTGGCTCGCTCCGTTGAATAGAACAAATTGAAACGATACTTTCCAACAGGGAGAGGCCTTGTCAATCCAAAGCTACCCACCCATGCCTCTTTAACTTGGCCTGGATAGAGTGGAGGCTCCTCATTCCATGTCGTACAAATCTGTCCACCACGATTCCCCACGTATTCCCCATCTTTCCACACAGACAGCCTTCCCCAGAAAAAACCAGGAAGCCATTCTCCATATAGCGTATCCCGACTTTCATTCTTGATTAGGAAAACGGGGCCGGGAAATTCACCATTCTCACCGGTACAATTACGCAAGTACTTTATTTTTACAGACGGAGACGGCTTGGAGTATTTCGTAATTGTAAAGCGACACGAATTGACAGAGTCCCGACTATTCCAGTCTGAAGGATTCTTTTTCTCACGCTCAAGACAAACGATTGTTTCAACTTTGTCTTCCTCGCCTGTCAGCATAAAATATTTCTCCAACGAATCATTGCCGTAAACCTCACTGGTAATAGAAGCCTTTAACCTATACGCTCCCAGTTGCTCCAAACGATAGACCTTCTGCGTCTCCTTAATAGTATCATTAAGCAACATGACGTTTTGCCCATCTGGAAGAAGCATAGTCAATGTGCCATGAGTCGTTGCCGGAATATCCTTGACAGAATAATCAATCAGCATATCGCATTGCCCCCGCACAAAGGCAATATGCGCCAATACCATTATGAAAACAATAACGGTTCTTTTGTTGAGCGATGCCATTAGATGGCAGATAGTGTAGGGCCTTACGTGTTCCATTATTGTGAAATCCAACATAATCGCGGCTTTAGCCGCTGTAATAGACAAAATAATCCGTGTAATCTGTGAAATCTGTGGTCGTTGTATACATGTGAAAGATGTATTGCTAACATTTTGCTGCAAATATACAATTGTTTGCCGAATTTTCATTACTTTTGCAGCCGATATTACGAAACTTTATGAATTCTGTACTATGGCACGCTTGCGTCATTTCACAAAACTTATTAAAACTAAGGGCAAAGTTACGGATAATTCACTGTTTTTTCGTATTTTTGCACCAACTATTACAATACTATGATTTAGGTAGAATGATTATCCGCAAAGAAGTGTCAATGACGCTGAAAGCGTCACCTATCAATAACCGAGGGTACGAAGTACCCCCGGATAGATGGATGAGGGTGACATCGACCCTGAAGGGGTCGCCCAACGCCGTGTCGTCCGCCGCCGTAGGTGGGGCACCCCTTCAGGGTGCTTTCCCTCCCTTGCCTACTATCCGCAGGTCGTACCGACCTACGGTTATTGAGAGGTGACGCTTTCAGCGTCTTAGTCACCTGATTGCGGATAATCATTAGGTAGATATGAAGGTACTATTGATTAACGGAAGCCCCAAGGAGAACGGCAATACGTTCACTGCTCTGAGTGAAGTGGCTAAGACTCTGAACGAAGAGGGTGTCGCGACTGAGATTATCGGCATCGGCAAGCAGGCTGTGCAAGGCTGTATTGCCTGTGGTATGTGCGGAAGGAATGGCGCAAGATGCACTTTCCGCGATGACTTGTACTATAAGGTGTGGAGAGCTGTGAAGGATGGTATCGACGGACTGGTCATCGGTTCCCCCGTGTATTATGGTGGCCCCAATGGTTCATTGTGTGCTTTGCTCGACCGTGTTTTCTACTCGTTGGGTAATGAGCTGAAGTTCAAGCCTGGTGCCAGTGTAGTCGTATGTCGCAGGGGCGGGGCATCTTCTGCCTTCGACCGCTTGAACAAGTACTTCACCATCTTGAATATGCCCGTTGTCAGTTCGCAGTACTGGAACATGGCGTATGGTCAGACTCCTGGCCAAGTAACCCAAGACGAAGAAGGTATGCAGACTATGCGTACATTAGGACGCAATATGGCGTGGATGATTCGCAAGTTGAATGTCAGGGAAGAAGGACATCCAGAGTTGGAGAGTCCACTAAGGACTAATTTCATTAGATAATACTCGAGGGAGATGATAGGAGAGCATACTAACTGCGGCTTATTCTATGTCAGCAGGGCAGATCTCGAGCACGACACTCGCGTGAGAGAGTTCCTTGGCTTGTGATATGCGTTTCAAACAAAAAAATAAAATGAGGAAGATATTGTTTACATTGGTTTCGATGATGCTGGCAGCCTGTGGAGGTCAGAAGTCACCTCAGGATGGTGGCCACGGCACAGGGATAGACAATGCCGACAGCATTGTAGTAAATGACACGCTGAATACGGTAGAGGCTGTCAAGAAGCAGGTGAATGCCGTCTATGCCTACTGGAATGAGCTGCGGGTGAATTATGACGAAGGTAAGCCATCGATAGACGACCTTTTCGGCAGCAAGGAATGGCAGCGGGTACGTAATGAAGTGCTATCTATCGACAGCGTGTGTGAGTGCGGTGGATTCTTCGACTTCGGTGATGAAGGACCGTTGGATCCTTGGACTTACGATTGTTACGAGGGAACTATCAGCGCCGACAGTATTCAGGTCACGATGCAAGCTAATGGTACGGCTGAGGTCAGTTTCCTGGTGAAAGATGCCGTCACCATCAAGGGCGTTCCCATGCGATGGCTGATGCAGGTGGAGGATGGTCAGTGGCGCGTCGCCAACATCTTCTTCGTGAAAGATGACAACTTCGACATCCTGATGAACATGCGTGCCTACGCCGAAGATGCGGACTGAGTTTTTGAGTGAGTTAATGAGTTTTAAACAAGAAGGATATGAACAGAAGGGGTACATCAGTTGTTATGATGTCATTGATATTGTTGATGACAGGGTTATCAGGGTATGGCAGGATGATGCAGGACACTGGGACAGTCCTCACACGGTTCCTTGCCCCGGATGTCCACGCGAAGCCGATGGCACGTATGTGGTTTCCAGATGCCGGCGCCGGTGAGGATAACGACGACTATATCGAGAAACAGATCTCCGAACTGGCGAAAAAGGGATTTGGCGGTGTGGAAGTGGCAATGCTGATGTCTTATGGTGTGCACTATGGCAATGCAGAAGCTGAGACCTACGGATGGGGCACGGACAACTGGATTAAGCTGCTGAAGAAGGTTCTGAAAGCAGCAGCCAGGGTTCCCGGTGGCTTCCAGGTTGATATGACGGTCACGGCGCACTGGCCTCCTATGCTGAACACCTTTGACCCGAATGATGACGCGGCGAACAAGGAACTGTCCTTCAGCGTAACTCCCATCACGCCAGACGATTTGGCACGCGGCACAATCAAGCTGGAACTGCCTTCGCAGAGGACGGATGCTCCGGCTTCCACTTTCGGCCCCACGGCATACGACCATTTCTTGTTTACAGACCGTTTTGTGTCGGCCGTGGTCGTGAAGATTGCCGATGTTGTGGAAAAGCCGGGTGCCAACGGTCCCTTCTATGTGTTTGATTTCAAAAGCCTCACGCCCATCACGGAGCGTGTGTCGGTGATTCCCGGTGCCGGATATGCGGCAGGCGTTCCAGACAGTCAGACTGCCCAAGCGCGAGGCTGGGACTATGATAAGCTGTGTGGCTTTTTCGGCCCTGAATCCGATGGCCCTTGGACAAGGTACGACGGCAAGCAGGACGATGGACAGAACCGCAAACGCATGGCGGATTGGCAGGAGGAGTATCAGGCATCGGTAGAAGGCGTGGCTATCGACGTGCCGGAAGGTGGTGGCCAGCTGAAGCCTGGAGAATGGGTGGTGTTGTCAACCTTTTACCGTGGTACAGGTCAGAGCATTGCCGGCAGCACGATTATGCACAATGGCGTTTTTGCCGCAGGCTACTTCAATTCCGCTGGAACAAAAGCCCTGACAGATTATTGGATGATGATGTTCGAAAAAGACCCAGAGCTGCTTAGCCTGATGAAGGCAGTAAGAGGCAATTACTTCGAGGACTCCATCGAATCGACCAGCGTTTCCTCGTACTGGTCTTCCACTTTTATGGACGATGTGGATGAGGAATATGCGTACAGGGACATTCTGCCCACCGTTGCGGCCAGCAAGTATGTCAGCAGCGGCTTCATGGGTGTGACGGTTACCGACTACTTCTCCTTCACGGGTGACGATGGCATCGTTGACCGGGTCTATGAAGACTACAGCGACAAGCTGGCTGAACTGTACATCAAGCATCGTGTGTCCGGCCTCGTCAACTGGGCTAAGGAGACGATGGGCTGGGGCTTCCGCGGACAGACCTTCCACCTGCCCGGTCTGGAGATCGGCAAGGCGGCTATGGTGGCCGACGTGCCTGAATGTGATAACAACGCCAAAGGCGACGGCATCCGTTATATGGCAGGAACCGTGAATATCACTGGCAGAGATGACCTGTCGATGGAAGCCATGACCGGCCCGGCCGTCGGCTATGCCAATATGGGAGACCTGCTGACGGAACTGGGTCAGAACTATTCTGACGGCGTTACACGTGCTGTGCTGCACGGAACTCCGTACACAAAATCCTTCAATGGATATTGCTCGGAGTGGCCGGGGTGGCTGCCTTTCGGTGCAGGAAGCTATGGCTCTTCTTTTACCTATAGGGAGGCCTATTGGCCGGATTTTGACACGGAGACAGGCTTTATGAGCCGAATCCAGGCAATCCTGCAAAATGGTCAGGCAAAGATTGACCTGGCCGTGCTTATCGACAAGGACAGTTCCTATGACTTCGAGAGCGGAAACCGTTTCCAGAAGCTGTTAGACAGCGGATATTCCTACAATATAGTCAGCGAGTCTGTGCTGAGCCATCCCCGTGCCGTGGTATCGGGCGGCGTACTTGCTCCCGATGGGCCGGCTTACAAGGCGCTCATTGTCGACAGGGTTCATGCACTTTCTCCCGCCGTCATGGAGAGACTGGAGGATTATGCCGAGGCCGGCTTGCCGATTGTCGTGTATGACTGTGCCATCAACGGTTTGCAGAACGTGAAAGTGGCAGATACAGAGGAAGCAATTTCAGAGGCGTTGAAAGAGCTTGGTGTAACCAGCTATGCGAAGTATGAAACACCCCGGCTTGAGGCAACCCTGTACCAGGATGCCGCGGATGGTACCAACTACTATTACTTGTTTAACAACGCCTATCCCGAGAACTCCGGTATGATGGACAATGCCCAGGGGAACTATTACAAGGGCATTGAGAAGGTGCTGCAAGATGTAACAGTCACGCTGGAAGGGGATGGCGTGCTTTATCGGCTCGATCCCTATACCGGGCAGGTGGCGCAGATGGCAGATTATATAGCCGGTGACGGCACGGTGACATTTACGATTGACCGTATGTCCGGCGGTACGGCCATGATCTATGCTGTTACCCAGAACACGGCTGATTTCGACGAGGTGGCGGACAAAGAGATTGTCCCGGTGAAAGAAGGCGACGCTATCGACCTGAGTGGCGAGGCGTGGAAGCTCATCCTTCACAGCTATGGGCCTGACCCTGACTCCGGGGATCCTGGAGACAGCCGCATCACGGATGTGGATTTCGGCATACAGCCTCTCGGGAAATGGGCGGATATTCAGGCTATAAAAGAGCAGCTCGACAAGTTAGGCGTGAGTAACATGAAATATGTTTCTGGTACGGGCGAGTACACTATGACTTTCGCTACCCCGGAAAACTGGGACAACTATGACGGCGCGTTCATCGAATATGGGTACGGCAGGGATCAGGTGGGTGCCGTGATTGTCAACGGCACCGAATTACCAGCGAACAATGCCAGCGACAGGGTCGATGTAGGAACACTACTTAAAATGGGCGAAAACACCATTACGATACGGCTCCATTCCACGCTGTACGGGAGAACCTACGCCGAGCACAGCGGTTACCAGGATAATGGAGTGGAGTTTGGCATGGGGAAGGGAATCATGGCTCCGCCGGATCCTAATGCTTATTATAATGGCCTGTTAAGGGTGAGGGTTGTTCCGTATAAGAAGAATGGTGGCATTGGGACAGGTTTGAAGTCACCTGTTCTTTCAACAACGAATGACACGGATGACACGAATCCGGCTGGCTCATGGTTCGACTTGCAAGGCCGCAAGCTCGCTGGTAAGCCGACGCAGAAGGGTGTGTATATCAATAGTGGTAATAAACGAGCAAATATTGAATTGTAAGCCCAAGTTTAAAAACAAAACGCCAAGCCGAGAGTGATGGAAAGGGTGCCCAGATAGCGTGAGTCGCTCAGATGCGAATAGCCTTTGTGATGACTGACAAAGTCGTGGTAATACAACGCGTCGAGGGTAATGACAGGACCGCCCCCGTTTTTCCATACATCCGGGATGGCATAGCTTAATCCCAATCCACCAACGCCTCCTGCGGTAAGTCGCTGGTCTTCATTGTTGAACTGGCGACTCTCCTTAAAAACGTTAAAATAGATATAATAATCTGTCATCCAAAAGGTTGTACCATCAGTTCGGGCTTTCATCCAATAAGTGCCATAAACACCGCAATAGGCATGTCCGCGTAATTTCTTTCCCCCAAAAGAGAAGTCGGCCATCACGGGCAGCATGAGGTAATCATTGGAATACTTTGTGCAGACCTGGTCAATGTAATGGAGGTTGCGGTCCATCTTGTGCGAACGGGACATGAAATCCAAATCGGCGCGTACGGCCAGCCAATCAAGCAGACTGTATCAGGCCTGCACTCCGACGTCATAGCCGCTGAGGGGAGAATAAGTCTCATCTACACGTCCCATGTTCGAGCGGGTAATGCTGGTATAACTCCAGCCTCCTTTCACGCCAATGGTCCATCTGGGGTTTTCTTGGGCGGTGGCCTCCTTCATTATCCAGCACAAAAGAACGAAGGCTATAATTTTCAGGTAAGATGTTTTCATAATGAATGATGTTTACAGCTTCTTAATGCTTGTTTTTGATGTATTCGATGGCGGCAGCTATCTGGGGCTTGAAGTCACCGTTGTAGTTCTTGCGAAGCACCTCCTGGTCAGGCACACAGCCGACGCCTTCCAGTACATGTCCGTCAAACGAAGCCTCAAACGTGGAAGTATAGACATCGTGGTGAATGGTCGCAATGTTGCCGAACGGCCCGCCGTATGTAAGGTTGATATAGGCCACAGGCTGCAGTGGTCCGGTGGCACCGAAGGTCCGCTCGCCAATGATGTAGCTTGTGGGCAGCACGTCCTTCATGATCATCTGTTCTGTCTCGCCCATACTTTCAGAGTTGATGTCGCAAAGGATGACGTAGGGGATATTCTCGGCGGTGATGTCACGATGGTATTGGCTTTGTGGAAAGATGTAATAGGGCGTCCAAGCGGAATGCTCCAGCCGTCCGGGGCCTTCCTTGTATCGCGTCTTGAAGACCTCTGTCTTTTCGTCGATATAGGAGCCGACGAGATAGTCGAGGTCATCCTGATAACCGCCACTGTTGGCGCGGTTGTCAAGAATGACACCGGCCAGCTGCTCGCGTGGTGTCTCGGCGATGGCAGTCAGCCAATGGTCGAGGAGGTTGGCGGCATCGGTTCCCGGGGCTTTCAGAATGGGTGTGAGTGCTGCCATTGATTGCCAGAGATAGGGTATCTTGCGCCCATCGGGAAGCGTGAACAGGCAGTAATGGTAGATGACAGACCCCTCCAATTCAGGAATGTCAACGAAAGCTGATTCATGCGCTGCGACGTCGTAATGCTGTTCAATGCTGATTAAGAACGAGTCAAGCTTCGTTTGCTCTTCGGCTCTGGTCTCAATATAATAATCCCTTCTTTGCACTTCAAGCTGTCCTGGTTCGATGTAAAAATCGGAGACGGTGTCGTTTGGCGAGGGGAACAGGTTTTTAACCATAAAATAAAAGTGATGATCCTTCAAGCCACCTACCACTCCTTTATAGAGTGTTTCCAGTTCAGCAAGGGTGACATCCTGTCCCGCCTCATGCTTCGCGTCAAGGGCCTGGAATTTGGGCATATACTCCACGTAAACAGCATCCCAGTCTGTTTCGTCCACATCCCAGAACACATAGCCGGTGCTCATGCATTTCGACCTGTACGGTTGAAAAGCCCTGAAGGGGCGACAAGACTACAGACGGGGGTGAAACCCCCGGTAAGTCGGCACAAGACGAAAGCCCTGAAAGG
>CAJOEC010000002.1:0-115351 GCA_905233425.1 uncultured Prevotella sp. | reverse complement strand
TTACATTTCAATTCCTATTACCGGGGGTTTCACCCCCGTCTGTAGTCTATCGCTCCTTCGGAGCTTTCCTTGCATAGACTTTCAACCGTACAGGTCGATGCATTTCCAGAGGTAGTCTCCGACATGCCATTTAGTCCGCCCGGCGCGGACTTCCAGTTCGCCTGGTGCGAACTCCCAGTTCGCACCGGGCGAACTCAGAGTTCGCACGGGGCGAACTATTTGCCATGTCGGAGGGTTTTCAGACCGTTTCCCGACCAGAATATCTCGAATAGTCTGTCAATGTTTGAACAACATGCGGAACGGCGTGGGGACGGGTGTCTCGAACTCAAGCCGCTCGCCGGTCATGGGGTGGGTGAAGCACAGCAGCCAGGCATGGAGGCATAAGCGGTGCAGCGGGTCGTCGCCGTTGCCGTACTTAGGGTCTCCGCAGACAGGATGACCCATATCGGCGGCATGTACGCGAATCTGGTTCTTGCGCCCCGTCTCAAGTTTGAACTCCACGAGCGAGTGCTCCGTGGTACGGTCGAGAACGTGGAAATGGGTGATGGCCAGCTTGCCGCCATTGTCCACGGGCGAGGAGTAGGTTATGTAGGCCTTGTTGTCCTTCAGCCAGTTCTCTATAGTCCCCTCGTCGGGTCCCACCTCGCCGCTGAGCACGGCCACATAGCGGCGATCGTAGACAATGTTGTGCCAGTTGTGCTCCAGCATCTGCTCGGTATCGATGTCCTTGGCGTAGACCATCAGCCCGCTGGTGTCGCGGTCTAAGCGGTGAACGACGTGGGCGGTGCATTTCTGGCGGCTCTTGCGGAAATAGTCGTCGAGCACGGCCTTGACGTTAAGCGACGAGTGTCCGGCTGCCATCGACAGTATGCCGACGGCTTTCTCGACAACGACAATCCACCGGTCCTCATACACAATTTTCACATAGCGGCTGCGGAACGACTGCTGGTTGCGCTTTGTGCGCGATACTGCCACCTTCATTCCTTTCTCCAAGGCGAAGTCAAACTGGGTGACGGTCTTTCCGTTCACCTTTATACCATGCCCCTGCAGCGTGGCCTTGATTTTTGTACGGCTCTGCTTCACGTTGGCAAGCAGAAACTCCAATAGCTGTGCAGGCTCGCCAACCACGAAATGCTCGTAATCGCCCTCACGCTGGTTACCGGTATTATATCTCATAATCAGTCAATAATAGTGTTGGATAAACATAACGTTGGCAAAATTACTACTTTTTTTCATTTCTGCAAAACTTTTTTTTGCCATTTCGATGAAAATGACTACCTTTGCCGAAAGAACCAAGATAACTCCATAATGAAAAAGTACATTCTTGACCTTAAGGTGACAGCAGCGACCATGGCGCACGAGCGTTACGTGCTGTTGCGACTCACCGACCCTTCGCAGCCTTTGCCTCCGATGCTGCCAGGACAATTCGTGGAGGTGCGCATCGACGGGTCGCCATCGACATTCCTGAGGCGGCCCATTTCGATATGCTTCGTAGACCGGCAACAGAACGAGCTGTGGCTGTTGGTGGCCTGTGTGGGCGATGGAACACGTTGGCTCGCCACACTAAATCGCGGCGACCGTCTGAACTGCGTATTGCCACTTGGCAATGGGTTCACAATGCCCCAACGCCTGGCCGACAACGCCATTCCCGAACAATGTTCGACTACAAGTAGCCTTCCCGGACATTCCATCCCGTCAGTACTGCTCATTGGCGGTGGTGTCGGCGTGGCCCCGCTGCTCTATCTCGGATACGTGCTGCGGCAGAACGGCGTAGAGCCTACCTTTCTCTTAGGGGCACGCACGAGCCGTGACCTGCTACTCCCCGACGAGTTTCGCCGCTATGGCCGTGTGCTCGTCACCACCGAGGACGGCTCGGAGGGCGAGAAGGGATTCGTGACCAATCACAGCGTGTTGCAAAGCAAGTTCGACACGATATACACTTGCGGCCCCACTCAGATGATGAAGGCTGTGGCACGATACGCACGCGAACATAATATATATTGTGAGGCATCGCTCGAGAACCTCATGGCCTGTGGCCTCGGAGCCTGCCTCTGCTGTGTGGAGAAAACCCGAAGCGGCAACCTCTGCGTCTGCAAGGACGGCCCAGTCTTCAACATTGAGGACTTGCTTTGGGAGTGACGATGAGTGTTGAGAGTTTAGTGTTGAGTGTTGAGAGTTGAAAATCGTAAATCGTAAATACAAAAGATGGCAAAGTTAGACGTGAACATCGGTGCGCTGCACCTGAAGAACCCGGTGATGACAGCGTCGGGAACATTCGGCTACGGTCTGGAGTTCCAGGATTTCGTGCCCTTGGACGGCATAGGAGGCATCGTCGTGAAGGGCACCACGCTCAATTCCCGCGAGGGCAACGACTATCCGCGAATGGCCGAGACTGCCAGTGGCATGCTCAACTGCGTGGGGCTGCAGAACAAGGGCGTGGACTATTTCTGCGAGCATATATACCCCCGACTGAAGGACATCGACACATGCTGGGTGGTGAATGTCAGCGGCTCGTCGCCCGACGACTACGCCGAGTGCGCCTCACGCATTGACGCGCTTGAAAAGATCCCGGCCATAGAGCTGAATATCTCGTGCCCTAACGTCCGCGACGGCGGCATGGCCTTCGGAGTGACATGTCAGGGGGCTGAGAGCGTGGTCAGGGCTGTGCGTAGCCGCTACCATAAGACGCTGATAGTGAAGCTCTCGCCCAATGTCACCAACATCGCCGACATTGCGCGTGCCGTAGAGGCTGCCGGTGCCGACAGCGTGTCGCTCATCAACACGCTAATGGGCATGGCCGTCGACATCGAGCACCGCCGCCCCCTGCTCTCCATCGGCACAGGCGGACTGAGCGGCCCGGCCATAAAGCCCGTCGCCCTGCGCATGGTGTGGCAGGTGGCAAAGGCTGTGAAGATTCCAATAATAGGCCTCGGAGGCATAATGACGGCAAGGGATGCCATAGAGTTCCTTATGTGTGGCGCGTCGGCCATAGAGATAGGCACGGCAAACTTCATCGACCCCGCCGTGACAATAAAAGTCCGCGACGGCATCAACGAGTGGTTGGACAGCCACGGCGTGGAGTCGGTCAGCGACATTGTGGGGGCAATTAGGTGAAAACTTGAGAATTAAAGCCGTCGACGTTAAATGATTTGTACCTTTGCAAAATGAAAGCAAAAGAGACTATCGAATACATGGAGTCGCTGCGCAACGAGGAGCAGCGGCAGATTCTGATGGGGTTCTTCAAGACTGGGCCGGGAGAGTATGGTGAGGGCGACGAGTTCCTCGGACTGAAAGTTCCGCAGACACGTGAAGTCGTCAAGGACGTGGCCCGCGATATGCCACTGGGCGAGGTGCCCCAACTGCTCATGAACCGTTGGCACGAGGTGCGCCTATGCGGGTTGCTCGTTCTTGTGTACAAGTTCGAGCGGATGGCGACCAGACGACTGGAACACGACGAGGCGGCAATACGTGCACGCGACAAGATACTGACGATGTACTTGGAACATGCAGCACAGGCCAACAACTGGGACTTGGTGGACTTGTCGGTACACAAGATTCTGGGCCACTGGCTGTTGCTGCCCACCATGCTTGGCCCCCACCCTACCCTCACCAATGAAGAGGAAAGGGCATTCAAGCAGCAGGTGGTCGACGGACTGGCCTACAGCCCCAACCTCTGGAAAAAGCGCATGAGCATGGTGTGCACGTGGAAGACATCGCAGATGGGCGACCCGTCGTGGTGTCTGCGCTACGCCGAGATACACCTGAACCATACCCACGACCTGATGCACAAGGCCGTGGGATGGATGTTGCGTGAGATGGGAAAGCGAGTGTCGATGGACTTGCTGCGCGACTTTTTACGGCAGCATGCCCACGAGATGCCACGCACCGCGCTGCGCTATGCCATAGAGAAGATGACCGACGAGGAGCGGCAGCAATGGATGGGAGCCACCTCCGCCTGAGATTCATTTCTTCATTATCCGCAGCACCAGCTCGACAAACTTGAAAACACACGAGCCAAGAATAACCCACTTGGCCGTCTCGCGCTCGTCGAAATAGAAATAGAGCACCAGGCCCACAATGGCTCCCACCATGAAGATGATGTTCAGCCATAAGCGCAACACCCGCGCTTCGCCTGTGTCACGGAAAGGCTCCAGGTTGTGCCGTTTAGGATGTGGAATCTCGTTTTCCATTATACCACCATTTTCAGGTTTCTCTTGTAATTGTTCAATTAGTGGTCAAGAGCTTGGCGAAGCGGTTGAAGAGATAGTCCTTACGGTCGATGGTCTTGCGGCGGAACTTCCCACTGATGCGAGCCAGCTTCGTCTGCTTCTTGTTCAGCCCCCATTTGTCGGTAATCCACTCCTCAGCGCGGTATGTCGCCGGCGTGCGCTCCTCGTCGTAGAGATAGTGTATGCGCGTCATCTGAATCCGGGCCTCACCGTCGCGGCAGTCGGCTATGAGGTTGTAGAACATCCGGGTGCGGTCAAGGCTCAGAGGCTTGTTCTTGAACACGAGCCACTCCTGGTAGCTCCCCACAAGCTGCAACTTGTCAACGTCGTCCATCACTATGCGGCTCTGTTCAAACTGGTTGCTCTCCTTCGTGATGCGCTCGAAATCTTGTTTCAGAATGTCGAAAATTTGCTTCGCACTCTTGCCGGGAGCCTTGATGGTCGTCTCGAATACCACCCTGCCGTCAACCTCGGGGACGGCACCTGCCAGATACTTCGCGTCGGGATTGGCAGCCACGCCAGAGGCCTGCTCAACCTGCTCCCACGAATTGTCTTGCGCTGTGGCCGCTATGGGCAGAGCCATCAGCAATGCTAAAAATAGATGTTTCATAAAATATTGATAGTGTTGTCCATTCGGGCGCAAAGTTACAAAGAAAAGATGTAACAGCCAAGCTATTTTCGGAAGTTTAACTTGAAATCAATATTTTGGGGCAAAAAATCAAAATGTTAGCCTTTATACAGTAAATAAGGTATAACTTTGCAAAAATATTCAGTTTAACCTAAATAAAAAACACAAAAAGACTATGAAAAGTATTCTTGAAGGCCGCCCCGCCCTTCGTGCGGAGGTGGAGAAGACCGCCGAGGTGGCAGGTTACCTGTGGCAGAACGGATGGGCAGAACGCAACGGCGGTAACATCACTGTGAACGTTACCGACTATGTCGACGACGAAATACGCCAGCTAGCCCCCATCAGCGATTCCAAGCCCATAGGCATCACACTCCCCGCCCTGAAAGGCTGCTACTTCTACTGCAAGGGCACCGGCAAGCGTATGCGCGACCTGGCACGTTGGCCCATGGACAACGGCAGCATCATACGCATCGGCGACGACTGCGCCTCCTACGTCATCATCGCCGACAGCCCCGTCATGCCCACAAGTGAGCTGCCCAGCCACCTCATAGTGCACGCACGCCAGATAGAGACAGGCAGCGGATACAAGGCCACCGTCCACACCCACCCGATAGAGCTTGTAGCCATGAGCCACAACCGGGCGTTCCTCGGCAAGGACGTGCTCACACGCATACTATGGTCGATGATTCCCGAGACAAAAGCCTTCTGCCCATTGGGCTTGGGCATTGTTCCCTACACCCTGCCGGGCAGCAACGCCCTGGCTGAGGGCACCCTTCGCGAGCTTGAGGACTACGACGTGGTGATGTGGGAGAAGCACGGAGTCTTTGCCAAGGGCAAGGACGTGATGGATGCCTTCGACCAGATCGATGTCCTCTCCAAGAGTGCAAAAATCTACATCGCCTCGCGCAGCATGGGCTTCGAGCCAGAGGGAATGAGCGACGAGCAGATGGCCGAGATGACACGCGCCTTCAACCTCCCCCGGTAAGCCAAAGAACTGTGCTTCTATGTGACTGGGGGCTGAAGAAGAAATAATGGCAACCATCCAAGCAACCAGTGCGGTATCATCCTGTCTGGATGATGCCGCACTGGCTTTTGACAGTATACGGCAGAGATGGGATGGTTATAGTTTTTTGAGATTCTGTCAAATGATACAAAAAAAAGAAGCGAAACCGTTGTGGCTCCGCCTCTTTTGCTATTAGAAATCTGTTTAATCCGAGCAATCTGTGGTCGATTTACTCTTCGTCGAGCAGGATCTTCATCATTTCGACGGCGGCCTTGGCGACGCTGGTGCCGGGGCCGAAGATGGCGGCGACGCCAGCATGGTAGAGGAAATCATAGTCCTGGGCGGGGATGACACCGCCGGCGATGACCATGATGTCCTCACGACCGAGCTTCTTCAGCTCTTCGATGAGCTGCGGGATGAGCGTCTTGTGACCGGCAGCGAGTGACGAAGCGCCCACCACGTGGACGTCGTTCTCGACGGCCTCACGGGCAGCCTCGGCGGGCGTCTGGAACAAGGGTCCCATGTCGACGTCGAAGCCACAGTCTGCGTAGCCCGTTGCTACAACCTTTGCACCACGGTCGTGACCGTCCTGACCCATCTTAGCGATGAAGATACGCGGGCGGCGACCCTCCTTCTGTGCGAACTCGTCGGTCAGCTTCTTGGCCAACTCGAAGTCGCTGTCGTTCTTGCTTTCTGAACTGTACACGCCTGAAATTGTTCTGATTACTGCTTTGTAACGGCCCACGATCTCTTCGCAGGCATCGGAAATCTCGCCGAGAGTGCAGCGCAGCTGGGCGGCCTTGACGGCGAGGTCGAGGAGGTTGTTTTCACTCTTGCGGCCCTCGTTGAAGTCGCGGACACAGTCGGTGATGGCCTTGAGGGCAGCCTGACAGGCAGCCTCGTCGCGGGTGGAGCGCACCTGCTTGAGGCTCTCCTCCTGCTGCTTGCGCACGGCGGTGTTGTCCACCTCGAGGATGTCGATGGGGTCTTCGTGCTCCAGACGATACTTGTTGGTGCCGACGATGGTCTGCACGCCAGAGTCGATACGGGCCTGCGTGCGGGCAGCGGCCTCCTCGATACGCATCTTGGGCAGACCGGTCTCGATGGCCTTGGCCATACCGCCGAGCTTCTCGATTTCCTGGATGTGTTCCCAAGCCTTGTGCACCAGCTCGTTGGTCAGGGTCTCCACGTAGTAAGAGCCAGCCCACGGGTCGATCTGCTTGCAGACCTTCGTCTCGTTCTGGATGTAGATCTGCGTGTTACGGGCGATACGGGCCGAGAAGTCTGTCGGCAGAGCGATGGCCTCGTCGAGGGCGTTGGTATGCAGCGACTGGGTGTGACCCAAGACGGCAGCCATAGCCTCGATACAGGTACGGCCCACGTTGTTGAAGGGGTCCTGTTCGGTGAGACTCCAGCCGGAGGTCTGCGAGTGGGTACGGAGGGCGAGCGACTTCGGGTTCTTGGCGCCGAAGCTCTTCACAATCTTCGCCCAGAGCAGACGTGGTTCATGCCGATGGCCCAGAAGAAGCTGAGACGCGGAGCGAAGGCATCGACGTCGATACCAGCGTTGACACCCGTGCGCAGGTAGTCCATACCGTCAGCCAGGGTGTAAGCCAGCTCAATGTCGGCAGTAGCACCAGCCTCCTGCATGTGGTAGCCGGAGATGGAGATGCTGTTGAACTTCGGCATCTTCTGCGAGGTGTACTCGAAGATGTCGGCGATGATCTTCATCGAGAATGCGGGCGGGTAGATGTAGGTGTTGCGCACCATGAACTCCTTCAGAATGTCGTTCTGGATGGTTCCGGCCATCTCCTCCAACTGGGCACCCTGCTCCAGACCAGCCACGATGTAGAAAGCCAGGATGGGCAGCACGGCGCCGTTCATGGTCATCGAGACGGACATCTTGTTCAAGGGGATGCCGCCGAAGAGCACCTTCATGTTCTCCTCGTTACAGATGCTCACGCCAGCCTTGCCGACGTCGCCGACGACACGTGCGTTGTCGGGGTCGTAGCCACGGTGTGTGGGCAGGTCGAAGGCGACGGAAAGTCCCTTCTGACCAGAGGCGAGGTTACGACGATAGAACGCGTTGGACTCCTCAGCGGTGGAGAATCCGGCATACTGGCGGATGGTCCAGGGCTTGAAGGGGTACATCATCGAGTACGGGCCACGGAGGTAGGGCGGAATACCAGCTGTGAAGTCGAGGTGCTCCATGCCTTCGAGGTTCGGGGGTCTTCCAGTTCTCTACGATTCCATTGTCTTTAATCCACTTGGCACCATCTTGAGCCTTGATGCCTGCATAGATATCAATATCTTTAAATTGTTTTCTCATAATTAGACCCCCTCCCCGCTCCCCCTGTAGGGGGAGAGTAGAATGTTAGTGGGGAGGATTCTACATTTTGTTTTTTTTGTTAATGTTTATCCCTGTAACCACTCCCTCCCTACAGGGAGGGTTGGGGAGGGTCTTTATATTCCTAATTTTTGATTATACTCCTTGAGGGTTTCGAGGACATTGCACTTCACATGGATGTAGTTCTCGATGCCGGCGGCCTTGAGGTCTTCCATGCAGGCGGGTGCACCTGCAACGACGAACATAGCGCGGTTGTTGAGATACTGGAAGGCGGGGATGGCGTACTCGGCGTACTCATCGTCGCTGGAGCAGATGACCACGATGTCGGCACCAGCAGCAAGGGCTGCGTCAACACCCTCCTCGACGGTCTTGAAGCCGAGGTTGTCGATAACCTTGTAGCCGGCGCAGGCGAGGAAGTTGCACGAGAACTGGGCGCGAGCCTGGCGCATGGCGAGGTTGCCGATGGTCAGCATGAAGGCAACGGGAACCTTGGCGGCCTTCTCGGTGGTCAGGCGCAGGGTCTCGAAGTCGGAAGCCAGACGGCTGGCTTTCAGGGCGGGGACGTCGGGGTCGCCGGCGTGGGTTGCGACACAGTCGCAACATACTATCGGCTCCTTGCCCTCGCTCTTCTCGGTGAAGTTGGGGAACTGGTTGGTGCCGAGGATGAACTCCTTGCGCTTGGCGGCGTCGCCGTGGCGCTTCACGTTAGTGGCGTTGATGTCGGCCTGAACAGTTCCGGCCTTGACGGCTGCGAGGAAACCACCTTCGTCCTCAACCTTGAGGAAGAGCTTCCAAGCCTCCTGGGCCAGAGCGTCGGTCAGGTGCTCGATGTAGTAAGAGCCAGCTCCTGGGTCAACGATGCGGTCGAAGTGGCTCTCCTCCTTGATGATGAGCTGCTGGTTGCGGGCGATGCGCTCGCTGAAGTCTGTCGGCTTCTCGTAGGGAGCATCAAACGGTGTGACGACCAGCGAGTGAACACCACCGAGGGCGGCACTCATAGCCTCCGTCTGGGAACGGAGCAGGTTGACGTAGGAATCAAAGACCGTTTGATTATAGGTCGACGTCGATGCGTTGATGACCATCTTGCAGGCGCAGTCGCACTTCGGCTCATACTGCTTGACAATCTGAGCCCAGAGCAGACGGGCGGCGCGGAACTTGGCAATCTCCATGAAGTAGTTCTCGCTGATGCCCATGTAGAACTTGATCTTCTTGGCGGCGAGATCCACATCAACGCCGGCATCGACCATCTCCTGTAGGTACTCGTTACCCCAGGCCAGCGCATAGCCCAGCTCCTGAACGATGTAAGCGCCGCTGTTGTTCAGCAGGTCGCTGTGTACCATCACGCAGCGCAGGTTGGGATAGTCCTTCAGCTTCTCGACGAGCTTCGGCATGTCGGGAAGCAGGAACGACGAGTCCTTTCCCTTCATCAGCATACGCTCGATGGGGTCGAAGCCCACGCCGCCGACAATCTTCTCCTTGTCGTAGCCCATCTTCTCGAAGTAGGCCACCAGCAGGTCGGCCAGCTGCAAAGCGTGACGCAGACAAGCACGGTAGCTCACCTCCACGATGTCGAGGCGGATGTCCTTGAGCAGCGCGTCGATGTACTCGGCGCTCACCTCATCGTGCCCCAGCTTGAAGCCGATAGAGTCGACACCCTTCATCAGCAGGTCGAGCGCCTTCTTGTTGGCAGCCACCGGATCGCCGCCGACAACGACGTTCTGGCGGACGTACCATTCGTTAGAGTCTTTCTTGTTGCCGCGGACGAACGGGAACTCGCCCGGCAGAGCGTCGGGTGTCTTCAGGTCCTTCAAGTCCTCGCGGCGATAGAAAGGCTGCACGTTAAAACCTTCGTTTGTTCTCCACACGAGGCGCTTCTGGAAGTCGGCCCCTTTCAAGTCCACCTCGATCTTATCCAACCATTCCTGTTTGGTAGGCGCGGTAAACTCGGTGAAGAGTTTCTCTTTAATGTTTGACATAGTGTTTAAATAATTGTGTATTATTATAAATATAATAGGTGTGTCTTCATATTATGTTGCAAAGGTACTACAATTTACCATTACCACAAAACAAATAAGTAAATATTTATATTTCATTCACTTTTGATTGGAACAGACGGGGCCTGAGCGGGCTTGGAGTTCGCGCCGGGCGAACTCGGAGTCCGCACGGCGCGAACTGACAGTTCGCCCGGCGCGAACTTTTTGGCCTCCCGTAGGGCCAAATTTGCCTGCTCCGTGAAAAATCCCCGAAACGTTTGGTGGTTCGGAGTTTTATGCTTAACTTTGCGCCCGCTATAGCCTGAATGCGATATGAAAGTGTCAGTTATTGTCCCAGTTTATGGTGTGGAGCGTTTCATCGGTGAGTGTGCCGAGTCGCTTTTCAGCCAGACCTATGACGACCTGGAGTATATCTTCGTGGACGACTGTTCGCCCGACAACAGCATCGGGGTGCTGCAGAATGTCCTGGCACGACACCCAGGGCGTAGCCACCAGGTGCGCATCATCCGCAACACCACCAACCGTGGCTCAGGGGCGACGCGCTCGATAGCCCTTGCCGCCGCCACCGGCGACTTCGTGATGTATGCCGACAGCGATGACATGGTTCCCACCGACGGTGTCGAGAAACTCGTCAGAGCGCAGCAGGCATCGGGGGCCGACATCGTGGACGGCGCATACTGCCGAATCCACGATTCCCACATCACCCAGCCAATCCTACCATTCCATGGCTGCACCGCCGATATGCTGCGGCTCATGCTGGCACAGAACACGCTTACCCACCAGGTGTGGGCACGCCTCATACGACGCACACTTCACACCGAAAACCATGTGGACTTCGTCGACGGCATAAACATGGCCGAAGACTACTGCATCATGTCGCGGCTGCTGTTCTGTACGGCCGAAGGAAATTGCGGGCTGACACATGGACAGGCTGCCACAGGGGCCGCCCCCGTCCGAGGCGGACGTGCATGGACCGACGAGGCGGTCTACCTCTACCGCGAACAAACCACGGGAACATTCTCCTCATGGCTCAACGACCGTCACATAGGCTCATATCTCTCAGCGAGCCGCGTGGTGGGCGAGTTTCTCCGTGTGCACGACCATGACCGCAAATACACCTATGCCTACGAGCTGGGAATGCTCAACACCATACACAGCGCGATGGGAGTCACCGACATGGAAACAATACGGCGTCTGTGCCCCTACCACCCCACGACGACAATCTTCCGTCTTTGCCGCGCTTTGCTCTGCTACAAGGCCACAAGACCGCTGCTGCGGGCGACATACCTCATAATAAAACGCCTCTACGTGACAAAAATCACTAAGAATGTTGCACAGTTCACAGATTTTTAATACCTTTGCACCCGCAAGTACACAAATCCTTAACTACATAACAGTAAAAATGAAAAGAGACAACCAGATTTTCCAGTTGATCGAGAAAGAGCATCAGCGCCAGCTGAAAGGCATTGAGCTGATAGCCAGTGAGAACTTCGTTAGCGACCAGGTGATGGAGGCCATGGGCAGCTACCTGACCAACAAGTATGCCGAGGGCTATCCCGGCAAGCGCTACTACGGCGGCTGCCAGGTGGTCGACGAGGTGGAGCAGCTGGCCATCGACCGTGTATGCCAGCTCTTCGGTGCCGAGTATGCCAACGTTCAGCCCCACAGTGGCGCACAGGCCAACGCCGCCGTACTCCTCGCCGTGCTACAGCCCGGCGACACGTTCATGGGCCTTAACCTCGCCCATGGCGGTCACCTCAGCCACGGCTCGCTCGTGAACACCAGCGGCATACTCTACAAGCCCGTGGGCTACAACCTCTCGAAAGAGACAGGGCGCGTGGACTACGACGAGATGGAGCAGCTGGCCATTGAGCACCAGCCGAAACTCATCATCGGCGGCGGTTCGGCATACAGCCGCGAGTGGGACTACAAGCGCATGCGCGAGATTGCCGACAAAGTAGGGGCTCTGCTCATGATCGACATGGCACACCCCGCAGGACTCATCGCCGCCGGACTCTTGGAGAATCCCGTGAAGTGGGCCCACATCGTCACCTCGACGACCCACAAGACCCTGCGCGGACCGCGTGGAGGCATCATCCTCATGGGCAAGGACTTCGACAACCCCTGGGGACTGAAGACCCCGAAGGGCGAGGTGAAGAAGATGTCGGCACTTATAAACAGCGCCGTCTTCCCCGGACAGCAGGGCGGCCCGTTGGAGCACGTCATCGCCGCCAAGGCCGTGGCTTTCGGCGAGGCACTACAGCCGGAGTTCAAGGAGTGGGCAAAGCAGGTGCAGAAGAACGCCAAGGTGTTGGCCGAAGAGCTGGTGAAGCGCGGCTTCGGCATCGTCAGCGGCGGCACCGACAACCACTCGATGCTTGTCGACCTGCGCTCGAAATATCCCGAACTGACGGGCAAGGTGGCCGAGAACGCCCTTGTCGCCGCCGACATCACGGTGAACAAGAATATGGTGCCCTTCGACTCCCGCTCGGCATTCCAGACCTCAGGCATCCGCCTCGGCACGCCAGCCATCACCACACGCGGAGCCAAGGAAGACCTCATGGTGCAGATAGCAGCATGGATAGAGGAGGTGCTCAACGACCCGACAAACGAAGAGGTCATTGCCAGCGTGCGCCAGCGTGTGAACGAGAAAATGAAGGATTATCCTCTCTTCGCATACTAAACAGCAAAAAGCACAGGAAAAGGGGGGCAGAACAAAGATTCTGCCGCCCTTTTTTCATAAAAATAGCTAAAAAACAGTCATACATTAATTATAATGAGTAACTTTGCAGAAAATTAACCCAAAACAACTACAAGAGTCATGACAAAATTCCTACTATCCATTATCACGCTGTTATTATCGACAGCGGCTTTTGCCGACCCGGCATTCATCACAGGCAAGAAATACCACATAGTGTGTACACAGTTCCCCGACGGATGTGTCAGCGACGGAATGACGGAAGGGGAGAACACCCCCGTCTACTATCTTACCACAGCCACCGGCGACGAACAGACATTCTGGATATTCACCGAGGAGGAGGACGGCTACTACTCCATCCGAAACGCCAGCACTGGCCAGTATATCACCTACGACGGGGTGCGACAGGACTCCCCCGAACTGAGACGGTACATCAGCATGACCGACGAGATGGACGGGCGCAATTCGCTCTGGTACTTCAACATGCAGTACGAAGGCATCTATGCCATTCGCAATGCAGAACATACCAACCACCTCTGGGACGTGCGCGTGGACAGCTACTGCGTGGGCACATACTCCAGGACAGACCCCGCCAACTCAAACCAGCAGTTCTCGCTATTCGACGAGGACGGCAACCAGGTGTTTGAGAAAGTGGTGACACCCGTCACCCCCGACGGCTACGATGTCTCATCGTGGCTCGTGGCAACGACAGAGTCGCCCGACGGATGGAGCTTCGAGGACGACGCATGGAGCGATCCGGGGTTCGGCTACTACAGCAACGGAACGGCTGTGTTGGCATCGCCTTTCCTTGAGCAATGGAACGAGTCGTATTACGGTCCACTGCCCAACAACGCCCTGCAGCAGTCGCTGCGCAATCTGCCGCCAGGCAATTATGTGGTGTCAGCCGACATCATCGCCGTCATGCAGGCTTACAACAGCGGATGGTTTTCTATCAGTGAAGAGACAGGCTACGGAGTGTTCCTTTTCGCTAACGGAAAGCAGACCGAGGCGGGAACACGCAACGAGAAACCCGAACACTACACCACCGAGTTCACCGTCGCCGCCAACGGCAATGCCACATTAGGAGTAAGAATAAGGGATACCAACGCCAACTGGGTGGCAGTCGACAATTTCGAGATATTTTTCCAGGGGACAGAAGAAGAACTCATCGCTGGAGAGAAGGCAAAGATAAAGGCCGAGCTGGACGACTATTACGCCGAAGACGAGCTTAACGCGCTCATTGACGCCTGCAACGACGACTTCAACGAACTGGAGGTGCTGCGCCACACCGTCGACAACATGCCGACCATCGACCCACTGGCAAAGGCCGTCAAGAACCTGACAATCGACGGGCAGGCAGCAGCATGGTCGGAAAGCACCAACCTCTATCTGGCAAGCATTCCCGAAGAGAACTTCGGCAACGACTATACTGCCGTAATAGACTACGAACTGAAGGACGGTTGGAGCAAGCTGACAATCGGCGGCGACAGCATCGCGCCAGGCGACACCTACACTTTCAAGAAAGTGACAGCAAGAAAGACATACAGTTTCCTGGTGAAATCCGACGACGGGAAAACAACATTGACGAAGAAACTGACATTCACGACGCTGCCGGTGGTGAGGATGTACGGCTCGTTCAACAACGACTACTCCGATGGCCATATATTTGTCTATGAACCCACAATGGGCGATGCTCCCGTACAGCTCAACATGAAGGCAAAATGGCGCGGAGGAATAACCAACGGAAGCGGAAAACACAAGCGCAACTACCACGTGAAACTGAAAGACGCTTTGGGAAACAAACTGGAAAAGAAATTCTTCGGACTGAGGAACGACAACTCGTGGATTCTCGAGTCATGCCAAGTGGACATGAGCCGTGTGCGCAACCGTGTGCTCACCGACCTCTGGAACGACTACTCCACCCCACCCTACTACAAAGCACTGGAGAAAAAAGCCAAGACCGGCACACGAGGACAGTTCGTCGAACTGATTCTCAACGACGAGTACCGGGGCATCTACTGCATGACAGAGAACATGGATCGCAAGCAGATGCAGCTGGTAAAGACCGAAGAGACCGACGACGGCGAAATAGAGACCGTGCACGGCCAGTTGTGGAAGTCGAAGGACTGGAGTTTTGCTGTGTTCATGGGACCCAACCGAGGCCACTACTACCCCGCAGACTATCTGACTTTCCCCAACGAGAACAACGACATGTGGGACAAGTACCAGGTGAAGTTCCCCGACTTCGAGGACTATGGATGGCAGACCGACTGGGGAACTCTCTACGACGCCGTGTATTTCGTGTGCTACGCCGACGATGACGAGTTCCGCGAGCAGGTGGCCGACTATTTTGACATACCCGTAGTCATGGACTACTACATCCTCATGGAGACAACCCTCGCCACCGACAACCATGGCAAGAACCAGTTCTTCGCCGTCTACGACAAGCAGGAGGACAAGAAAATCACCTTCGCCGTCTGGGACATGGACGCCACCTGCGGACAGCGGTGGAGCGACGAATACTACCACTCGGACATCATGCAACCCGAGCAGGACTACGCCCGCTACATATACAATAACGAGCACGGCGAGAACAACCTCTACAAGCGGCTGCGCGACACCGATGCCGACGACTTCAACATGAAAATGCGACTGCGCTACCGCGAACTCAGGAAGAACTATCTCGCAACAGACAGCATTCTGAAACGCTTCAAGACCTACTTCGACCGCTTCAAGCTCTGCGGAGCGGCACAGCGCGAATACAACAAGTGGAACGGCGACAGCGACATCGCAGGGCTGGACCTCAATTTCGATACTGAGATGACCTACCTCACCAACTGGTTCACACGACGCATGAACTATCTCGATACTGTGCGCTTCGACATCGCCTCACTGCCCGAGGAAGAGCCAGAGAAACTGGAGGGCGACGTGAACGGCGACGGAGTGGTCGACGTGGCCGACATTTCGAGCATTATATCAGTCATGGCAGGAACCGCCACGGCCGGCGCGTCAGCATCTGATGCCGCCGACGTGAACGGCGACGGAGTGGTCGACGTGGCCGACATATCCTCAGTAATCTCCATCATGGCAGGAACAAAATAAAGAGCAATTCCATGCGGTTTACATATTTCATCTGTATCGTGTCGGCCATGGGCGGACTGCTCTTCGGCTACGACTGGGTGGTTATTGGCGGTGCCAAACCGTTCTACGAACTGTTTTTCGCAATCAGCGACTCGCCCGTGATGCAGGGTGTGGCCATGTCGACGGCGCTTGTCGGCTGTCTCGTCGGAGCCATGGTGGCCGGTGCCGCCGCCGACAAGTACGGGCGCAAGCCGCTGCTTGTATTCTCAGCGGTGCTCTTCACGGCAAGTGCCATCGGCACAGGACTGTTCGACGACTTCACATTATTTAATATAGCACGCTTCGTTGGCGGTGTGGGCATAGGCGTGGCCTCGGCACTCTCGCCAATGTACATCGCCGAGGTCAGCCCCACGGAAATACGTGGACGCATGGTCTCGCTCAACCAGATGACCATCGTCCTGGGCATACTGGCCGCACAAATTGTCAACATGCTCCTGGCCCGTGAGACATCGGTTGCCGAGAACATGACTTGGAACGTCGAATGGGGCTGGCGATGGATGTTCTGGGCCGAGACGGTGCCCGCAGCGCTGTTCCTCGTGCTGAGCTTCTTCATCCCGGAAAGCCCGGTGTTCCTAAAGAACCGTCTACGACCACTCCCTGAGAGGGAGGGAGGTAACTCCGATAGGATCTTAACAGAAAAGGCATATACTCCCCTCACACTTTGGAATGAGGCTCCCTTCCGCAAGATTCTGGTCCTCGGCCTCGTAATCGCCGTGTTCCAGCAGTGGTGCGGCACCAACGTCATATTCAACTACGCCCAGGAAATTTTCGTTGGCGCGGGATTCGATGTCGACGGTATGTTCATCAACATTGTCATCACCGGCATTGCCAACGTCATCTTCACCATCGTAGCCCTCTACACCATCGAGAAGTGGGGCCGTCGCACACTCATTCTACTTGGAGCTGCCGGCTTGGGACTCATCTATCTCACCCTCGGCACATGCTATTTCTTCGAGGTGAAGGGCTTTGCAATGGTCTGTCTCGTCGTGGCCGCCATCTCTGTCTATGCCATGACTCTCGGCCCCGTCACATGGACGCTCTTGGCCGAGATTTTCCCCAACCGCATACGTGGCGTTGCCATGGCCACCTGCACCTTCGCTCTCTGGGTTGGCTGCTGCACGCTCACCTTCTCCTTCCCGTCGATGAACGCAGCCCTCGGCAGCAGCGGCACCTTCTGGATCTACTCCGCCATCTGTCTATTCGCCTTCATCTTCCTCTTCCGCCGCTGTCCCGAGACCAAGGGCAAGAGCCTCGAGCAACTGGAAAAAGAACTGACCGCCTGACGGATATGCATCCCCTTTGACTGCGTAAAACTGTGTTGAAAGAAAGTTTCCAAAATATCATCCGCTTCTTGAAAGTTGACATCTGGCGTACTGCACCAGAAGAACTGTCGCCCGTCCGCCGCGTCATTCATGAAGTGGTGAAGGTGGTCTATCTGGCCATACGTTTCTTTACGACGAAACGAGTGCTGACCGAGGCCGCAGCCCTGACCTACAGCACGTTGCTGGCCATCGTACCCATCCTCGCCGTTGTGTTTGCCATAGCCCGGGGCTTCGGTTTCAACAAGTATATTGAGCTTTGGTTTCGCGAAGCCTTTGCCTCTCAGCCACAGGCAGCCGAGGTGATTATCGGGTGGGTGAACAGTTACTTGGTGCATACCAAGAGCGGCATCTTCCTGGGTGTAGGCCTGGTGTTCATGCTCTACACCGTGCTCATGCTGGTGAGCAACATCGAGCAGACATTCAACAAGATATGGCAGGTGAAGAAGCCGCGCAGCATTTTCCGCACCTTCACTGACTATCTGGCTATGTTCTTCCTGTTTCCCATTCTTATTGTCGTGTCGTCGGGTCTCAGCATCTTCATCGCCACCATGACTTCTTCGTTGCCCGACTACCTGCTCTTAGGTTCGGCGGTGCGGTTCCTGCTGAAACTGTCTCCATACGTACTAATGTCGGGGCTGTTCATCGCCCTCTACGTGTTCATGCCCAACACCCACGTGCGAGTGAAAAACGCCATTGTGCCAGGCATACTTGCCGGTATCGCCATGCAGTGGCTGCAATACTTCTATATCAATTCGCAGATATGGGTCACGGCCTACAACGCCATCTACGGCTCGTTTGCTGCTCTGCCTCTGTTCATGCTGTGGGTGCAGATTTCATGGACCATCTGTCTCTTCGGTGCCGAACTGAGCTATACCAGTCAGAACCTGGAGTACTTCGACTACAACACGCGGACCAGCGACATCAGCCACCGCTATCGGATGATGCTCTCGGCACTTATCATGGGCCACGTGTGCCGTCGCTTTGCCGAGGGAGCACGCCCTCTGACGGCAGGCGAACTGCGCGAGCGAACTGGCATCCCCATACGCATCGTCAACGATCTGGTTTATCAGTTGATTGACGCTCAGCTGCTGGTAGAGCTGACCAACGACGAGAAAGGCGAGAGTTCGCGCTATATGCCTGCAGAGAGTCTGGAAAACCTGAGTGTCGGCACGATGATCGACCGGTTAGAGGCACAGGGGCGATGGCAGATAGACCTGCCCGTGAGTCAGCTTTTCAGCGAGTGTTGGGCAAAGGGCGTTGACCTTCGCATGAACTATCTACGTCTGTTGCGCAACATCCGCTTAGAAGACTTGCCGGCAAAGCAGACAAATAAAAATGGTCGAAAGCCTTTAACAGCCGATGGCATACGCAAATTGATTATAACGGATGACGAGACGTAAACTGACTATGAATAACATACGACAGATATTGAAGGCGCACTTCGGGTATGACACGTTCCGGCCTATGCAGGAGGAAATCATCACCCATACTGTTGGGGGCGGCGACTCATTAGTGCTGATGCCCACGGGCGGCGGCAAGTCGCTGTGCTTCCAGATGGCGGCGCTGATGATGGAGGGGATGGCGGTTGTGGTCTCGCCACTCATCTCGCTGATGAAGGACCAGGTGGGGAGCCTAAGGGCTAACGGTATTGTGGCGGAAGCCCTGAATAGCAGCAACGACGAGGGGCTGAACCGCTACATCATCGAGCGCTGCATCAAGGGAGAGGTGAAGCTGCTGTATATCTCGCCCGAGCGACTGGTGGGCGGCGTGATGAACATGCTGCAACAGGCCTGCGTGTCGCTCATTGCCATCGATGAGGCACATTGTATCTCCGGCTGGGGGCATGACTTCCGCCCCGAATACACCCAACTGGGGCAGTTGCGGCAGCTGTTTCCCAAAGTGCCCATCATGGCCCTCACAGCCACGGCTGACAAGATAACGAAGCAGGACATCCTGGTGCAGCTGCACATAGAGAACGGCCGGACGTTCATCGGCTCTTTCGACCGTCCGAACCTGAGCCTCGACGTGAAGCGCGGCTATTCTGCCCGTGAGAAGTTGCGGTCGCTCCTCGATCTGATCAGACGGCATCGGGGCGAGAGCGGCATCATCTATTGCTTGGCCCGAAAAACGACCGAAAGCCTTGCAGAGAAACTAAAGGGAGAGGGAATTTCCGTTGGCGTCTATCATGCCGGTCTGCCTACCTCCGAGCGCAACCGCGTGCAGGATGAATTTGTGGCCGATAGGATACAGGTCATCTGTGCCACTATAGCCTTCGGCATGGGCATCGACAAGAGCAACATCCGCTTCGTGGCCCACTACAATCTGCCCAAGAGCATCGAGAGCTTCTATCAGGAGATAGGCCGCGGCGGGCGCGACGGGTTGCCCTGCGAGACCATCCTCTACTATAATCTTCAGGACATCATCACCCTTCGTCGCTTCGTCGATGAGAGCGGGCAGAAGGAAATCAACGAGGAGAAGCTGCAACGCATGCAGGAATATGCCGAGGCGAAGGTCTGTCGTCGGCGCATCCTGCTCAACTACTTCGGCGAGACGAGCGACAGCGGCTGTGGCAACTGCGACGTATGCCACACGCCGCCGCAGGTGTTCGACGGCACCGTCATCGTGCAGAAAGCCCTCTCGGCCATTATGCGCACCAATGAGTCCATCGGCTTCACTGTGACTATCGACATCTTGCGTGGCAGCTTGTCGCCGGAGGTCGTCGCTCACAAATACAACCAGCTGAAGACCTTTGCGGCAGGCCGTGACATTCCCCATCGCGACTGGCACGACTATCTTCTGCAGATGCTACAGATGGGGTTCATCGAGATAGCCTACAACGAGGACCGGCACATACACGTCACACCATTAGGGCAGGAGGTGCTCTATGGGAAACGGAGCGTACAGCTCGCCGTGGTCAGCCGCGAGGATTTCAGCGTCAAAGCCCAGCGCAGAAGGATTCAGGAAGAGCTACGGGCCGCGTCCGCCCCCGTCGGGCAAAGTGAGAACCAGGAACTCTTCGACCGTCTGCGCGAGATTCGCAAACGCATTGCCGACGCAAACGGCTGGCCCGCCTACGTTGTTCTGTCCGACCGCTCGCTCCATGCCCTCGCAACCGAGCGTCCCACAACCTTAGAGGCATTTGGCAACACCTTTGGCATCGGCGAGTATAAGCGCGATGCCTACGGGCAGGAGTTCATTGCCGTAATCAAGGAGTATGCTACAGATAAAACCGAACTGCCTTTCCCAGAAGCTGACATCACCTCAGCTCCGACATCCAAGCCCAAGCCTGACACCAAACAACTTTGGTTTGACGAATATGAGCAGGAATTAGACCGTCTGCAACAGGAGAAGGCCGACATCGAGGAAAAGATCCATGATCTTCGTGCTCGCATCCTTCAGCAGATGGAAGAGCGTCATGTCGAGAAACTTGAATCGTCAAGATTCAGCGTCAGCTATTTCCCGCCCCGAACAACCATGCAGTTCGACAGCAAAGCCTTCAAGGAAGAAAACGAGCAGCTCTACGCCTCCTATTGCAAACCCAAAGAGAAAGAGGCTTCGATTGTTGTAAAGAGGAACGGCATATCATGATGCCATAACTCATCAACCTGCCTTCTACCTCGTTGACAACATGGAGGCAATCATAAAAAAAACGGATAAAAAGCCCTTTTTATGGAAACCGATGTGAGGTGATGTTATAACCTTTTTCCTAATTTCTCTTAATATCTTTCCTGCATCTGCAAAAAGGTGTGGGATTTTTCGTACCTTTGTGCCCGTTATGAGGGAGAAGGTGCCATTATTTATTATAGATATGAAACGGATTACAATCTCATTATTGACGCTGCTTATGGCGCTGACTGCTATGGCGCAGTTAGAAGTCAAGGAGTTCAAACTCGGAAACGGGATGACCGTGTGGCTCAACGAAGACCACTCGCAGCCGAAGGTGTTTGGGGCCGTGGTGGTCAGGGCGGGGGCCAAGGACTGCCCCAATACGGGCATCGCACATTACTTCGAGCACATCATGTTCAAGGGTACCGACCGAATAGGCACCACCGACTATGCCGCCGAGAAGCCCTGGCTTGACAGTATCTCGGCGCAGTACGACCGGCTCTCGCAGACCCGCGACGAGGCGGAGCGCACACGCATACAGCAGCACATCAACGAGCTGAGCCTGCGGGCCGCCGACTACGTGATTCCCAACGAGTTCAACCGCCTCATCTCGAAATACGGCGGCAGCGGACTGAACGCTGGCACGGGCTACGACATGACCTTCTACTACAATATGTTCCTGCCACAGTTCATCGGGCAGTGGTGCTGGCTGAACTCCGAAAGGCTCATCAAGCCCGTGTTCCGCGGCTTCCAGGGCGAGTTGGAAAATGTCTATGAGGAGAAGAACCGCTCTGCCGACGAGCTGGGCGATGCCATGGAGAAAGTCTTCGGTGCCGTGTTCAAGACGCAGCCCTACGCCTACCCCATCATCGGCTCGACGGAAAACCTGAAGAACCCGCGCCTGTCGGATATGGAGGCGTTCTACGAGAAGTATTACGTGGCCTCGAACATGGGGCTTATCATCTGCGGCGACATCACGCCCGACTCGACGTTGACCGCTCTTTTAGAGCAGACCTTCGGACGGGTACAGACAGGGCCTGTGCCGGAGCGCGGCCACAGCCCCATGCCCGACATCACGGCGGGAGAGACGCAGGAAGTGAAGCTGCCCATACCGCTCATCGGCATCGAGGCGCTGGTCTATAAGGCTCCCACCGAGTTTGAACCCGATGCCAGCGCCCTCGACCTGGCCAACAAACTGCTGTCGAACGGCAAGGCCGGACTGCTCGACTCGTTAGTGAACGAGCACAAGGTGCTGATGACCATCGCCCAGAGCGTTTCGCTCGACGATGCCGCAGGCACGGCCATCGCCGTCATCCCCAACCTCTTCGGCAAGATGAAGACCGCCGAGGCCCGCGTCATGGAACAGCTGCAACAGGTGATGGACGGCAACTTCAGCGACCAGCAGGTGGAGGCGCTGAAGCGAGAGATGGTGATGGAGGCCGAACAGGAGATAGAGACCATCAGCAGCCGTGCACAGACGCTGGTGGATGCCTTCTCGAAAGGCCGCACGTGGCAGGACGTGCTCGACAAGATCGAGGGTATCCGCCGACTGACGAAGGCCGACGTGGTGGCTGCGGCCAAGAAATACTACGGTGCCAACTACATCAAGCTGACGAAGAAATACGGCACACCCAACAAGGAAACGCTGAAGCAGCCAGGCTACAAGCCCATCAGTCCGAAGAACACCGATGCGAAATCGGCCTTCGCAAAGCAGTTGGAGCAGATGCTGGTGGAGCAGACGGCAGTCCGCACCGTAGACTTCGACCACGACGTGACGGTCCTTCCTATAGGTCCTATAAGTCCTATAAGACCCATAAGTCCTATAAGACCTATAAGTCCCACCCTCTACTACAAGAAGAATCCCGTCAACGATATTTTCACCTTCACCATCCGCTATAAGGATGGTAACCTGCACACGCCCGCGCTGAACATTCTGGCACCCTATCTGTCGCAGCTCGGCACCGACTCGCTGACCAAGCAGCAGTTGGAGAGAGCCTGGCAGCGCATCGGCACCACAATGGAAATCGTTCCCGGCGACGTGGCCTTCAGCATCAACCTCACAGGCCCCGACAGCGAACTGAAGCCCGCCCTACAGCTGCTGGCCCATTTCCTGCGTGCCGCAAAGGGTGACAATGATGCCCTCAAAGACGCCAAGGATGCCGACAAGGTGGACCGCAAGAGCTTCGGCAAGATGAAGGACGACGTGCTGAAACCCGTGCTGCACCGCATCCTCTACGGTCAGAAGTCCTCCTACCTCCAACTGAGCAAGAAAGAGGTGAAAGCCCTGAAGAACGACGACCTGCTCGCCCTTTTCCATGAGCTGCAACAGTACGACTGCGAGCTGTTCTACTGCGGCCGCCATCCCGTCGAGTATGTTGCGACTCAGTCGCAACAAACGCTGCCCCTCGCCCTGTGCACCAAGCCACAGGCCGACACATTCCGTCCCCTCCAGCAGTACACGGAGCCTACGGTCTATTTCTTCCACGTGCCCAAGTCGCGCCAGAACTATGTCGTCAGCTACGATGCCGTCAGTCCCCTGCCCACGGCAGAGCAGCGCGCCCGGTTCAAGCTTTGGGACGAATACTTCGGTGGCGGCATGTCGTCGGTGCTTTTCCAGAATGTCCGTGAGTTCCGCTCGCTGGCCTATTCCACTAATGGCCATAGCTACTCCACCAGTCTCGCCCTTCATGCCTCAGAGCCACAGGCATACGTCACCGCCACCGGCACACAGGCCGACAAGACGCTGGAGGCCATCGCCACCATCGACTCGCTGCTGCGCCAGATGCCCATGAAGGAGGAAAACCTCGATGCCGCCCGCCAGAGCGTGCTCAACGACATACAGAACAGCTACCCCACCTTCCGCACAATGTCAAAATATGTGGCCAACCAGTTGAGGGAGGGCTACACCGCCGACCCCAATGCCGACATCGCCCGACAGCTGCCCGCCGTCACCACACAGGACATCGTGCAGTTCCATCGCCAGCACATCGGCGACAACCCGCACCGTGTCTGGATTGTCATCGGCGACAGGAAACTCACCGACATGAAAGCCCTCGCCCGCTTTGGCAAAGTGGTGGAGTTGAAAAAGGAAGACGTCTACCGTTAAAAATACATATACAACTATGGTAAAAGCATGGAAAGAGACTGTGACCATCCCGACGTATGAAGTTGGGAAGGCCGAGAAGAGCCCGATGTTCTTGGAGAAGCGTGTGTATCAGGGATCGAGCGGAGTTGTTTATCCCTACCCCGTCATTGAGTCGATAGCCGACGAGCCGGTGCCGAAGGAGTGGCAGGCCGTCTGGTTGGAGAACGAATATATCAAGGTGATGATACTTCCTGAGTTAGGCGGTCGTGTGCAGATGGCCTACGACAAGTTGAAAAAGCGGCACTTTGTGTACTATAACCATGTCATAAAGCCTGCCCTTGTGGGACTTGCCGGGCCGTGGATTTCAGGCGGCATAGAGTTCAACTGGCCGCAGCACCACCGTCCGTCGACGTATATGCCTGTTGACTCAACAATAGTTGAGAACGAGGACGGAAGCGTCACCGTCTGGGTGAACGAGATGGAGCGTATGTTTCACCAGAAGGGAGCAGCCGGATTCACCCTGCGGCCGGGCTGCGCTTATTTGGAGATACAGGGGCGCGTGTCGAACCGCACTCCCCTACCCCAGACATTCCTCTGGTGGGCAAACCCAGCCGTCGAGGTGAACGACGAGTACCAAAGTGTGTTCCCGCCCGACGTGAATGCCGTCTTCGACCACGGCAAGCGTGCCGTGTCGTCGTTCCCCATCGCCACGGGCACCTATTACAAGATGGACTACTCAGCCGGGGTGGACATCTCGAACTACAGGAACATCCCAGTGCCTACGTCGTATATGGCTGTCAATTCCAAGTACGACTTCGAGGGCGGCTACGAGAACGACAGCCACGGCGGTATGCTCCATGTGGCCAGCCACAACTATTCGCCGGGAAAGAAGCAGTGGACATGGGGCAACGGCGACTTCGGAAGGGCGTGGGACAGGAACCTGACCGACGATGCGGCTGCGCCCGGTGGTTCCCCCGCCGGCATTTATGGTCCTCTACGCTCTGGCTTCCGCCCCTACATCGAACTGATGGCGGGAGTGTACACGGAGAACCAGCCGGACTTCACGTGGCTTATGCCTTACGAGGAGAAACAGTTCACACAGTACTTCATGCCGTATCGGGAGCTCGGTGTTGTGAAACAGGCGACAAAGGACTTTATATTCAATATCGCCACCACCCCGGCCTACGGCCACCCCTCCATTCCCGCTGACGCGCCTACCCGTAGCCTTTCCCCGGATGAGGGGAATATAGTTACCTTCAAGGTGCTGGCCACAAGCAAGAAGACGGTGCGGATGAAGCTGTGCAATAAAAAGGGAGAGACATATTTCGAGCAGACAGTGACGCTTTCCCCGAAAGAGGTCTTCGAGCAGACTGTCGACGTGAAGAGTGCCAAGATGGAAGACCTGTTGTTCAGCCTCGGAGGTGGGGCTCTCCTCTGGCAGGCCGAGCCTGACGACATCCGTCCCATACCCGACGCTGCCGAGGCCGCGTTGCCGCCACAGGACACCAAGACCAACGACCAGCTCTACCTCACGGGTCTGCATCTGGAGCAGTACCGCCATGCCACGTGGAGTGCACTCGACTACTACGAGGAGGCTCTGCGCCGCGACCCCAACGATGTGCGCTGCCTGAACCATGCGGGGCTTTGGTATCTGCGCCGCGGACGTTTCGACAAGGCAGAGTCCTACCTGCGCCGCGCTGTGAAGATCTGGCAGAAGCGCAACCCGAACCCCTACGACGGGGAGGCAATCTTCAACCTCGCGCTCTGTCTGAAATACCAATACCGACCCGACGAGGCTTACGAATTGTTCTGGAAATCCACCTGGAACAAGGCATGGGCCGATGCCGGCTACTTCGAGGCCGCATGTATCAGCGTCAGCCAAGGCCGCTACGACGACGCCCTCGACGAGCTGAACCGCTGCCTCACGTTCAACAGCTGCAACCACAAGGCCCGCGCCCTGAAGGCCGCCGTTATCAGGTTCGTTTCGGCAATGCCGCAACCTACAGGACAGCCATCCAGCTTGACGCAGTCTTCCCGCCTCGCCTTCATCGAAGAAAGTCTCGCCATAGACCGCTTCAACTACGGCTGTCTATACGAAAAGTACTTGCTATTGAAAGAGGAGAGAGGAGAGAGGAAGGAGGAGAGCGAAGCCGTGCTGAAGCAGATGATGGCGATGATGCACGACAACGTCTTTAACTACCATGAGCTGGCTCTTGACTATGCCCAGGCAGGACTGTGGCAGGAGGCCATCGACGTGCTCTCCATCCCCGCCGTTGCCGAGTCGTTGAAGGAGGCGTCACCCCTTACATCCTATTATATAGGCTATTTCAAGGAGATGCAGGGCAAGACCGACGAGGCCATCGCCTTCTACGAACAGGCCGAGCAGACAGACAGTACCTACTGTTTCCCCAACCGTATAGAGGATATTCTCGTGCTGAGCGCAGCCAAGATGGCAAACGACAAATCGTCAGATTGCAAATTCAGCAAGGCCCCTTACTACCTTGGATGTCTTTACTATGACAAACGTCAGTATGACGTGGCCATCGGGAACTGGGAGCTGTCGGCCCGGCTCGACCCGTCGTTCCCCACCGTCTGGCGCAACCTCGCGCTGGCCCGCTTCAACAAGCAAGGAAGGCAGGATGAGGCTTTGGAATACATGGAACGATCCTTCCACCTCGACGAGACCGACGCCCGCACGCTAATGGAACTCGACCAGCTCTACAAGCGGCTGCACCTTCCGCACCAGGAGCGTCTCGACATCCTGCAGAAGTACCCACAGCTCATAGCCCAGCGCGACGACCTCGTACTCGAGGAAATCACTCTGCTCAACCAGTTAGGACGCTACGAGGAGGCAAAAGAAAAACTCGACGCCCACAAGTTCCATCCTTGGGAGGGTGGCGAAGGAAAGGTGTCGGCACAGTATCAGATTTGCCGAGTGGAGCTGGCTAAACGCTTTCTCACAGAAGCTTCTGGGACCTCTGGGGCTTCTGGGGCCTCAGAGAAGGCACAAACAGCCCGGAATCTTTTGGAGGAATGCCTTGTCTACCCTCCCCACCTTGGCGAAGGCAAACTATACGGAGCACAGGAGAACGATTTCTATTATCTGTTGGGCATTGTCTTTGACGCTATCGGCGACAAGCAGAAGGCCATTGACTGCTGGCAGAAAGGCACCGTCGGCCCTACCGAGCCCGCTGCCGCCATGTACTACAACGACGCTAAGCCCGACAAGATATTCTACGCCGGATTATGCTACCGCCGTCTGGGTCAGGAGGACAAGGCACGGAGCCTACTCAACCGTCTTATCGGCTACGGCAAGCAGCACATCTTCGACCATGTCACCATGGACTATTTCGCCGTCTCGCTCCCCGACCTGCTCATCTGGGACGACAGCCTCGACGACCGCAACCGCATCCACTGCCTCTATATGCTCGCACTGGGCTATTGTGGCATGGACGACACTACTCATGCGCTGAAATTTCTTGCAGAGTTGGAAGCCCTCGACAATAACCACCAGGGCATACAGCAACTTCGCTCACTGGCTGGCTTGTAGGCAAACATTCTGACTCAGAAGCGCTATCTTTGCCGGATGAAATCATATCGACTTACCGCATGGGCGGGGTGAAGCTGCACGTGCTGCTGACCGCCGACCTGGGCCGCGACATTGTGCGCGGCCGTGACACGTTCCTGGCCCTTCTGGGGCGCCACGGGCTGACGCTGCCGAAGAAGAAGCCGCGCCGCACGACGGACTCCGGCCACGTGTACTTCAAGTACCCCAACCTGACCGAGGGCCTCGTGGCCGCGTACCCCAACCACGTGTGGTACGCCGACATCACCTACATCTGGATAGAGGACGACGTGCTCTACCTGCACCTCGTCACCGACGGCTACTCGCACGCCGTGCTGGGCTTGACGCTGGAGGCGGAGAACACCGCCATGGCGCTGGAGATGGCCATCGCCGCAGCGGGCGGGGGCAACCTGTGCGGCACCATCCACCACTCAGACCGTGGCGTGCAATACGCCTGCAACAAGTACGTCGGCATCCTCATGGAGCACCACATACGCATCAGCATGACCGAGCGCTACAACCCCACGGACAACGCCGTGGCAGAGCGCATGAACGGCATCCTCAAGGACGAGTGGCTCTACCACCAGGCCATGTTCCGCGACTACGGCGAGGCAAGGCGCGAGATCGCCAGCATGATTGACTTCTACAACAACGTCCGCCCTCACATGAGCATCGGCAACAAGAAGCCGCTCGACGTGTATCACGGCGAGGTGCCGGGCAGGAAACTATGGAAAGCGAAGGGACGATGAAAGCAGGACTGGCAGACAACATGGAAAGGCCGGCTGCGCCGGGGCTATGCCACCGTTGGGTTTTTCTTGGCATGGGCAGAAACTCTAAGTATGGATGCTAAAATGCAGGGGCCGCGTTGATAGAGCCCCCTGCCCATACTTGTCGTTTTGCACAGCCCTATTCCTCATGGGGTTGCTCCCCAGCAGAGTCCCACTATCCTTCAGGCTGCGGTGCAAAGGTACTGATTTCCTGCCAGACGGCAGAACATTTTCAGTCATTTTTTCATATTTTCCAATCATTATTTTCGTGAAAATCGCAAAAAAACACTGATGTCACAAAAAAATAATTGTTGTCCCCAGTCAGAGGATATTGAACTGATGGAGGAAGATCAGCACTATGAGTACTGGGAGCACGAAACGCACAGCAAAGAGGTAGCCCGCGAAGAAACCACGGGCCACGGTGCCATGGTTGGTGAACTCGTCGCGCACAATTTGCTTGTTGGCAAACCAACCGATAAAGATGCTGGTGAGAAGTCCGCCAAGAGGCAGCATGAACTTGGCGGTGAGGTTGTCGCAGAAATCCATGAGCGACTGCCCCATGACGCTGATGCCCTCCACCGCACCTACGCTGAGCGAACACAGCACGGCAAGTACGGAGCATACGATGGTGATGATCCATGCCGAGCGATGACGTGGCATGTGCAGCTCCTCGGTGAAGAAAGCCGTTCCAATCTCGTGCATGGAAATGGTGGAGGTGAGGGCGGCGAAAACCAGAAGAGCATAAAACGTGATAGCTATGGCGCGACCTACTACAGGCACACTCGCAAAAGCCTGCTGGAACACGTTGGGCAGTGTTACGAAGATGAGCGACGGCCCCTGCGTGGGTTCCACACCCACAGAGAACACCGCCGGGAATATCATCAGACCCGCCAAGAGGGCAATACCCAGGTCGATGAAGGCTATTTGCGAGGCAGAGCGCAGCAGATGGGTGTCGCGTGAGAAATAGCTGGCGTATGTGCACAGGCAGGCTGTGCCTAATGACAGCGAGAAGAATGCCTGGCCGAGGGCGTCAAGCAACACGTGGTGGTTCAGGCGTGAGAAGTCGGGATGGAAGAGGAACCTTACCCCCTGCCCTGCCCCGGGAAGCGAACACGACGCGACAACGATGACTACCAGCAATATCAGAAGCAGCGGCATGAGAATCTTTGAAGCGCGCTCTATGCCCTTTTGTACACCGCGGACGATGACCTGATGGGTCAGAAGTACGAAGACAACTCCCCAAAGGCACGGTTTCCAAGGATGTGAAGCAAAAGTTGAGAAATAGTCCGTAACATACTGCAGATCACCTACGAGCGTGCCGGTAATGGAGGCAAACAGATATTGCAGACACCATCCCGCCACCACTGCGTAGAACCCCAGAATAATGGTCGAGGTGAGTATGCCCAGATGGCCAACCATGCGCCACAGACGGCTGCCGGAAAAAAAATGGTAGGCACGTGCGGCATTACTCTGACCGTGACGGCCTATGATAAACTCGCTGAGCATTCCCGGTATGCCCAAGACTAAAATGCAACATATATAAATAAGTATAAATGCTGCACCCCCATCCTCACCTGTCACGTAGGGGAAGCGCCATACGTTACCCAGTCCCACAGCCGAACCTGCCGTGGCCAGGATAACACCCATGCGCGATGCGAAACCGCCTCTGTCTGACATATATCTTTTTTCAGTTTGCCACAAGACCGTGATGGCTGTGGTGAAGTGAATAATAATCCGTGGGTCAGTACCACTGCACGGAGTTGGAGTAACTACTCTGCTTGTCGTACTTCAGTGCGTCGGTGAGCGTGGACGCGTTGCACCGGAAGGAGAAATTGTAGCTGGTGTAGGGTGAGAGCACCAGCGAGCACGACATGTTAAAGCAATGGAGGTCGCGTGACAACGAAGCCGTGGTCATTGATATGCGCTTGTTCTCGAAGTCGTAGCCCGACGAGAACGATATGTTCCACCCCTCTGACAGCCGTATGTTCCCGCTGACGTTGAGGTTCTGCGTTATCTTGTAGGGGTAGCGCATCGTGGAGTAGTTGAAGCGTTTCACGTCGGTGTCTTCACGCATACTTATGCCGTAGCCGAAGCTTAGCGACCACGGCAACTGGTATTTCATGTATCCGTCCTCGTCGGTGTCAGCCATGCTGCTCCTCTCCGCCCCATGCTTTCCCGCCTCGAGGTCTTTGTCGATGTTAGACTCCACGTCGTAGTCGTCCTCATAATCGTCCTGACTGCTGTCATCGTTGTCATCATCTTCCCTTTCTCCCCTAAGCCATTTGAAGAACTTGGTAACCTTGTCGTTGGAGATGGTGTAGGAGAGGTTTTGCGAAATGCCCTGGAAGCGGCCTATTTTCCCCTGCTGCCAGTAAGTGGTGTGCTCGCTAAGCCTTGGGGTCGCCCCTACGGAGTCGGCCTCGTAGACATAGCTGGCGAAGACTGCGTTGAGGTTGAAAGTATAGCTTTTTGTGATTTTCAGCCTTAGACGGGTGCTGAGGTCGCTCCATGGGCGCACCGATGCTGCAAGGTTATAGCTCATGGACATGCCCAGTTCGTCGATGAGGCTTAGTTTCTTCAAACCCGTTGAGTCTTTGTCGCTTTTCACCTTCATTTCTAGGTTATGCGACATGTCAAACGTCACGGTGCCGGTCTTGCCCTTCGGTGCTCCTCCATAGAGCAATCCATCGTAGGGTGAGTATTGCACCAGTGTGACATTCCCCTCTGCGTCGGTCTTCTGGTATGTCTTGTAGAACCCGTAGCGTTGAGCACTGAAGTCAGGAGCGTATGTGAAGCTAACCTGTGGTGTGAAGACGTGTCTTATCCTGTCTATCTTGTCGCCGAACAACTTCCTTGAGGGTATGTAGAAACCGTAGAGCTTTGTGTTTGCCGACACAGATATGTTATAGTTGTAGACGTTGAAGAAACCGTTCACCGTGTCCTTGACCACTTCTCCCTTGTCTTCGTCCCACGACTGCATTATCCTATTGAGGTATGTCTTGTCTGTGAAGTTTATCGACGGAGTGAGGTTGATGTACCCGAAGAGGTTGAATGTGGCAGTGATGGGTATGGTGTGTTGCATTCCGTTTTTCCAGTCACGGTTCAGTCGGGAGTGCAACAGCAGGTTTTCCTTGGTGTTGATGGAGTTGCTGAAGTTTCCTGTGTAGCTGAGTGCTATCTTCTCGTACCATCGTTCCTCACCCGCCATCTTCTTGCGTTTGAATGGGTAGAATCGGCTTATTGAGATGTTCATGTCGGGGAATGTGAGCGCTATGGTCGAGTCGCGCATGTTCTGGTTGAGGTTCATTCCCAGGCTCAGGCTCATTCCAATGCTTGAGAATCCCGTGCTGTAGCTTACCGACGATGTACGAGTGCTTTGCGTCATGGCCTGTGGGTTGTACATCGATGTCAGGTTGTTTCGCTCGAAGCTCGTCGTGGCGAAGTTTACGCTTGCCGAGAAATTGGTGTATGGGTTGGCTTTCTGGTCTTGCCTGTGACTCCACTGTATCTTGAAGCTGGTCTGCTTAGAATAGTCGGGCAGGTTTTTCTCTCCATTTACAGTGTTTTGGTAGCTACCGAAGAATGTACCGTTGTATCGGTATCGTTTCCTATAGTTCGACGCGACGCTTAGGCCCCACGAACCCTTGGTGTAGATTTCGCCGAGCAGCTTGAGGTCGACTTTGTCGGAGATGGCGAAATAGTAACCTCCGTCGCGCAGATAGAATCCGCGCTCTGTCTCGTCGCCGTATGTGGGCATGATGAATCCGCTGGAATAGCTCTTGGTGAAGGGGAAGAAACCGTATGGAACTGCTAAGGGCACCGGCACGTCGCAAACGACGAGGTAGGCGGGGCCGAAGATGACATCCTTGCCAGGGCGTACCTTGGCACGCGAGAGTGCTATATAGAAGTCGGGATGAGGGGCGTCGCAGGTGGTGTAGCGTCCGTGCTGGAGGTATAGCTCGCCGTTGCTGTCGCGTTTCGAGATTTCACTGGTGAGGAAACCGTCCTCCTGCTCAGTGTAGACCTGCTGTATGAGTCCCTTCTTAGTCTTGAAGTTGAAGGCCATGGTATCGCTCTCGTATGTGTCGCTTCCCATCTGGAAAACAGGCGTTCCAAACATTTTTCCTACGCTGTCACGTGCACCTGTGGCGTGGACGAGCGACGAGTCGAGACACATATAAATCTTCTCACTTTTGAGGTCCATGTTCTGGTATTTCACATGCGAGTCGCCGAAAAGATGTGCCATGCCTGTCCCTGCCTCGTAGATTAGCGAGTCCTTGGCCGAGAACTCCACAGGCGAGTCTATTCCGTTCTTGCGCTGGCGGTTCAGACTGTCCAAGCGCAGTGAGTCGTCTATAACCTTATTATATTTATATATGGCCAGTTCCAAAGAGTCCATGGTGGTGGTGTCGCGTTTTAGTGCTGCGGCTGCCGGTGCCCGTGGTGTGCTGCCGTCGTCGTCGGGAATGTCATCGTCAAACATGTCCATGGCCTCGGCAATGGCAGTACCCAGGCTGTCCTGCGATATTACCAGACTGTCGGCAACGGTCTTTAGGCTGTCGGCAAAGGCTTCTATAGCGGCGGAGTCGGTAACTGTGACCTGCTGTGCCAACCCTTCGATTACCTCACGAAGTGAGTCGGCACCGGCTGAGGCTGCTGTCTCACGAATAATTTCACCAATGGCAGGAAGGTCAGCATTTTGGGCTTTCGATACAACAGAAACACCCTCTTCCCCTGTGCTTTTTTTGTTCTTCATCAGGGAAAGAGGTGTACAAGCCCACGTCAGCAATATGCAGATGGCAATGAATGCCAAAAAGCTTGGTTTCTGTTTCACGGCTGCAAAATTACACCAAAAATATGGAATAACGCCCCTCTTTACGATTGTTTAACGTTAATTTCCATTTTACCGCAACCGTATGATTCTTATGCCTGTGTGCGACGGATGTTTTGCAAGATACTGTCCTAAGGTCATCGGTTCCTCCACGACTTTTTTGTGCAGTTGTGACGCGTTGAGCAGATGAAGCCCATCGTTCCGCCATACGGCAAATCCTAAATGGGCTATATCGAGTCCGGGCTTAGAGCAAGTGATGGCTATGATATCTCCATCGTGTACCACGCTGCGAAGCTGTTTGCTGTCAACGACTTGTGACTTGGGGATGAAGCGATGCTTCTGGCCTGTCAGCTGTTTCTCCTGTGCTGCTATCAATGGTATCAGTGAGGGAGACTGCCGCAGAGCCTTGTACGACTGCGGATGTCGGCTCATGTAGTTGATGTCGAGTGTCTGTACAGCCGTGAATGGTGGCTGTGAGGAAGTAATCTCGCTGACGAGACCCATTTTTGCGTTGTCGGCTATCCAGTCGCTGAAATAGTGCAGTCGGCTAGCATAGCCGTCGAGCCGTCCCTGTCTGTAGCGCAACATGCGCAGATAGCGGCAGAAGGAGGCATAGTCCTTCTTGCCGTTGCGGGCACACAGCGTCAGGGCGCAGACATTCTCCACAAGTGTGGTACAGTCGAGCTGACGGGTGTTCACAACCAACTTCTCGCTGTCGTTCACTTCGAGCGTATAGGCCACGTAGGGGCGGTTCAGCAACTCGCGTGCATAATGGAGCGTGGTGGTGTCGCCCGAACTCAGAAGACGCTCAACGACAGCACTGTCGGTATTATGAGTGCCAGCTTTAGTGGAAGCTACCGCCACCATCGGTGCAATCATAAAAATGATGAAAAGTAGCAGTTTTGATTTCATGGTTTTCATTGTTCTTTCCTGTATTTCTTTTTAAGTCCGAAGTTATATCCCACATACATGTTCATCGACCCGAAGGTGTTGTTGGTTGAGAAGCGTGGCTTGTGATAGTTGTTCGAATGGAGTATCATACTTGCTCCCGCATACCACCTCATGCAATTGTACACCAGCGCGAAGCGTCCTATGGCGTCGATGTTCACGTCGCGGAAGGTGAAGTCCCGGAGTCCGCCAATCACGTTTCCCGAACTGTACTTGTAGGCGAGTGCCGCTTGTAGGCTCGCCCCTAACAGCCAGTTCTTGGCAAAGACCCAGTTGTAGGCATATCCTGCCGAGAGGTTTATGTCGTAGTAGTTCGCGCTGCGGAACATCAGTCCGCTGTCTATCTTCACCTCTTTGTGACCCAGCTTCTCGTCGATAGTACGTTGTAGTTTCTCGTAGTCCAGCTCAACGCTGTTCGTGGTGTAGCCCACACCAGCCATCCACGAGCCACAGCTGATCTTTTGTATTGTGCTCTGTGCGAAAGCCGCTGGATAAGAGAATTTTCCGTGGTTGAAGATGTAGTAGAGGTTGAAACCGGTGATGCCCGCCTTCAGTCCGTCGAATGGCACTCCGTCGAGTAGGTCATCGTCTTTGTCGCCGAATTTAGCTTCGCGCAGCTTGTACTCGCTGCCCGTGCGGCGGTAGAACAGGTCGATTCCTATCTGCGAACTGTAGATGCTGAGATCCACCTCCTGCTTTATCTTTGTGAAATTGACGTTTCCCAGTTCGATGGAGTAGCCTCCGAAGAACCATTTCCAGCCAAAGTATGAACCAATGCGCAGATTCATGTCGGGGGCGAAGGTCACCGTCTGGCGGTTGCTACCCGACGAACTCAGGGTATAGCGGTCGTAGGCGTATGAGCCTTGCGTCATCACTGTGAATACGTAGTGCTGTGGCTCAATGTAGGCATCGTTGAGGCGGTCAAAGCCACGTATAATGCGCCTTATCAACCCCAGCTTGCGAGGCTTCTTGTGCACGATACTGTCGACAGGAGGCTGCGATTCATGGAGTCGCAACGTGTCTGCAGACAACTCCTCCTGGCCTGAAGATGTCTGTGCCACAAGTAGCACAAGCAGCAACAGGCAGTGTCTCAATAGCATCCATGCATTATTCTTCATGTCCTGACTCAAGACTATTGTCACGCTCGGAAGCGCAACCTCCAATAGGTCGTACATAGAAGAAACGTATTACTAACATTTTTATTGCGCCCCCTTTTACAAGGACATAAATATTTAAAAAAAACATAAATTCGGTGCAACATGTAAGGCTGTTTGAAGAAATTGTAGTAATTTTGCAGCGAAGATATTTTCTATTCATTAATTAATAGTACTATGACAATCAACGAATTTAACTTTGCCGGTAAAAAGGCAATCGTGCGCGTTGACTTCAACGTGCCCCTAGATGAGAATGGTAAGATAACTGACGACACCCGCATCCGCGGTGCCCTACCCACGCTGAAGAAGATTCTGGCCGACGGCGGTGCTGTCATCATCATGAGTCACATGGGCAAGCCCAAGGGCAAGGTGAACCCGAAGCTCTCCTTAGGACAGATCCGCGAGGCTGTGGAGAAGGCACTCGGCGTTCCTGTGGCTTTCGCCCCCGACTGCGCCAAGGCTGCCGACGCTGCCGCTGCATTGAAGATGGGTGAGGCTCTGCTGCTTGAGAACCTGCGCTACTATCCCGAGGAGGAAGGCAAACCTGTAGGCGTGGAGAAGGGCACACCCGAATACGACGAGGCCAAGAAGGCCATGAAGGCCAGTCAGAAGGAGTTCGCAAAGACACTTGCTTCCTACGCCGACTGCTATGTCATGGATGCCTTCGGCACCGCTCACCGCAAGCATGCTTCCACAGCTGTCATCGCCGACTATTTCGATGCCGACAACAAGATGCTCGGTCTGCTCATGGAAAAGGAAGTCCAGGCTGTTGACAATGTGCTCAGCAACATCAAGCGCCCCTTCGTCGCAATCATGGGCGGCTCGAAGGTTAGCTCGAAGATCGGTATCATCGAGAACCTGCTTGGCAAGGTCGACAAGCTCATCCTCTGCGGCGGTATGACATACACCTTCGCCAAGGCTCACAATGGCGAGATCGGTAATTCCATCGTGGAGCTTGACAAGCTCGATGTGGCCCTCGGCGTTGAGGAGCTGGCCAAGAAGAACGGCGTGGAGCTGGTTCTCGGAAGTGACTGCACAGCCACCAACGGCCTCGACTTCGGCACAATGACCGTCAAGGAAGGCGCAGAGATTATCACCTGCCCTGCCAACAATGTCCCCGCAGGCTTCGAGGGTGTAGATGCAGGTCCGGCCTCTCAGGAGGACTTCCGCAAGGCTATCGAAGGCGCAAAGACTATTCTGTGGAACGGTCCCGCCGGTGTGTTCGAGTGCGACGCTTTCACCGCCGGCTCACGTGCCATCGGCGATGCAATTGCAAAGGCTACGGCCGAGGGTGCTTTCTCACTTATCGGCGGTGGCGACTCGGTTGCTTGCGTAAACAAGTTCGGTCTGGCCGACCAGGTGAGCTACATCTCCACCGGCGGCGGTGCTCTGCTCGAGGCCATCGAGGGCAAGGTGCTCCCAGGAGTAGCAGCAATCAAGGGTGAATAATTAGGATATTGAAATCAAGTTCGGGCGGACTGTTTGGCAGTCCGCCTTTTACATGAAACGAGGATTAGTACTTGAGGGCGGCGCATTGCGCGGGCTGTTCACCAGCGGCATAACCGACGTGCTGATGGAGCACGACGTGTGTCCCGACGGGATTATCGGCGTGTCGGCGGGGGCCGCCTTTGGCTGCAACTACAAGTCGCGGCAGCCAGGGCGGGCAATACGTTACAATATGCGCTTCGCACGCGACAGCCGCTACAGCGGACTGCGCTCGCTGATAACCACAGGCGACTATTTCAACGCCGAGTTCGCCTACCACACCATGCCGCGTGAGCTGGACCCTTTCGACAACGAGGCATTCAACAGTTCGCCCATGGCGTTTTATCTGGTGTGCACCGACGTGCTCACCGGTTTGCCAGTCTACAAGCAGCTGACAGAGGCAGACGACACGGCTTACGACTGGATTCGCGCCTCGGCATCGATGCCGTTAGTCTCGCGTGTAGTCCGCCTCGACGGCCGTCTGCTGCTCGACGGCGGAGTTGCCGACAGCATCCCCCTGGAACATTTCGAGAGTCTGGGCTACAGACGGAATGTTGTAATCCTGACACAACCCGACGGCTACCGCAAAGGGCCAAGCCGACTGATGCCACTCATGCGCCTTGCCCTGCGCCGCTACCCCAAGATGGTTGAGGCACTGGCACAGCGCTATAAGATGTACAACCAGCAACTGGACTACGTCGCCCGTGCCGAGGGCGAAGGCCGGTGTCTTGTCATCCGCCCGAAAGGGATAATCCCAATCGGACATGTCTCCCACGACGCACAACAGATGAAGCTCGTCTACGACATGGGACGGCAGACGGGCAATGAATATCTTTCAAGAATAGAAAAGTTCTGGGATGCAGGATTCTGAGACACTAATCACCGTTTTGGGACTGTCTTGAATAGTTTTTACGCCGTTTATTTGGTGGTGTTGGGAAAAAATAGTAATTTTGCGCTCTGTTATGAAAACAATTACCGTAAAAGACTCAGAACTGTCGCAGGCTGCCCTCGATGGCATGAACTCTTTCCTGCAAGTATTTATCAATGCCATACGCGAGGCCATTGGCGGAGAACTGACAGACGAGACAATGACCGAGCTTAATGCCGACCAGATGACATTGCTCTGCTGGGACACGCTGCGCGAGGAGGTGATGTGTGGCGGCTTTATCCAGCTGATACACAACGGTTATGGCCCGTTCATATTCAAGAATCCCTTTGCCAAGGCGCTGAACAAGATGTGGCACATACGCGACCTTTCGAAAATGCTCTACGAGGTGCACACCCTGTGGCTTGAGAACCGCGAACCATTAGAGCGCGACTGCACAGAGGACGAGTTCATGGCGCTCTATGAGCAGTACCCGCAGTTTGACGACTACGACGACGCGTTCATAGAAAACGAACCGGCTTGGACAGAGCAGATTGCACACTACGTCGACGAGAACCTGGAAAAATTCGCAACAGTAAAATAACAATTCGGGTTGGAGAGGTCGTTCAGACACCCAGCCCCCAAACTTAGGGGCAATGAACAAAGAACTACAGGAGCTCCGCAAGAAGAGCCCCATACAGATAAAGAACAAGAAGGCGGCCTTCGAGTATTTCTTCATCGAGGAATTCACCGCCGGCATTGTGCTCACCGGCACCGAGATAAAGTCGATAAGAGCAGGCAAGGCAAGTCTCGTCGACACATACTGTACCATAATCAATGGTGAGATGTGGGTCAAGGGAATGAGCGTCAGCCCCTATTTCTACGGCTCATACAACAACCACGAGCAGAAGCGCGACCGCAAGCTGCTTCTCACGCGCCGCGAGATAAACCGGCTGGAAAGCGCCACACGCCAGACGGGTTACACCATTGTGCCCACGCTGATATGGATTGACGAGAACGGACGTGCAAAGATGGACCTCGCGCTCTGCAAGGGAAAGAAAGCCTACGACAAACGACAGACGCTGAAGGAGAAGGAAGACCGTCGTGAGATTGACCGGGCCATGAAGGACTTCCGCCACTAACATCAACTCCGCCCCACCCTACCCACAATACCCATACGAAACCCACCCCAACCACAATGATAAAGACTGTAATCTTCGACCTTGGCGGCGTTATCCTCACCATCGACCACGATGAGGCCGTCAGGCGTTTCACCGCCCTTGGCCTGAAGGATGCCACAACATGGCTCGACCCCTACACACAGAAAGGAATATTCGGCGAGTTGGAGAACGGCTTAATCAGCGCCGAGGACTTCCGGCGCGAACTGAGCCTCATCATTGGCCGTGAGCTGACCATCGCAGAATGTGAGTACGCCTGGCAGGGATATGCCAAGGAGGTGCCGCAGCGTAACCTCGACGCACTCGTAAGACTAAGAAAGGAAGGCTACCGTCTGATACTGCTCTCGAACACCAACCCCTGCATGATGGCGTGGGCCATGTCGCCGGCCTTCGACGGAAAAGGCCATCCACTGAGCCATTATCTCGATGCCTGCTATCTGAGTTACAAGATGAAGGTCATGAAGCCCGACGAGACATTTTTCCGCCGCGTGCTCATGGCCGAACAGATCATTCCGTCGGAATGTCTCTTTGTAGACGACGGGCCGCGCAATGTGGCCGCTGCCAGCCAAATAGGCATCAACACCTTCTGTCCGAAGAACGGTGAAGACTGGACCGAAGAAATATACGAATACTTGAAGTAATCACCTGATTACCTTCACTTCTCCATCCATTCCCAACTTGATTATGGCCGAGGGCTGATGGGGCTTGTGCTCCTGTCGGCGTGACCAGCACACATAGTCGACCTGCTCAATGATGCGCGGGTCAATGTCGCGGTAGTTTTGTGCCGGAGTCTCCCCGCTGATGTTTGCCGATGTTGAAACGATGGCCTTCTGGAAACGGTAGCATAGCTCATGTGAAAAAGGTTCCTGAGTGATACGGATGCCTATTGAGCCATCGGCGGCAATGAGGTTCGGAGCGAGGTTCACGGCACCGTCGAGTATGAGCGTCGTGGGTTTCACCACACAGTCTATGAGCTGCCATGCCACGTCGGGGACGTTTCTCACATAGCGCTGCAGACGGGCGTCGCTGTCGACAAGGCAGATGAGTGCCTTCGAGTCGTCGCGCTGCTTGATTTCGTAGACACGCCTTACGGCTTCGGCATTGGTTGCATCGCATCCGATGCCCCAGATGGTATCGGTCGGATAGAGTATCACACCTCCACGGCGTAGCACCTCCACGGCGTTCTTGATGTCTTGTTCCTGGGTCATAATGAAGTTTATTTCAGGTTCTACTCCTTCACGTCATCTGCGGGTGGCGCAGGGAACGACTCACCGTCGCGGAACACACGAAGCGTCTCGGTGATGGCTTTGTCGTCCTTATTGAGATATTCAATGAGGGCGGCCTCATCGAGCATACCGTAGACGATGCGGCTGATGGCATACTGTTCGAGAAGCTGGTGGCTGCGCTTTATCATAAGGTTGCGCCTCTTCAGTCCGTGTTTTTCGGCGAAGACGGCGAATTTCTCGACGAGGTTCTGCTTCTTGAGGTATTTGACGAGCGAGGTCATATCGTCGTATTCGTTCATTGCCGCACGGTTCTGGTCGGTGTATTCGTAGCCGAACTGCAACAGCAGACCGGTCATCGAGGCCTCTTTATAATAAGATGTGTAGTCAGTAGTGTCTTCAGGCACGAAGATGTCAGGCGTGATGCCACCTCCGCCATAGACGGTGCGGCCGTTGCGTGTGTGGTATTCAGGACCGGTGTGCTTGATGCTGTCCTGCGAGAAGAACTCACCATGCTGGTAGCGGTTTATGAGGTCGTCCTCATAGTCTTTGTCCGAGCCGCTGCTGTAAGGTTTCTGAATGCATCGTCCCGACGGAGTGTAGTAGCGTGCAATGGTGAGCCTCATCATGGAACCGTCGCCAAACTCTATTGGCTTCTGCACCAGGCCCTTGCCGAAGGAGCGGCGCCCGATGATTGTGCCGCGGTCGTTGTCCTGAATGGCACCGGCCAGGATCTCAGCTGCCGATGCCGAGCCTTCGTCAATAAGCACCACCAATGGCAGACGCTGGTAGCTGCCGCGCCCGTCGCTGGAGTAGTCCTCGCGTGGCGAGTTGCGCCCCTCGGTATAGACGATGAGTTTCTGTCGTGGCAGGAATTCGTTGGCTATCTGCACAGCCGACTGCAGGTAGCCGCCAGTGTTCCCGCGCAGGTCGATGACCAGCTGCTGGAAATCGTCCTGCGACAGCTGTGCCAGTGCCACGAGCATCTCCATGTAGGTGTTCTCGCCGAAGTTCTTCAGTTTTATGTAGCCTGTCTCGTCATCGAGCATATAGGCGGCAGTTACGCTGTTCATGGGAATCTCGCCCCGCGTCACAACAATCTCCCTGAGCGCGGTCTCGCCATAGCGCAGTATGCCGAGCTTCACCTTCGTCCCCTCCGGGCCTTTCAGCCGGCGCATGGCCTCGTCGTTGGTGAGGGTCTTGCCAGTGAACACCGAGTCGTCGACAGTCACTATCTTGTCGCCGGCAAGCACTCCTGCCTGTTCTGCCGGGCCGTTGCTGATGACTCCCTGTACGCGCAGCGTGTCCTGACGAATGGTGAACTCGATGCCCACTCCTGAGAACGACCCCCGCAGGTCGTCGTTGGCAGCCTGCACGTCGCGTGCGCTGATGTAGAGAGAGTGAGGGTCAAGCTCTGAGAGTATCTGGGGCATGGCCTTCTCCACAAGGTCGGTCATGTTGACGGTGTCCACATACTGGTCGTCGACAATGTAGAGCAGATTGTTCAGCTTGTTACTGCCAGAATTGATAATGCTTAGGCGGTTACCTGAGAAATGTTTGGCATAGAAAGTGCCGATGGCTATGCCGATGACAGCACTGAGGGCAAGCCATAGGGGGGAGAGGCGATTCTTGTTGTTCATTTCATGAACTTTTTTCTGTTTAACAATTCAGAGTGCAGTTATTCTATGACCTCGTAAGCATCGGTGGGTCCGCTGGCGTTTTCGTGGTGTTTATCGCGGTATTGCGAGGGTGTCATGCCCGTCTTTACAGAGAAGAGGCGGTTGAACTGCACGGGGTCGCTGAAGCCTGAGTTGAAGGAAATGTCGGCCACGTTGTCGGTGGTCTGTTCCAGCATTTTCTTCGCTTTTTCCAAACGGTAGTCGTTGAGGAACTCGCGTGGCGTCTTCTTCGTCGCGCTTCGCAGTTCGTCCTCAAAGTCGGCACGGCTCATGCCCTGGTTCAGCAGGAACGCGTCGAAGGTCATCTGATGCTCGCTATAGTGGTTCTCCAACCACGCCTCCAACTGTACGAGGAATATGTTCTGCGTCATGTCCAAGTCGCCGTTGTCGGTCTGAACCACGGTATTCACCTTCATCCTCCTCATTTTCTCACGCATGAGCTTCTGCCTCCAGAACAGCAGTCCAAGGCCTATTCCGGCAACCAACAGCATGTAGAGCCATATAGCGCCGGAGGAGAAGAAGAACATTGGCGGGACAATGATTTCCAACTCCTTGATGTCGTATTTCTCGGGCGACTCAAGCAGGAAGGCCTTCACGACAAACTTGTATGTCCCTGAGGGCACGTTCTCGTAGGATGCCGTGCGGGTCTTGTCGGCATTCACCCATTCGGGGTCGTAGCCTTCAAGCATATACTGGTAGTGGACGCGATGCTGCAACTGGTAGTTGAGCGACACGAAGCGTATGGCAAACGACGAGAGGTGCGACGGCAGCTCAACGTGCTTCGAGTCGGGCACGTAATAGTCGTAGAGGTTGGTGAGGTTGGGGCTTTGCAGCTCGCCGTCGACCCAGAAATCGGTGAATCTCAGCTTGTACATCGCGGCGTTGTTGCTCATAAGTTTGTCGCGGTCTACGACGTAGTATCCATTTGTCGTTCCGAAGAGTATGTTGCCGTTTGGCAGCACCAGGGCGGCCCCCTCGGAAATCATCGTCTCGTCGACACCCTCTAATGTGGAGAACGACGTGAAGATGCGCTTCTCCCTGTTGAAAGAGCAGAGCACATGCTCGGTTGAGAACCACACGTTGCCCCTCATGTCGAATGCCAGGCTGAGTATCTCCTCCGAAGGCAGACCGTCGTGTGAGCCGAAGGTCTCGAACAGCCAGCGTCCCTGTTCGTCCTTGCCTGTGGTATGACCCAGTCCGCCGCCGTTGGTGCCCACCCACATCATGCCGTTGTTGTCACATGCCAGACACACGATGTCGTTGGAGTAGAGGATACTCTCAGGATATTCCTCCGACTGTTCGAGCTTCTCGATAGTCACATTCCCCCCTTTGTATTCCAGCAGGAGAATGCCGTCGGTGGTGCCAGCCCAGACCTTTCCGTCGTGGTCGACAGCCAATGTGCGCACCTTGCGGTAGGAGTTGAGGGGATAGTCTTTCATCTCGTTGTTGCAGTTGATGAATTTCGATGTCCCCCGTGGTATCAGGTTCACACCGCCGCCGTATGTCGCTACCCAGATGTTGCCGTCTTTGTCTTCCACCGTCTGGTAGGCATGGTTGTCGTTGAGCGACATCGGGTCGTTGTCGTCGTGCGCGTAGTTCACTATCGTCCATCCTCCCGTGGCCCTTGGCGTCATGCGGAACACGCCTTTGTCTTTTGATGCCAGCCAGATGTTGTCCTTCGAGTCCTTTGAAATGCCGTAGACACGTTTCAGCCTCGTCCCGTCGTCGCTTTGGGTGATGGCCGTGCGCGTGCTGTCCTCGTAGGTGAGGAAGAGCGTCCCGCTCTTGTTTGCCATGAACAGGATCCTGTGCTTGGCATCGTAGTAGAGGGCACGAATGTCATTGTCGTAGGGCACCGTGGTGTCGTGTACCAGCAGTTTGCGCTCAATGGTGTTCTTCATTATCTCCAGTTTCTCCAGCCCTCGGTTGCTTGTCGACTCGAACACCACTCCGTCGGCACTCTCCAACGATGCGTTGCAGATGTTCGACAGGTTCCACGGGTTGCTGGGGTCGTTATGGAAATACTCCACCTCGTCTTTCTCACGGTTGTAGTAGCCGTAGCCTCCATGGTTCATGTGCATCCACACCGTGCCGTTCACCTCGTTGAACTCACCTCCGTAGCCGTCGTAGTTGATGGTCTTCAGCGTCTGGGTGTAGCGCCGTTCCTGCTTCGTCTCCGGGTCGTACTTCAGCACTCCGTTCTCGCTGTCGGCAAACCATATCAGTCCGTGGCTGTCCACGAAGATTGTCTCCACCTGGTTGCCGCCAGTGCGTATCACCACAGGGTCCTGCCCATAGGCGAAGGACACAATCTTTCCCGACCTTGTGCCGGCGAAGATGTTGTAGCCGTTGGAATAGAGGCACTCGATATACTCGTCGAGGAACAAGCCCTTTCGCTCAACGGTCATGTTGCTGGCGTCCATACGGTGTATGCCGGTGTTGGTGCCAAGCCAGATGTCGTTCTGGTAGCCCTCGGCCATCGACGTGACCTCCATTCCGCCGGTAGTCACCAGTTTGCAGTCCACTCCGTCGTTCTCCATGCGCATCTTGTAAATGCCCTTGTCGACTATGGGCACAAGGACGTCGCCACCACTTGTGACGAAAATGGAACGGTTCGTGCGGAACTCCTCGTTGCCCTTGATGCTGGCAAAGGGGTTGATGATTTTGTCGGCAGAACGCTTCATGACGAAGATGCGCTTGTCGTACATGCGCATCCAAATGTTCTGCTGGTTGTCCACGGCAATCTGCTCTACGCGGTTGTGCAGATTAGGTACGTGGCTGAGTGTGCCAGTGCGGTAATTATAGAAATTGTATCCGTCGAAGCGCGACAGGCCGTTCCACGTGGCCAACCAGATGTAGCCCCAGTCGTCCTGCCGCATCTTGGCTATGGCGTTGCTGGCCAGTCCGTCGTCGGTTGAGTAGTGTGACAGTTTGGCCTGAATCTGCTGTGCGTATGCGCCAACGTATGTCGTTAGTAGAAAAGCTGTTACAATCAGGAACTTGAATTTGTTCTTCATCATTTCAGTGTACGGTTTTCGTTTCAGGCCCGAAAGTTACAAAATAATTTTGAAACACGCTTCGATTTTAAGTTTTTTTTACTCAAAGTTGCAAATAACTACAGCGTCCGTCGCAAACGATTGCGGCGGACGCTGTGAACCAGAATCGGACTTGCCGACCTCTTACTTTCCGAAATAGCGCTTCAGCAGCCCGGCAAAGCCGGCACCGTGGCGTGCCTCGTCCTTTGCCATCTCGTGGACGGTGTCGTGGATGGCGTCGAAACCGGCGGCCTTGGCGTTCTTGGCAATGCGGAACTTGTCCTCGCAGGCACCGGCCTCGGCGGCGGCGCGCTTCTCCAAGTTGGTCTTAGTGTCGTCCCAAACACACTCGCCGAGCAGCTCGGCGAAACGGCTGGCATGGTCGGCCTCCTCGAAGGCGTAGCGCTTGAAAGCCTCGGCAATCTCGGGATAGCCCTCGCGGTCGGCCTGGCGGGCCATGGCAAGGTACATGCCCACCTCGCTGCACTCACCGTTGAAGTGGTTGCGCAAGTCCTGGATCATCTCCTCGCTAACACCCTCGGGCTTGCCGTCGCCGATGCGGTGGACGGTGGCGTAGGTGGTCTCACCCTCATCTTTCAGTTCAGAGAACTTCGAGGCAGGAGCCTTACAGATGGGGCACTTCTCAGGAGCAACATCGCCTTCGTAGATATATCCACAAACGGCGCAGATAAATTTCTTCTTCATTTCGTTTTGATTCTTCGTTTTTTTGTTAGTACTAATATTCTTTAAATGTATGGATTCACAGTTCATGCTTGTCCTATACCTTTGCAAAGGTAAGAAGAAAAAGCCATACCACCAAATTTTTTACCTAAAAATGATGATTTTTCACGCAAATCATTTGCTTTGTAACACAAAACACCCGCTTTTGCACAAGAAAGGCCGGCTCCAACACGGAACCGGCCATTCTTTTCACAGTGTCAATATCGACAAGATTAATCCTCATCGTCCCAAACGGAACGACGGCGGGAGAGGTTGCCATCGGAGGCTTGGGTATCCTCGACTTTGTCAAGGTCCTGACCCAGTTCGGGCTGGCCATAGCCGTTGCCACTGATAGCTATCATCTGCTGAAGCTCGACAGCAGTCAGCAGCGTCTCGGGTGTTTGATATGTCTTTTTCATTTTTCTGTTTTCTTTTTGGTTTTTAAACATTCATTATTACTTACCCTTTTACTTCACAAGGACTTTCTTGCCATTGATGATGTAGAGTCCCTTCTTGGCTGCGCTGACACGCTGGCCCTGCAGGTTGTAAACCTCGCCATTGTTCTGCTGAACTGTGGCAATACCATCAACACCAGTGGTCTCGCCGTCAAAGTTGAAGCCGATGAAGCGGACCTCGCCGCCACCACCAGCCAGTTCGTTCAAAGAGGGAATGTAAGCAGTATTGGCACCCACGGTAAAGGTCTTTGTGGTCATGTAGAAACCAACGCCCTTAGAACCGTTCATCAGGACGAAGATGCCAGCCTCTTTACTCTCTGCCTTGGTCACACCCTTGAGGACATTATTTGTAACATCATCAAGTTCGTTACTTGTAGTTGTGTTAATGGTGTGATTACCTGCATCACCCTTCAGAAGTAAACCTGTATTGGCAGGAACCTTTGTAACAGACACAAAGATTATCTTCGAAGCATTCTGCTCATCCTTTTTGGCGATGTAAGCGGTCAGCCCTGTGCCAGTGAAATCAAGAGCATTTTCACTACAATAAGTGGCGTATCCAGCAGCGGTAATGGTTTTGGAGACGGTGGATGCGCCATAATAGCCGTAGGTAGCACCGTTCTCGTAAGTCAAAGTACCAGTTTGGTTATTGCTGCTACCATCATTAAAGATGACAGAAGTTGGAGTGTCAATATCGTATGTGCTCCAAACGTAAACATCGTGTCCGTCTATTTGATCCTCGGTCTTAGTCATGCCTTGCCCAGGCCAATTACCACCTGTGAAATTCTTAGAGTCATTCCATACCCAAGCAGAAACGGTTGACCAATCCCAAGTGTTTACATAATAAATAGTGCCAGTAATCTGCTTCTCAATAGCCAAACTTACTTCGTTTGTGAATGTATTAGCAGTGAAAGTCAGTTTATACTTGCCTTCTCCAGCCTCACTATAGTTAAAATCAAAGTTTTGATTGCCAGAAGCAGGAAGCTGATAACCATCAAAAGTACCGTTAGCGGCTGCCTTGTAATAGTATTTCAGTTCAGAGCCACTTCCCCTGATAATGTAGTTCTCAACAACAGCCGTCCAAACTGAAGGATCATCTGCGTCACGTGTCATGGCGATGCCATTGGCAGGATTCCACTTGTCAGCGTCGTTCAGGCCACTTTCAGGAGTAAATCCAACAATAGACATAGTATTGATGCCGCTCTTACGCAGGATGAGGTAGTCCATCTCCAAATTGCTGTTGTAATCAGCGTTCTCGTTCTTGAGCTCAAGGCTGTAGCCATCGGGAATCTCAATCATGATGGACTTTGCTCCCTGGGCACCATTGCCCCATTCCTCAAACTGATTATGGCACTTTGTCTCGTTGCCCTCAGAATCACGTACATAAACTGCTACGTTTGCTGTTGTAGAGCCTGCATGGTTACGCCCCCAAAGGGTCACAGTGTAAATGCCACCTTCCAAAGCATCGGTATATGCGTAAGAATCTTTATACAGACGTCCAACCTTACCATTAGAATAAAGATTAGCATAGTCACCTGTTGCTGCCCAACTATGAGACGTATTAATATCCTCTACCTCAATGAAATAGGAGATGCTAGCATCTTCTGTAAACACTATGTCTGCAGAAGTATAATCCTTGTGGAATACCCAGTTACCTACAGCATCAGTAATATACCATTTACCATTTAAGAAGAATGCCTTATTGAAATAAACCGTAGCATTTTCTCCTTCATACTGCTCGCCAGTACCCAGCACTTTGAGTAAGTTATTGTCACCATCAACAGCATTAAGTGTATAGGTATACTTTGGAGCCTGATGTACATTCACAGTGAAGGTGTTGCCTGTAGCTGCAATGGTAACACTTTCTGCTTCACCATTATCACGAATATATTTCACACCGTTTGCAAAGAACGAAGCCTCAGTATTAACACTGCTGCCAACGGTAGTATTACCTGTGGTTGTCTTAACAGTTTCGCTGTTACAAACGTAATTAATAGTATAATCAGCAGTTTCAACGGAAGCGTCCTTCTCCATTAAGAGAGCGGCAACAACGCCACCATAACGAGGACAACTCAAAGTAATCGTTGTGACATCTGATGTAATATTAAAGCAACGATAGCCTGTGGATGACGACAGAGCCTCGTCCAGAGTTCCTACATTAACAGTAGTAGGATAAGTACTGCTGTAGTCTTGTAGAACTAGAAGATTTCCTGTGGAAACGGCAATAGACACTGTAGCAGAACGAGCCCCACCACCAAAGTTGTGAAGCCCCCAATAACCTCCATTCTCGTATGCACGATAACGTAAATCACCGCTGGTAGGAAGAACCTCTGGATTGTTGTTTTGGAAATCATAGAGTGTACCATTCTTGTAGCCAGAGACTTCTAAGGAAGCCGTTAATGTCCGGGTGTAGCCTGCTGCCCACGCACTTGCCCCCACGCACAGCCCAGCTGCTACGAGGAGCGACTTGAATAGTTTTGTTTTTTTCATTGTTTTTTTTGTTTAGTTAGTTAATAAATAGAATTATTTTGCTAATTTTTTTGCTATTTGAATATATCTTTTACTTTCAGGCTTGATGGGATGGAGAACGCTAATTCTGTATGTTCGTCGTTGTTTGTTATCATTAAGTCTCCACTGCCAATGATGTCCATGCCTATCAGAACGTCGGAACCCTCGATTTGCCCTTCTATGACCTTCAGCGGCCCTATCAGTATCTCGTTAGGCAGTTCGATGAACACGTTATAGCAGTTCGACAAGTTGCTGCCTCCTGCATGATACAACTCAGCAAATTCTGACACGGCGGGCTGCAAGTCTTCCGCCACCTTCTTAGTGATTAGCGAATTGCTTGCTCCTGTATCCCAAAAAGCGAGATAGTCGGCCTTGCGCCCCCGGTAGTTATAGACGCTGCACTCTTTATAGAGTTCATCAACATAGCCGGGGTACGATTTAGTGAATGCCTTAGGCTCTTCTGTCTGCATAGCTGCTTGGTGAAATGTGTGCCCGTCCTATTCTTATGATTTCTTTCTTCCCGTCCTTCCGGCAGAATGTGGTGAGACAGTCACCCTCCTTCATGCCGTTCTTGTAGGTGGTGTCCAGAGCTTGCAGGAGCGTGTCCACGGCAAAGAGCACCTTCTGGTCTTTGATGAGAAGCCATTTGTCGGGATAGGCCGTCGCCAGTTCCTTGCGGTGCTGGTCGAAATAATTGTAGTCATCTATCAACATAATCGTTCGGATTTCTTATTGTTTTCCCTCTTCTGCCCACGCACTTGCCCCCACGCACAGCCCAGCTGCTACGAGGAGCGACTTGAAGAGTTTTGTTTTTTTCATTGTTTTTTTGTTTAGTTAGTAATAAAAATACTTATTGTTTATTCTGTATATTGTTCCAAGAATTCTGTTGGTGTCATGATTTGTATATTGTCTTGAGGAAAATGCTTTCCGTTTCTGGTAATGATGACATCACAATTAGCGGCATTTGCAGACTCATATTGCAGCATATCTTCAAAATCTAGATTATATTTCTCCTTCAGATAATCCCATCGGGCTTCGTCGCCGTTCAGGTCATCCTGCTGATAGTCTCCTTTCACGGCTCCTACCAACTTCAGAAGTTCGGGCGAATACTCAGTAGGACGCTTTAGTTTTTTCTCTTTTGCTTCATAATTTGGTAGCGTTAGGATAAACGCCTCCAGTATTCTGTCCACGCTTGTGTTCTGCCTTTGAGCATACTGGTAAACGTGGTTATAAAGTGATGTGCTTATGTTTACTGCTGTTGTTCTCATTGTTCCTTTGTTTCAGTTCTCTTTTGATTGGCAAAAGTACTGCTTTCCTGTCTCACCACCAAATGTTTTCACGTTTTTTCACCAACAGATTGCTGTTTGCTGTGCAAAATTAGGGATAATCGGCCTTACAGGCAAAATAATGTCAAATATCCTTTGCGAAATGTCAAATAACCAAGTTTTTGCGTTTGCACGCTATTGCGTAGTGTGAGGCCACGGTGTGAAGTAGGTGAAAATTTGGTTCGTAGCGGCCGCTGTGAATGTTTTTGGCGGACGCTATTAATATTCGTAGCGGCCGCTGTGAATGTTTTTGGCGGGCGCTATGAACCGCGGGTGTACGGGCTGACTCCCTCGGAAGCCGAACCTCTCTTCCTGTTTTCCCGTACTATTCTCCATGATTCCCCGTATTGGTGCGAAAGCGACCACAAGACTGTGTCATAATGGCCAACACGGATCTCGTAGAGCCAATTATAAATCTCAGAACACGTAGTTCAGGGTGCGGAGGAATACCATTGCTGCGATGTAGACGAAAAGCAATGGCGCTGCCTTGGCCAATCCGAAGACCATGGCATCGGTGATGTCGGCCAGCGACTCGAAGGCATGGGCAACCAGCCCGTAGGCCACGCTGAAAAGCACGACGGCAGCGGCGGCCAGTGGAACTATGGCGCGGCTGAACGGCGAATGGCTCAGCGTGCCAGTCGCTGACAGGAGCGCGGCATGGGGAACAGCGGTGAGCAGAGAAAGGAGAAAGATATATGCAAGCAGCAAGAGAAGGGCGAGGCGCAACGGACGAGACCGAAGGTTGAGGGTCGAGGACTGGAAATTGAATATGCCACAGCGTGCAAGACACCCTCCGGCCATGGCGGCCATGAGCAGCCAGACGAGCATCGGCGTGGCGATGCCGTCAACGAGATGTGAGAAGAACCAGCGGAGACCTTCGCCCGTGAGCAGCGACCTGACACCGGGCACCATCGTGGCCGACAACAGCCACGACAGCAACACCAGCAGAAGCCAGGCCACAAAGAAAGTAGCAGTGACCACCCCTATGAATCTCTTGATATTCACTACATTAACGCTATTTGTTTCTTTACTGTTACTAAGTAGCCAATGCTTTTTAGAAATACAGGAAAAAACAAGAAAAACCGAGAAAAACAGGACAAATGGTTTTTATCTGTTTTTGTTGTTTTTTTCTGTTTTGCTAAAACATAGTTCCAATTGTCGACTTTGGTTAATCCTCATCGGGCGTAAGGTTGTCGATGTCGAGGATATGCAGTTCGAGAGCCTTTACGACGAGGCGGGTGGCATTCACCCCCCGCGTGTCGTTGAAGAGTCGGTTCACGAGGTCGTTCTGCCTCTTCTCCAAGCTTTTCACTCCGAAAGGCATCCCACGCAGCTGTGTTATCTGCTCCTTTGTGTAGCCAAGTGCAAGATGACGCAGGAAACGCTCATCATACTCGTCAATCTCGTAGTCCACCAGTGCCTCCTGCTTGTATATCTGCATGCCCACACTGCGTTTGAACCGCTCAACGATCTTGCGCAGAATAGGCTCGTTGAACACAAGCTGCTTGCCGTCCATGACGGCCATTACGTCGTGGCGGGTGAGCAGTTCACCTGTCTTGAGGATAATGCCGTCGGCTCCTGCATCGAGCACGTCGACCCACAGTTTCTCGTTCAGTATCTCGCCTGTGAAGATGAGCACCTTTATCTGCGGGTATAGTTCCTTGGTCTGGCGGCACAGCTCCACTCCGACAGTCGTGGAGCCGGCAAGTCCGAGGTCGAGGAGCACGAGGTCGGGCAGCTGCTGCTTGAGCAGCCGCCAGTATGCCGGCTCGCAGTCGGCTGTGCCCAGCACTTCAGCTTCGGGGATGTCGGCACTGATGATACCCAGTGTGCCCTTCAGCTCCAAGGGCACGTCTTCAACGATGATGACTTTGAATTTTTCCATAGTGATATTGGGTTGTTTTGGGAATTATTGCGACTTTGCGGGACTCTTGGGGAGGGTGATAACTATTATTGTGGCGTTGGGGTGTGCCTCTGCGCGTATGGCACATGCCCTGCGGTTTGTGGCCTCGCCATGGTCGCGCACTATCTGGCGGCAGAGCAGCCAGGGAATGTTGGCTTCGTCGGAAGGAGTGAACAGGTCTGTGCGCCGTAAGGCGGTCATCGTGGCCCGGCATTCCACATATTTCTCGTCCTTCGTCGCATATTCTACCGTGGGCGGCTGTTGTGCATTCTCGCGCTTGAGGATGTCGAAGAGGAAGTTAATGAGGTTCTCGTCGCCGAGGATTCCATGATGAAGGGGCTTGAGGTGAAGCGAGCACCTTTGCACCTGGTCGAGCGACTGTGCACTCAGCAGTCCGTAGAGTTCGCGGTAGTATGAGACGAGCTGTTGCAGTTCGTGGAACTCCAGTCGCTGCTCAACAGCCTGTCTTATGCGGCTTGGGTAGTACATCGTCTCATGCTTCAGTGTGGAGAGGGTGTTGTCGAGCACCGCATTGCTGACATGTAGTGCATTGTTTTCCATCGTCAGCCGCTGCAGCTCGTCGGCCAGAGCGTCGAGACGTTCCTGCTGCTGTCTGCGCCGCCGTTCCGAGAGGCTGAGCATCTGCACCATCTGCCATGCCACAGCGGCAAGGATGCAGATGAAGAGCAGCACAAGCATTACTGCGGCCACCTGTCGGTTTGTCTGCGACAGCTGCATCTTGCGGCAGTAGTCGTCGAGCGAGTTGTCAGCCGACAGCTCCTTGAACAGCTGTGTGTAGATGCGGTTGTTGTATTGGTAGAGATTCCACTTGTGGAGTGCGAGCGCGGCCACCGCGCTCTCGTTGCGCATGTCGAGTATGGTGCTGTAGCTACAGTCTATACTGTCGTGGAACCATCGTATGTCCGTGGGCACTGCCGCGAGGTCGTCGACGGCGAGAAGGGTGTCTGCGCTGCCCGGATGATGCTGGCGGAAATGGTCGTTGAGGCATTGACGGCATGAGTCGGCAAACAGCAGAGCACGCTCGTAGTAGCCATAGACGTTTGAGAAATATGCCGAGTCGGCATAACTGGCAGCGCGGTCGAGACTGTTCACCGTCGGCTGTGCAGTGGCTGTGGCAAATGACATAAGGCATACAAGGCTTATAATGCCTATATGACCCATACGGCCTAAAGTCCCTTTCGGCAGACGGAAGAAGAAGCGGCTGCCCACGCCGACTGTGCTTTCGGCAGCTATTGTGCACACCCGGAAGATGGCACTCATCTTGCGGTACTTCTCCATGATGCCCTTGCAGTTGCGAAGGCCAAAGCCATGGGACTGCTCGAAGATGTGGGCAAGCGTCTGCTGGTCGATGCCGCAGCCTGTGTCGCTGACCGAAATCTCCACATAGTCGGAAGCCTCAGTAGTGCTTATAGTCACCGAGCCTCCCTGCGGGGTGAACTTCCGGGCATTGTCGGCAAGGGTGTTGAGCATGAATAGAGTCAGCACGCGGTCGGCCTTGACGCTGGCTGTGGAAGGGAGCACGCTGAGGGTGATGCCCTTCGAGGCGAAGTTCTGCTCTGAGCGCCTTACCATGTCGAGCAGATCCTGCAAGGGAAATGTCTCTATGTGCAGGCTCAACTCCCCCTGGCGCAGCTGTATCCAGTTTGTCAGCAGCGTGTTCTGTCGGTTTATTTCGTCGGTCAGCTCTATAGCATATTCCATCCGCTGCTCGTGTAGTGGTGTCCCTGCCGGGGATGACTGGGCGAGGCGTGAGATGGTGTGAAGTATTCGGTCGATGAATGGCGTTATGCCTGTTATAAGCGACACTTTCGCCCTCTGCTCCAGATGGCGTCGCTCACCCTGTTCCACACGCAAACGCATGACGGCAATCTGTTCACGCAGCTGCTCCTCGCGCTCTTCCATGTCACCGTCGGGCATGTCAGCACGCCGTCTGCGCCACTGATAGTAAAACGCCACGACGGCCACCAGCACGACGATGGTGGCGATGACAGCCCACAACATGCGGCTGGTGTTGCTCAGCGACTGCTCTAACTGTCCGGCACGCGCCTCCAACTGGCGGTCCTGTCGTGTCTGTTCCTGTAGGTCGAGGTAGATGTTGCGGTTTCGGTCGCTCTCGACCTTGTTGTCGACGGCGGCGAAGGCCACGCTCATCTGTTCGCGGATGCTGGCCACGAGGTCGGGGGCCTGCTCGATGATGGTGTCGCTGAGGCTCATTTGCAGACAGTCGAGGGCATGCTGGTAGTCATCCTGTGCGAGATAGCATGAAGCCAATGTGCGATATGCACCAGCTATCTGGTAGGTGTCGCCGTAGGCAGAGAACATGTCGAGCGCTTTCCCGGAAAGCCACAGGGGGAGGCTGTCGTCCGACACACCGTCGGGGTTCAGGAATTTCATTGCCGGCAGATTGTCAGCAATAATCATGCTACGGCTGGCTGGGTTTATCAGGTGCTCGGCCATGGCCTCGAGTGCGTTGGCCTCAAAAAAGACACAGCCGGTATGTCGGGCCAGGAGGTGGCAGCGCATCAGATGGTCGAACTCCTGCTGGCTAATGTCGGTCTGTGAACCGGCGGTGATTATTCCGCCCGCCCCGACGTTGTAGAGATAGTTGAGGTATTGGGCGGTATCGCGCTCTATGCCAGGGGCTATGGCAAGCATCGTCTCCGACGACTGCCGCTCCAGTCCCACATAATAATAATATGTGGAGGTGACGATGGCCATCTCGCTCTCTGCATAGAGCATGCGGCGTTGTTGCCGTGGTGTGAGCACCGAGCGGTCCTCGTCGATGCGCTGGAGGCAGCGTGTAGCCTGTTCGCGGTAGTCATAGAACTCGCGGTTGGCAGAGCGACGCTGGCATAACCGCATCTGCTGTACGTAGCCCACGAGCATCTCTATCTGGTTGTCGGTGATGATCGGTATGGAGTCGAGGATTCGGCGTGCGCCGTCGTAGTCCATGCGCACAAGCCTTACGAAAGCCAAGTTGTTCATTGCCTCGGCCTGCCCGGTAGCATAGTTGGGCGACGAGTGAAGGGCCAGACGGGCGTAATGCTCGGTAGAGTCTACATTGCGGTAGTGCCAGTAGTAAGCCTGGTCGTTGAGCGAGTCGGCAGTGGGAACGCCCCCGGGGCTGCAGGCGGCCAATAGCGCCAACAGCAAAAAGAGAAGAGGACTGGCGCGACGGTCTGCGACTGATGGCAGCGCTGGGGATGATGGGAACAATGAGACCACTGGGACTAATTATGGGGCTTATGGGACTTATAGGACTTATGAGACTTATAGGACTTATGAGACTTATAGGACTTATGAGACTTATAGGACTTATGAGACTTATGAGACTTATAAGACTTATGAGGCCTAATGAGACGGGAAATTCCCTCCGGCAGCCAGCATGGCCTCTGCACGTGCCAGGTCTTCGGGGGTGTCTATTCCCACTGTCTCCTCTTCGGTGATGCCCACGCGAATGCGGTAGCCGTTCTGCAGCCATCGCAGCTGTTCCAGACTCTCAGCCATCTCCAACGGACTCTGCGGCAGCTGTGTTATCTCGCGCAGCACATGGTAGCGGTAGGCATAGATACCGATGTGCTTCAGAAATGGGAACTGTGCCAGCCATTGTCCGTGTTCAGTTCCGCGCACGAAGGGTATGACACTGCGGCTGAAATATAGGGCGTTGCCGTTGTTGTCGGTGACAATCTTCGGCGAGTTGGGATTGTCCACTGCATCCATGGTCTTAAATGGTATGCCAAGTGTGGCTATCTGCGTCTGAAGGTCGGAGAACTGGCCGCACACTGTCAATATCTGCGCAATCTTTATGAACGGCTCGTCGCCCTGGATGTTCACCACGATGTCGTTGTCTTCGGCAATGCCCAGCGTCTCAACGGCCTCGCAGATGCGGTCGGTGCCGCTCTTGTGGTCGGCACGGGTCATAACAGCCCTGCCACCAAATGCCTCCACGGTCTGGCGTATGCGCTCGTCGTCGGTGGCGACATAGACATACTCAAACATCTTGGCGACAGTTTCGTAAGCCCACTGCACCACTGGCTTTCCTCCGAGCAAGGCCAAGGGCTTGCCGGGGAAACGTGTTGAAGCATAGCGGGCGGGGATAATAACAATTGTTTTCATATCATTCTGTTTTTCATTATTGAGTGCAAAATTATGAAATAATGCTGACGTGACAAACTTTTTTTGGATGATTAACGCAAAAAGCAGGTTTTTACTGTAAAATATCTTTATTTCTTTGGTCATTCAAATTATTCTTCGTACTTTTGCATCGAATATTATTCACATTTATCAACAAAAACAATAGAGTTATGAAGAAAATTCTCGCTATTTTGGCCGTGATGCTTGTCAGCACAACAGCAACTTTTGCAGAAGAAGGCGACAAGTGGGTCGGTGTGAACCTCAGCTACGGCGTGAACAACAAGTTCAAGAATTTCGGTGTGGGTGGCAAGTTGCAGTATGAAATCAAACAGAACCTCCGACTTGAGGCTGCTGCCAACTATTTCTTCAAGCGGACTGTGAGTGAAGAGTGGGGTGGCTATAGCGCCTCGCAGTGGGACGTCAACGTTAACGCCCAGTATCTCATCCATGTCGCTGAGAAGATGAACGTCTACCCCATCATTGGCCCGTCGATTATGACCTACAAAACCGGCGACAACATCGTAGGCAGTGGCTATCACACACGTTTCGGCGTGAACCTCGGTGCCGGTTGGGAATATCAGCTTAACGACGAACTCAAGGTTAATTTCGATTTCAAGTACCAATACCTGAAAGACATCGACCGCCCAGTGTTCGCAATCGGTGTCTGCTATAAACTGTAATAGTTGAAAGGCAGCCGACACATATTGTCACTTGTGCTACTATGCGCAGCCCTGGCCCTCCATGCCGACGATAAGCCGGGGAGGGCCAGTGCGCTTTTTCAGATACAGGGCACCGTGGTCGATGCCGACACTAACCAGCCCGTGGAGTTCGCCTCGGTGCTGCTCTCAGAGAGCGGGCTGTGGGCGGTGACGGGTGCAAAAGGCGAGTTCACCATCAATGGCGTGCCACGTGGTAAGAACACGTTCACGGTGCAGTGTCTGGGCTACCAGAAACGCTCGTGGCCGATAAGCGTGGAGCGCAACATCGACAACCTGAAGTTCAAACTCAATGCGGGCAATCTGAAGCTCGACGAGGTGACCGTCACGGCACGGCGCAAGCAGGATGAGGCGACGACAAGCTACACCATCGACCGCACGACACTCGACCAGCAACAGATAATCAATGTTGCCGACATTGCCACACTACTGCCCGGCGGCAAAACCGTGAACCCCTCGCTGATGAACGACACACGATTGGCCCTGCGCAGCGGACACCAGGAGAAGGGCAATGCCTCCTTTGGCACGGCAATAGAAGTGGACGGAATGCGTATGGACAACAACGCTGCCTCCGACGAGACCACGGGCGCATCGACACGCACCATCAGCACAAGCAACGTGGAGAGTGTTGAGGTGGTAACTGGCATCCCATCAGTGGAATACGGCGACCTGAGTAACGGAATAGTGAAAGTGCAGACACGGCGAGGAAAATCTCCATTCATCGTGGAGGGAAGCATAAACCAGCACACCCGGCAGATAGCCGTCAGCAAAGGTTTCGACCTCACTCAACACTCAACACCCAACACCCATCGCTCCTCACTCGGTGTTCTCAACACTTCTTTCGAGCACGCCCACTCTTTTTCCGACGCGGCATCGCCCCATACCGCCTACCAACGCAACATTTTCTCGCTTCACTACATGAACGTATTCTTCAAGCAAACGATGCCACTGACACTAAACGTCGGTCTCACAGGCAACATCGGAGGATATAACAGCGAGGCCGACCCCGACGAGGAACTTGACGACTACACGAAAGCACGCGACAACGCCCTGCGCTCTACACTCGACATGCAATGGCTGCTTAACAAGCCTTTCATCACCAACCTGCGCCTTTCGGCTTCCTTCTCTTTCCAGGACCGAAAGCAGGAGACATACGCCCACACCAGCAGTGCCTCCACACAGCCATACATTCACGCCACGGAGCTGGGATATAATATGGCAGGGGGTGGGTCTGCTGGGGCTGTCATACTCAGCCCCACCGGCTACTGGTACGTGCGCAGCTACAATGACTCGAAGCCAATGTCGTGGAGCGTGAAACTGAAGGGTGAGAGTAACCGCCGTTTCGGCAGCGTGGCCAATCGTTTTGCGATTGGCGCCCAGTACAACGCCTCCCGTAACAACGGTCGCGGCACATACTACGAGGACATCAGCGTGGCGCCCACATGGCGCGAATACCGCTACGACAAGCTGCCGACGATGCACAACCTCGCACTTTATGCGGAAGACAAAATCATCATACCACTAAGAAAACAATCCTCACGCTCATCCACAGGCAGTAAAAATGGGTCATTTGAACTCACAGCAGGCCTTCGCGACGACATCACGATGATCAGCGGCTCAACCTACGGCACGGTGAGCAGTCTGTCGCCACGATTCAACGGCCGGCTCATATTCTGGCGCGGACAACGCAAGCGAGTAGTCAGCGACTTGGAGTTTCATGCCGGATGGGGCAAGAGCGTGAAACTGCCGTCGTTCCAGGTACTATACCCACGTCCGGCATACAGCGACCTGCAGGTGTTCGCCTCGACATCGACCGCCGACAACGTCTCTTACTACGCCTACCACACCTACCCTTCGCAATCACAGTACAACCCGTCGTTGCGCTGGCAGCACACTAACCAGTGGGACGTCGGCGTGGAGTTTAATATAAAAGGTTCGCACGTGAGTCTTTCCGCATTCCACCACAAGACCCACGACTCGTATATGGCCGAGAAGAACTACACTCCATTCTCCTACCGCTACACAGCCCCGTCGGCAGCCCAGCAGAGCGGAATACCAGTGGCCGACCGCGTCTTCACCATCGACCACGAGACAGGAACGGTGTACGTATATTCTGTGGATGGCGGGCTGGCACAGGGCCTGCCCCTACAGTACACAGATAAGCACACATACGTGGTGAACCAGCACTACACCAACGCCACGCCGCTCTCACGCTACGGTCTGGAGTGGATTGTCGATTTCGCTCAGATAAAGGCCCTTCGCACTCAGCTGCGCATAGACGGCAACTACTACCGCTACAAGAGCACCGACGACACGTTCTTCGCCGATGTGCCCTTGGGCATCAGCAATGTGACAAGCAGCGGACAGCCCTTCCAGTACATCGGCTACTATCGCGGAACAAGCGTCACCACAGCGGGAAGCAGCGCCTCGGCATCGGTGAGCAATGGCACACTGTCGAAGCAGTTGAATCTGAACGCCACCGTGACGACACACATACCTAAGATTCGCCTCATAGTTGCCCTGCGCATAGAGTCGACACTCTACAGCTTCCGCCGCTCGCTGAGCCAGCAGACCGACGGTTCGCCACGAGGCATCATGCTCGACAACAAGGATGACGCTGACCTCAACGGAATTGACGCAGCGAGTCCCTACGATGGCGTGACGGAAAACAAGTTCGTAGTGGTCTGGCCCGAATACTACTCCACATGGGAGAACCCCACGGAGCTGATACCCTTCGCCGAGGCCTTCATCGCCGCAAAGGACAACGACAAAAAGCTCTACAGCGACCTCTCACAGCTCATTGTACGGTCGAACTATGCCTACACCATGAACCCCAACCGTCTCTCCGCATATTACTCCGCCAACATGAGCGTGACAAAAGAGATTGGCGACCACATCAGCATCTCGTTCTACGCCAACAACTTCTTCAACAACATGCGCCGCGTGCACTCCTCGCAGACCGACCTCGAGACATCGCTGTTCGGCAGCAGCTACATACCAAGCTATTACTACGGACTGTCACTGAGACTGAAGATATGAAAGCCACCTCAATAATAAAGACAATATGCCTTACGGTGCTTACCTCCTGTTCCTATTCCGAGGAGCTCGACCTCTGCACCCTCACCGTGCAGCTGCAATACCCGGAGAACACCATTGAGCCGTACGCCGGCGCCCGCGTGGAGCTGCGTAGCATTGGCCGCAACGCCATCTTCGTCGATTCCACCGACGCTAACGGCACAACACGCTTCACCGTCACGCCCGGCATCTACGAGGCCAGCTCCACCGCGCAGTTCCTCGACAGCACTACCGCGACTTGGTGGCGATACAACTTCAACGGAGTAAAGAGCATGATCATCGTAGACCCCGACAGCACCAACCACGCTGACATCACACTGAAATCGTCACGCAAAAGAGTAGTACATTAAAAACAAAGAAAATATGAAACAGATTTTATTGTTTATCGCTTGTTTATTGTCAACCGTCCATGCAGGGGCTCAGACCGACCAGAACGCCGACCAGATAGTCATCAAGGAAATCTATTGTGGCGGATGTCCGAAAGACGAGGGCAGCGACGTCTTCCACATGGACAAGAGCATTGTGCTCTACAACAACTGCCCCGAACTGGTGGTGGCGACAAACCTCTGCTTAGGATTTGCCACCCCCTACAACGCCGAGGCAAACAGCATAGACAGAATCTACGACAGGGAAGGCATTCTGGTCTACGAAGACGAAGGTTTCATCCCCGCCCGGAACGGCATCTGGTATTTCCCCTCGACGCTCGTCATCGAGCCGTTCCAGCAGGTCGTTGTCAATGTTCATGGGGCCATCGACAACACCAAGACCTACTCGCAGTCGGTGAACTACGCCTTCAAGGAGTACTATTGCATGTACGACCCTGAGAGCGGCTACTTCAACACCATGTACTACCCCACCCCGTCAGACGTTATCCCTGACACCCACTATCTCAAGGCCGTGAAGTACGGACAGGCCAACTCATGGCCCCTGAGCACAACGTCGCCGGCACTGTTCCTCTTCTGTACAGAGGACGTTTCGCCAGTCGATTTCGGCAACAATCCCGACAACCTCTGGTATGCCCCCGGCGAGGCCCACGATGCCATCAATGCCAACGTCATGGTGCCCGTGGAATGGATCATCGACGGCGTGGAGGTGTTCAACGGAGCGAAGATAGAGAGCTGCAAGAAGCGGCTCACAGCCGACATCGACGCCGGATATGTCTGTCTGACTAACAGGCTGGGGCACTCGCTCTACCGCAACGTTGACAAGGAGATGACCGAGGCATTGGCCGAGAACAAGGGCAAACTTGTCTATAACTACTCATTGGGCACCGACGGCAGCACCGACCCGTCGGGCATCGACGCCGAGGAGAGCATACTGAAGGGTGCGCACATTGTCTACCGCGACTGGAACGACTCGAGAAACGACTTCCACGAGCGTTTGCGCTGCTCGCTGCGCGACTATCACCCACAGGTTGTGGAGCCTGTGAAAGGCGATGTCAATGTAGATGGTGTCGTTGATGTCGCCGACATCTCGGCCATTATCAGCGTCATGGCATCACTCAACTCACAACCCTCAACTCTCGACACCATCTCCGCAGACGTCAATGGCGACGGCACCGTCGACGTGGCCGACATTTCAACAGTGATAACAATCATGTCAAGAAGATAACGAAAAGACAATGGACATGAAGGCACACACGACAATCATTGCCCTACTCTTCTGCATGGCCCTTCACGTCCATGCCGAAGACTCATGTTCATACGTCCCCATGTCGGAGATAAAACGCAACGACCCCTGGCTCACATCGGCCAACGCCTCAGCCCTGACACGCTACAACTCTGCCAACAGTGCCGAGGCCATTCTGTGGCTGACAAAGGCCAAGGGCGGGCACGTGGACTACAACGGCTCGCCCGACGACCTCACCGCCGGCGCCTCGGTGGAGAGCTTCTTCCGCCTAACCCCCCGCGCCGTCGTCTACGGTGCAATCAGCTACACCAACTTCTCGGGCCACGACATGACCGGCTCCGCCTTCATCAACTCCCAGCCCTCAATAGCCACTGTGCTCGAAGCGTCAGCTTCGGGACTCCTCAACTCCCATCTCTCACGCCACATACCCTTCGATATAGTTGAAGACTCACTCACCAACCCCGGCACAAAACACCTGGACACCTACCGCCTCACCGGTGCCCTGGGCTACGACCTCTGCAAAGGCTTCTCCCTCGGCGCACGTCTTGACTACACCGCCGCCAACTATGCCAAATACAAGGACTTGCGTCACAAGAACAAGCTGATGGACATGAATCTCACCGCTGGCTTTCTCCTGCCGCTTGCCATCACAAGAAACACCACGCTGAGCATCGGTGCCAACTACCTCTACCACCGCACCACGGAGAGCGTTCAGTTCAGCACATACGGAAAGAACGACAAGGTTTACAACTCGCTCATCGCCTACGCCAACTTCATGGGCCACGTTGAGCAGTTTGGCAACAGCGGCTTCACCGACAAGAGCCGCGAAATGCCCCTCGTCAGCGACTACAACGGTATGTCAGTCCAGTTCTCCATATCGCCAAGTAAGAATCCCCTCTTATTTCTCCTTTCTCATCCCTCCCCTTTCAGATTCTACAACTCTTTCACATACGCCCATCGCCGTGGCTATTATGGCCGTCCCTCACCCTACACCATCACCTACACCGGCCATGAGAGCGACATCTACCACTACGACGCCCGCCTCTCCTTCCTCAATGGTCACGGGTCGGAGTTCTCCCTCGACCTCTCCTTCAATGCCGAGAACCTCCGCAACGATGCCTCCAACTACCGCGAACTGCAAAACGAGCAAGGTGCAACCTACTACGAATACTACACCCCCGTAAAGACCGCCAACAAGCTGTGGGTTGACGGCACCGTCGCCCTTACCGCCGACCTCGGCATCTACAGCCTCCCTCTTTGGACCCTACAAGCCGGCCTCAACTGGCACCATCGCAAGCAGACGGCCTACTCTTTCCCCTTCGTCCGCCGCCAGAGGCTCACGAGCAAGGAACCCTTCGTCTGTGTTTGCCACAACATCGCTGTGACCCATAATAGCCAACGTTCCCGCTTCTTCTCCTCAGGGTACTGGACCCTCGCCCTCCACGCCTCGTTCCTCGAAGGCAGTGGCCAGCCCTTCGAGGATCTGACCTACCAGACGCCCAGCGAAAAGCAGGAGCCACCCGCCACCATGGATGCCTTCCTATGGCGCGAATACCAGTGGCTCACGGCAGCACAGTACGAGATTGGAGGTTCGGTGAAATACTCATTCGTACCCTCCTTTGCCACTATTCGCACCTTCATCCGTGCCGACATCAGCCATCGCAAGGCAAACAACACAAACGACTACAGCCAAGGCTGCGACCGCACAACTGCCACCCTGTCCGTAGGCTGCAATTTCTAAACTCTCAAATCTCAACCCTCAACCCTCAACTCTCAATGCCCCAGTTCACGGTACACATATACACACAGCCATGTACGTTTCCCGACAGTTTGCGTACTGACAATTTCTTCCACAGCCCCCAGTTCTTCGAGCTGTGCCATGCCACTCCGCGCCAAAAGCCGTACCTTGTGACAGCAGAGACCGCCAAGGGCATCGTCGTGGGACAGATGGTTGCCGTTGTCCGCTACCGCTCGTCGTGGCTGCCGCCCTATCTCTACCGCCACTGCCGCGTGCATGGCGAGGGTGTCTATGACGATGAAAGCCCACGCTACGAGCTTTTCGGGCTTATGCTGAAGGCACTTACTGAGAAGCTGGGGCGATGGATTCTCTACACCGAGTTCAGCAACCTCTCGACGAAGATGGCCGGTTACAAGCAGTTCCGCGAAAACAATTATTTCCCCGTCAGGTGGATGAGCATACACAACTCACTCCACTCACGAACTCCTGAGGAGCGCATCAGCGAGCGTCTGCAGCAGCGCATCAACCTTGCATACCAACGTGGCATCGTGACCGACGAGGTGAAAGACGATGCCGATTTGCATGCCTTCCACAAACTTTTGCGCCACCACAACTGGATGAAGCCAAAGCGCTTCATACCTGCAGAAGAGTTCTTCCGCCGTCTCCACAAGGAGAACGGACGGCTGTTCCTGACACGCTACCGAGGACGAGTGGTGGGCTGCTCGGCGGTGGCATACAGCCAGGGGCAGGCCTACCTGTGGTATGCTGCCTACAGAAGAAAGACTTTCGTGTGGCTCAGCCCCGATGTGCTCACCATCTGGCACGCCATAAAAACCTCATACGAGCAGGGCTGTGAGCACATCTTCTTCATGGACGTGGGACTGCCGTTCCAGAAAAACAAGTTCCGAGAGTTTATCCTCCGCTTCGGCGGTAAGCCCACCAGCACCTACCGATGGTTCCAATGCTCTATAGGCTGGATAAACCGCATCTTCTCTTGGTTCTATCGCGACTAAGGCCGTCACAATATTTTTATAAAAGAAATATTGTCTCGTCGCCGCAGATGTTTCGCACCATCAGGCGCAATGGCTTTCGGGCATTGTCGTCGGTTGCGATTGTGCCGTCCCAAAGCGTGCCGGTTTTCTTTCCGTTGCGGGTGACGTAGCCCGCACGGTCAATCTTCACTTCCACGGTGCTGTGCCAGGGCGCGTTGATGTCGGCCTCTTCGCAGTCAAGCGAAAGCCATTCGATGGTCTCTAATCCCTCTTCGCTGATGTCGATACGGGTGAAGGTGGGTTCCTTCTTGCTCTTCAGCTGGCTTTCCTCAATATGGCTACGATATTCGTTAAGTTTTTTCAGATATTGGGCATGGCGGGTCTCGTTGACGGCATTGATTTTCTGCAATACGCGGTCGCTTACGAAACTGTTCATGCGTAGTTGCCACACGGGGAACACCTGCCCCTCGGGTTGCACTTCCTGGAGGGTGAAGTCGGCTTCGTCGCTGACCACCACCTGGTCGAGCAAGGGTTTCAGGTCGCGGAACTCCACGTCGATGTTCACGTAGATATTCTGTTCGTGCACGAAAGCCTCACGCTGCTCCTTGGGGATGCTATCCACATAATAGACGATGACTTTTCGTGTTCCGTCGGGCAAAGTGCCCAGTTTGCCGTGAATGAGCTGATTGAGGAAGGCTTCGTCTATCATGGGTTGTTTGCCGGGCAGGAAGTTTGGCAGAAAGACGGGCACCATGCCCATCTGGCTGTCGTTGATGCTGCCAGCCCAGAAACTGTCGAGGGAAGCGTTCTGGCTGACTCCCGTCAGTTCCAGCAGTTTGTCGTTGGTCTGCTGCGGGTTGCGGAACAGGTTGATGCCGTCGTTCACCTCCAGAAGGGTGAAGCTGGCACCTGCCTCTACCAGACGGTCTCGTGCCACCTGAATACTGTTTATACCTATATCACCATGAATGAACCTTCGCTCTAACTTGTTCGCTACAGCTGCTGTAACCCCGCTGCCTCCGAAAAAGTCGGCCACCAGCATTCCTTCGTCGCTGCTGGCTTTGATGATACGCTCAAGAAGGGCTTCGGGCTTTTGGGTGGCATAATCAACACGTTGTGAGTCAGTTGAAGCGATATATGGAATAGTCCATACATCCTTCACCTTTTTGTCTGTAGATTCTTCATAAATAATATTGCCATTTTCATCACGTGCACGCATGTTTTTACCGTCAACCTTTACACGTTTGCTCTGTAAGACTGGCACATCTCTTTCTTCTTTAACGACACAGTAAATACATTCATCACTCTTTGAATAGCGAAAAATTGTATCATGTTCACAAACAAAATCTTTCGGATCGCTACTTCCACTCATTTTATTTGTGTAATGCCATATTATCTCATTCCTGAAATTCTCCTCACCGAAAATCTCGTCCATCAGAATCTTCACATAGTGCCCTATATGATAGTCAAGATGCACATAGATGCTTGCCCGTTCGCTCATGACGCTTCGGATGGCCATAAGGTTGGTGTACATCCAGTTCAGGTAGTCCTCCTTGTTCCAGATGTCGCCATACATCTTTTCCTCAAAGGTCTTCATCTCTTCGATGTCAAGTTCCTCCTCAGCCTGCCGGATGGCATCAGCCACTTTGGGATTACGGCGCACATAGACCTTCTTGGCATAGTCGGCACCCGAGGCGAAAGGCGGGTCAATATAAACGAGATCAACCGTGATGCCACGATCTTTCAGATAAGCACAGGCCGACACGCACTCGCCACGGATAATCATGTTATCGGCTGCGTGGTCGCCGTGTGGCTCCTTTTCCTTCACTTCGTAGAGGGGCATCCCGCGCCGTATGCTGGCTTCCACCTCGCTGTCACCCTTATAGCGCAGGATGCGCTGGGTGCGCACAAAATTGTCGAGTACTGCCTGCCCTTGCAGGATGTTTGGACTGAATGGGATATATTTTACTGCCATAATGTTCTATTGTTCTTGTTTGTCGTTGAAAAACTCCTTGATTGCTGTGTCCATCTTCCTTGACCGCTCATCACGACTGAGCGTGTCCTCCAAATAGAGGAAGGCAAAACGGTCGTATTTGAAATGTTTATGGTTGTTCTCCACAAGGAAAGGCCCCTCCATAAACTGCTTGCGCAGCGCAAACTTATCAGCATAGATGCCGCCCTTGGTCTCTACAATCATCACCTTATGGATTTTGTCCTCACGACGCTTTATCAGCAGGAAGTCAGGATAGTAGTTGCCCAAGTCCGTCCAATGGTGGCCGTCATAGTGGTAGCAATGGATATAGAAATCGGTCACGTTCTCATCGCCGTTGAAATAGAGTTCAAGGCCGAGGTCTTTGACATAATCCTTGTTCAGCATCTCTAAGAATGTACGGCACTCATAATCAACGTCGAAGCGGTAGGGCAGATAGTGGTAGGTGCGCTTGCGCTCTGGATATGGGTCGGATTGTGGACGCATGGATGACGTGTCTTGTCCCAGAGCCTCCAACTGTTTCAGCAAGGCCTCTACTTCGGGAGTCAGCGGTTTGTCCTTGGGGTTTGCGTCCCAACTGATGATTTCCTTTACCACATCCTTATTTGGATAGTACTTGTTCTGCTCGGTAGTTTCGCAGGGCGACGTGGGCTGTCCTTGCTTCACCAGACTGAAATGTACCTCTTCGCAACTGTCGGCCTCGTGATAGTCGCGCAGAGGGATGAAGCATTGGCGGATGCGGGAACGTACGGCAGCTTGGTTGTAGTCGTTGAGAAGACGGATGCCTGTCTCGTCGGCCTCGGTGATAGTGTCAAAAATAAGCCGAAGCTGACTTCTATATTTCCGAAGCTCCTGCATGGTGAGCGTTCCGAAACTCTCTTTGGCGATGGTAAAGAGCCATTGGTTGAATGTGGTGTACTCCACCTCGTCACTACGCAACATCAGGGTGTCGATGGCACTACTCGAAGTGAAGTCGTGCTTATAGACAACGCTCTCGTCGGCCTTTTGCAGTATGTCTGGACTATTGAGCCGTTCACCTACGTTGTTCTCCTTCTCTATGATGGGTGTGTCGTAGTTCACGTGCAGCTGATAGAAGTCTATCTCCGGCACTCTGAGGAAATCCATGCGCGAATGGCGCTCAATCTTTACCTCAGTAGGCTCGCGGCGGCTGGTCAGCTCGTTTACCGATGTGTTCTGCTGCTTCTTCAACTGGTCGTCGAGCGTCTTGTAGTTGCTGTTGTTGAGCCAGATGACTGCCTCCTCCTTGGCGCCACGGTCCACCTGGCGGAGACAACGGCATGAGGTCTGCAGCACCATGTTCTTCGGACATGATCCCTCGTGGGGCAGGATGACGCCGGCCAGACTCTTGCAGTCCCATCCCTCCTTGCCAATCTGCACTAATAGAACGATGCGCTTGTACGACTGGAGTGTGTCGAGGATGGCAAACTCCAGGGCGGCTCCTTCTGGCTCAGGGTATTTCTTTCGGCCTTTTCCAGTGCTGCCCTTGTGATATTTCAATACGGTCTCAGTATCCAGTCCCCGCTCCATGAGCAGATTCACAACGTAGGGGTAGATGGTCTCTTCGAGCGTCGTCACCTGTCCGCAATAGATGGCCAGTTTGGGCTGGGTGCCGTTGGCGTAGCGCATATCCCAATACTGGTCGATAAACATGCTGATACCCTCGCGGATAATGGCCAGCTGGTCGTTGTCGGTGCGATATACCGAAGGGTGCTTCAGAAAGTTGTCAATGCCCGAAGCCAGCGGGTAGTAATAAACCACGTTGTTGAACTCCTTGTTCTTCACGTCGGCATCCACCCCCACGCTTATTTTCTTGGCTGTCTCCAAATAGGGAGTGCCTGAGAAGCCCAACATACCACAGAAATTCCGGCTGTCGCTCCATTGGTTCACCACCTCGCGCAGCTTCTGCTCACCGCCAGCGTGATGCACCTCGTCGATGAAGATTGCCAGCCGGGGAATGCGCTCAATGATGTCGCGCAACTCGTTGGCCACGCGGACTTTTTCCCTCTCAGCTTTCATTTCTTCAGACACGATTATACCAGGGGCAACCTGTTTGTCAACAAGGTCCAGGTTCACCTTCTCGGCATTGGTCACGGCCACAAGTCCCATCAGGTCGTGCTTGGCCAGATGAAGGCTGATTTTATGGGCGTTGGGGTTGCGCACCACGGTTGTTTTCCTGCCAGGCTTCACCTCGTCGAGGACTTCGAACTTGATCATGCTCTTGATGGCGGAAGCATCAGGTTCAGGCAGAATCCATCTCGGGTCGAAGTCACGTATGTTCTTCAGACTGGGCAGGATGGAGGTCTTCAGCCCTGCGGGAACCATAACCATGAAGTTATGGGCAAAGGCTGGGTTGCCAGGCTCATCTTTGGCATAGTACAGGTCGAGATAGATAAAAGCAGCCATCAGGAAGGTCTTGCCCGCACCCATGGGCAGCGAGAAGAGGTAGTCGGTATAGCTGACACCGTAGAAGATGTTGCGGAACACCAGCCGGGCATCTATCTCGTCGGCATGTTCGCTGATATATTCACGCAGCCGGGGGGCTATCTCCCTGCCGTCGCGGTCGCGCTGGATGGCGTATTCATAGAGTGCTGCCACGCCTTTGTCGCGAAGCATGACGGCACGTGCCTTAGCGGGTATGTATAGTTGGTCAAGGTCGAGCGTGTTGAATTCGCCGTCGCTGAACAATTCCCAAAGTGGCTTGTTCCGGCATTTCACTTTCAGATAGAGATAGGTCTTGATAGCCTCAACCTGTGCGTCACGCATCATGCCACGCTGAACGATGTAGTCAATCACCGAGTGTACGGTACACTCTTCTGAATGTAGCCATTGTTCCCGCTTGTTGTGTATCAGTTGATATAGCATTTTGCTTCTTTACAATTACTCGGCAAAATTACGAAAATAAATCGAGAACGACTCCTTTTTGCAAAAAAACTGTACATCTTTAATAAATATTAGGGGATAGGAGTAGTAAAATGTTTGGCGGTTTGCGGGAAAATGAGTAATTTTGCAGTCACAAACCTTTTTATTAACCAAACAATCAACAAACAAAACTCATTTATGGGACTAATTGAACAGATTATTGCGCGTGCTAAGAGCAACAAACAGCGCATCGTGCTCCCCGAAGCTGAGGAGGAGCGCACACTTTGTGCCGCCGACCGCGTGCTGGCCGACGACATCGCAGACCTCATACTCATTGGCAACCCCGCGAAGGTGAACGCCCTGGCCGAGGAGAAGGGGCTGACCCACATCGGCAAGGCTACGCTCATCGATCCGCTGAACTACGAGCGCTCGGAGGAGCTGGCCCAGCTGCTCACGAAGCTGCGCGAGAAGAAGGGCATGACAATAGAGAAAGCCCGCGAGCTGGTGAAGGACCCGCTCTACCTCGGCTGCATGATTATCAAGACGGAAGGGGCCGACGGACAGATCTCCGGTGCCCTGTCGACGACTGGCGAGACACTTCGCCCCGCCCTACAGATCATCAAGTGCGCCCCGGGCATCACATGCGTCAGCGGAGCCATGCTTATGATCACTAAGAAGCCGGAATACGGCGAGAACGGCGTGCTCGTCTTCGCCGACGTGGCCGTTACGCCCATGCCCGACGCCAACCAGCTCAGCCAGATTGCCGTGTGCACGGCGCAGACAGCCCGCTCGGTGGCTGGATTCGACGACCCACGTGTAGCCATGCTGTCGTTCTCGACGAAGGGAAGCGCCAGCCACGAGGTGGTCGACAAGGTGACAGAGGCCACGCGTTTGGCAAAGGAACTCGACCCCAGCATCAAGATTGACGGCGAGCTGCAGGCCGATGCCGCCCTCGTGCCCTCTGTGGGCAAGAAGAAGGCTCCGGGCAGCGACATCGCCGGAAATGCCAACGTCCTCGTATTCCCCTGCCTCGAGGTGGGAAACATCGCCTACAAACTCGTGCAGCGCCTCGGCGACGCCGTGGCCATAGGCCCCATCCTACAAGGCATAGCCCGCCCGGTGAACGACCTCTCACGCGGCTGCTCCGTCGACGACATCTATTACCTCGTCGCCATCACCGCCTGCCAGGCCATGGACGCGAAGAAGTAGACCCTCCCCTTAACCCCTCCCTGAATGGAGGGGAATAGATAGAAAAAAGCAAGTGTAACCATTTAAAGAAATGCCCCTATAACTCCCAAAGGTAACCACTCCTCCCCATACAGGGGGAGGTCGGGAGGGGGTCTGATTATGAAGATATTAGTTTTGAATTGTGGAAGTTCGTCTATCAAGTATGCCCTGTATAACATGGACGACAAGAGTGTGATGACAAGTGGCGGTGCCGAGCGCGTGGGCCTCGACGGCGCATTCGTGAAGGTGAAGCTGGCAAACGGCGAGAAGCGGCAGATAATGCACGACATCCCCGAGCACACCGAGGGAGTGAAGTTCATCTTCTCGCTATTGACCGACCCCGAGATTGGTGTCATCAAGGATCTGAAGGAGATTGACGCTGTGGGCCACCGCATGGTGCACGGCGGCGAGAAGTTCAACAAGAGCGTGGTGCTCACCGACGAGGTGCTGAAGGAGTTTGAGAAATGCTCCGACCTGGCCCCGCTTCACAACCCCGCCAACCTGAAGGGTGTGAACGCCGTGAAGGAGCTGATGCCGGGGCTGCCCCAGGTAGGCGTGTTCGACACCGCCTTCCACCAGACCATGCCGCCAAAGGCTTTCATGTATGCCATCCCCTACGAACTTTACGAGAAGTACGGCATTCGCCGCTACGGTTTTCACGGCACCAGCCACCGCTACGTCTCGGCCCGTGCCTGTGAGTTCCTTGGCATCAAGGCCGAGGGCACGAAGATGGTGACCTGCCACGTGGGCAACGGCGGAAGCATCGCCGCAGTCGTCGACGGCAAGTGCATCGACACGTCGATGGGCCTGACCCCGTTGGAGGGGCTGATGATGGGCACCCGTGCCGGCGACATCGACGGCGGTGCCGTGACGTTCATCGAGAAGAAGCTGGGCCTCGATGCCGACGGCATGTCGGCCCTGCTGAACAAGAAGAGCGGCGTGGCCGGTCTGACGGGCGGCAGCAGCGACATGCGCGACGTGGAAAGCGCCGCCAAGGCTGGCAACGAGCGCGCACAGCTGGCCCAGGACATGTATTTCTACCGCATAAAGAAATACATCGGTGCCTATGCCGCAGCCATGGGCGGCCTGGATGTCATCGTGTTCACAGCCGGCGTCGGCGAGAACCAGATTGGTATGCGCTCGGAGGTCTGCAAGAACATGGAGTTCCTCGGCGTGAAGTTCGACGAGGAGAAGAACAAGGTGCGCGGCGAGGAGGCAGTCATCTCTGCCGACGACAGCCGCGTGAAGGTTGTAGTCATCCCCACCGACGAGGAGCTGATGATTGCCACCGACACGATGAACCTGCTGTAAAGGGCGGTTCTTTAGTAAAGACAAGCCAGAAGAAAGACGGCCGGCATCCCATACAGAATGTCGGCCGTCTTTGATTCACGTGGGAGGAGACATTTCATTCCCACCGGGGGAACGTTTTATTCCCACCGGGGGAACAATTTATTCCCCCGGTGGGAATGATTTGTTCCCACCGGGGGAATGATTTGCCTATTCCACCGTAATCTTTTTGAGGGTGTAGCCATTGCCGACCATGAGGAAACCGTCCTGGGCCTTCAGGAGGGAGATGGACTGGTCGATGAGGGTGTACTCCAAAACAGCGTCGCCGTTAATCATAATGTCGCCACGACCGCCGGGCACGTCGTCCTCGGAGACACCGGTGAGGATGTTACGCCACCATGCGGTAGTGGCAGCACCCTGGCCTGAGCCTGTGACGTAGGCGCGGAGGATGGTGCCGGCCTTCACGTGGTTAATGAGTTCCTTCTGGAGTTCCTTGAAGGGATTATCCCATGCGACGTTGAAAGAACCTTCCCAGAGGGTGGTCTCTTTGCTTACATCGGGGTACTCGGGATTTGCGTTCAGCTCGATTTGTCCGGCATCAAAGATGTTGCCATCGGCATCGGCCACCTGCAAGGGATAAACACCGTCGGGAAGTTCGGGGACGGTGTACTCCACACAGTCTTCGTCGGCGTTGTAGGTAGCGCTGACGGCGGCGCTGCCGATAATGACCTTCACGACCTTCGACATGTAAGCGCCGTGGAGCTTGGCCTTGGTGCCGGGCTTGACGAGGCGGTCGTAGATGTCGTCGCCAGGCACGGGGTCGTCATCAACGGGCAATACGACAAGCGTACAAGTGCGTGAGGTGGAGAGGCCCTTAGTAGTCGTGGCCACGATTTTCAGGGTGTGACTGCCCGTCTTCACGGGCACGTCGATTTTGAGACCCTCGGCCACCTGAACGTCGTCGATGAACCATGTTACGGTGGTGAAGTGGACGGGGGTGACCATCACCTCGAATGTGAAGTTCTCGGTACGCGAGATGGTCTTGATGACACCCGGATTGCCGCCTGTGCCCTCGGGAATGTCGGTATTCAGGATGCGCGGGGCATCGTCCTCAGTTGCCGTGAAGAAGGGATCATCGTTGCTGGAGCAGGCGGTTGTTGCAGCTAAACCGCAACATACGGAACAAATCAGGGCGAGAGATTTGAAAATATTCTTGGTTTTCATTGTTCTTTTCGTTATTACGTTATTTCGTTATTACGTTATTACGAGAGCGGAGTTTGACGGGGGAACCGCCAAAAGCAACCGGCTACTTGACGTTAATGTCTGCCACGTCCCACCAGAGGCGGTGGTGCCAGTCGTCGCTACCGCCGAGGCGGTCGAGGGCCTCTTGATAGTTGGCGCTATTGTACTGGTTCTCAAGGATGGGATAGCGGAGGCGTGTAGGTGTCCGCTTGTCTGGCTCGTCGTTGGGGAAGTCGGGGCGCGTGGGCAGCTTGGTGCGGTCGGCTATGACGGGATAGTCAGAGCGGCGTAGGTTGGCCCATGCCTCCGAGGGGTTCATCAGGTGGAGGATCCATGCCTGTGTGTTGATGGCCTCCTTGGCGTTGGCGGTAGTGAACAATGGGCCGTCGGTAAACACCCAAATGTATGCATCTATCTCGCTTTCGGAAATCTTGTCCTTGCTCTGCAGATAGTGGTCATTAAGCCAGTGCATAGCAGCGCGGATGCCAGCATGGAAGTGCTCCTCCACGGTGCCGGGGACGTTCCAGCCCTTCAGCTTTGCCTCGGCGAGCAGAAACTCCACCTCGGCAGAGTTGATAAGGGCACCGGGACAGTCGGGCATCTCGAAGTCGATGCTCAGGAAGGGGCGCAACATGCGGGCGTTGAAGTTGTTCTGGTCGAAGCCGGCCTCAGGGTACTGTGCGACGAGCTTCTCAAGTGTCGGTATCTCGCTGTTGGCCGGGGCGTTCACCCAGTCGCTCCACCATGCTGCGCCGGGAACGCAGGGAGTGTAGGTGTTGGTGCGCTCCAGATAACGCCTCACCTCGTCGGTCACATCAACGTTCCACTCGCGGTCGGGCTTCACCTCGGCACGCTTGGTGTTGATGTAGTGGCGGCAGATGCGGTAGAGACGCGGGTCGTCGTATGCTTTCAGGATGTCATAGAGCGTGGAGCAAACAAACGTGGGCGAGGTGGGATCCTGACCGTAGAGAATCTCTCCAAGGGCGTTCACACGGAAATCGAGGTCGCGTGAGCCGTCGTAGAGTGTGAAGGGGCCGTCGGTGTAGATGATGTAGGCATCCTGCTCGGCGTTCTCGATGATGCCGCCGTCGGCGTTGAGTGCCTTTTCAAACTCCTCCTTGGCCTTCGCGGGGTTCACGTCGCTGATGCGCATGGCATAGCGCAGACGGAGGGTGTTGGCGTAGCGCTTCCAGGCGGCTGGGTCGCCGCCGAGGCTGGTCACGTCGCCGCCGATGACGTCGGCACCAACGGTTAGCTGCTCGGCGCAGGCGGCGAGTTCGTCGAAGAAGAAGTTGTAGATGTCCTCCTGCTTGTCGTACTTAGGGGTGGAGATGCCATCGGTGTAGCCCTTGCCAGCGTCCATGCAGGGGATATCGCCGTAGATGTCGGTGAGGATGTTCATCATGTAAACGCGGTGGATGCGGAGGGCGGCGTTGGTGTTGGGTTTGGAGCCGGAAGCTAACGCTTCGGACACTGTGGCGGCGTCGGCGGGTGCGCTGTTGGCGATGGCGTCGACAAGGTTCTTAATGCCTACGGAGTAGAACTGGTCCCAGACGAGGCGCATCTGGTCGTCCTGCGGGTGCACGTCGCCGGCATAGTTCGAGACGTTCCATCCCCCGGCAAAGTGCTGGGTAAAGCCTGTGATGTACGAGCGATAGGTGTCCATGAATCCGAAGTCGCCGTAAGTCTGTAGCAGGGCGGTGGTGAGCTGTGCGCTGGGGTCTATCGACTCGGCTTTCGTGTCGTCGGTGTTCATCTCCTCCATATAGCTGTCGCTGCAACTCTGATGGAGTAAAGGAGTTGAGGAGAAAAGTAATAAGTAGAATAGTCCTACAACTCTATTATGCAGATATTTGGTAATCATAATTACTAATTTCTAATTACTAATTGCTAATTAAAACTTAAGATTGACGTTGAAACCATAGCTGCGACGCGAGGGCAGCGAGCCGTACTCGAGTCCGAGACCGCTGGTGTTGTAGCCCGAGTCGGGGTCGATGTTGGGGATGTTCTTCCACACGATGAACGGGTTACGGGCTACGAAGCTGACGCTGAGAGCCTTTACGGTCTTGCCTAACCATTTCTCCGGGAAGGTGTAGCCGAAGGTTATCTCGCGGCACTTAACATACGAGTTGTCGTAGATGAACAGCGACGGACAGTTCTCCGAGGCCGACTTCCAGTACGACTCAGGGTTCACGGGGATATAGTTGGGCGTGTATGTGCCGTCTCCATTGTCTATGACTCCGGGTACGACGTAGCCATACGTCTTGCCCATCTCGACGCGCTTCTGGTCGTCAGGTTCGAGGGCGAGCAGCGTCTTAATGTTTTCGTTCCACTCGTCGTTCGACATGTTGAGCTCTCTGCGCTTTTCCTGCGACAGGTAGTACTCCTCGCGGCCTTCGAGCGTCTCGGAAGCCTTACCCGTGGCGTAGGCCGAGCGCATCGACATCGAGAAGAGGTCGGCACCGACTTTCACGTCGAAGCCGGCAGAGAGGCGGAAGTTCTTGTAAGTGAAGGTGGAATAGAAACCGCCTGTCCAGTCCCACGATGCGTTGCCCAAGGTGTGGGTCTTGTCGTCGGTCATGGGAAGACCGCTATCAGTATTGATGATGACCTCGCCCTTCTCATTGCGCACATAGTCCTTACCGATGATGGAGCCGTAGTTCTTGCCCACCTCGGCGCCAACGCTGACACCGCACCATGTGGCCTTCTCAAGCTCGAAGTAGTCCATGCCCTCGACGAGCGACTTAACTTTGTTCTTGTTTTTCGAGAAGTTCACACCGGCATCCCAGGCGAAGTCCTTGATCTGCAGCACACGGCCGTTGAGCGTGACCTCTATACCTTTGTTCTCTATCTCGCCGGCATTTACCAAACGGTAGTTATAGCCGGAGGTCGACGACGAGGCGAGTCCGATGATCTGGTCTTTCGACAACTGGTTATAGTAGGTGAAGTCGAGGCCGAGACGACCGTTGAAGAATTTCATCTCGAGACCCAGCTCAAACGAGTTGGTACGTGTGGGCTTCAGATCCTTGTTGGGTGTCGTGGTGTTGTTGATCATACCGATGACGAAGCCGCCGTAGCTGTATTTGGCCGTCGAGTAGTTCAGCGCGAGCTGGTAGGGGTCGGTGTCGCTACCCACCTGTGCCCACGAGGCGCGAACCTTACCGTAGTTGATAAGGCTCTTGTTCTTGATGAACTCAGAGAAGACAACCGAGCCAGAGAACGATGGGTACACGTACACATTATTATTTATAGGCAGCGTCGACGACTTGTCGCCGCGGACGGTGGCCTCTAAATAGTAGGTGTGCTGGTAGCCCACACTGGCTGAGCCATAAATGGAGTTGATTTGCTTGCGGTACTGGTTCTGCTGGATGCTCTGCTCGGCGTAGTTCATTATGGCGATTACGTCCTTCATCTGCTGGTCCAGACCGGTGAAGATGTCGGTGTGGTTCGACACCTTGAAGATGTTGCCGCCAAGGGTGGCGTTGATGTCGAAGTCGCCGAATGACTGGTTGTAGAGAGCCAGCAGCTCGGCATTGAGCGTGCGGTTATTGAACTTCTGTTGCAGCAGCTGTCCGGCCAGCTTGCCGGGAGTGGTGCGGGCTATGAAGTCCTCGAAGTCCATGAAACTCATGTCGGTGCCCACGGTGCCCTGTAGCTTCAGGTGGTCGGTGATGTTCCAGATGGCCTTGGCTGTCAGACGGAACACGTCCTTTGCCGATGTGTTCTCGTTCTTGTAGAGGTCCCAGTAGGGGTTCTTGTTGTACTGGTCGTTGCCGTTCCAGTTGGCGTATTCGCCCTCGGCTGTCTGGTAGTTCTTCAGCCATGCCTGGTTGTACGTCCCGGCCAGTGTCATAAGGTTCTTGCCCACGTTGCTCTGCGAGTCGCCCAGTGCCGGACGGTTCTTCACGTCTTCGCGGGTGTAGTTGGCGGTGAAGTCAAAGTCGACGGGTCCTGCCGCCGTTGTCACACGCAGATTGAAGTTGTCGCGGCTCATGTGGGTCTGCGGCAGTATGTCCTTGTTCCTCATGTCGGTGACGGAGAAGCGGACCCCGGTCTTCCCGGAGTTGACCGACAGTATTGCAGTATTCTGCGTGGTCAGACCTGTACGGAAGAAATCGCTCGTGTTGTTCGGGTACATCAGGAACGGACGTTTCTCGTGGTCGAAGTACTCTACGAGGAAGTCGTCGGCCTTCGGTCCCCAACTGCTGTTGGTGCCGCTTGTCGCCGTCTTGCTGTAAGCTCCGCTGTAGCCCATGCCATAGACCTCCTGTATGTCGTCCCACTCGGCGTTCTGCACGTCGACGGTCAGCGAACCGTTGTACTCGACTGAGACTTTGTCCTTCTCGGCCTTCTTCGTGGTGATGAGTATGACACCATGCGAGGCACGCGAGCCGTAGAGTGCCGATGCGGCGGGGCCTTTCAGCACCGTCATGTTCTCAATGTCGTCGGGGTTAATGGCCGAGATGCCGTCGCCCAGGTCGTAGCCGCCTTCGACGCCCGCAGCCCCGAAGTTGGTGTTGTCAAGAGGCACACCGTCGATGACATACAGGGGCTGGTTGTTGCCCGTCATTTCCGTATTGCCTCGCAATAGCACGCGGGTGGAGCCAGAGGCACCGCCGGCTGTGTTCTGCACCACGAGGCCTGCCACCTTACCCGACAGCGAGTTGATGACGTTGGTCTCCTTGGCCTTGGTCAGCTCCTCGCCCTTTACCTCAGCCAGACCGTAGCCCAGGGCCTTGCGGTCGCGCTTCACGCCGAGAGCGGTTACAACTACCTCGCTCAGCTGTGTCTTGTCCTCGGCCAAAACAATCTTCATACCGTTTTTGGCCTGTAGTTTGACTGGCGTGTAGCCCACGTAACTCACCTCAAGCATATCGCCGGGTTTGCACCTGATGGTGAATTTTCCGTTTAGGTCGGTAACAGTTCCGGCCGATGAACCCACCACCTTGACGGTGGCGCCAATCATAGGCCCTTCGGCATCCTCCACGACACCAGTAATAGTCTGGTCGTCGGGTGCCGGAGCGGCCTCATGCGTCGCAGAGCCGCCGGCCAAAGCGGATGCCGCTGAACTGGCATCGGCCATCAGCGGCATCCCTGACATGCCTGTAAAGAGCAAGCAGAGAATCGTTTTTATTTTAATCATACTTGATATTTAATTAGTGTTTGACAGAATTATCGTTCATTAGTGAGGTCACTTCTTGATGGGGTAAATGTACAGCAACCCCCACATGATGCAGGCAATGACTGCGGGGATGATGGAGAAAAGCGCCCATATCATGCGGTTTACGGCATCGGCATCGGTGATGGTGATGACGGTCTGGCCCGTGGCGTCGGTGCCGGAGATGAAGCCGGCAAAGCCGAGCAAAATGGCAACCAACGAGCCGCTGATGGCGGTGCCGAACTTCATGGCCATGGTGCCTGATGAGAATATTACGCCCGTCGACGACGTGCCGTTCTTCTCGGTGGCGTAGTCGGCGACATCAGCATACATCGACCAGAGCAGCGGCGAGTAGATGCCGATGCCCACGGAGGTGAGGATGACGACAGCAACCATCACCCAGATATATGCAGGATCCATGGGAAGGAAGAAGAATCCTACGGAAGTCAGGGCACAAATGACGGCGGCCCACATAAAGGCTTTGCGCTTGCCGCCAACCCACTTGGTGAACACGGGCGAGACACCGCCGAAGATCATGCAGGTGAGTTCGCCAAAGGTCATGAACACGGTATAGTTGATAATCAGCCCCGAGACGGTGACATCGCCGTGCATGCAGTACTCGAACAGGTAGCCGGCGACGGCATAGCGGAAGCCATTGAAGAAGTTCATGCATACACCGACAAGCGTCAGGATAACCCAAGGACGGTTGCGGAAGAGGTCGGCGAAGGGTTTGAACGAGAATTTCTCTGCCCTTATGGGTTTCAACCGCTCCTTGGTCAAGAGACCGCAGACGAGTGTGCCGACAGCGGCTATCACACCGAAGAAAGCTCCAAGCACAGCATACTGGTGCTGGTCGCTTCCGCCCACCATCTTCTGCAGATAGGGGAACGACAGCAGCGTGATGAATCCCATGGCGTAGGCACCGACCATGCGGAACGACGAGAACTGGTTCTTCTCGTTGTCGTCGTCGGTCATCACGCCGAGCAGCGAGCCGTAAGGCACATTGACAGCGGTGTAGACGACCATCATAAGCAGATAGAGCGAATAGGCCCAGATGCGCTTGCCCACAGGTCCGAACTCAGGAGTGTAGAGCAGCAGGGCAAAGATGAGGCCGAAGGGCACGGCACCGTAGATGAGCCACGGGCGGTAGGTACCCCAGCGGCTCTGCGTGCGGTCGGCAAGCATACCCATCATCGGGTCGGTGACGACATCAAACATTCGTGCGATGAGCATCAGCGTCGCCGTGTCGGCAACGGTGAGGCCGAAGACGTTGGTGAAGAACAGGGGAAAGGCAATCGACATCACCTTCCACGTGATGCCACCCGCTGCGGCGTCGCCGAGCGCGTAGCCGATTTTTTCTCTTAGTTTTGCCATAATTTGAAGTGTTGCGTAAAATTATGCTGCAAAGGTACACATTATTTTATAAATAATTACTAACTTTGCGCCAAAATTAATATATTACGCAACTATGAACAAACTATTGATTGTTATGACGGTACTTTTCACAGGCTGTAACACTGCTGTCGACTTGGAACAGCAGGTCAATGAACTTTATGAAAGGATGACTCAGGAGGAGCGCATCGCCCAACTGAGGAGTATGTACATGGACGAACTGTTCGATGACGAGGGAAAGCTCGACACGGCGAAATGCCGGGAGCTGATTCCAAACGGCATCGGCCATTTCTCGCAGTTCTGTCTACAGAAACCACGCGACCCTAACACATTGCGCGACCACGTGGCCGCCTTGCAGCAGTGGCTGATGAAGAACACGCCAAGTGGCATTCCGGCACTTATGCACGAGGAGGTGCTCTCGGGCATCGACACCCGTGGCGCAACCATCTATCCACAACAGATAGGCCAGGCCTGCTCGTTCAATCCCGAACTGGCCGAGGTGAAGACGCGGCAGACGAGCACAGCCTTACGCAAGATGGGCGGCATACTGTCGCTATCGCCCATGGTCGACGTGTGCCGCACTCCGTCGTTCAACCGACTGGAAGAGTCGTATGGCGAGGACGGCTATCTCTCAGCCGTCATGGGCACAGCATTCGTAAAGGGACTGCAACAGAGCGACATGAAGCAGGGCGTGGGTGCCTGCTCGAAACACTACCTCGGCTACGGCGGCGGTGGCGATGCCGACGAGAAGGAACTGATGGAGGAGATTCTGCTGCCCCACGAAGCGATGATACGCCTGACAGGCAGCGTGGCTCTTATGCCGGGCTATCACGATGTGCATGGAACGAGGTGTGTGGCCAACAGCGAAATCCTGCAGGACATTCTTCGCGGCTATATCGGTTTCGACGGCATGGTAGTCAGCGACTACACGGCCATCGACCAGATTCCCGACTTGTCCACTCCTGTAGAGAAAGCTGCCGCCGCAATCAACGCGGGCAACGATGTCGACTTCCCCTTCGGTGCCAACTACCAGCATCTGCAGGAGGCCATCGACAAGGGTCTCGTGAAACCCGAAGCCTTCGAGCGTGCTGTCAAGGATGTTCTCCGCATGAAATTCCGCGCCGGTCTCTTCGATGAGAACCCCTACCTTTACAGCAAAGAGGACATCACCCTCGACACGTCTGAGGAAAGGCAGACTGCCTACGACATCGCAACGCAGAGCATCGTGTTATTGGAGAACAACGGCGTACTGCCTCTTGCGCTCAACTCTCAACCCTCAACGCTTAACTCTCAACCCTCAACTCTAAACTCTCAACCCTCAACTCTAAACTCTCAACCCTCAACACTAAACATCCTCCTCACCGGCCCTAACGCCAACTCTATGTGGGCCATGTGCGGCGACTACTCCTTCCCTTCCATGACTTACTTCTGGAAGAAGGTCACCGACGACCTGGAGCATCCCGACATCGTCACCCTGTTAGAGGGAATGCAGAGCCGTAAGCCTGAAGGCGTGAACCTCATGTACTCCCGTGGCTGTGACTGGACTGAGGAGATTGAGACCAAGTTCAGCGAACTGGGCGACGAGCGTGCTTGGGAGTACGAGATTCTGCATCGTAAGGTAGACTCTGGCGAGAAGGCCGACAAGAAGGAGGCGTTGCAGATGGCACGTCAGGCCGATGTCATCATCGCAGCCGTGGGTGAGAATGTGATGCTCTGTGGTGAGAACCGCGACCGTCAGGGTCTGCGTCTGCCGGGCAAACAGCAGGAGTTTGTCGAGGAGCTTCTGGCTACAGGCAAGCCAGTGGTGCTCGTGGTATTCGGCGGCAGGGCACAGGTCATCAGCGGCCTTGCCGAGCGTTGCGCCGCTGTCATACAGGCATGGTATCCGGGCGAGGAGGGCGGCAACGCCGTGACCGACATCCTCTTCGGCAAGGTGTCGCCATCGGGCAAGCTCTCCGTAAGCTATCCCAACACCGAGGTCTACGAGCCGCTGTGCTATAACTACAGCCTTGAGCAAGACCCACGCGTCGCCTGGCCCTTCGGCTACGGACTAAGCTACACCACCTTCGAATATTCCGTCCCTGAGGCTTCCACCACCGTTCCCGACGCATCAGCCGAGGGCACAGCCACCGTTCCCGAGGCATCAGCCGAGGGCTGCGCCACCGACGAGGCCATCACCCTCTCTTTCCAAATAAAGAACACCGGCGCAGTCGCTGCCGACGAGGTGGCCCAGATTTATCTCTCACCCACATCTCCCGACCAGCCTCTGAAGCCGATTCAGCTACAGGGTTTCATCCGCGTGTCGTTACAGCCCGGAGAGTCCAAGACCGTCAAGGTAAAACTGTACACCGAGCAGTTCGGCTACTACAGCAACGAGGGCCAGCGCCAATGGAACATCGCCCCAGGCCAGTACGTCATCAAGATTGGCGCCTCGTCGCAGGACATCCGCATCGAGCAGACCGTCACGCTGAAAGGCGACCCCGTCCACAAGCCCCTCCGCGAGCACTATTTCTCCGAGGTTACCATCCTGTAAACGGCGAAGACAAAATGAAAGGCTGACCCATTGGGCCAGCCTTTCATTTTGTAGTAACACAATTCTTCTTACATTATCACTTCAACGACATGCTTACCCGGCGTTGCCTTTATGGCACGGCCGCGCTCGACGGTTTTCCCGTCGAGGGTCACGCTCGTCACCCCGCTCTGTTTCCCGTCGGGGTTCTTCACCGTTATTTCGAACTCAGCGTCGCGGAGGACGCGGTGCACGCGATATTCCTTCAGCGTCGAGGGAATGCAGGGGTCAATCTCCAGTCCGTCATAGGTAGGCCGAATGCCGAGGATATACTGGGTGATGGTCAGCCAGTTCCATGCGGCGGTGCCGGTGAGCCATGAGTTCTTGCCCTCTCCGGGCTTGGCGGCGTCCTTGCCGGCCACCATCTGACAGTAGACGTAAGGCTCCACCTTGTGCAGCTGCTGGTCCTTGATCCACGCGGGGCCGATCTTCGTGTAGTGCTCCCAGGCGTCGTTGCCACGTCGTGCCACGGTCTCGCCGATGATAACCCACGGGTTGTTGTGGCAGAAGATACCTGCGTTCTCCTTGTAGCCTGCTGGATAGCTTGAGATTTCGCCCATCTCCACATAGTAGCGGGTGAAGGCGGGATTGTTCAGCACCATGCCGTGTTCGCAGTCGAGGTGTTTCTTGCACGAGTCGAGGGCCTTGTCGACCATTCCCTCTTCAAGTCCTATTCCTGCCATCGTGCAGAAGCCCTGGCTCTCGATGAAGATTTTTCCCTCCTCGCATTCCTTGCTTCCAATCTTGTTGCCGTAGAAGTCGTAGGCACGGAGATACCACTCACCGTCCCAGCCGTGCTTCTTCACGGCCTCCACCATGGTGTCGATACAGCCTTGTGCTCTGTCGGCCTCTGTCCTGTAGACGGCGGCATTGCCGCCGTGTACCGAACCAGCCAGCTCCCGGCACAGCTCCACGTACTGCTTCCCTGTCAGCACGAACAGCCCGGCAATCATGAGGCTCTCGGCTTTCGAACCTTCACTGTTGTTCTCCGTCGTCTGGAAGCTCTCGTTGGGGTCCCATGAGAAGCAGTTCAGGTTCAGGCAGTCGTTCCAGTCGGCGCGGCCTATGAGCGGCAGCGCATGTGGGCCGAGGTTCTCTACGACGTGATTGAACGAGATGCGCAGGTGCTCAAAGAGCGACACCTCTGTTCCCGGCTGGTTGTCGAAGGGCACCGGCTCGTCGAGGATGGAGAAGTCGCCCGTCTCCTTGATATATGCCACCGTGCCGAAGATGAGCCAGCAGGGGTCGTCGTTGAACCCTCCGCCGATGTCGTTGTTGCCTCGTTTCGTCAGTGGCTGGTACTGGTGGTAGCAACCGCCGTCGGGGAACTGCGTCGAGGCGATGTCGATAATCCTCTGCCGTGCACGGCTCGGAATCTGGTGGACGAAGCCCACAAGGTCCTGGTTTGAGTCGCGGAATCCCATGCCACGCCCCACGCCACTCTCGAAGAATGACGCGCTACGGGAGAAGCAGAACGTGATCATGCACTGGTACTGGTTCCAGATATTCACCATCCTGTCGAGCCGCTCGTCGCCGCTCTCCACGGTGAACTTCGACAGCAGCCCGTCCCACATTGCCCGCAACTCGGCGAAGGCTGCATCAACTGCCTCCACAGTCGAGAAACGCGAAATGACGGCATGTGCCTTCTCTTTATTAATAATGGTGTGGTCAAGAGAGCCGAGGGAGGTAAGAAGAAGACCCTCCCCCGACCCCTCCCTGTGAGGGAGGGGAGTAGTTACTTCTGTTGCTGTATTTCCGTCTTGAGAGTATATACTCCCCTCCCTCACAGGGAGGGGCTGGGGGGAGGGTCTGCTGGGGGTGGGGCTGCTGAACTTCTTCTCCTGTTCATTCTCCTCGTACCCCAGCACGAAGATGAAGTCCTTGCTTTCTCCTGGCTGTAGCTCCACCTCGACGTAATGGGAGGCTATGGGGCTCCACCCATGCGCAACGCTGTTGCTGGGCTTCCCAGCCATGACGCACTGCGGGTTCGAGAAATCGTTATACAGCCCGATGAAGCTCTCGCGATCGGTGTCGAAGCCCTGCGCCTCGGCATTGGTCAGCGCATAGTAGGCGTAGTGGTTGCGGCGTTCCTTGTATTCGGTCTTGTGGTAAATCGTTGTAGCCCCCCCTACGGCCCCCGAGGGGGCTTCTATACTTTTAGTGGCAGAGGGTGTAGTGCCCCCCTCGGGGGGCGAAAGGGGGGCTTTCTCTATCTCCACCTCCCCCGTCGACCAGTTGCGTTGGAAGTTCTCCATGTCCGTAGCCGCATTCCAGAGGCACCACTCCGTGAAGGAGAACAGCTTAAGCCGCTTCGTATCTCCGCTCTTGTTCGTCAGCGTCAGCTTCTGCACCTCCGCCCACGTCTTCAGCGGCACGAAGAATAGCACGCTTGCCTCCACCCCATTCTTACTGCCCGTAATGCGGGTGTAGTTCATGCCATGGCGGCACTCGTAACTGTCGAGCGGGGTCTTACAGGGCTTCCACCCCGGACTCCAAGGCTCAGAGTAACTACTCCCCTCCCCTCCGCGGGAGGGGTCGGGGGTGGGGCTTTCCTTGATATAGAAGTATCTGCCCCCCGCATCCATTGGCACTCCGTTGTAGCGATAGCGCGTGATGCGGCGGAACTTGGCGTCCTTGTAGAAGTCGTAGCCGCCGGCGGTGTTGCTTATCAGTCCGAAGAAATCTTCATTGCCTAAGTAGTTTATCCATGGGAACGGTGTTGCCGGGTCGGTGATGACGTATTCCCTGTTCTTATCGTCGAAATATCCAAAAGTCTTCATAATTTACGAATTTACTATTTACGGTTTGTCACCTCATGCGGTAGCAAATTATTCACTTTCCCCTTCGCCAACGAGCAGGTCAACGAGTCCCTTGTCCTTGAAGTCGTGCTTCTGCTGATCCCAGAAACCGAAGTCGGCATCGTAGCACCAGGTAGTCCAGGCAATGTTGTTCTCCTTGAATACGGTCAGCATGTCCTTCGTCCACTTGTAGGCTAACTCGCGGTCGACAGGCTCGTAAACGCCCCACTCGCCACAGAACAGCTGCAGGCCGTACTTATTTGCAGCAGCAATGGCATCAGCAAAGTCAGCACGGATCTTGTCGATGTCCCACACCTGCGTGGTAAACTCGTTTTCGTCGATGACAGCCTTGACTGTGTCGTTGGCAGCCTCGTAGTCCTCCTGCGAAACAAGGATGCCGGGATAGTTCACCTTGCCGGTATATTTGCCGATGGGTGTCCACCATGCCCCGTAGTGGGTCAGGATCATGGGGTTGTAGTAGTGGAACGAGAGGATGATGTTCTTGTCGTTCTCAGGCACCTTCAAATGTTGTATGGTTCCATAGCTCTGCCACATGTTCGATCCGATGACGAGCGTGCGCTGCGGCTCGCGCTCACGCAGGGCCTTGTGCACCTTGGCGATGAGCTGGTTCCACTGCTCATGGTCTTCGGCCACCGGCTCGTTCATAAACTCGTAGGCCACCGAGTCGCAGCTGTAGCCCTTCAGCACGTCGCTCAGCTGGTACCACATATTGATGAGGTCCTGCTGTGCCTTCTCCGATGTGAAGAGCGTGTTGGCGTTGGCCCCGTCCTCGTTCACGGCGTTGAAGTAGTGCGAGCGGATGATGTGCAGGTCGACAATGGTGCGCAGATGGTGCTTCTCGGCCCAGCGGATGGCATTGTCCATCAGCTCCCAGGCCTCTGGCAGCTTGTTCCCTTCCTCGTCCCAGAACTGTACCTCGTCGATAGGCAGGCGCACAAAGTCGAAGCCTAATGAGTCAAGCCGTGCGAAGTCATCCTCCTGGATGTGCATACGGCGGGCCTCGCCGCGCTCCTCGCTCTGCGACAGCCAGTGGCTCACATTCGTGCCCCGCTGGATCTTGAAGTCATTCACCGTGTTCACAGTCTCGTTTTTCTGTGTGCAGGCCGTCAGGGCGAGCACCGTCATGGCCATTACGGCCACGCCTTTCATAAGTCTTTTCATGTTTCGTTGTTGTTTTAAGTTGTTATGTGTTTATTTCGCTTTCCCTTCCATGATGCCGTTCAGCACCCAGTCGGCCTTCACCTTCATGCTTGCCTTGCGGTCGAAGATACCGAAATGCTCCGGGCCGCTTCCGAAACTGTTGTTGTCCCAGACGAAGGTGGAGAAGCCCCGCTTCTTCGCTTCGCTGACCAAGAAGCTGCAGTAGTAGGTCATGTTCTCGTGAATGACATCTGTCAGCCCGGCCTTCTGTCGGTCGGTGACACCCCATTCGCCCACGACGATGCCCAGGCCCTTGATACCCCATGTGCTGACCACCTTGTTGAAGAACGTCGTCATGGTGTTCTCGTCGCTCTCCGAGGCCTCGCCCTTGTCTTTGTAGGGGGTTCCCCAAAAATTGTATTTGCACTCGCCGGCGTAGTCCCACGGCGTGTAGTAGTGGAACTCCACACTCATGTAGTTGTTGCCGTTGCCCTCGGTGTCTGTCGGGATGATGAAATCGCCGTTGTTGATGCCGAAGTCAGGGTTGCACACGTAGGTCTGCACTATAAGGTGGCGCTTCTCGTTGTTGCCGCCTGTGGCGCGCACCACGTCGATGAACGTCTGGTTGTACGAGTTCTGCACGGCCAGGTTCTCAGCCTCCGGCTTCCCCCAGTTGTCCTTGATGTGCACCTCGTTAGTCCCTGCGAAGGCCACGCGGTAGTCATACTGAGCAAACTCGCTGGCGATGTTCATCCACAGCAGCGCCAGCTTCTGGTTGTTCTCCTCCTTGTACTGGTTAGTAGGCCGTCCCTCTAACCACTTGTCGTGGTGGGTGTTGATGATCACCTTCAGGTCGTTGGACAGACACCAGTCCACCACCTCCTTGATGCGACTGAGCCATGCCTTGTCAATACTCATGGCCGTGGGGTTGGTGATGTGGCACTGCCACCGAATAGGTATTCGCACGGCATTGAATCCGGCCTCCTTGACGGCCTTGATCACCTTCTTCGTCACCACTGGGTTTCCCCATGCCGTCTCAGCATTGATGCTCCCGTCGGGGTTGCCAATAGCCATCGACTCCCCGTCCTGCCCAGGTGCTGAGCACTCGAACTGGTTGCCCAGGTTCCAGCCCACCACATCCTTGTTCCACTCTTTCGCCGTAGGTGCCGTGTCGGCCAGAGTGTTGTCGGCATTGGCATTCTGGTCGGGAGTGGCTGACGGGGTCTCTTCTGTCTCATTCTTTTCGCAGGCAGGGACGAGTCCTATCGTCAGTACTGCCATCGCGAGTGTTGTCATTAGTCTTTTCATTGTCGGTTTCATTTATAGTTTATTAGAATTATTTAGTCATTGCCAGTTCTTATCATTCTGTTACGGTTGCAGCGTAACACCAAAAATCAGGTGGGTTTTCTGAGAGCAGGGGTTGGCGACGACCTCCGCGAATACTGGTATGGAGAACGTGTCGGTGACTTTGATGTCCTTCGTCGCTTTCAGAGAGAGATTGGTGACGGCGAAGCCCGTCGTATCATACGTGGTGGTGCAGTAAGGTACAACGCCAGCCGTCGCCGTCCAGTCCACAGCGGCGAGTTTGAATGGGACAGCCACCTCCGCATAGCTGCTGTAGGCCCGCTTGCCGTCCTTGTTCGTCCCGTCGTTGCCCGCGATGTTGGTGAACCACTGCAGCGAGGCAAAGCCGAAGTCGTAGCCAATGTTGGCCTCGAACAAGTGGTTTGTCGAGTGGGCGTCGTACTTGAAATAGCGTCCTTCGGAGTCTCCACCCTCGGCATAGCTGAACCAGTAGTCGGAGATGCCAATGTTCAGACCGCCGATCTTATATTCCAGCGTCAGGTCAAACTCCTTGGTGTCAGCGGGGTCGCTCAGCCCCACGGTGCCCCAGGCCGACAGCGACAGCCCCTTGTAGCCCACGCCAAGCGTCGGCTGTAGCGACACGCTGCCAAGGTCCATGCCTCGCCATATATAGTTGCTCACAATGTCGCCACTAATGGTCGTCTCAACCTCGTCCTGTGCATCGATGGCTGTCGTTCCACAGAGCAACAATAGTCCCAAAGCAAATATCCTCTCACATTCCATATTTCATAACCGCTGTTTGCCTGGGAGCGCGGGCGTCCTCGCCCGCATCGCTGGCGGGCGAGGACGCCCGCGCTCCCAAATTTGGCTGCAAAGGTACAAAGAATTTTTTTTATAATAAAAATATGTGGGAAGAATTATTGCGCATGACACCTTTTTATATAATTAAGGTTTGGGCTTCTTCCCGACGTTGTAGGCATGGAATGGGGAGAGATGACGGACTTTGAAGGGGGTTAGGACGGACGTTGTTGGGAGAGAGGACGGTTGCACGCGGTTCACAGCGGCCGCTAAAAATGTTTTTAGCGGCCGCCAAAAATAGTCACGGCGGGCGCCAAAATCATTCACAGCGCCCGCCGTGAACCCATTTTCACACCTCAGCACATCATCTGTGTGTGCTGTTCCGATTAATTGATGGGTTCGAGCTTGATAATCATGAGGATGCTCTCTGCTGAGCCTTTAGAGAGCACATACTGCGTTCCGGCGGTGATGGCTATTGGTTCCATCTCGTAGTAAGCGCCCTCGGTGTTCTCCGTTCCGCCGACGGTGGTCTTCGTTCCGTTGACATTCACGTCGCGGCCGGTCTTGGCAGTGGCGAGGACGATGGTCATCTGGTAGTCCTTTTGCGGGGTGAAGGTGATGCTGCCCTTTGAGTTGAGCTTCACGCCCTTCTTGTAATATGTGCCGTCGTAGGTTATCTTGCCGTCGCCATAGTCACCTGCGATGGTGAACATGCTGTTAGACGGTGCCCCGTCGAATGTCGCTATGATTGTCCCCTCTGGCACGTCGGGATTGTCAGGATTGTCGGGATTGTCGGGATTGTCAGGGTTGTCCTCTCCCCCACCCTGTCCGTCTTCCTGACCGAAGAACCCGACGAGCGACGACTTGTAGCTGTCGAGCAGACCTCCCAGCACAGAGTCGTAGGCCGAGTCGTTGTCGTCGTTGCCCACGTTGTCGCTGAAAGTGTAGGTGAAGTCGCCGTGGTTCAGGCGACCGGCGCCGTAGTAGCCAGTCACGATGGCCTGCACGTCCTCGGCAGCGTCGGGCGTGTATTCGTACATCAGTTGCGGGTCGGTGTCGAAGTTGTTGTAGGCGTAAGGATCGGCAGTAACTTCCACTTTTATATTACCTTTTTCGTCTTTCTTTGCGAAATAGGTGAGTCTCGTCTCGGCTGTTATCTGCTCGTCGCGGTCGCTGGCTTCGTAAGCATCGAAACCTGTTGCAGCCGGGGCGTTCTGGGTGTAGTAGATGAAGTGGGTTGCCGTGCGGTCGAAGTGGTTGCCGTAGGACTTGATGAATCCCGGCTGCTCGTCGCTGAAAGTGCCGCTGCCCAGTGCGTCGGTGCCCTGCAGGGAAGAGAGTATGGGCTTCTTGGTCTTGAGGAAATAGTTGCCCTCGACGAAGACGCTGCTGCCCGTGGTGGCTCCCACGCCATACTTGGCCACGTTGTCGAAATAGTTGTTCCACACGTGCACGCTCATCGTGCGCACACGGGGATGGCGTGAGTCGGAGTGGTCGAACCAGTTGTGGTCATACGAGATGTAGTTGGGGCCCGACTCGTCCTTCATACCGAACATGTTGGTCTTGCCTGTGTCCCAGAAGCGGTTGTAGCTGACGGTGACATATTTAGAGTCGCTCTTCACGTCCACCTGTCCGTCGCCCTTGTCGTGGTCGCCGCTGCCATGTTTGCCGTAGAAGAAGTCGCAATGGTGTACCCAGATGTTCGAGTTGTCGGTGTCCATCGAGATGCCGTCGTCCATACAGCGCATTATGCCAATGTTGCGGAACTCCACACCCTTGGCGTTACGCACAAGGAAGCCGAAGCCGCGCAGGGTGGCGTCGTCGCCAATGCCCTCGAAGGTGAGGTTCATTTCCGAGTCGGCCCTGCGTCCTTTCACCTGTATGCCCTCCGCGCTGCTGCCGATGGCATCAAGGTCGTCCTTCTCGACGAGACCTATGAAGCGGAAAGCGATAGGCGTAGTGTCATATCCCTTCTCATAACCGGCGATGATGGCCTGCAGACCCGTGCACTCAGTGACTTTGCCCTTGCTGTCGGTGACCACGGTGGTGGTGATGGTCTTGGCGGTCTTCTTCGTGACATAGAACACCTTTGCGCCCTGCTTCAGCGTGCCGTCAGCGTTGTATGCGCCGGGCGAGTAGCCGCCCATGAAGGCAAAGCCCTGTCGCGAGTAACCCCTGACCTCCAAGCCTGTAGCCTCGCCAGCCTTGTCGGCCAGTTCATTGCCGTCGGCATCGACGGGAGCCACCTTTATGGCGTATGTTCCAGCCGTCAGTCCAACCACGTCGGCACGTCCGTAGTCAGGATATTCGCGTACAAGATTGCTGTCGACCTTGGTGTATTCGGCGTACTGTCCGCCCTTGACGTAGACGTTGTAGTTCTTCGTGCCATCCATCTTTTCCCATTTCACGTAGGCCGACTCCAACCAGCCCTTGGCCTCCGTGATGACTACCTCGTTGCCCTGGTGTTGCGCCCCACCGGCCATGATGTTTATCACCGATGCGATGTCGGCCACGTCGACGGCTCCGTCACAATTCACGTCGGCATCTATAGGTTCAGACTCCGTTGTTTGGGCGACACCAGCCATGACGTTGATGATTGCCGCAATGTCGGCCACGTCGGTTGCGCCGTCGTTGTTCACGTCGCCTGAGGATGCCAGACGTTTGGCCTTTTCAGGCATAATCTTTCCGCCAATGGTTACCTTCTGCCGGTCAGAGGCAAAGGCTCCGATGACGACCACAAGCAGCGTCAAGGCTGCAAGCATGATTCTCTGTTTCATCATTTTTTGAAAAGTTTTTAGTATTGTTGTCTTTAATTTGGGGCAAAATTACTAATAATTTTCAAAACGGCTTAATAATGAGACAAAAAACACAGTGTAACATGGCGTTTATTGGGGGAAATCGGGGAAAATGATGCGTAAAAACAAAAAATATTAAGAAAAATTTGTCTGTTTCGGAAAAAAGCAGTACCTTTGCACCCGCAAAACGATAAACATCGCGGAGTGGAGCAGTTGGTAGCTCGCCAGGCTCATAACCTGGAGGTCGCACGTTCGAGTCCTGCCTCCGCAACTGCGACTGGGTAACGAACTCTAAAAGAGGAAGTTGCCCAGTCTTTCGTTTCCAAGTGTATGCTACAATGAGCGAGATACAATCACCTATACTGGAACTTCAGCGACAGCGGGCGCTGCTGCAGATGGAGTATGAGGAAGAGAAGAAGGCCTTCGAGGCACAGACTGAGGCCATGGGCATCCAGCGTCGTGTGGAGCGCGGCGATGCGTGGTTCCCCCTGCGAGTGGGCCGTAGCTACTACAACTCGCTGAACCAGTTGTGTGTCGAGGTGTTCCGCACACAGGGCAGCGATGACGAAGACGACCACAACTTCGAGTACGGGAAGCCGGTACAGTTCTTCAAACAGACCCTCCCCCGACCCCTCCCTATAGGGAGGGGAGTAGATACTTCTTCTGATGCTAAAACCGATGCCAAAGGAAACTACTCCCCTCCCTCACAGGGAGGGACAGGGGGTGGGTCTCTATTCACTGGAACTGTTTCTTATGTCGACGGCGACCGCATGGTGGTCGCCGTGCCCGACGGGGCACCGATAGCCGACCTGCAGGTAACCGACGCACAGGTGGGCGTGCAACTGTTCTTCGACGAGACGAGCTACCGCGTGATGTTCGATGCGCTGGAGCGTACCATGCGTGCAAAGGGTCGGCTGGGCCATCTGCGCGATTTGTTCTATAGCCGTCAGAAGGCCGAGACATTCACCTTCCCCGACATGGGTTTCGACTATCTGAATGCCACACAGGAGCACGCCGTGAACGAGGTGCTGAGGGCGAAGGATGTGGCCGTGGTGCATGGCCCTCCCGGCACGGGAAAGACTACGACGCTTGTTGAGGCCATCTACGAGACATTGCGCCGTGAGAGCCAGGTGCTGGTATGCGCACAGAGCAACATGGCCGTCGACTGGATTTCGGAAAAACTCGTTGACCGAGGACTTAACGTACTGCGCATCGGCAACCCTACGCGTGTCGACGACAAAATGCTGTCGTTCACCTACGAGCGACGCTTTGAGGCACACCCCGACTATCCGCAGCTGTGGGCGATTCGCAAGGCCATACGCGAACTGCGAGGACAGAAGAAGCGCAGCGACAACTGGCACCAGAAGATGGACCGCCTGAAAAGCCGCGCCGTGGAGCTGGAACTGCGCATCAACGCACAGCTCTTCGGCGAGGCGCGTGTCATAGCCTGCACTCTGGTTGGCTCGGCCAACCGTCTGCTCGACGGCATGAAGTTCGGCACGCTGTTCATCGACGAGGCGGCACAGGCTTTAGAGGCTGCCAGCTGGATTCCCATACGCCGTGCCGGACGCGTCATCTTCGCCGGCGACCACTGCCAGCTGCCGCCGACGGTGAAATGTTACGAGGCGCTGAAAGGCGGACTGGGGCGCACGCTCATGGAGCGCATCTGCGACCAAAAGCCTGAGGTGGTGACGCTGCTGCGCATGCAGTACCGCATGAACGAGGACATCATGCGCTTCTCCTCCGACTGGTTCTACCACAACCTCATGGTGGCAGCACCTGAGGTGAAGAACCGCTCGATCCTCGACCTCGACAGGCCGATAACGTGGATAGACACAGAAAAGACCCTCCCCCAGCCCCTCCCTGAGATGGAGGGGAGTAGTAACACCTTTGAGCAGGAAAAAGTAATTGTTGGAGAACAAAGAAGTAACTACTCCCCTCCCTCGCAGGGAGGGGCAGGGGGAGGGTCTGTTTCCAATGAGTCCGAGGCCCGCCTCACCATCCTCGCCCTCCAGGCTTACTTTGAGCTGATAGGCAAACAGCGGATATTGGACGAGCGGCTCGACGTGGGCGTCATCTCGCCATACCGCGCTCAGGTGCAACTGTTGCGCCAACTGCTGAAGAAGAACGAGGCGCTGAAACCCTTCCGGCGGCTTATATCGGTGAACACCGTCGACGGATTCCAGGGGCAGGAACGCGACATCATTGTCATCTCGATGGTGCGTTCAAACGACGAGGGGCAGATTGGGTTCCTCCGCGACCTACGGCGAATGAACGTAGCCATGACTCGCGCCAGGATGAAACTGATAATACTTGGAGACCGAAAAACACTCACCCGCCACCCCTTCTACCGCAAGCTGTGGCAATATGTCGAGGGGCTAAAGAGTTAAGAGTTTAAGAGTTGTGGAAGCACAAGAACTGTTTGATATTTGCTCGGAACTGCTCTCGCAATCTTCTTCCGTGTGGTCGGCTCGCCGGTTGCACGAATTGATGTCGCTGACGGCGGCGAAGGGGTGCAGCGGAGTGCGCGGAGCCTTCGGCAATCTTTTCGCGCAGATCGATTTCCTCTGCAAACGGTTGGGAATGAGTGCTACCGAGCGTCAGGAACTACAGACGGCACGCCGCCACAGTAACGGCAATGAGACAATAGCCGCCGACGAATGGGGCTATGATGTGCGCGCCGCGGCGCTGTTCATCTCGCGGGTGTTCGCCGTCGATGTTCCAAGCAGTCTGCGCCGTCTGCTGCCGCCCACGGCAAGGCCACACCAAAGGGCGGCAGTCGTGAACAAACGCTACATACGCTGCATTGTGAACCACCACGACGACTCGACCATCTGGGCCGACACCGCTGACGGCGAAATCACCGTGGACTATGGAAACACCGACCAGGGACGCGACTTCGCCTATCTGCGCAAGATTCTCCGCCCGGGGATGCAGCTGAACCTCCTCGATTGTCACGTAGACAGCGGCATTACCGCTGTTCTCCCCGGCGTCATCATCGTTGAACCTGACTTCCTCATCGACATATCGTCGCTTGCCGCCTGTTTCACCGCTTATGGCCACCATACGCTGCTCTACACCCTGAACCGCTTGTCGCCGAAGCCGAACAGCCAAGCTATTCTAATGGGTAACTTTGCCGGGGTAGTGCTTGACGAGACTGTACATAGTTCGCCCTCCCCGTCATCTTTGTCGTCACCATTCGCCACCCCCACCCCCGCCGCCAATACAGCGACAACGATGAACTCTGCACTGAAACGTGCTTTCCGTGAGGATGTGCTGCGCTATTGCGCTTGTCCCGACTTCAACCCCGAGAAGTTCAAGAGGGAGGCAATGCAGCAGGTGAAGAACATCGAAGAGGCGGTGGACATTCTGAAAAACGACGTCAAGACTAAGGGCGGCTTCCTGCTCGAACCGTCATTCGTATGCGAGAGCCTCGGACTGCAGGGCCGCGTGGACCTCATGGCCACCGACATGACCCTGCTCGTGGAACAGAAAGCGGGGAAGAACATGAAAATAGAGCACCAGAGCCGCGACAACCACGGTCTGCAGTTGGAAAGCCACTACGTGCAGCTGCTGCTCTATTACGCCATACTGCGCTACAATTTCCAGAAGAGCGACAGCCAGGTGGACATCCGTCTGCTATACTCACGCTACGAGGCCGCCAGCGGTCTGCTCTCGGTGAACTACTACCGCACGCTGCTGCGCGAGGCCCTGAAGCTGCGCAACCAGATTGTTGCCACCGAACTGCTCATTGCCCGCGACGGCTTCGGGCGCATCGTGCCGCTGCTCAACGCCGATATTATATATAAAGATGTGGCGCGAGACGGATTCTTCCACAGCTACATACTGCCACCACTCACGGCTATCAACACCCAGCTATCGACACTCAGCACTCTCGAACGCACATACGTGGAGCGCATGATGACCTCTGTCTACCGCGAACAGCTGTCGCAGAAACTGGGTGGCGGAAGCCAGCGACTCCAACACAGCGGCGGTGCAGCCAGCGACCTTTGGCTCATGCCCCTTAGCGAGAAACAGGAGACTGGAAACATCTACCTCGATCTGACTATCACCGACACACGCCGCTCCTCACCCGATGCCGGCCTCGACATCATCACCCTCTGTCCCGCAAGCTGCTCTACCAGTACCGTGCCTCCAGTTTCCAACTTCCGCCGTGGCGACATGGTCTACCTCTACCAGTATGCCGAAATCCCCGACGTGCGCCGCAGCATACTCTACAAAGGCACGCTCGACACCATAGGCGACAACAGTCTCACAGTACTCCTAAACGACGGCCAACAGAATGCCTCAATCTTCAACAACAACCGCCCCTGGGCCATAGAACATGGCGGCAGCGACACTACAACATCGGGCTGCATACGAAGCCTCTTCTCCTTCGCCACTGCCGCCCCGTCGCGCCGTGCCCTTCTGCTGGGACAACGTGAACCACAGGCAGATACGCGCCTACAGCTCACGCGAAACTACAACCCACATTATGACGACATCCTCCTCCGCATACACCAGGCACGCGACTATTTCCTCCTCGTTGGCCCCCCTGGCACCGGCAAGACCTCAATGGCCCTCCGCTTCATCGTCGAAGAGGAACTCAATGCCACCGTGCCCGCCCGCACGTCTGCCCCCACCCCTACAAACGCCGCCACCGTGCCCGTCGCGTTAGCGTCGGGACCCGCCCCCTCTATCCTCCTCACCGCCTATACCAATCGCGCCGTCGACGAGATCTGCTCCATGCTCACCGATGCCGGCATCGGCTATCTCCGCATTGGCAGCCCTTCATCCTGCGACCCGCGATACGCCAGCCATCTGCTGAGCGAGCTACCATCAGGCCCGTTAGGCAGCTCTGAGAGCAAAGCCCCCTCTCCCACCCCAACCCTCGATTCCATGCGCTCTGCCATAGAGAACACCCCCGTAATCGTCGCCACCACATCGATGCTCCTTGCACGTCCTTTCATCTTCGACCTGAAGCATTTCTCGCTGGCCGTCGTCGACGAGGCATCGCAAATTCTCGAACCCGGCCTCATAGGCATACTCGCCAACGACAGCATCGACCGCTTCGTTCTCGTCGGCGACTACAAGCAGTTGCCCGCCGTGGTGCAGCAGGACGAAGCCGACACCATCGTCGAAGAGCCATGCCTCCGCGGAATAGGCCTCACCGACTGCCGCAACTCACTTTTCCAGCGTCTCTACCAATGGGAGTTGTCGCAGGGCCGCAGCCAATTCGTGGCCATGCTTTCACACCAGGGACGAATGCACCCCGACGTTGCGGCCTTTGCCAGCCAGCGTTTCTACGACGGTAAGCTTATGCCCGTACCATTATCCCACCAAAAAGACACGACACTCGGCTACACATTGCCATCGGAAGACGGACTCGACGACCTACTGAAGGAGCGCCGGGTGCTATTTATTTGTAGTGAAAGGGGAGTGAAAGGGAGTGAAAGGGGAGTGAAAGGGACGTTACCTTTTGGTATTCTTTCACTCAATTCATCGAACTATAATGAGGCCGAGGCCCGCATCGTGGCCGACCTCCTCCGCCGCATCCACCGTTTCTACGGCGACCGCTTCGATGCCGACAAGACCGTCGGCGTCATCGTTCCCTACCGCAGCCAGATAGCCGCCATTCGCGCAGAGACTGCCCGCCTTGGCATCGAAGCATTGATGAACGTGTCGGTGGACACTGTGGAGCGCTACCAGGGTTCGCAGCGCGACGTCATCATATACTCCTTCACCGTGAGCCGCCGCTACCAGCTCGACTTCCTTGCAGCAAACACCTACGATGACAATGGAAAGACAATAGACCGCAAGCTGAACGTAGCACTCACTCGTGCACGGCTGCAGACCATAATGGTCGGGAATCCCAAGATACTCCGCCACAACCCGCTTTTCATGCAGCTCATAGACGAATATGCAACGGAAAGCACGCCATAACTGTCACAAACAGTAGTCTTTGAGGGTTCAGACAAAGCATAGTCTACACTTAGAAAAACAGATGCAACAATAGAGAAAACATATTTCGACAAAGAGCAATATCTTTGCATAAATTATTGTTTTCTTTATTAATATTTAACAATATGAAGAACAAATTATTATTACTTTCAGCAATGCTCTTCACCTTCATAGGAAACGTGAAGACACAAGCAGCCCCCGACGAGAACTTCTACATCTTTCTCTGCTTCGGACAGTCGAACATGGAGGGCAATGCCCGTCCAGAGGCACAGGACCTCGTTAGCCCTGGACCACGTTTTCTCTTGATGCCAGCCGTCGACTTCCCCGACAAGGGGCGCAAGATGGGCGAATGGTGCGAGGCTATCCCCCCGCTCTGCCGTCCCAACACTGGCCTTACACCCGCCGACTGGTTCGGCCGCACACTTGTGGCATCGCTGCCCGAGAACATCAAAATTGGTGTCATCCATGTGGCCATCGGCGGCATCGACATCAAGGGTTTCCTCCCCGACAGCATCCAGAACTATGTTGAGAAGAAGGCTCCGGGATGGATGAAGGGTATGCTCGCTGCCTACGACAACAACCCCTACGAGCGACTCGTCACATTGGCCAAGAAAGCGCAGCAGGACGGTGTCATCAAGGGAATACTGATGCACCAGGGCGAGACGAACACCGGCGACCCGAAATGGGCTGGAATGGTGAATCAGGTGTACAATAACCTATGTAGCGACCTCCAGTTGAAGCCCGAGGAGGTGAACATCTATGTGGGTAATATCGTTCAGGCCGGAGGGCAGGGAGTCTGCATCGGCTGTAAAAAGCAGATCGACGAACTGCCGCAGACCATCCACACCTGTCAGGTCATCTCCAGCGACGACTGCACCAACGGCCCCGACCGTCTGCACTTCGATGCCGCCGGCTACCGTGAGCTGGGCTGCCGCTATGGTGAGGCCGTGGCCCGTCACCTTGGTTTCGAGCCGAAGCGTCCTTACATTGAGATGCCGAAGAAGATTGAGGTGCCCGCCGATGCCGTCACCGCCGAGACCGCCGTTCCCGGCAATGAGTTCCCGAAGGTGGATAAGGAGCGCCGCGCATACTTCCGCATCCAGGCACCGCAGGCCCGGAAGGTCGTCGTCGACGTGTGCAGCAAGAAATACGATATGCAGCCCGACGGAAAGGGAGCCTTCATGGCCGTCACCGACCCGCTTCCAGTGGGATTCCACTACTATTTCATGAACATCGACGGCGTGAACTTCGTCGACCCCGCATCAGAGACTTTCTTCGGCTGCAACCGCGAATCGGGCGGCATAGAGATTCCCGAAGGCCCCGAGGGCGACTACTACCGTCCGCAGCAAGGCATCGACCACGGTCAGGTGCGCAGCATCTACTACCACAGCCCTAACTCGAAGTTCGGCGAATGGCGTCACGCATTGGTCTACACACCTGCCGAATACGAGCTGGCCAAGAATGCCAAGAAACGCTACCCTGTGCTCTATCTTCAGCATGGCATGGGCGAAGGCGAGACAAGCTGGGCAATACAAGGAAAGATGCAGCACATCATGGACAACGCCATTGCCAGCGGTGAAGCTGTGCCAATGCTCGTAGTCATGGAGAGCGGCGACATCAAGCAACCCTTTGGTGGCGGCAACAACCGCCAGGGTATGAGCGACTACGGCGCATCCTTCTATCCCGTACTGCTTAACGACCTCATTCCCTACATCGACGCAAACTTCCGCACAAAGAGCGACCGTGAGAACCGTGCAATGGCCGGTCTGAGCTGGGGCGGACACCAGACCTTTGACGTGGTGCTCCAGAACCTCGACAAGTTCGCATGGTTAGGAACGTTCAGCGGAGCCATCTTCGGCCTCGACGTCAAGACTGCCTACAACGGTGTATTCGCCAATGCCGACGAGTTCAACAAGAAGATTCACTACATGTACATGAACTGGGGCGAAGAGGACTTTATCAAGAGTGCCGACATCGTGAAGCAGCTGCGCGAGCTGGGCATCAAGGTCGACTCAAGCGAGTCGGCAGGCACCGCCCACGAGTTCCTCACATGGCGTCGCGGACTCCACGAGTTCATCCCACATCTGTTCAAACGTTAGTTCCACAGTACAACACACATCCTCTTTCCGCGCCCGCTGTCTTTTCGACGGCGGGCGCTAAACATATTAGGTAGCTTGCCTTCTGAGCGATGATTCCCCTGGTGGGAACAAAACATTCCCCCGGTGGGAATAAATTGTTCCCCCGGTGGGAATAAAATGTTCCCCCTGTGGGAATGTTTGGTATAAGACCCCCGATTTGGGACACACAGTTGCGGAAAACGGGACACAAAGTTTTCTTTTTGTGCCTTTTAGCTGCCTAATACTCAAAATGAGACAAAAACGAAAGCCACTGAAACATTACGGAAAGTCACGCCTGTAAAAAAGTTTTAATTTTGCATCACCTTAAATGCTATATAGTAAATATGTTTGTAATCAACCACTAAGTAAGCCAAAAACTCTTTTTTTAATAACCAATATTTTGTTTTATGTGGAAATTTAAATCACTGGAAAAGCCATTAGTGCTGCTGTTCCTGCTCTGTTTGTTCCCCATGGGAGCACTGGCTCAGAGCATTGTGAAGGGAACGGTAATTGATGAAGCTGGTGAACCGGTCATTGGTGCAAGCGTGCAAGTGCAAGGCGCCAAAACTGGTTCTGTCACCGACATCAATGGTAACTTCAGTGTGCAGGCTTCAAGCAATGCCACACTGATTATCTCTTATGTTGGCTATAACACTGAAACAGTCAGTGTCAATGGCCGTAATGACATCAAAGTTACACTGAGAGAAGATGTAACGACTCTGAATGATGTTGTGGTTGTGGGTTACGGTACCCAGAAGAAGAAACTGGTCACCGGTGCCACTGTCCAGGTGAAGGGTGACGACATCGCCAAGCTGAACACCACCAACGCCCTCGAGGCCATGCAGTCGAGCACGCCTGGTGTACAGATCACGCAGTCATCAACACAGCCTGGTAAGGGCTACAAGGTCTACATCCGTGGTATCAGCACCACTGGTAATGCTGCACCTCTCTATGTGATCGACGGTGTGGCTGGCGGTAGCCTTGATGACATCAACCCTGCCGACATCGAGAGCATCGACATCTTGAAGGATGCTGCTTCGGCTGCCATCTATGGTGCGCGTGCTGCCAACGGCGTTATCCTCGTTACCACGAAGCAGGGTAAGGCCGGTAAGATTGAGATCAGCTACAATGGTGCTATCGGTTGGTCTAACGCCTACAAGCGCCCGCAGCTGCTCGATGCCCAGCAGTACATGACCATCATGGACGAGTACACTTTCAACACCGGAGGTACGAAGATGGACTGGGCTGGCTACGTTCCTGCTGACATTCTCACACAGGCTAATAGCGGCACCCAAGGCACTGACTGGTGGAAAGCATTCGAGAACAAGAATGCCCTGCAGCAGAACCACTCCGTGACGCTGACCGGTGGTACAGACCGTTCCAAGTTCGCCATGTCCTACACCTATACCGGTAACGAAGGTATCATGGGTGCCGACCAGGCTTCTTACTACAAGCGCCACACCATCCGCCTCAACAGCGACCACGTGCTCTTGAAGGTCAGGGATCTTGATGTGATTACCATCGGTGAGAACATGTCTCTGAGCTATAACAGAAGTCACGACCTGGCCGAGGACGGTATGTACTGGAGCTATATCCACAGTCTGCTCCAGACCACTCCGCTGATGCCACAGTATGCTTACAACGGTGACACCTATTATTATCAGGAATTTGACGGTACACCCGCATACGGCCAGGGCTGGAACGCTTCTCTGTTCAGCAACCCATGGGAGAACCTCAGTAAGGGTGGTTTCAACTCTTTGGCCGAGAGCCGCAACGTCAATACCAACGCTACTGCTTTCTTGACCATCCAGCCAATCAAGGGTCTGAGGTGGCGTACTCAGTTCAACTACAACTGGGCTTCCAGCACTTACCGTAACTATGGCGAACCACGTTCTACCGGTTATGGTAATGCCACATCTATTATCTATAGTGTCAGTCAGAGCTCGGGCCTGAATACCAATTGGTCTATTGAAAACACACTTACCTACGATCTTCCTATTTTCTCAGGCCACAAGATCAGCGCAATGATTGGTCAGAGCTATCAGAGCTCTGCTTGGAGTTTTAACATCGGCGGATCCAACAAGGTTAATTATGGCGAGCAGCTCGCAACACTGAAAGGTTGGGATTCTGCATGGCTGTCAAACATCAAGCTGGTGAATGCTACCGATGCCACGCTGACAGGTAAGCCCAATGATGAAGAGTATCTGGCTTCTTGGTTCGGTCGTGTGACATGGGACTGGAATGAGACCTATATGGCTACCGTCACCATGCGCCGTGATGGTTCCAGTATCTTCACCGATGGTAAGCGCTGGGGTACCTTCCCCTCTGTATCTGCAGGTTGGGTAATCTCCAATGAGAGATTCATGGATGGCACCAAGAGCTGGATGGACTTCTTGAAGATTCGTGCCAGCTGGGGTCAGAACGGTAACAAGGATATCGCCAAGTACCAGTATCTTGCCACCATCGCTCTGTCGGGCGAAGCTGGTGACAGTGGCTATAAGTTCGGTTCTGACATGGAGACTTCTGTTGCCGGAACTCCTCACACAGGTGCTTACGCAAACATCGTTCCGAATCCCGAACTGACTTGGGAAACCTCTGAGCAGCTCGACTTCGGTCTCGATGCCCGCTTCCTCAACAGCCGCTTAGGCTTGACCTTCGACTGGTATAAGAAGACGACCAAGGACTGGCTTATCACAGGCCCGCTGTTGGCAGTCTATGGTACCAACGCTGCTGCCATCAATGGTGGTGACGTCCGCAACACAGGTATTGAGCTTGCACTCACCTGGAACGACAGGATTGGCAAGGACTTCAGCTACAACGTCGGCGTGAACTTCACTACTAACAAGAACAAGGTAACCCGTATCGCCAACGAGAACCACTATATTAATGGTCCTGGTGGCGTCCTCTCACAGGGTACTGAGTACATCTACCGTGCTGAGGAAGGCAAGCCCATCGGTTACTTCTACGGCATGTCATACAGCGGTATCTGGCAGAACCAGCAGCAGATTGACGATGCACGCGCAGCTAACAAGGCTGTTCTCGATAACGCACAGCCCGGTGACTGCATCTGGGATGACTGGAATGGTGACGGCTTGATCACTTTCGCAGAAGGTCCTACTAGTGACCGTCATGAGATTGGTAATCCCAACCCCGATGTGATGCTGGGTGTCAACCTCGGCCTGAATTGGAAGGGCTTTGACTTCGCAGTAAACGGTGCCGGTGCATTCGGCATGCAGATTATGCGTTCTTACCGTTCATTCAGCGATGCTCCTTACCAGAACTACGACACCTCCATCCTGGAGCGTTGGCATGGCGAGGGAACCTCAAACGAGCAGCCGCGCATTTCTGCAACCGGCCACCAGAACACCAACTGGGTATCTACCCGCTACATGGAGGATGCAGACTACTTCAAGATCAAGACCGTAACGCTGGGTTACGACTTCAAGCATGTTTGGAAGACTTGTCCGTTCCAGCAGCTCCGCTTCTATGTTCAGGCTCAGAACCTCTACACCTTCACTGGTTACAAAGGACTCGATCCTGAGGTGGGTAATACTGCTGGTGGCGAAGGCTGGGCTTCTGGTATTGACCTTGGTCTCTACCCGCCTTCTCGTACATATTTGGTTGGTGCAAGTATTAAATTCTAATTCGGTAATCTATTATGAAGAAATATATTTTATCATCGTTAGCTGTCTTATCAGCAACTTTGTTTACAGCATGTAACGACAGTCTGGACACTGATCCGCGTGTTACAGAGTTGACTGCGGCTACTTTCCCTGGTAAGCCTGCAGATGTTGAGGCCTTGAACGCAGCTACCTATAGTATTATGAATACGTTAGGAGGCGGAGACCAAAGTTCAATCTTAAACAATCCTTTCTACTGGTGGTCACTCATGTCGGACGACTGCTACGGAAGTGGCGGTTTGCAGGACAATGTGGCTAAGTCGCTGCATCATTTCACAACTGCTAGTGAGAACCAGTACGAACAGGATTTCATCCTGCTCTATGGTGGTATTTCACGTGCCAACAACCAGATTGAGACCATTGACAACGTGGATTGGAATGATAAGAACATGGCGCAGCGTAACCAGCTCCTTGGCGAAGGTTACTTCATGCGCGGTTTCTATACCCTCTTGCTTACCCAGATGTATGGTGATGTGCCTCTGATTACCTCTACCGTTATCACTGACGAGATGCAGCAGCAGGTAAGTGCTGAGGAAAAGATTTATCCTCAGATTATCTCCGATTTCGTGTCGGGCATGAACCTCATGGGCACGACTTCCGGCTTTGGTGATGGCCACGCCAACAAATATGCTGCCGAGTCATTCATTGCCCGCGCCTATATGTTCTGGGCTGGCTTCTACAAGGGTGTCGGTGATCTTTCTTCCGGTTCAGCTCCTGCTATTGACCTTGTGCAGCAGGAGGGATGCACCGCAGCTTCGCTTTCTCAGGCTGATGTCGTTAACTACCTGAAGGACATCGTTGCCAGTGGCCGTTACAAGCTCTGCCCGGACTTCCGCTCACTCTGGCAGTATTCCAACAGTCTGCTTTGGGATGAGGCTCACGATGGTGTAGGCCATGCTTATGCGTTCATTGCAGACATGAAGCGTGAGAACTGCTTCGACCAGCCTGGTATGGGTAATGGTAACACCGAGGAAATCTTCCAGATTCAGTTCATGAATGCCTCTAAGTGGGCCATTGGCGGTACTTATAACAACCCGCGTATGTATTCTAACTATCTGTCATGTTTCTGGGGTCTCCGTAACGGTGCTACCAATGATAATGGTAAGCGCAGCAAGACTTATCCGTTCAACCAGGGCTGGGGCCAGGGTACTCCTTCATGTAACATCTGGGATGACTGGACCTATGCAGAGAATCTCGGCAATTATAAGGACATCCGTAAGCTCGGCACTTTGATTGACCTCGACAATGAGCTTGAGGCCTATACTTACGAGAAGGATGACTGTGAGGAGTCAGGCTATGGAGTCAAGAAGTACGCCGATGTCAACCTTGACGCTTGCGCTGCTGACAACGACTCATGGTGGTCCAGGTGCCCGGGATATTCCGCCAGCTCGCTTGACAACAAGCAGCAGGGTGACCACTTCGAGGACTACTACCTGATGCGTTATGCCGACGTTCTGCTGATGCTCACCGAGCTTACTGGCCAGGTGCAGTACATGAACCAGGTTCAGGCTCGTGCCGGTGTACCTCTGACCACATCTTATTCTTTGACTGCTCTCCAGAACGAGCGTCGCTGGGAGTTTGCCCTCGAGGGCCTTCGCTTCAACGATATGCGCCGCTGGTCTGGTGTAGACAAACACAGTGCTAGCTCTTACGCTGCTAAGGCTCTCCAACTACAGGAAGGCAAGCAGATTGTATGCCTTGGCCAGAAGAGCGCCAAGCGTTCTATGCACCACATGACCAGCTCATGGGCTGAGCGTTACGCTGCTACCAAGGGCTTCTTGCCTAAGCCTCAGGCCCAGATTACTCTGATGAGTGGCAAGATGGAACAGAACGAAGGATGGAAAGCAGAAGATTCTCCTGCAAAGGATTATAAGGTAATTTATCAATAAAGTTATAACAAGAAATCAATATGAAAAAAATATTTTTGATTTTTGCTGCAGCATGTGCTTATGTAGCCTGCGATCCTGTTCACGAAGATATCAGCAATGCGGGTCACATCACTGTTGACGAGCTCAAGGCTATGACCACTATCACCGTTGACAAGAATGCCAAAGGCGAGAATGGCAATGTCATTAGCTGTTCGACCTCAGCTCCTGTTAATGCAAAGTGGAGTATCGGTGGAAAGGAATTCATTGGTAACTATGCATGGAAGAAGATGAAGGTTGACAGGGAACCGAGCGGCCAGTATAAGGATACTAAGTATTATGTTATCCTTACAGCTCTTTGTCCTGACGGTACCGAGATTGTAACCAAAGACTCTGTCATCTGTCAGGATATTACTAACGCTCTCGAAAAGTTCTGGATTTATGGCAACGTGGAGAAGTTCCCCGATCAAGTGCCGTTCCAGCCCGCTGCATGGGATGCAGCAGCTATGCGTTTCAGCTCTACTGAAGGTGCACATCTGCCCACCATTCCCGATGATGTTTACTTTGGTCTGAAAACCCTCATCCTTGACGTTTCCAATGCCAGTGATGACTGTGACATGAAGATTATGAACGGTTGGTGGAGCAACACTTACTACGATCATGTCAAAATCGTGTCAGGTTTGAACGAGATTCAAATCACTGAGACAATGGCTAAGGAGTGTGCTAAGGGCGGTGAAGGCCGTGACCTCGACCTCATGCTGTATAGCGGCACCATGACCCTCAACTCAGTTTACTATGAGGAATAGTCTGTTCTTATTGTGTATAATTTTAAACATCTGTTATAATGAAAAGTATTATGAAATTTAATAAGCTCGCTATCATCACGCTTACTACATCAAGCCTCTTTGTTGCATGTAGTGATGAGATTAGCTATGATACATACGAAAACCAATACATAGCAAATGCTGCTAATATCAAAAATGCAGGGCAGGCTATGGACTTGGGGCTTCCCAGTGGCACTAAGTGGGCTGATATGAATGTTGGAGCGACTTCAGGATCTGACAATGGCGTTCTCTTCGTTTGGGGTGATATAACAGGTACGCAGGTTTTGGCAACCTCTGCAACATCCTATAAAGATGTAACGACTTCGACATCAGTAGATGACCTGTTTGAAATGTACAAAGGTGAAGAGAAAACCGGAATAGCTTTTGATACAGTAAATGTACATAAGGAAGCCTTTTCACTCTCGGAATTTCCTTTGACTAAAATGGATTCCATCAGGGAAGTCAGATTCGATTCTCTTAAAACTGCGTATAAAGACAGAAAGCTGGAATGTTCAATCAATGTGGACGGTTTAGACTATGAGATTATCGCTAACGTGATTGATTCTACTGCATTTACCTATTACGCAAGTACACAAGGTGGTTTTAAAGATGATACGGGTGCCAGCATTACGGCTCCTATTTATAGCATCATTAAAGATGCTCAGCACGATCCTGCTACTGCAAACTGGGGCAACGGCTGGAGAATGCCGACATCTGAGGAATTCCAGGAGCTGATTGATAATTGCAAATGGGAATTTACAGGTACTGGATATACGGTAACCGGTCCGAATAAGAACAGCATATTCTTGCCAGGTGCAGGCTATCGCTTCGGGCAGAAATGGTACGGAAATGGAAATGCCGGCTATTATGCTTCAGGACAGATCTTTGGCTCATACCACTTCCCTTCAAAGGAGGAACAGCGTCAAGGCTCTAAAGGATCAATTAGTGATACTGAAAACATGCCTGACATGTTGGTATTCCAGCATGGTCTGTATGATAACTCTGTTAGCGTCTACCACAACTTGAGTTCCAGTCTCGGTATTTCTATCAGACCTGTGAAGTAAAGTTTGATGTAAAGTGCTTTATTAGAGGGTGCGCCAAGTAGGTGTACCCTCTTTTATATCTAGAAGACGTTAAGATTTTCAGTTAGTAAGGCCTCTAACTAAGTTTTGTCCAAATATGGGTCTAAAAGTATAGATTTGGACAAAAAAGTTTGTGGATTCTGAATATTGTTACTACCTTTGCACTCGAAAAGTGTTTGCCGGGATTAACACATTTGGGCTAAAAGTGTTCTTTGCAAAGAACAGATTTGCCAACAAAGTGTTTGCTCCAAAGAACACTTGGCGTAAAAACGGAATACATGGAGAAGTTATTTGAACGGCATGATGCTTACCTTTCGATGGTCTCGATGGATTAATAGAAGTGAAAAAACTATGACTTATAAAAGTAAGATAAACGGCGTAATCCTCTACGTGAGCCTGTTGGCTTTCATAGTATTTGCCTTATACATATTATATATTAATAGGGAGGTGCTCTATACGGCACACGACCGCTCTGAGTTCCTCTTCGGGCAGCCCTTCTTCCACACCCTCATGCAGAAGCCTTTTGGCCTGATGCGGTATGTGGGGGCATGGCTTACGCAGCTTTTCCATCATCCGGCCTTGGGTGCTGGTGTGCTGGTGGTCATCTGGGGGCTTATCTTCTCTGTGGGCGCCAAGGCATTCCGGCTGCGGGGGAGTGCTATTGCGCTGATGCTCCTTCCTATAGCCTGTCTGCTCACCTCGGTTGTCGATTTGGGCTATTGGATTTATATCTCCCCTATCAGGGGCTATTGGTTCTCGCAGTCGGTGGGCTATCTCGTCATGCTGCTGTTCCTGTGGGCAGCCCGCTGCACACCCCGCAAATGGCATCTGGCATGGTATCTGTTTGGCGTTTGCGCCTATCCGGTGTTGGGGTGGTTTGCCTTGCTTTTCGTTGTGTGCTTAGTGGTTACCGAAAGACCCACTTGGCGTGAGCTTTTAGGCTTATTCCTGCTTCTCTTTACTGCTGGCATCTGGCATACGCAGCTTTACTCGAATCTGAAATTCGACGATGTCGCGCTGGCAGGCTTTCCTCGTTTCATAGCGCCAAGCGACAGCAGCGAGCATCTTTCCGTCCCGTTCTGGGTGCTGAGTGCTGTCTCCGTGCTCATATCGCTGTGTGGCTGGTTTCACAGGTGGAAAGGCCGTATTCAATCTTCAATCTCCAATCTTCAAATAATTCCTGTCTTGTGTGCTGTTGCAGGCATCATCTTTACCTCCTCGCTCATGTACTACGACCGCAACTATATCGACGAGATGCGCATGGTGCGCCTTGCCTGCGACAACAACTGGCAGGAAGTGCTCCAATTGGCAGAAGGGAACAAGAAGCCAACCAACACGATGGTCTTTCTAAAAAATGTCGCCCTGATGAACGAAGGCGGCCTGCTCGACCGCTCGTTCAAACTGGGCAATGATGCCGTAAGTCTCAACAACCCCGATTCGCTCCACGTCACCCTCTTGGACATAGCTTCGCCGCTCATCTATTACAACTACGGCATGATGAACGAGGCCATCCGCCTGAATTTTGAGATGGCCATACAAGGAGGCTTCTCGCCTTTCTACCTGAAGATGCTTTCCCGCTGTGCCTTGGCTGTTGGCGACAAGAAACTGGTGGAGCGCTATACCACCCTCCTGCATCATCTTCCGTTCTACGGCAACTGGCAGCCGGCGCCAGCCTCAGAAAAAATTAAGGAACTGCAGAAATGCTATCCCGATGAACTCACCGGCGTTGAGAACAGTGACAGCTATCTTGTCAATGGCATCAGCCTCTGGTACGACTCCGACAGTAAGGTGGTTTCAGAGCAGGCGTTGTTCTATGCCATGCTGCGTTGCGACTCCCGCCGCTTCTGGGCATCGCTGCGCAACTATGTGCAGCTGCATCTGAATGAGGAATTTCCCCTGCATGCGATGGAGGCTTATATCCTGTTTATGGATAAGGCACCAGAAGAAAAGCGCATGATGCTCCCTGTGGAGCAGGCTGTTTACGACCGCTACAAACGCTTCTGGGAGGTCCTTGAAAGCAAGGCAAAGCCGGGCATGAATATCGAAAAGATAGGTAATGATATGCGAGGAGAATTTGGAGACACCTACTGGTGGTACAACCTCTTCGGAAGAAAACCTATTTATATGAATGGCATTATCGGACATGAAGTTCAATCTTGAGAAAACAATGAAAAGACGCATCACCTCTTGTTTAGTCGCAGCCCTGCTCCTCCTGTCAGCGTGCGGGCATCATCCCGATGTGCCCTCTGGGGCCTCTGAGTTTTCTGGGCTACCAGCCATCTTCCCTGATTATTGCAATGTCACGGTGCCCTGCAACATTGCGCCGCTCAACTTCATGCTCCCGGCTGACGAATACGGGGAATGTGTGGCTCGGATCACCACGCCCGACGGACAGCAGCAGACCTACGGCAATGGCGTGAAGGTACAGATACCTGAGAAAGAATGGCACGCTTTGCTCAATGCCTCGAAAGGCAAAAGCATGAAGGTGGAGGTCTGGGGAAAAGTAGTAGCCGACGCTTCCCAGCGCCGGAACAATGGCAGCATAGCAGACGACTGGCTCGCCTTCACCCCCTTTGAGATTCACGTTGCCGAAGAACCCATCGACGAATATCTGTCGTACCGCCTCATCGAACCGTCGTATGTCGCCTGGAGCTTCATGGAGATTGCCCAGCGTAACCTCACCACGTTCGAGGAGACGCAGGTCTTCAACAACGAGATTACCATGAACGACAGGAAGATAGGCCAGTGCATCAACTGTCACAGCTACCAGAACTACAAGACCGACAACATGCTCTTTCATGTGCGCCTCTCCAATGCTGGCACCGTCATTGTGAACGACGGCAAGGTCTCGAAAGTCAACCTGAAGCGCGACTATACCATCTCCTCGGGTGTCTATCCCTCATGGCACCCCACCGCCAAGTTGATTGCCTTCTCGACCAACAAGACACGGCAGGGATTCCATACGTTGAATCCTAACAAGATTGAGGTTTACGACCTTGCCAGCGATCTCATTCTTTACGATGTAGAGACCGATTCAGTCAGCGTAGTCAGCAACGACTCCACGCTCTTGGAGGTCTATCCCACCTGGTCGCCCGATGGCAAATGGCTCTATTACTGTAAGTCCGTCCCACTTCCTGAAGAGATGCGCGACAAGGACATCCGCACCACCTACCCTAAAGTGCAATACAACCTCTATCGCCGTTCTTTCGACGTGGCAACGCATGGCTTTGGCGAAGAGGAACTCGTCTACGATGCAGCATCCTTCGACAAGAGTGCCACACTGCCGCGCATAAGCCCCGACGGCCGCTATCTGCTGTTTGCTCAAGGGCAGTACGGTTGTTTCCATATCCGCCACAACGATGGCGACATCGTCTGTATGCCCCTCGGCCCTATAGTTTCGTCCATTGCCCAGGCTGACAGCCTGGGACGCCCGTCAGCTGACAGTCTGGCCTCCCCGTCATTCCTCGACCTCTCCCTCCTCAACAGCGAAGGCCGCCCGGACAGCTACCCCTCCTGGTCGAGCAACGGCCATTGGATTATGGTTGCCAGCCGCCGAGAGGATGGTAACTTCTGCCGCGTCTACTTCTCCTATTTCCACGACGGAAAAGTGGAAAAGGCCTTTATGCTGCCACAGGAAGACCCAGAGCACAACACCTTCCTACTGAAGAGCTATAATCGTCCGGAGTTCATGGTCGAGCCAGTCCGCATCAGCGTTGATGAGTTCAGTCGGGTGTTCTCGAATTAAGAATTTAGAGTTAAGAATCAAGAGTTGTCGGCTTCGCCGAGTAAGAAGTGATAATTTTGAATTAAGAATAAGCGATGAAGTATATTCGTACTTTGTGTACGCTTCTTTTCGGTGTGGCAGTCCTTCTCTTTTTCGGGTTGGTCTATCCGCACCATCTGCATTATCAGGAGCAGTACCAGCTGTTTCTCTTAGACAGCACCTACGTGTGGGAGATTGTCAGGCAGCCCGGTGGCGTAGCCGACCTGCTGGGACGTTTCTGCACACAGTTCTTCCTGTATGCCTGGGTGGGCGCTACAATCATCGCGTTGCTGCTTTCGGCGGTGCAGCTGCTGACGCTCCGGCTGATTAATTCCCAACTCTCAACTCTCAATTCTCAATTCTTTTATGGTCTGAGCTTTGTGCCTTCGTTCCTGCTCTGGCTCTTCCTGGTCGACGAGAATGCGCTGCTTAGCGGTGTCTGGGCTGTCCTCCTCACCCTCCTCGTTGGGAGCGTGGTCATCCCTCCTGCCCTAAGAGCGCGGCCGTCCTCGTCCGCCTCTGGGAGCGGTGTCGTCTCGTCTGCGGCTCATCATTGGTTGCGATACCTCCTGTTTGTCATTGCCATTCCCGTTCTCTATTTCTTAGCCGGTCCCGTCTGCCTCCCGATACCCATTGACAGCATTTGGCAAGGCATTCATTACCATCGCTACCCAACAGTATTCCCATGGCTGCTTTGGGGTGCATCCCTGTCAGTCTTCGTCCTTATAATCGCTGTCCGTCTTGTGACCACGAAGTGGTCGCCGCTCAATAAACGTAGGTCGGAACGTCCTGCGGATAGGAAGGAAAAAGTAACTCCAGCCCTGAAGTGGTCGCCCATTTTAGTTTTTTATTTTATTATTTTCGCATTAGGAGGCTATCTCGTCTGGAAAAACGCCAACTTCAAGGCCGAGAAGGTGATGCAGTACGACTTCATGGCCCGTCACCAGCAGTGGAACCGCATACTGGAGACCATCAACGCCGAAAAGCCCAACAACCAGATTGGCGTGACGGTACAGAACCTGGCCTTGGCGATGCACGGCGTGCTCTTGGAAAACATGTTCAATTATAACCAGAACGGCATCGCCGGACTTCTTCCCGATGTAAAGGAAGATGCTACCAGTCCTTTGCCCACAGCCGAGGCGTTCTATCAATTGGGCATGATCAACGTCGCCCAGCGGACTGTATTCGAGGCCCAGGAAGCCATCCTCGACTTCCAGAAGAGTGCCCGCTGCTATAAGCGCTTGGCACAGACCAACCTCATCAACGGCCAGTACGCCGTGGCACGCAAATATCTCTCCGCCCTACAGAAGACCCTCTTCTACCGCGAATGGGCCGACGAGACGCTGCTCCTCTTAGGGAATGAAGAGGCCATAGCCCGTCATCCCGAATACGGACGACTTCGCCAGTGGGCCTACAAGGAAGACTTGACCTCCGGAGATTTCTACTTCAGCGACCACGTGACGCCCGAGATGCTCGAAAGCCTCTACCAGTGCAATCCCGACAACCGCCTGGCCTATCAATATCTCCTGGCCTACTACCTGCTGACGGGCGACCGCGAGAGCTTTAATCATTTCATTTCCATTCAGCGATGAGAAAGAAACTATATATTTTATTGGGGCTAATGGGGCCTATGGGACTGATGGGCTGCAATGAGACCATTAGCGACGCGAAGCAGGAGGCATCGCAGCCGAATATATATCCTGACTATATCGGGGTTACCATCCCCGTGAATATTGCGCCACTCAACTTCAGCATGGCCGACGAGACTTATAGGAGTGCGGTCGTCTCGCCCCTCTTGGGAGCGCGGACGGCCTCATCTGCTGCTGGGAGCGCGGTCGTCTCGCCCGCCCTGCGCATCGATGCCGTCATCACCGACAGCCACGGCAACAGCCTTCACAGCCAGGGCGACGAGTCCGTGGACTTCGACATTGACGACTGGCACGCCCTGCTCGCAGAGAACCGTGGCGACTCGCTCACCGTCACCGTCTCGGCCAAGTACGACGACGGCTGGCACACCTACCGGCCTTTCTCCGTATATGTCAGCCCCGACAGCATCGACTACGGCCTCTGCTACCGTCTCATCGCGCCAGGCTACGAGGTGTGGAGCAAGATGGGCATCTACGAGCGCGACCTCTCCACATTCGACGAGCGCACGCTGATAGATAACACCCAGTTCGAGGGCTGCGTCAACTGCCACAGCTTCAACCGGGGCAACCCCGCCGACATGAGCCTCCACATCCGAGGCTCCCACGGTGCCACCCTCATCCGCCACTCCCAATCCTCAACCCTTTCGTCCCTTCCCCCGCATGATAGGCGGGCAACCTCCTTCACCGCCTACAACACCAAGACCGACCAGACCCTCGGTCTCTGTGTCTATCCCTACTGGCATCCCTCGGGCCGCTACATCGCCTATTCCACCAACATCACTAACCAGCTCTTCCACAGTGCCGACCCTAACCGCATTGAGGTCTTCGACACCTCCTCCGACATCCAGGTCTACGATGTCGAGAAGAACGAGCTGCTCCTGTTTGAGGGGATTTGCAATCCCCGACTCGGGCAGGACTCCGTCTACGAGACCTTCCCCGTCTTCTCCGCCGATGGCCGCTCGCTCTATTTCTGCGCGGCCCACGCACTTCCCGAAGCCACTCAATCTGAGCAATCTGCGAAATCTGCGGTCCTGCTCAACTCCATCCGTTACAACCTCTACCGCGTCGACTTCGACCCTGCCACGGGCACTTTCGGCAACCGTGTAGACACCATCGTCGATGCCGCGTCCCAGCACAAGTCGGTATCCTTCCCCCGTCCCTCTTACGACGGTCGTTTCCTCTGCTACACGCTCTCCGACTATGGCCAGTTCAGCATCTGGCATCACGAGGCCGACCTGTGGATACTCCCCCTGCCGTCGCCCGAGGGGAACACAAGTGCCCAACAGGGTAATGAAGCCACATCGGGGGCCGTAGGTGGAGCTGTGGCTCGTCCCATGACCGAGGCCAACTCCGACGACACCGAGTCGTTCCACAACTGGAGTGCCAACTCCCGCTGGCTCGTCTTCAGTTCCCGCCGTGACGACGGTCTCTTCACCCGCCCCTATTTCTGTCACGTCGATGCCGACGGCCAGATCGCCAAGCCCTTCATGCTGCCCCAGCGCAATCCCCTCAGTTTCTACCGCGACCGTTTACTGTCCTTCAACGTCCCAGAGTTCATCGTCGCCCCCACCCTCTTCGACGGTCGCCAGGCCGCCCGCATCATCAACGACGATGAGCGCAAGAACTTTAGTGTGCGACAATAAGGAACTGTTATATCTACTCTACGCGGAGTTTAGGAGGAAAGAGAGCTGCGCGTGGTTTCTCCTTATCTCCTAAACTCCGTAGAATAAGTATTTCCTTGATATTTGATAAAAATTGTAAATCGTTTTGCCGTCTCGGGAAAAGTGCGTATATTTGCAGCAAAGAAATCGTAATTCGTAAATTCATGAATCATAAATGGATATGGGAGTCTATATTAACAGGGGAGCCGAGGGCTTCGAACGTTATGCCAATGGTGAGTATGTCGATAAGACAGGAATGATAGGATATGTCAACACTACCATAGATACTCCCGAGAGTCTGATATGCGTCACGCGCCCGCGCCGCTTTGGCAAGTCGGCGGCGGCGCAGATGCTCTACGCCTACTACGACAATTCGTGCGACTCACGTCAGCTCTTCGAGCGGTTCCTGGTGGCCAGCGACCAGACATTTGAGCAGCACCTGAACAAGTACCCCGCCATCTTCGTTGACATGACGGAGTTCACCACTATGTTCAAGGGAAGGACGGATATTGTCGATATCATGCAAAAAATGATTATGAAGGACATTGCCAAAGCTTATCCTGATATCGAGATAGAGGAATATGATGACCTCATGGCACTGTTGCTGAAAATCGTCATGGCAACGGGAGAGAAGTTCGTGATGATTATCGACGAGTGGGACGCCATCTGCCGCGAGGCCGAGAACAAGCCCCAGCTGATGGATAGCTACGTCAACCTTTTGCGACGGCTCTTTAAGAATGGCAACACCCCAAGGGTCTTCGCCTTGGTCTATATGACGGGCATCCTGCCCATCAAGCGCTACGGCACGCAGTCGGCGCTAAACGACTTCCGCGAATACTCGATGACAGAACCTGGGCCATTGGCACCCTACTATGGCTTTACAGAGGATGAGGTGAAGGAACTCTGCAAAAAGTACAGCATGGATTACGAAGAGATGAAGGGCTGGTACGACGGTTACAGCTTCGGCCCCGACTGCCCCTCCGTGTTCAACCCCAACTCCGTGATGGCGGCCTGCAATCGCAGGAATTTCGGAAACTACTGGGGCAAGACGTCGGCCTTCGACACCCTGCAACGGTACATCGACCTCAACATGACAGGTGTGCAGGAAGTGCTGGAGCGCATCCTACGCGGCGGCAGACCGCGGATTTCCATCCTGCGCTTCAACTTCGACCTCAGCTGCATCGGCACCGACGACGAGCTGTTCACGCTCTTCATCCACCTTGGCTACCTGACCTACGACCCGGAGGACATGACCGTGGCCATCCCCAACAAAGAGGTGGGCATGGAGATTGTCGAGGCCCTGCGCGGCAGCAAGACGCACGCGAAGCTCGCCGCGATGATCAAGACCTCCGACCGCCTGATGGAGGCCACGCTGGCCAAGGACGAGCAGCAGGTGGCCACCATCGTCGAGCAGCTGCACGACAGCGAGGCCGGTCCCGACTTCTACAACAACGAGCAGGCCCTGCGCTCGGTGCTGAAGATTGGATATCTAAGTGCCATCGACTACTACGTCAGCATACAGGAGCTACCATCTGGCAAGGGCTATGCCGACCTGGCCCTTATCCCCCGCTACGGTGGCCGTCGTCCCGCCGTCATCGTGGAGCTGAAATGGAACAAGCCCGTCAATGCCGCCATAGAGCAAATCAGACAGCGCAACTATCCCGAGGCCGTGCGCCGCTTCACCGACAACATCCTCCTCGTCGGCATCAGCTACGACGAGAAAACGAAGAGGCACCAGTGTACCATATCCTAACTTCATCATTTAACCATGCTATATTTGAAACGGATTCAAACCTCATTCAGATATCAACACAGAGGACACTGAGTAATTTGAGTTTTTATGAGGAGGCTAAAGCCTCTGCACAGAGTTGCTGCGCGCAGACGGGCTGGCACGGGTCCTGCGCCTTCTACATTGGCGTAGCCCCTCTGTGAAATGCCTTTGGCATCTCAATAAAACTCCAAAAACTCCGTGTCCTCTGTGTTTTAAAATCATAGCAACTTATTTTTTACTGTTACATATTCAGGTTTCTCAAGTTCCCCAGACCACGCCCTGAAAGACCTATAGGTCATTTTGCAGGATAAAATCTCTGAAAACGCCTTTGTTTACACGCATTTCGAGCAATCAAGCTGCTTGATTGCCAGATTGGCCAAACA
>CAJOEC010000001.1 GCA_905233425.1 uncultured Prevotella sp. | reverse complement strand
GGCTTTTGCCCTCATTCCCGAGCAAAGCTCGCCTACCCGTAGCCTTTCAGGGGCGACGATAACCCTGTCATCATACCCAGGGCGCTGCCCTGGGCTGACAGCTTGCTGGCCTTTCAGGCCGTTCTGTAGAAACATACGATAATCACCAGTTTGTACCAACATATTTTTTTCTTTTACTTAATTGAAACGTTCCGATTGCAAAGGTACGAAATAATCTGCAAATAATTTGCAATCTCATGGAAAAAGTGACAAAGTTTAACATGCCCCACACCGATATGGGAGTGATGCCAGGCTTCTCGGGGAGGGAAACCGGGTTTCTCTGGGAGTTTGGCCGGGTTTTCGTGTTTTTTGGCGGGCGGGAAAAATGTTTTTGGCGGCCGCTGTGAATAATCATAGCGGCCGCCGTGATTATTCACAGCGGCCGCTAAAAATATCCGTGGCGTGTGCCACAAACCTATTGTGGAAGTCAGAAGATGTTGTAGAGGTGCAGACTTGTCAGCGTGGTGAGCAGTATGATGACGCTTCCCAGCATGACCACTGCGCCAATAATCTGGTTGATGAGCTTGATGCCGTCGGTGCTGAACTTTGTGCGTATCCTGTCGATAAGCCATGTCAGCCCCCACCACCACAGCAGGGCACCGCCCACGATGCTTACGAATCCAGCCACAAGCTCTATTGGCCGATCGGGCTGCAGACCGAAGGCGAACTGGGCGTAGAGAGCCATGAAGAGGAACACAATGAGCGGGTTGCTCAGGGTGACCAAGAATGCCGTCACGGCGTTGTGTGTCAGCGTGCCTTTCTGCTGCCCCGACTTGCGCATCTTGCGCGTGGGGTCGGTGCGGTAGGTGTAGAATCCGAAGCCCAAGAGCATCAGGCTTCCCGCTATCTGGAGGTAGAAACGGTTGGTGTCGTTGTTCACAAAGTCAACCACCAGTCCCATTCCCAGACCCGTGATGCCCGCATAGATCATGTCGCTCACAGCGGCTCCGCAGCCGGTGACGAAACCATACCAACGGCCTTTGTTGAGTGTGCGCTGGACGCAGAGTATGCCCACAGGACCCATGGGTGCCGAGGCTATGATGCCTATAAGCAGTCCCTTGAACACGATGTCGAGTATGTTGGGTATGGTGTTTACGTAGAAAGGCATTCTTGACAATTAACAATATACAGACAATATACGATTTCAGAATGCAAAGATACAACTTTTTCGTCAGTTACACCATCTTGTGAGGTTAAAGGTAGTTAAAAGAGAATATATGTCTGCAAAATTTATTATCTTTGCAGCAAAGAACAATAAACAGTAAACATTAAACAACTAACACTATGAACAATCAAATGGAAATGAAACCCTACGTCATCGGACTTGACCTTGGGGGAACGAACTCAGTATTTGGAATAGTTGACTCTCGCGGCGAGATAAAGGCTACGACAGCCATCAAGACCGGCGGCTTCGCCACAGCCGACGCTTACGTCGACGCCTGCTGCGAAGCCCTGCAGCCCATTATCGAACAGGTGGGCGGCATTGAGACCATCAAGGCCATGGGCATAGGCGCCCCCAACGCCAACTACTATTGCGGTACCATTGAGTTTGCACCCAACCTGCCTTGGGCCCACGACAGCAAGGTGCCCCTGGCACAGATGTTCACCGACCGCCTCGGCATTCCCGTGGCCATGACCAACGACGCCAATGCCGCCGCCATCGGCGAGATGGTCTACGGCGTGGCCCGTGGCATGAAGAACTTCATCGTCATCACCCTTGGCACGGGCGTCGGTTCGGGCATTGTAGTCAACGGACAGCTGCTCTACGGACACGACGGCTTCGCCGGCGAGCTGGGCCATGTGACGATGGTACGCGGTGAGGAAGGACGCTCATGCGGATGTGGCCGCAAGGGCTGTCTTGAGGCCTACTGCTCGGCAACGGGCGTGGCTCGCACGGCACGCGAGATGCTGTCGAAGACACAGCGCCCGTCGTCGCTGCGCGACCTTGACCCTGAGAAGATCACGTCGCTCGAGGTGGCCATTGCCGCAGGAAACGGCGACGAGCTGGCAAAGGAGATATACGACTTCACCGGAAAGATGCTCGGCGAGGCATGTGCCGACTTCGCAGCCTTCTCCAGCCCCGAGGCATTCATCTTCTTCGGCGGAATGGTAAAGGCCGGCGAACTGATAATGAAGCCCATCCGCGAGGCATACGACGCACACGTGATGAATGTGTTCCGTGGAAAGGCAAAATTCCTGGTCAGTACCCTCGACGGCGCATCGGCAGCTGTGCTCGGCGCATCGGCCATCGGATGGGAGTTGAAACAATAAAACGATAAAGAGTGGTTGTCCGTGTCGTTTCTTCGCTGTCGGAGCCGGGGGTGCAGATGTTCACTTCGCTCACCGAGGCACAGCTGCGCAACCGCCTCGACCCTGCGAAAGGCATTTTCATCGCCGAGAGTCCGAAGGTCATCAGCGTGGCCCTCGACCAGGGCTACGAGCCGTTGGCCATCCTCTGCGAACAGCGACACATAGACGGTGACGCCGCCGCCATCATCAGCCGATGTGGCGACGGCGTCACCGTCTATACCGGCAGCCGCGAACTTCTCTCGCAACTTACCGGCTATACGCTCACCCGTGGCGTGCTCTGTGCAATGCGCCGCCCCGTGCTTCCTTCGGTGGAGAGCGTTTGCCGCGACGCCCGCCGCGTGGTGGTCATCGACGGCGTGGTAGACACCACCAACATCGGGGCCATATTCCGCTCGGCGGCAGCGCTGGGCATCGACGGCGTGCTGCTCACGCCAACCTCCTGTGACCCGCTGAACCGTCGTGCTGTGAGGGTGTCGATGGGGTCGGTGTTCCTCGTGCCGTGGACGTGGCTCCCGGCAGTGGGCGACACTTCAGGGAGCTCCATCGACAGCCTCCATGACTACGGCTTCCGCACGGCGGCCATGGCCCTCACCGACGACTCCATCACACTCGACGACCCGGCACTGGCTGCCGAGCCACGTCTGGCCATAGTCATGGGCACCGAGGGCGACGGACTGCCCCGCACGACCATCGCCCACGCCGACTACGTGGTGCGCATACCCATGAAACACAATGTTGACTCGCTGAACGTCGCTGCCGCCGCCGCCGTCGCATTCTGGACGTTGGTATAAAACGACCACAGATTTCACAGATTATTTTGGCCGACCACAGATTGCACGGATTTATTTGCCCGACCACAGATTACACAGATTACACGGATTATTTTGTCCGACCACAGATTTCGCAGATTTCACCGATTATGTTGGATTGTGCTAAGCCATAATCTGTGAAATCTGCGAAATCTGTGGTTAAACAATTACATGACCTTAGCTGTTAAAAGTGTCTTTCCGTAGACTGAACTCGCAGCCGCAGTATTGCTGGTTGTAGAAGTCGTATTCCTTCAGCAGCTGGTTGCGACGCTCATAGAGTCCCCCCTTCCTCCAGTTCTGCGCCCAGAACACGGTGCCGGGCACATCGTTTTCGGCGGCTTTCCCTGCCCGTTCTATCTGTTCCAGGCTTTTCCACCGCGACGAAGCAAGGGTGGTGGTGAAGAAGCGCAGATGCTGTCGCTGTGCCTCGCGTGCCGCCTCTGTCAGGCGCAGACGGAAGCACAGCTCGCAGCGGCGGCCCCGCTCAGGCTCTTGCTCCAGTCCGCAGACACCGTGAAGCCATGCTTCGTGGTCGTAGTCGCCGTCAATCCACCGCAGGCCCAGGCTTTCGGCGTGACGCTTGCTCTCGTTCTTGCGAATGTCATATTCGTTGCGTGGCCAGATGTTGGGGTTATAGTAGAAGATGACCGGTCGCAGACCGTTGTGCAAGAGCCATTCCACAATGGCCGACGAGCAGGGCGCACAGCAAGCGTGGAGGAGTATTTCCCCCTCCACGCCTTCAGGTATTACGATAGCTGGTCGTTTCATAGTCTGTTGCTGTAAGTAAAGGGCTGGCACAGGGCCTGCCCCTACACAGGGATGGCTTTAATTCGAAGCCATGATGTTGATGATGCTCGAAATGTCGGCCACGTCTACTGCGCCGTCTCCGTTTACATCTGCCTTGGCGACAACCTGTTCGTCGTTGCTGCCACCTGCCATGACATTGATGACGGAGGAGATGTCGGCCACGTCGACTGTGCCGTCGCCGTTGACGTCGCCTTCCACTTCCACAACGTCGTCTTCATTCATCACCTTGTAGGGGTATTTGCTCTTTGTGGCATTGTCGGTGTTGGCCACGCAGACATATCCCTCGACGAGCAGTTCCTCCCTGACGGGGTTCGAGTAGAGACCGCCTGAGCATGTCAGTGTGGCGTCCTCCCAGCAGATGAACACGTTTCTTGCGCTGATGCGGCAGTCGGTGACAGTCACCTTTCCGTTTGAGGCGCAGCCCGAACCCTTGCCCTTGTTCTCTATGGTGCCGCCACTTATGGTTGCCTCGCCGTAGAAGCAGAGCGTCTGTGCCGACGACTCGTTGGTGAACGATCCGCCGCTGATGAGCGTGTTGGTGTTCTTGCTGCCCCAAACACAGCGGCGGTTGTCTTGGGTTGTTGTCTCTTCGCCGCCTTCTTCCTCGCCTTCTTCCTCGGCCTCTTTTCCGTCATTGACAAATGTGCCGCCGCTGATTTCCAGGTTTCCGTTGGTGTTATAGTTACCGCACACCACGGTGTTGCCCGTCGAAGTGAATGTTCCGTCGGTGATGATGCCTTCGCCGTTGAAGCACAGTGTCTGTCCTGCCGTGGTGAAAGTTCCGCCATTGATGACGGTCTTCGTCTCCTTGCTGGTGTAGAGGCAGCGTCGTGAGTCGGTGCTCTCGGCATCGTCGGCGTTGTTGGTGAACGTGCCGCCGTTGATGGTCACCTCGGCGTCGTAGTTGCCCACCACGAAGGCGTTGCCAGTGGTCTCAAACAAACCGTTGTCGATGGTGGTGTTGCCGCGAAGGTAGAGCACCGCGCCACCCGATGTGAACACTCCACCCTTTATCACTGTGGTCGATTTCGGGTTTGTCAGCAGACAGCGGCGGAAGTCGGTCCCCTCAGGCTTGTCGGCATTATTTGTGATAGCGCCGCCATTGATGACAAGCTGGCCCTTGGTGCCGTAGTTTGCAATCACGTCGGTGTTTCCTCCGGCCAGGAATGTTCCTCCGTCGATGGTGGCATCGCCGCCAATGTAGAGTGTCTGGTAGCCTGAGGTGAACGTGCCGTCATTGATGATGGTCTCGGAATCCTCGAAGGTGAGCACACAGCGCCGGCGGTCGGTCTCGTCTTTCGGCGCCTCGGTGTTGTTGGCGTATTGTCCGCCGCTAATTGTCAGCTTGCCATAGTTGTACACGATGCTCTGGTTGACGCTGTCCATCTTGACAATGCCATTGCCCGACTCGTCGATGATGGCCAGTTCACCATAATTATATATTCCCCCTTCGTCTAAGGTGACTTCATGTCCGTTGAGGTCGAGGGCGATGTTTTTCCCCTCCTTCACTATCACGGTGGTAGAGCTGACGTCTTCAATGAGTTTGATACGTGTCAGCGTGCTGTCAGTAGGGGCCATCCATATAGCTTCTGTCAGCGACGTACACTCTGTGGTGTCGTTGACCAGAGCCACCACGGGCAGTTCAGGTATATCACCCTCCCCCTCATCATCATCGTCTGGAGCCTGGAAAGAATAACTTGCTGCCATGGCAGCATTGCCTGTCGTTGCTATCTTCGATTGTGCGGCCAGTGTGCCGGCAAGAAGCATGAACGACAGGAAGAAAATACGAATTGAGTAATCTCTGCGCATAATTGTTTTCTTGTAAATAAATAAGTCGGTAAAAAAAATAAGTTAAGATTCAAAACAATCGGTAGGTCAGACGCACGTTGAGCATGGGGTAGACCTTGAATGCGTCGATGGCCTTGACATAGTCGCCCACCTTTCCGCCAATGTTCTCAACGTCGTGCACCAGGTCTACGCCCTCGTGGGTCATCACTTTCGGCGAGCCTCCCCAGAAGAGCACACCGCCGTCGACGGCAATCTTCCATCGCGGGTCGTTTTTCATCAGACGTCCCTCGTAGCCTATGCCCACGTAGGGCTTGAAGCGGTTCACGTGCATGTCGGCCTTAACCATTCCCGTGGCGTCGGGCTTCATTATGTAGGGGTCGCCGGCCTTGTACATGACGTCGCCCTTGTGGTGGACCAGCACTTGCTCCATGTTCCCCTCTCCGTCGTCGACGTCGATGTAGACATCCTCGGGGTAAAGCACGTCGTGAACGTAGTTGCCCACATGCACACCCATGGGGCCGTAGTCCCTGAATTTCCTTGAAAGTGTTTCGAGCATATTGGGGTCGCTGCTGAAGTCGTAGTTGCCGTCGAGAGCACTGAAGTCGAAGAGTTTCACCTCGTAGAGCACCTCGGGAATGTAGTGGTCGGTGCCCTTTTCGTTATAGTAGTCGATGCGGTCGTTCACGAACTTTCCGTACATGTTGTTGTAGATGTTCACGGCCAGGAGCGACTGCATGTCCTCGGTGGTGTTGTATGCCTTGGCTATGTGCGACGGGCCAAGGTAGAATCCGCCGCTGATGTGCCAATGGCGGTTATTCTTCAGCGGGTAGATGTCGACAATCACGTTCCAGTTCCAGAAATTCGACGGCTTGCCTATCATGTCGATATTGTCGTCGAGCTCCATGCCGTAGTTGTCGTATATCAGTCTGCTCATCTTGTTGAACTTGCTCTTGCTCTTCGTGGGGTCATCGCCCACCTGTATGCCGAAAGACATGGGCACCTCTATGTTGGGCATGAATGTGAAACCCGTGCGGACGGTCGCAAATTTTGCCAATGGGGTCGACAACTGGAAGCCTACGCCAGTGGTGCCAACCTCCACTCCCAAATCAAGATGTCCCAAGGTGAAAATGCCCTCTTGCTCGGATGCCCACTGGGCTGTGGCATGGCCTGCCGAAAGAAAGGCGACAACTGCCAGCAACGTTGTTTTTATGTTCATTTCTGTTAATATTTATTGTTAAAGTGTTGCAAAGTTAGGCAAAAAATGCCAAAGCGACAAGATTTTTATAAAATATCTTCAAGTTATTTTGTTTTTTCAAGAATTTTTCGTATCTTCGCCCCATAATTGTGAACAACTATGAAAAAAAAATCTCTATTTGTCTTCATCATGCTCATGCTGGGCATGGCCACAGCCTTTGCCGGTGAAAAGAAATATTCACTTTATGGCATAGGCTTCTACAATCTTGAAAACCTGTTCGACACATGCCATGACGTGGGCAAGAACGACTACCAGTACCTGCCCGACGGACAGAACCGCTGGACGGGGCTGAAGTACAACCGCAAGCTGCGCAACATGGCGCGTGTGCTCGCCGAGATGGGCACCGATAAGACTCCACAGGGGTGTGCCGTCATCGGAGTCAGCGAGGTGGAGAACGCCAGCTGCCTCACTGACTTGTGCAACCAGGAGCCTCTGAAAGCACGCGACTACAAGTTTGTGCATATCGAGGGACCAGACAAGCGCGGTGTGGACTGTGCCATGCTCTACAACCCAAAGCTCTTCTCCGTCAGGGATGTGAAGCTTGTGCCCTACGTCTATATAAAGCCTGAAGACAGGGATCGCGCCACCCGAGGATTCCTCACCGTGAGCGGAACCATGGCCGGAGAGCATGTCGTGGTCATCGTCAACCATCTGCCTTCGAGAGGCGCCGAGGCGTTCTACAGAAACGAGGGCGGACGACAGATAAGGCTGGTGAAAGACTCGCTGTTGCGCGAGGACCCGGATGTGAAAATATTCATCATGGGCGACATGAACGACGACCCGCATAACCAGTCCATGGCCAAGTTCCTCGGGGCTAAGCGCAAAATGAAGGATGTGGAGGACGGCGGACTGTGGAACCCCTGGTGGGACGTGCTTGCCAGCGGCACAGGCACTCTGCAGTACGACGGCAAGTGGAACCTCTTCGACCAGATAATCATCTCACGCTCGCTCATCGAACCTAAGGCTATGTCGAACAAGGACTTCAAGCCGGGCGACGTGGACTGCTCGACTTTGAAATATTTCCGCCACCAGATATTCCGCCGCGACTACCTTTTCCAGAAAGATGGGAAATACAAGGGCAACACGCTGCGCACACATGCCGGCGGCTCATGGCTCGACGGCTACAGCGACCATCTGCCCACGGTGCTCTACGTCATAAAAGAACAGAAATAAGCCAACAGGCCTTACAGGGTTTGATGACCTATAGGCTCCCCAATCAATTCAATGCCAGAGACCCATCCCTTTGAGCCTTTTCTTCCTGTCGGGGCGCGACTGTTGATGCTCGGCACATTCCCGCCAGCACCGAAGCGATGGGCCATGGCTTTCTACTATCCCAACATACAGAACGACATGTGGCGCATTGTCGGACTCTGTTTCTTCGCCGACAAACAACATTTCATTGCCCCCGACGGCAGGCACTACCGTGAGGAAGAGTTGAAGGCCTTCCTCACCTGTCAGGGCATTGCACTCTACGACACTTGTACCCGCATTGTCCGCACCCAAGGCACGGCAAGCGACAAAGACCTGCTGGTGGTTGAGCAGACCGACATCGTGTCGCTTCTCGACCGTCTGCCCCAGTGTCGCGCCATTGTCACAGCCGGACAGTTGGCCACCACCCTCTGCTGTCGTCAGTTAGATGCCTTGGCAGAGGCTGAAAGACAGAGAGAAGGCGCGACAGCGGAAAACCACTGCGTCTGCCCGAAGGTTGGGGAGTATGCCACAGTCACAGTCGGCGGACGTCAGTTGCGCCTTTACCGTATGCCAAGCAGCAGCCGCGCCTATCCCATGGCCTTGGAGAAAAAGGCCTCGATGTACCAGCGCGTCTTCGACTATTGTTTTTTAGAATAGTAATAACATAAGATCCCTGACCAACTAAGTAACTAAGATTCCCAACAACTAAGTAATAACTAAGACCCGAACAAAGCATGAAACGACTTTTCCTGAGTTTATCGATTGCCATTTCCTTGTTGTCGAACCTCGGTGTGGCAGCACAGCCCACAGTCAGGCTCGACGCCACCAATACGCACCAGCGTGTGACGGGCTTCGGCGGCTTCGTCTGCTCGCCTCAGTTCCAGTACAACCACATGTCGACCTCCGACATCAAGAAAGTGTGGGGTTCGGAGAGCACCGTGGGCTGCAACATTATGCGACTATATCTCCCCATAGGCCGGAACACTTGGAACCAGTCGCTGCAGACGGCTAAGAACGCAAAGCAGATGGGGCTTATAGTCTTCGCCTCGCCGTGGGGACAGCCCGCCGAGTGGAAAGACAACGGCACCAGCAACGCGAAAAACAGCGACGGCACCCTGGGACACCTGAAGAAGGAGAACTGGCCCGACTACGCCCAGTACTTGGAGGACTACGTGCAGTACCTGCGTGACAATGGCGTGGATCTTGATGCCATCTCCATACAGAACGAGCCCGACGAGCAGGCCACATACGCCGGTTGCCTGTGGTCGCCCGCCGACATGGCCGAATTTGTGAAGACCTACGGCCCGACCATCAGCTGCCGCGTGATGGCTCCTGAGTCAGTGGGTGCCAGCGACCATTACGCAAGCCCGCTGAACAACAGCGAGGTGCTGAATGGCTTCGACATCTACGGCGGCCACCAGTACGGCGGCATAGGCTCTACCTATAAGCAGTTAGCCGAGAAGGGCAAGGAGCTGTGGATGACTGAGTATCTCATAAACTGGAACGCCAACCAGTCAAACGAGCGTAATTTCGATTTCTCTAAGGACTTCTTCGACTTCTTCCGTGCCATCAACGTATGTATGCTCGGCGATTTCAATGCGTGGATTCACTATGCCGCCAAGCGCTACTACGGCATGTTGGGCGACGGCCAGAACGGAACGTCGAGCGGAACGGTGACGAAGCGCGGCTACGTCATGGCCCACTTCGCAAAATACGTGACGGGCATGACGCGCATTGAAGCCAATTTTGGCGCAGCGGGCTTGGAAGGTTCTGCCTATATCTCGCAGACCGCCGACACCGTTGTGGCAGTTGTTGCAAATACCGGCTCAGAGAATGTGGAGATGAAGATGGACCTGCCTTTCTACACACAAGCAGGGAAAATCTGGAGTACGACGAAGGGACGCAGCATGTACTCCACAACTCTGACATTGGAGACTGAAACCTTCCTTCCCGTCGTCACCGTGCCAGCCATGAGTGTCAGCACTGTGCTCTTCGTTAAGAGCCGCGACCGCCAGCATTCCGACATGAAGGGCACCATGGCGCGATTCGACCGGCTGGACGACATGGAGGTAACAAAGACCAACTTCGGCGACACGTATAAGATGAGCGGCAAGACGATGACTTTCGACCATAACAACGCGCTCATATCCTCGCGCACAAACACCTTTTACGGTTATGTCGCCCTCGACGACCGATACAGTCGTCTGGTGCTGAACGTGCAGAAGGTGTCGTCGACGATGAACTACAGTTCGGCGAAGACCACGCTCACATACGTCAATGCTGCCGGAAAACTGTCATCGCACGACTATGGCGACATCAACCTTGAGCGTCGGGAGAACTTCGACCTTGTCTTCGACCTCTCGTCGGCGACGCTGGCCGACGGCTGCAAGGGCCTCGTCTCGCTGACGAACAACAATTGGTCGTCGACACTTACGCTGACACTGGGAGATGTGACTCTCGACTATGGATTCATCGGCCCATACGCAGCCACGTTGAGTGGAACATACGTGGCCGACGACAGCAACGTGATAGAATACACCGCCGATCCGCTCTGCACCAGCCTCGACATGGCGGCCTGCAACGGATGCCCGTCAACGTTCCCATGGATAGATGGCACCAACCGCGTGGTATGGATTCCCGACAATAGCTCTGTGGACTGGACAAACATAGTCCATGGCGACGTTTGCTTCAACCTCAAGCTCTTTGCCGACGGCGGCCCGTTCCGCCCCGCCCGTTCATTCCGGGCACAGAATGCTTCGCTAACCACGACGGTCGACGGATGCCGCCTGCTCATGCTGCCCTTCGCTGCTGAGGTGCCACAGGGTGTCAAGGCATACAGCATGGGCGACGACCTGGCTCTGACAGCCATCGACGCAATCCCAGCACATCAGCCTGTGCTGGTGGCCAATCTTAAAACCTCGACCATCAATCCTCAATCATTCACGATGACCTTCAGCGGTGATGGCGAAGTGTCGTTTGCCAAGTCGCCCATCACCAACAAGCTGCGCGGAACGTACACTCCCATCTCGGTCTTTGCCGGCGACTACGTGCTGGCACAGCAGGACGGACAGTGGGGACTCAAGCGTGTAACGGCCACGACAGTGCTCAACCCCTTTGATGTCTACGTCAGCCTCAGCTCGCAGGAGACGTTTATCCCGATAGAGATTCCAGGAACAAGTGTTAAGGGCGATGTGAATGGTGACGGTGTCGTCGACGTGGCCGATATTGCCTCCATTATCTCCGTCATGGCAGGAACTGCTGTTCCCGAAGATTTTCCGTCGTGTACTGCCGACGTGAACGGCGACGGTACCGTAGATGTGGCCGACATCGCCACCGTCGTAAGCATTATGGCTTCAAGTAATTCATAATCTCACAACTGTAATATATAATGAGAAAACTTTCTGTGATTCTGTCTGTGCTGTGGGTAGCCATGTCTGCCTCGGCACAAGAAAGGTTCTGTATAGCCAAGGATGGCAAGACCGCGACCATAGTAGTAGATGAGAACGACTGGAAGGGTGTTCTCCGCGCCGCCAACGACCTGGGCGACGACGTACGCAAAGTCACTGGAACAAACTCTCCCATTGTCCCGTTCACTGCTGCATTGCCTCAGTCTCCAGCCATCCTCGTCGGCACCATCGGCAAGAGCCGAGTCATCGACGGTCTTATAAAACAGAAGAAGCTCGACGTGAAGGAAATCCGTGGCAAGTGGGAAACCTACGTCATCGAGACCGTAGACGGCAACCTCGTCATCGCCGGCAGCGACAAGCGCGGCACCATCTTCGGCATCTACGAGATTTCGCGCCGCATTGGCGTGTCGCCTTGGTACTGGATGGCCGATGCCCCTGTAGTCCACAAGGATGAGCTTTACTGGCCTGCCGGACGGTATGTTGACAGCCCGAAGGTGAAGTACCGTGGCATCTTCATCAACGACGAGTGGCCGTCGTTCGGAACATGGTGTCAGAAACACTTCGGTGGCGTGAACTCCAAGGCATACGAGCACATCTTCGAGCTGCTGCTGCGCTTGAAGGCCAACTATTTCTGGCCCGCCATGTGGGCGACGAACTTCAACGAGGACGACCCCGAATCGCCACGCTTAGCCGACGAGATGGGTATCGTCATGGGGACGTCGCACCACGAGCCGATGATGCGCTCGCACCGTGAGTATCTTCAGCGCAAGGAGCAGGTCGGCCCTTGGGATTACGCCACGAACAAGGAGCGTGTCGACGCCTTCTTCCGCGAGGGCATGGAGCGCAACAAAGCCTACGACAACCTCGTGACCATCGGTATGCGCGGCGACGGCGACGTGGCCATGGGCAAAGGCGATGACCAGGAGAACATGCGGACTCTACACAATGTCATCGATGGTCAGCGAAAGATAATAAAGGACATATACGGACGACCCGACGCTGTGCCGCAGCTTTGGGCAATCTTCACCGAGGTTCAACGCTACTACGACGCGGGATTCACCGTGCCCGACGACGTGACGCTGCTCTTCTGCGACAACAACTGGGGCTACATACGCCGCAAGGGAACCGAAAAGGAGCGCAAGCGCAAGGGCGGACTCGGCCTTTACTATCACATCGACATGAACGGCGGCCCGTGGAATGACCGCTGGGTGAACACTACCACCGTGCCGAAGCTGCGCGAACAGCTGAACCTGGCCTATCAGAGCGGCATAGACCGCATTTGGATCATCAACGTTGGCGACCTGAAGCCGAAGGAGATGCCCATCTCGTTTATCATGGACTACGCATGGTGCCCCAACGCCTTCGGCCCCCTCGCCCCCGACCCCAATTGGGTGAAGCATACCGTTTACGACGACGAAAAGGAGTGGCTGCGCCAGTGGACGGCCAGCGTGTTGGGCGGCAATTACGCTGCCAAGGTTTGGTTTGGCGACGAGGCTGCGGTCGGCGGTTTACCCGCCAACATCACCGACGAGTGCGCAGAGATTATTGCCCAGTACTCGAAACTCAACCTCATGCGCAAGCCCGAGGTGCAGGTGCCTGGACTCTTCAACTACGAGGAGATGCTACGCCTGAACAACCAGTGGCAGTCCATCGTGGTGCGTTGTGAGAACATCAAGGACAAGATTCCCGCCGAAGCGCAGGATGCCTTCTACCAACTGGTCTATTACCCCGCCATGGCCAGTGCCGGCGTCGCCATGATGTACAACGCCGCTACGATGGGCGACCGCGAGACCGTCGAGGCTCTTATGGAGAAAGACCAGCGTCTCGCCGACTATTATAATAAGGTGTTGGCAGGAGGAAAATGGGACGGCATGATGATGGACAATCACATAGGCTACACCAAGTGGAGCATTCCCGACAAGAACACAAACCCGATGGACCTTGGTTACAAAGTGAACCATGACTTGAACGCCTCGAAAGATACAAAGGAATACACCATTCCTGCATATAAGGGCAAGTGTGATGACTACGGTTGGATATACCTTGACGGCCTTGGTCGCAGCGACGGTTGTATGGGGGCCGCCGACGTGATGAAGGAATGGCCGATTGATGGTAGTGGACCGAAACTGGAGTACAATATAGACCTGACGGAAGAGGGAAAGATTGCCATCGGCATCCTGCCTACACAGGACATCATGCCTGCCCGTGGCCTTCGCCTCGGCGTGAAGCTCGACGACCAGCCGATGCAGGTCATCGACGCCCGACAGGGACTGCACGACGAGTTCCAGGAGTACACACCGAAGAACCTCGCCCAGTCGAAGAACCTGAAGCCCCTCCCGCCGCACAACAACTTGCTGCTCAGCGGCTGGAACGACGGGCACAAGATGCTCCGCCGCGATGAGGTATTTGACAACATCCGCTGGTTGGAGGTCAAGTTCCCCGAAGCCACCCCCGGCAAGCACACGCTGAAGTTAATAATGATAGACCCCGAAATAGTCATAGAGCAGATTGTCGTCAATCCCGACAATTCGCGCTACAGCTATTTCGGAGCCGGATACGTGTGGTAAAAGCAGAGTCTATGCTTATTCTGAGACCAGCTTGAAGAGCTTGTCGCTTGGTCGCACCTTCGCCGTCACTGGAATGGCTACGCGCTGGCCTTGCGGGGCTGTCTCCACGGCGTTGCCGTCGTTGTCGTGAATCTCGGTTGCGGTGAGGTACATCACGCCTGTCGTGGGGCCGGTGACCAAAAGGCGGTCGCCTACGCTGAACGTTGTAGCCTCGACCGTGAACTCTGCCACGCCAATCTTGGAGAAATACTTCACCCCGCGCCCTATGTAGACCTTGCGTTCGGTGGCGCACGAGCCGTACTCCTTGTTCCATTCGCCCATGAGCTGGCCCTGATAGTAGCCGTCCCAGAAGCCGCGGTTGAAGACGGCGGAAAGCCTACGGTCCCACTCGTCCTTGCGCTCCTTGGTGAACGTTCCGTCGATGACGGCGCGGATGGCTTCCTTGTAGCATTTCACGACCGTATAGACATATTCCGGCCCACGGGCGCGGCCCTCGATTTTGAACACCCTCACGCCGGCGTTCATCAGGCGGTCGATGAAGCGTATGGTCTTCAGGTCCTTGGGACTCATGATGTATTTGTTGTCTATCTCCAACTGATAGCCCGTCTCGTTGTCGGTGGCGGTGTATGAGCGTCGGCACACCTGTATGCACTCGCCCCGGTTGGCCGAGCGGTTGGCGGCGTGGAGGCTCATGTAGCACTTGCCGCTGACGGCCATGCACAGTGCGCCGTGGCAGAACATCTCGATGCGTACCTGCTGGCCGGAGGGACCGCAGATGTTCTCTTCGACAATGGCGCGGTGGATTTTCTCCACTTGTTCCATGCACAGCTCGCGGGCCAGCACCACCACGTCGGCAAACTGGGCGTAGAAACGTAGTGCCTCGACGTTTGAGATATTGAGCTGGGTGCTGAGGTGAACTTCGAGTTGAGAGTATTGCATCACGGCCACGTCGCTGGCAATGATGGCCGAGATTCCTGCCTCGCGGGCGGCGTCGACTATCTGGTGCATCAGCGCGATGTCCTCGTCGTAGATGATGGTGTTCACCGTGAGATACGATTTCACTCCGTGCTCGCGGCATGTCTGGGCAATCTCGCGCAGGTCGTCGATGGTGAATGCCGATGCCGAGCCGGCACGCATGTTCAGCCGCTCGATGCCGAAATAGATGGAGTCGGCCCCGGCCTGAAGTGCGGCCATGAGCGACTCACGGCTGCCAACAGGGGCCATCACCTCAAAGTCTGAAAAGTTGTACATTATGAAAATCTGTTTTTACTACCCAACTCCTTTACCTCCTCAACTCCCCAACTCCTCAACTCCCCAACTCCTATTTCAGCGTCAACTGCTGAAGGTCATAGTAGGAGCCGTTGTAGACATTGAAATCCACGTCGCCATTGATTCCCGGCAGACGGCCTTCGTCGGTGTGCTGCCAGAATTTCCATTCGCCAGGGTACTCCACTCTTTCTACATAGTAGTGGGCTATCCAGTAGGGGTACTGGTTGAATACAGAGTCGTTGAGATACTCCATCTTGAACTTGTAGTAGGTGTAGAGTATTGGTTTCACGCCGTAGTGCTTCTCCACGGTGTGCAGCCACGTCAGCAGACTCTGGCGGAACTGCTCGCGTGTCTGGTTTTTGGGCTTTTTTTCCACGTCAAGCACAGGCGGCAGGTCACCTCGTTCCAATTTCACCGTGGAAATGAACAGCCGAGCCTGGGCGGCGGCTGGCGACTGTGTGCTGAAGAAATGGTAGGCTCCGCGAGTGAAGCCGTGCTCGCGGGCGAGGTGGAAGTTGCGCTTGAACTTTTCATCCACCTTGTCGGCGCCCTCGGTGGCCTTTATCATCACAAAACGTATGGGGCACTCGTCGATGGTGCCGTGCTGCCGCAGCTCCTTCCAGTCGATGTCGCCCTGGTAGTGGCTGATGTCGATGCCGTGGATGTCGTAGCCCACAGGGTAGCTCACATCGCAGATCCACTTGCGCAGACTGTGTCGTGAGAAGAAGAACACGTAGCAGGCAACGGCGCACACGAAAGCCAACGATGCAATCACCCACCAACGGCGGGAAATGCCCATCCTCCTGCTGCTCTTGTTCTTCACTGCCTGCTTTTTAACAACGAATTACACGAATAAGAATTCGTGTAATTCGTCAAATTCGTTGTTTACAAAAAAGTGCTACTTAGCCTGTTCCAGCGCCAGAGTCTTCGTAGGCTGGTCGCAGACCTCTGTCGGTCCCCAGTACTGGATGGGGCCGGGATAAACGTATGCCGTCTTGCGTGCCCACTCGTCGCGGTGGGCGGCGAACTCCTTGAAGGGAGCGCCGTCGAGCTCCACGAGGGCTTTGCGGATGACGGGCTTCATCTCGCCGTTGCGTTTCTCCATGTTCATCATCATCGTGATGGGCACACCTCCGGCCTTCCACTCGTCGGCGGGAGCCGTAGTGTTCTGCACGATGGCCATATAGCCGGTCTTACCGCAGGCTATGAGCTGTGCGGCACTGTTGCCAAGGGCGTAGCAGTAGTCGGCGTCGAAGTTCGACGGAGCGGCGCAGCGGCCTTCATAGCCGAAGAAGTGGTGCTGGGTGCCGAACTTGCCAGTGAATTTGCCGGCCTTCTTCATCTTCTCCAATTTCTGGGCGACCATCGTTGAGAGCAGCTTCTCCGTCTCGATAAGCGAAACCTGAACGTTTCCGTGGGGGTCGCGGTCGAGGGCCAGCTGGCGTGCCACGCCGACTGGCAGACTGTTGAACACCTTGAGGTTCTCCTCGGTGAGGTGGCTCTTTGCGAAGTCCACCTGCTCGTCGCGGCTGATCTCCTTAGCTTCGGGCATGGCGAGCACGTCGTTGAGCTGTGCGATGAGCTTCTTGATGGCGGGGATGAACTCGATGACACCCTCGGGAATGACGACGGTGCCGAAGTTGTTTCCGTCGGCAGCGCGCACGGCCACGGCATTGGCGATGTACTCCACGATGTCATCGAGGCTCATGTTGGGCTGTGTCTGCAGGGCGCACTCCAGTGCGATGTGGCTTGCCGAGCGGCCCATCACCTTGATGAAGTGCCAGTATTTGCGGGCTGAGTTGCAGTCACGCTCGATGTTGCCGATAAGCTCCGAGTAGGTCTTGCAGGCTGTGTCGAAGCCAAACGATGTCTCAATCTGCTCGTTCTTCAGGTCGCCGTCGATGGTCTTCGGGCAGCCGATGACCTGCACGCCGTAGTTCTTGGCGGCATAGTATTCGGCCAGCACGCAGGCGTTGGTGTTCGAGTCGTCGCCGCCGATGATGACGATGGCCTTGATGTTGAGCTGGCGGATAATCTCCAGACCCTTCTCAAACTGCTCCACCTTCTCCAACTTCGTGCGGCCAGAGCCGATCATGTCGAAGCCGCCGGTGTTGCGGTACTCGTCGACATACTCCTTGGTCAGCTCCATATAGTTGTGGTCCACCAGACCGCCGGGGCCGAGGATGAAGCCGTAGAGACGGTTCTCGGGATTCAGGCGCTTCACGGCGTCGAAGAGGCCGGTGATGACGTTGTGGCCGCCAGGGGCCTGGCCACCGCTGAGGATAATGCCCACGTTCATGGGCTCATGCTTCGTATCCTCGCCGGGAACGAACTCCACGAGGGGCATACCGTAGGTGTTGGGGAAGAGGGCCTTGATCTCTTCCTGATTGTCAACACTCTGCGTGGGGGCACCCTCCACTGCTTTCACTGCGCCCTTCAGTCCGCGTGGCAGCTTTGGCTGGTAGGCGGCACGGGCAATCTGCAATGCACTTTTTTCCATAGTTTCCTTTTGGTTTGTTGTTTATTGTTTTATTGTGTATATATTATTATTATTGTGTATTGTTTTTTTGCGGCCACAAAAGTACAAAGAATCTATGAGCCTGACAAATTATTTCTGCAAATTTAACAATGAGCAGACAGTATGGCAGCGAGCCGGCAGTACTATGACGAAAAAAGCCAGACACTTGTATGTCTGGCTCTCCACTTGGGTTTGCGGTGCGTACGAGATTCGAACTCGTGACCTCCTGCGTGACAGGCAGGCATTCTAACCTACTGAACTAACGCACCAAACCATGCTATACTATTATCAGCTTCCCAGACTTCGTGCCTTGCGCGGTGCGTACGAGATTCGAACTCGTGACCTCCTGCGTGACAGGCAGGCATTCTAACCTACTGAACTAACGCACCAGTCAGCACTTTTCTGTTTAGCGGGTGCAAAGGTATAAACTTTTTTTCAACGGAAAAAATATTTCAATGGAAACTTTCACGATATAACAACCTTTAACAGTTCGCTCCGCCTTTTCCGTCGATGCTGCCACCATAGATGCCAACTACTCGGACAACGGGTTGCCTATTTGCGGAAAAGCTTGAAAACGAGCTTTTCCGCTTTTCTTATTGTGTCGTAGCCCAGGAGGCGGATGAACCATGTGCGTGTGCGGTAGTAGACCTTGGCCTTGGGCGAGAACCAGGAGTTCTGGTAGTGGTGGATGGCGTAGGTGTTGGGAGTCACCTCCACTTCGCGTGAGTCGAACACCTTGGGCGAGAAATATTCGTCGGCCATGACGAGCACCTCGCTCTGCATGTCCAATTGGCGGATGTTCCTGCTCTCGTCGAGGGAGAGTACTCTCACGGGCTTAAGCCGGCTTATCTGACTGACCATTATCTCTGGTAGCTTGGTAATGTCTAATGTGCCGTCGGCCTTGCGGAACGGTCGGCCGTCGTAGTAGTCGAGACACTGCTTCACCCAGTCGCAGCCAGCCTCGGCACCGATGATTGCGGCTTCGGGAGTGCCCGCCTTCTCAGCCCCGATGAAATAGGGGAGATCCAGAAGGTCGTCGAATCGGCGTAGAACTTCTACGTCGCTGTCCAAGTAGATGCCGCCGTGATGGTAGAGGGCGTAGAAGCGGATGTAGTCGGCGGCAAAGGCATACTTGCGGGCCTCGAATGCCTCGCGCACCCACTGGGACTGTTCCAATGGGAACCGCTTGGTGTCCCACAGCATAATCTCGTAGTCGGGGAGGATTTTCTTCCATGAGTCGATGCATCGGGCTATCTTGGGCGGATAAGCATCGCCGCTGAGCCAGCACAGATGAAGGATTTTAGGTATCATTATGAAGAGTTGAGTGTTGAGTGGTCACGAAGCTAACGCTTCGGACACAGTGGCTGTTGAGTGTTTATTGTTTACAGGAATGGGCGAAGGAGATGGGCGAACCATCCTCGGAATTTCTGCCATGGCGTGCGGAACTGGTTCCATGTCTCGGTGGTGAGGAACACGCTTTCGAGGGTGTCGCGGCAGAACATCTGATTGAGCTGGGCGGTGATGGCACTGTCGGCAATCACGGCGTTCTCCTCGTAGTCGAAGCGCATGCCGCGGGCATCGAGGTTGGCGCTGCCTACGGTGCAGAATCGTCCGTCGACCATCATTATCTTCGAGTGGTGGAATCCCGGCTGGTAGAGCCACACGCGTGCTCCGCGTTTCATCAGCTTGTGGGCATTATAGAAGCAGCAGTCGGGGGTGAGGGGTATGTCACTCTTTGCCGAGAGGAGTATCTCGACCACGACGCCGCGCTTGATGGCACGCTTGATGGCACGGTTGAGCGATGGGGTGAGTGTGAAATAGGGGTTGATGATGCGTATGGTGTCGCGGGCGGCGTCGATGGCATTGACGTAGAAATAGCGCATGGCGTTTCTCCTGCCAAGCAGTTTCCCGTCTTGTGTGTACACAGCTCCTGGCTCACGGTTCACGATGCCCACGAGAGATGGTTGGGGTTGATAGTTGAGGGTTGAGGGTTGAGGGGTCCCGAAGCTGACGCTTCGGGCACTGTGGCTGTTGAGGGTTGAGGGTTGAGGGTTGAGGGTTGAGGGTTGAGTGTTGAAGATGTCCTCGCCTGTGGTTTTTTGCCAGATGTGGGCGAAGATTCTCTGCAGCTGGTCCACCACTGGTCCCTCCATGCGGCAGTGCATGTCGCGCCAGGAGCCTACCTGCTCAGTGCCCTTGATGTAGTAGTCGGCCACGTTCATGCCTCCGGTGTAGGCTATTCGCCCGTCGATGACTACGATCTTGCGGTGGTCGCGTGGCCAGATGTGGTTCACCCACGGGAAGCGTATGGGGTCGAACTCGTAGATGTCGATGCTGTCAGCCCTGAGGCTCTTAATGTGGCTTTTCAAGAGCGGTTGGTTGTTCGAGTCGTTGCCGAATCCGTCGAAGAGTGCCCTCACCTCCACGCCTTCGCGCCGTTTCTCGCGCAGTATGTCAAAGAGTAGCGATGCTATGCTGTCGTTGCGGAAATTGAAATACTCCAAGTTGACGCTGTGGCGTGCCTGGCGTATGTCGGCAAACATGCGGTCGAACTTCGCCTGTCCCGACATGAGCAGCTCCACGCTGTTGCCGGAGGTGAACTCGATGCCGAAGTCGGTGAGCTTCTGTATGATTACGGAGTCGGAGGGCTGGGCTGTGCCAATGGAAAAGTGAATGGTGAAAACCATTGTCAGCACACACTTTTGACCTACAGCGCGGGAGAACCGCGCTGCGCGACCTGCTACGGACGCGACACGTCGCGTCCCTACTGCGGAACGATTCGGGCGGGAGGACTCGGACGCGACACGTCGCGTTCCTACTGGGGGAAAAAACGGTATCATTTCCTGTATCTCAGCCTGTATTCCGATGGCGACATGCCGAAACGGTCCTTGAAGAGTGATATGAAATGCTCGCCCGTCGCAAACCCCACGTTGTTTGCCAGGACGCTCATGTTGAGGTCGGTGCGCTGCAGGAGTATGCAGGCGTGGCGCAGGCGTATGTCGCGGACTACCTCGGCTGGCGTTTTCCCCGTGATGTCGCGCACTTTCTGGAAGAAAGGCTTCATAGCCATGCCCATTGCCTGTGCCATCTCCTCGAGGTTGATGGTGCCGCGGCTCATGTTCTGCTGCACATACTGCTCAATGCTGTCGAGCAGCTGCCGGTCAATGGTGTCGGCCATGCTGTATTTCTCGCGTATCTCGTCTTCATCGGCAAAATTGACGTTCTTGTCGATGGCCTTACTGCCGTTGCTTTTCAGTGGCACGATGGTGACGGCGTTTATCTGCTCGTCTTCGACTACGGTGTAGTTGCTTCCTGCTAATGCCGAGGGGTTGCTCTCCGATGCCGTTGTCATGCTGGAGTTGCGGTCTTCGAGCATACGTGTCTCTGCCCCCGCTATGAGCCTGCTGTCAATCTCTATCGGGCCTACGCCGAGCAGATTGTTGAACCGCATGATTACTTCCTGGAGGTTGAACGGCTTGGCCAGATAGTCGTCGGCGCTCATTGCGATGCCCCTGTCGAGCATATCCTTTGCGCTGAGCCGGCTGTCGGTCATCAGCACGAACTTTATCTTGTTGAGTTTTGGGTGGAGCTTTATGTTCTTGCACAGCTCACTGCCCGTCATCCCGTCCATGTCCTGCTTGCACACCACGATGTCGGGAATCATTGTCTCGATGTCTGTTGCAGCCTTGTGTATGTCGTTGTATGGGTGGAAATCGTAGATGTATTTCAGCCTTGAGCTGACAAACTTGACGAACTCCGTGTTGCTGTCGATGAAGACGATGCTGAACCTTGCCGTCGGCGACTCTCCGTCGATGGGTTTTATCTCCGAAGTCAGCTCGTCGTCGGCTACGACAGGCATGTTCATCTCGCCTTGTCCTTCCAGCATGTAGTTTCTTCTCACAGTCTGCTGTGCCCTTTCCTCGGGATGCTCGAGAGCCGTCTGCATGTCGCTGACACGTGTTATGAGCTGTAGCATCTGCGAGTGGAGGGCGTTGAGCTGCTCGCGTTCCTCGAGCGAGGAGTCTTTCTCGGCGAGGTTCATGATTATCGATGTCATTCTCGACATCGGCTGTCTCAGTTCGTCGCTGGCCGCCTTTATCTCCTCACGCTGCCTGACGAGTTCCCCTAAAATGGCCTTCTTGCGTTTCCACAGCCTCCGCAGATGGTCGATGCCCTGCTTCCACATGTATATGGCCACGGCGATAATCAATGCGTAGATGACGAGCATCCAATACTCCAGGTACAGTGGGCGTTCTATCTTAATCTCTATCACGCGCTCCTTGTCGCTGTTCTTCCTCTCCGCGCTGATGGCCTTCACGTGGAGTTTGTATGTGCCGAAGGAGAGGTCCTCAAATGTCACCCCGTGCTTCATTGCGTCGCCGTCGTACCATGCCTTGTCGCCGTGTCCCTCCATCATGTAGACGAACTGCAGTCGCTCGCTCTGGTTGTAGCTTCCTGCCGCAAACTTTATGGTGAATGTGTTCTGATCGCTGTTCAGCTTTATGCGGTTTATCTCGTTCAGTGCCATTGGCAGGGGCACATTCCCGTCGTAGCTCTGTCCGACATGGATTTCCTCTTCGCCAATGAGCAGCTCCGTAAGGATCACCGATGGCAGAGCCTCCCGCTCGTCCTGTGTTTTCGGCCTGACCCAGTTGATTCCGTTTATGCCGCCCATGATGACACTTCCGTTGCTCTTTGTCATTATTGCCCCGGGGTTGAACTCGTCGCTCTGCAGTCCGTCGCGCACATTATAATTGTACAGACCGTAGTTGAACGTCCCGTCTTCATGGTTGCGCTGGGCAACGATACGTGTCACTCCGTTGCTCGTCGTTATCCATATATTGTGGCTCACGTCCTCCGCTATGCCGCAGATGTTGTTGTTGCACAGCCCATAGCTTTTCTCGGTTATGTGGTCCAGCTTGTCGTTATCGGGATTGAGCACGTTCACGCCCTCGCGTGTTCCCACCCATATCAGTCCGCGTGAGTCTTCATACACCTGGGTGACGTAGTTGTTGGTGAATTTCTCCAGGTTCCTGAAGTTTCCCGTGAGGTGCTTCATGTCGCCGGTTGAGATGGTCATTATTATCAGCCCTTCCGACGTGCCGAGGAGCATTCGGTTTCCCCTTGAGTAGTATAGCGACGTGATGTTGTTGGTCTTAATCTTTCCCAGCTCCTTGGTGTAGTTCGAGAACTGGTTCATCTTCGGGTTGTATATCTGCAGTCCCCCCTCTGTTGCAATCCATAGGTTCCCCTGGTTGTCGCATGTCATGGCGTTGATGTGGTCGTCGATCATGGTGCGATGCGTGCTGTCTCTTGTCACTGAGTAGAACATTGTCTGCCCGTTGACTATTCGTGTCAGTCCGTTTTGGGGTGACCCCACCCACAGGCTTCCGTCGGAGGTGCTTGCCAGTGCCGACACTTTCACGCTGGCCAAGGGGCCATCGTAGCCTATGATACCGTTGTCGCTGGTGCCATACCACATGTTTCCCTCGCCGTCCTGGCACATGGCCGTTATGTCGCCCATGATGCTGGCCTCAAACTTGTAGATGTTGTTGCCGAAATAGGCCACTCCGGCCTTTGCCGTTCCCACCCACAGCAGGTCGCTGTCGTCGATGTAGATGCTGCGTATGCCGGTGTTCCTCTCCAGTCGGCTCAGGATGCTCATGCTCTTCATTTTCACGGGTTCCATTTCGAGCGTGTTCACGTTCATGCGCACCAGTCCTCCTCTCGACGTACCAATCCACACGTTGCCGTTGCGGTCGCCGCCCATTGAATTGACAGCGTAGTCGACACCCGTCCCCGTCATGTTGAGCTGTGTTCCCCGAGTGGTGTCCCATGTGTTCGACCGTTTGTTGTACATGAAAAGTGTGCCCTGGCCGTAGAGCCAGATGTTGTCCTGCTGGTCGGCGAAGGCCTTGAGGGTCTTTGTCTTGCGCAGTTTCTGCTTTGCCACATAGTCTGTGCGCCAGAGCACTTGCTCCTCGTTCACCACCTTGCAGCAAACAATGGTTCCGTCGTCGTAGACGAGAAGTGTGCCGTCGCGGCATTCGCTGATGGAGCAGATAGTCCCCGACGGCAGACCTCGCAAGTCGTCGGTTATCTGGAACATATATTGGAGTTGCTGCTGCAGGTTGTAGCACACCACGCCCTTCCCGGCAATGACACCCCACAGGTTCTTGAACCTGTCGATGTAGATGGTCTGCGGCACCTCCTTTATGCCAAGGCGGTTGAAGAACTGGCGCATGTCGCGCTCGAAGCTCTCATACAGTGGGTCGTAGATGCAATATCCGGCCGTTGTCTTCACCCACAGCTTGCCGTTGAGCGCTTCCTGTACGCTCTCAATGTAGCTGTCGGGCAGCGACGAGCCGTCCTGTGAGTCGCACTGGAAATGGCGGAAGGTGTAGCCATCGTAGCGGTAGAGGCCGGCGGGAGTGCCAAACCAGACAAAGCCACGCGAGTCCTTCAGTATGCAGTTCACCTGGCTCGACGTGAGACCGTCGCGTGCGTCAAGGGTCTTGAACACGTTGTCTGCACGCAGGGTCGTATGCAGCAGCACTATGGCTGCCAAAAGAAATATCCTTTTCAGGTTGATGCTCATTATTTTCGTTTTTTCGTTTCAGCTTTCAGTGAATTCAACGTATTCGCCCTCGTCGCGGGTGAAAATTTTCTTGTTAGCCTGGCTTGGAGAGCGGCGGTCCTCGATGGTGATGCCGCCGGGTCCCTGTGTGGTGCGTCGTCGGTGTGCATCTTGCTGTCTATCCTGACGTTGCTGCCATCCTTTGCCCTTGAAGTAGTCCTTGTCGAATTGCTCGCTGTCATCGTCTTGATCGCGGTAGTATTTGTTTGCCATGCGCTCAAACTCCTCATCGCTCAGGCTGTCGTTGCTGAAACGGCGGAAATAGCGTATGCCCTTGCGCACATAGTAAAACCCCACCAACATCCCGATGGTGACAAAAAGCAGCAATACTATGAAAAATGCCAAAAAGTATTTCATGTGCCTAACTCTTAACTCTCAACACTCAACACTCAACACTCAACACTCAACACTCAACTCTCAACACTCAACTCTCAGCTTTTTTAACTGTAAACACCGACAGCACCACGTACCAGGCTATGATGGCCGCCAGACCCATGGTGCCCAGCAGGAGCAGTAGCGGAATACAAGTGATCAGGAATATGTATTTCACCTCGTTGCCGCGCCAGCCCCATGTCTTGAACTTCAGCGCGAACATCGGTATTTCGCTCACTAATAGCCAGCAGCTCAGAGCCAGCAGCACCAGTGCTATATATATATAATATGTGGGAAGCTGGTATGGCTCGAAAAACCTCTGAAAGTTCACACCTGTTATCAGCGCCCCCCAGAACAGGGCGTTTGCCGGCGTTGGCAGTCCGATGAACCCCAAGGCCTGACGCTCGTCGAGATTGAACTTTGCCAAGCGTAGTGCCGAGAAGGCTGCCATGACAAAAGCCAGGAACGGTACAACAAACACGTGGATATGGAACGAGCAAAGGAAACTGAACACCATGGCCGAGGGGGCGAAGCCGAATGTGATGACGTCGGCCAGCGAGTCAAGCTCCTTGCCGATGGGCGACGACACGTGGAGCAGGCGCGCCGTCATGCCGTCGAAGAAGTCGAACACCGCTCCGATGATGATAAACAACAGTGCCTCATGGTAGCGGCCGTCGAAGGCAAACCACGTGGCAATGCAACCGGAAATGAGGTTGCAACAAGTTATCATATTTGGGATATGCTTCTTCATATTATGCGCGGTAGCAAATTCTTCACTTTTCACTCATCACTTTAACCTTGCAATGACCGTCTGGTCGCCCGTCGTGGGCTGCCCCATCCTCACTGCCGGCTCGGTGTCTAATGGCAGATAGACATCGACCCTCGAACCCAGTTTTATGAACCCCAAGTGTTCGTCGATGAAGCATTCTTCCTGATCCTTGGCGTATGTCACAATGCGGCGTGCCATGGCTCCGGCAATCTGCCTCACCAGAACCTCCTGCCCGCCGGGTGTCTCAATCATTATGTCGGCACGCTCGTTCTCCTCGCTGGCCTTTGGCAGCCATGCCTTGTGGTAGTTGCCGTCGAAATGCTTCACGAATTTCACCCGCCCGTCGACCGGGAACCAGTTGGCATGGACATTCAGCGGACTCATGAAGATGCTTATCAGCAGCCGACGGTCGTGGAAATAGTCATCCTCCTCAGTCTCCTCGATAACGACAATCTTGCCATCGGCAGGGGCCACCACGATTTTCTCCGTGTCACCATTGAAATAGCGTATGGGGCAGCGGTAGAAATTAAGCATCAAAAGCCAGGCAGCGCCAAACACTATGGCGAAAAGGACAAATGGGATGGGAGTGTCAAACCAGCGCCATAGTGCCATGCCTACGGCAACTATGGCAATAAGGCTGTATAGCAGTTCGTTGGTTCCCTCACGGTGTATTCGTATCTTCTTCAGTTTCTTTATTTTGTGTACCATTTTTGCTCGTTAATTCTTTACTCTTGACTTAAAAAACCCAACTCAATGAGTCTCATAAGCGCAAATTCCGTGCAAAGTTACTGCTTTTTTTCCAACCAGCAAAATTTTTACATAAAAAAGTCCGCTGCAACTCTCTCGAGCTACAGCGGAACAAGCCTATGTTTAACTAAAAATCCTTTTTCTCTTAAAAGAATTCTCAGTCCACGTAGGACTAAAAATTCGAAAGTTTAAATGGGAGCTTCACAGCGACCACCTGTTATCCGCAGTTGAAAACTTTCTTTACCAATAACTAAAAACCTAAAACTATAAATATTACTACTAACCTAAAACAATCTTTCTGAGCTTGCTTTCCCGCCCCTTGCGGTACTCACTTTGTCTGTTTGACGGTGCAAAGGTACGGCGATTTTTTCATTCCCGCAATACTTAGCCGAAATATTGTGCATAAAAATGCGCTCTTCTTGACTAAAGTCAATTCGTTGTGTGCGAAAACAGCGTTTTGGGCGCTTTTTATTTCACTTTCACCACTTCGAAGCTCTCGATGGTGCGACAGTCCGCGCTGATGTTCAGACCCACCGCCCAGACGGGGCGGGCGTCGGCGGCGAAGCGCACGGCATAGTCCTTTGCGATGATCTGCTCCGTGGCTTTGAGGGCTGGCACGGGGCCTGTGCGGGCTGGCACGGGGTCTGCCCCTACGGCGGTCTTGCCATACTTGAACTCCAGAATGTAGATGGCATCGGCCAGTTTCAATGCGATGTCCATACGCCCGTCGCTGGTCTGCTCCTCAGCACTGACATCAGCACCCACTCCGACCATCAGCGAATAGAACAGTGCCTGGTAGAACTGCTCGTTCTGGTTCTTGTCAGTAATTGAATAAGGGATTCCTGCATACCATTTCCGCACACTCTCAAGGAACTGCTCAAAGGTGATTCTCTTTCGGCGCAGGTCGCGGAATACGTTGTTCATCTGATTACGGCTGCCGACGTATTCTTCGCAATAATAATTGTAGAGCGACTTGGAAAAGCCCCGATAAACCTCCTCATTGGGGAAACCGAGCGTGAAGGTGTTGTCCTCGTAGTCATAGCCCTTGATGGTGAGGTAGCCGCTCTGGAAAAGCACTGGCACAGGGTCGGAAATGCGTTCCGTGGGTGCGTCGAAAGTCTCCTTGTCGGCCTCAAAGCCTTCAAGGTCGGGTATGACGAGCTGTTTCACGCGAAGCAGATTGATGAGCGACGAGGGTGTGCCGGTGCCGAACCAGTAGTTGTCTATCCAGCCTTTCTCAAATGAATAAATCAGGCTCCACGGGTTGTAGATATCGGTCATCATGTCGGTGAAATGATAGCCGTCGTACATGTGCTTCAGCTTGGCTACCGTGTCTTCGTAGGTAAAGGTGCGGTGTACACGGCGGCTCATGGCCTCCGTCAGCCACTCGATGTCGGGCTTCAGCTGTGTGAAGAGTTCCTCCTCGGTGATGCCGCAGACACCCTCATACTCCGGGTCGAAGGTCAGGATGTTCAGGTTGTTCAGCTCACTGAACACGCTCAGTTGCGAGAACTTTGAGATACCTGTGAGGAACACGAACTTCAGGTACTGCTCCTGTGCCTTCAGCGGCGAGAACAGGTCGCGGACGCGTTGTCGCAGGTGGTCTTGCAGCTTCGGGTCGTGGATGCTGTCGAGCATCGGCGCGTCGTACTCGTCGATGAGAATCACCACCTCACGCTGTGTCTTTTCGTATGCAGCCTTGATGATGGCGGTAAAACGGTCACTCAGACTGTCATCTTCTTTCGGATGAAGGCTGTAATCCCTCTCATACCACTTTAACAATCCGCCACAAATCTTGTCCACGCTTGTCTCCTCGTAGTACTTACCATTCGACAGATCAAGGTGAATCACGGGGTACTGCGTCCACTCCGTCTCCAACTTCTCAATTGCCAGCCCCTTGAATAGCTCCCTGCGCCCCTCGAAATAAGCCTGCAGCGTGGTCACCAGCAACGACTTGCCAAACCGCCGGGGACGGCTCAGGAAGAAGTTCTTACCCGTACTATGTGCCATCTTATACACAAACGCTGTCTTGTCTACATAGACTGCCTTTCGCTTTATCATGTCTGCAAATGTCTGCAGACCTACGCCATATCCCCTCTTCTCTGCCATATACCAATCTTTGTATTTACGATTTTAAATTGAATACAGCTGCAAAATTAAGCATTTTCCGCCGAACAGCCAAAAGTTTTCCAAAGTTTTCCCGAAAACCTTTGGCCGTATCGCTTTTTTATTATTTTTGCACCTTGGTTTTCTGTAGGGGTAGGCCACGGGCCAGCCCGATGTCCAGCCAGGGGCAATGTCAGCCTCTGCCCGTGTCTCTGTCAAAATCGTCTCCGACATGCCAAAAAGTCCGCCCGGCGCGGACTTCCAGTTCGCGCTGGGCGGACTGTCAGTTCGCGCCGTGCGAACACCGAGTTCGCCCGGCGCGAACTTTTTCGGTCTTTCGGGGGCTTGTCTGTAGTTTTTCCTGCAAATGTTTGGCTGTTTCGGGAAAAAGCTGTATTTTTGCAGCGTACAAGCAGAACAAACAATTATGACACTAAGCAAAGACTCGAAAATTTACGTTGCCGGACACCGCGGACTCGTGGGCTCGGCAATATGGAACAACCTGAAGATGCGTGGCTACACGAACCTCGTGGGGCGCACGCACAGTGAACTCGACCTGACGAACCAGCAGGCAGTGAAGGACTTTTTCGACCAGGAACGCCCCGACGGCGTGGTGCTGGCAGCGGCTTTCGTGGGCGGCATCATGGCCAACTCGCTCTACCGCGCCGACTTTATCATGCAGAACATGCTCATGCAGTGCAACGTCATTGGCGAGAGCTACCGCCACGGGGTGAAGAAGCTGCTCTTCCTCGGAAGCACATGCATTTATCCCAAGAACGCGCCACAGCCCATGAAGGAGGACTGTCTGCTGACATCTCCACTGGAATACACCAACGAGGAGTATGCCATCGCAAAGATTGCCGGACTGAAGATGTGCGAGTCGTATAACCTGCAGTACGGCACCAACTATATCGCCGTCATGCCCACCAACCTCTACGGCCCAGGCGACAACTTCCATCTGGAGAACTCACATGTCATGCCCGCCATGATGCGCAAGGTCTACCTCTCGCGTCTGCTGCACGAAGGGCAGTGGGACACCATACGCACCGACCTCAACAAACGGCCGGTGGAGGGCGTGGACGGGTCGTCGCAGAGCAGCGACATTATTGACGTGCTGGGGAAATACGGCATATATAATAATAAGGTGGTGCTCTGGGGCACTGGCACTCCGCTGCGCGAGTTCTTGTGGAGCGAGGACATGGCCGATGCCTCGGTACACGTGCTGCTCAATGTCGACTTCAAGGACATCATCGGCATAGAGAAATATTCTTCAGTACACTACGGAGCCTCCACCGACGGGGCCGTCGACCGCAACCACTCGGAGGGTCGTGGCGGTGCACTGCCCAAGCTGGGAGAGATACGCAACTGCCACATCAACGTTGGCACTGGCAAGGAACTGACCATCCGCGAACTGTCGCAATTAGTGGCAAAGGCAACTGGTTTCGAGGGGACAATAGAATTCGACGCCACGAAGCCCGATGGCACCATGCGCAAGCTCATTGACGTGGAGAAGCTGCACAGTCTGGGATGGACGCACAAAGTGGAGCTGGAAGAGGGCGTAGGCCGGCTCTTCGAGTGGTACAAGAGCACTCTCTAACCACTTTTTATATCCCCATGCACGAATAGTGGTCTACAACGCCGAGCAAGTGGCGGTCGCCGTCGACCACAAGCAACGAATGTATCTTGTATCGCTGTTGTATCTGCTGTATCTCCGTGATTTTCGTTTCAGGGGCGACGGTCTTCGGCTCACGTGTCATGATGTCGCTGACGGTATGGTCGAAGAACTTTGCCTGCCAGCGCTCCATGGCGCGGCGTATGTCGCCGTCGGTGATCAGTCCGACGATGCGCTCCTGTTCGGTAGCCACTCCCAGTCCGAGTTTGCCTTTGCTCACGAGAATGATTGCTTCGCCGAGGTGCATCTGTGGTGATATGACAGGAAGATTGTCCCTGTGCATCACGTCCTGCGCCGTGGTGAGCAGCCGCCGTCCCAGTTCTCCGCCTGGATGGTAGTGGGCGAAGTCCTGCGGTTCGAAATGCCGCAGCCGCATCAGCGCTATGGCCAGTGCGTCGCCCATGGCCAGTGCTGCCGTCGTGGAGCTGGTGGGGGCGAGGTTCAGCGGGCACGCCTCGCGGCTCACCCCCACATTGATGTGGCACGTGGCATATTTTGCCAGCAGCGACTGCGGGTTTCCACTAAGGGCAATTATGGGTATCTTCTGTTGGAGCACAATGGGGATAAAGCGCAGCAGCTCATCGGTCTGGCCTGAGTTCGACAGCGCGACCACCACGTCGTCGGGCGTAATCACGCCGAGGTCGCCGTGATAGGCGTCAAGGGGGTTGACGAAGAACGACGGAGTGCCTGTTGACGACAACGTGGCGGCAATCTTCGCGCCAATGTGTCCGCTCTTGCCCACGCCAGTAACAATGATTTTACCACGGCAATGGAGCATGAGGTCCACAGCGCGGTCAAATGATTCATCCATCTTTGGTATGAGGTCGAGCAAGGCTTCGGCCTCGTCTTTTATAGCTTGTATTCCGTAGTCGCGGGTAGTCATTTCTCTGCAATTCGTAATATTAAAATTTCAGCGGCCTCCAGCGCGGGGCATGGGCGGGTCATGGGGACAGGCACTTGACCCAGACTTGGGTCAATGTTCCTGTCCCCATGACCCGCGTTAAAGTTCATTAGTAAATCTCGTATGGGATAATGTTTTCGAGTTTGCCGATCATGCGGCTGTGTATGTCCGCAGTCAGGTTGTCGTATGAGTCGCCCTGCTCTTTCGGGAGTGCGGCAGCAAGGGTCTGCCTGGCCTTCAGCCATCGTGAGAATGTGGACTTCAGCGTATTCACGCGGTCGGTGACGAGGCTGTCGCTGGGAATCAGGTCGGCATGATCCATTTCATTCAGGTAGTCAATATCATCGGGTACGGAATTCTCGCTTATCCATTCATCCCATTCTTTAGCAGTCACGGTAGTGCCTTTCTGCTGGTATGGCTTTGCCCCAAAGATTATGCTGCGTTCTATCTCCAGTTCCGCCCGGCGGTTTTCCGACAGGTTCTCGTAGTAACCTTCAATTTCCATCGGCTTCATGCTGTACCATCCCTGCGTGTACGACACGTCGGTCCATAGGGCGAAACGCGCATCATGAAGGTCATGCCATGCCTCGTATTCCTCCTTCACCAGTGGCCTGATGTCCGAAGGGACTGCCTCAATCCATTTGCGGTAGGCCTCGATGGTCAGGTAGTAGTCCACCGTCGCGTCGACATAACACTGGAAGTTCATCTCACTTTGTGTCTCCGATGAGAACCTCCCTGCGACGCGGGGAATCTCATAAATCACCGAGTCCTTTTGAACAGCCGGAACAGCCACACGGAATGTGTCGATGATGGCATTGACGGCTATAGCCCACTGCAACTTATCGTTGGCCTTACCATTAATATTCACCAAGTTCGCCATTCGCATGAAGCGGTTTGCCAGTCGCAAGTCCGCTGAGTCTCGATGCGTAGCCCTGTATGCTTCGGCAAATTCGGGATCATCCTTGGCCATCTCCTCGTTGTTGTAGTAGAAGAGTCGGTCTTCCACGGAATGGACTTCTGCCAGTCCGAGCAGGTCTTCGACCGATATAGGGCTTTGCAGTATAGCGTTCTCAATATAGGCGATGCTGTCCTCGCCGGTGTACCATTCTGGCACCTTAACCGTGTCTCGAGGGTTTATACTGTTGTCTGAACTGGACGAAAAACGTCCGCCACAAGCCACAAACAATACGCTTGTGGAGAATACGATTGATATGGTTATTCTTCTCATAATTAAATAAAAGGAAAAAACTCTTTATTTCACGATTTGCTTTTTGCCCTGGTGAATATAGATACCCTTCTGGGCGGGCTTGCCGACGAGGCAACGGCCATCGAGGGTGTACCAATGTATGTCGTTTATCGTTTCACGTTTATTGTCCTTGATGCCCGAAGCCTTGCCGTCCTCGTCGAGCCACTGGAATATCTCTCCGTAGGAGCCAGTAGTGGAGAGATTGAGGAAGAACACGGTGCCAACGTCTATGTGGTCGGAGGGGCTTAAGCTGTCGTCAATCTTGTAGAGCGTGCCCTCACCGTTGGGGTGGGCGTCGCGGAAGGAGAGATAGTTGGCGAAGGGCACCACCATGTCGCCCTTCGAGTGTACGAACTGTATGCGGTGCTTCGGCTCCCATCCTGTGCAGACTCCATTGTCGGCCAGGGCACGGTGGAAGTCCTTGAAGGCATCACCCTTCTCCTTGGGCACAGCGTTGAAGTTGTCGGCATTGGCGAGGTAATTGTAGAAATCTGGGGCGAAGAGCTTGTCTATGTGTGCCCACACTCGGTTCTTCTTGGGCGACTCGAACAGTTCGGCCATCTGCTCCTTGGTGTAGCTGCGCCCGTTGGCCTCAAAACCCTCCTGCAGCTGGTTGTACCATTTCTCGTGGATGTCGTTGATAACGAAGTCCTTGCTCTCTATCCACTCCATGATGCCCGTGTCGAGGAACTGCTGCGATAGGTAGTCCTCCAAGCGGTGGCCTTTCATGTCGGGGTGGGTGTCCAGCATGCCCTTGACAATCATCGGTATCACCATCGGCATGGTGCTAATCCCCTTGCGGTGGTCGGTCTCCTGGCCGTAGCTGTTGCCGTCGTCCTCCATGTAGTAGCGCATGGTGGCGATGAGGTCGTAGGGGCCGTCGCCACAGATTGTTCCACGGTAGCGCAGCGTCTCGTCCAGTCCTTCACGTTCCATATACCGCTGCACGGCCAGAGCCACGGCGCCACCCTGAGAGAATCCGAAGCCAAACGACCGCCATGTGCTCTTGAACTCGAGTGCCTGCTTGTCGTTGACATGCTTTCGGTAGAGTTTCAGTCCGTAATCCACGGCATCCATCACCTGGCGGGCGGTCAGCTCCTGCACCAAGTAGGGATGCGCCCTGTCGCGGGTCTCGCCGTAGCCCTCATAGTCGGGCGCGATGACCACGCTATGGGCTATGAAGTTCAGGTTATCGTCAAGGCCCAACCCGTACGAGTTCTTCACAAGCAGGGAGAAGATTGCACGGTCCTTGATGTTCAGGTTCGACGTGGGACACTCCTTGTCGGCCATGATGGTGTAGTGGCTGTAGATGTGGAGCGACTCGATGCTGTCTGACTCATTCGGCTCCTCTGGCATCCAGGCTATGAGCGATGACGACAGCACCACTTCCTCGCCCGTAGCGCTTACCGACGGGTAGGTGAATGTGTAGAACACGGTTTGGCTCGACTTGGAGACCGTCGTCAGACTGTCTGATACCTCGACGGCCTGTGCCGTCGTGCTGCCGCAGATAAGGATGGCGGCAAGCATCCATTTCGTATAGTTTTTCATAATAGAAAAAATACAGGGGCTGACTTGTGAACCAGCCCCTACAAATGAATGAGAGGAATGGCTCTATTGTTTAGAAGTACAGAGTTGCCGAGGCAGCCCATCCCCTCGACTTTGGCTTGTCTTCCTTGGTAAGGTGCTCCAGTTCGCCGGTCTTTCCAAGGCCGAGGCTGTAGATGATGCCAAGCTCTATGTTTTTGGTGAGCGAGACGCCGGCACCGAAGTTCCAGTTGAATGTTGACTTGCTGAGCTGGAACGTGCTCTTGATGTTCTCCTTGGCCTCGCTACTGTTGCTGCCGAAAATGTTGTAGTCGGCATCGCCGACATTGAAGCCGACCTGCGGGCCGGTAGAGAGGAAGAGGCCGGCCTCCTCGTTGATCTTGAGGTTCAAACGTACATCAATGGGGACGAGAATGCTCTTCTGCTTGATTTTCTCATCCTCAATCTTGCAGTTGTTCTGGCTGTAGAACACAGAACCTTGTACTCCGAGGAACGGCAGGATGTCGATTTTCAGCGTCGGGCCGACGAACCATCCGTAGCCACTCTTGGTATTGAGACCTTCGCAATCTACACCTAAGCGGGTGTTGTTAACACCGCCCTTGACTCCGAAGAAAATGCCCTGGGCACTTGCTGGAACGATGGCAAATAGAGCCAAGATCAATAAAAACAAATTCTTTTTCATGCTTTTTGTGTTTAAGTAATGTGAATATTGAAAGATTAACTAATAAGCTTTAGGTGTCGCTGCGTTTCGCAGCCTTTCGGCTGCAAAGATAAGCATTATTTTTGGAATAGCGTGCGTTATTGGTGTTAAAAGTATAATTTTCTTGTGATACGACCAGATTTTCGCCAGTTATTCATTCCACCATACGAATATGACAGGGTCAGTCCAATAGCCTCCGAATCAGCGGCTCCAGCTGGTCGAGGGGCAGCATGTTGGCGGCATCGCTGAGGCCGCGGTCGGGGTCGGGGTGCACCTCGAAGAAGAAGCCGGTGGCACCGAAGGCCTTGGCGGCTAAGGCCATGGCGGGGACGAAGCGGCGGTCGCCGCCGGTCTTGCCACCAGCAGAGTCGGGGCGCTGCACGCTGTGGGTGCAGTCCATGATGACGCAGCCGTTGTGCGGCAGGGAAGAGGAAGTGAAGAGTTCGAGCATGTCGGTGATGTTGCGGAAGTCGACGACGAGGTTGCCGTAGCCCATCATGTTGCCGCGCTCGGTGAGCCATACCTCCTTGGCTCCGGCCTCGCGGGCTTTCTCCAAGGGGTAGCGCATGTCGCGGCCTGAGAGGAACTGCGCCTTCTTGATGTTCACCGTGCGGCCTGTGCGTGCGGCGGCAACGAGGAGGTCGGTCTGACGGCAGAGAAAGGCGGGAATCTGGATGACGTCGACGACCTGCCCTACAGGCTCGGCCTGCCATGCCTCGTGGATGTCGGTGAGCAGACGAAGGCCGTAGCGGTTCTTCACGTCGGCGAGCATTTGCAGACCGCGCTCCAGGCCGGGGCCGCGGAAGGAGTGGATGGACGTGCGGTTGGCCTTGTCGAACGAGGCCTTGAAGATGATGTCGGTGCCCAAGTGGCGGTTGATTTCCACTAAGCGGGCGGCCACGGTGTCGAGCAGTTCGGCACTCTCGATGACGCAGGGGCCGGCGATAAGTTTGTAGTTCATAGTGTAGGGGTCTCCCGACGCTAACGCGCCGGGCACGGTGGCTGTTGTTGTTAGTCTTGGAAATAGGTGGCTGTTGTTGTTAGTCTTGGAAATAGATTCGTTTCACCCGGTTGGAGACGGAGGTGAGCACCTCGTAGGGGATGGTCTGCATGGCATCGCTGAGGACGGTGACGGGCAGGTTGCGGCCGAAGATCTCCACGCGGTCGCCTTCCTGGCACGGGATGTCGGTGACGTCTACGAGAGCCACGTCCATGCAAATGTTGCCTACGTACTCCGCCCGCTGGCCGTTCACCAAGCAGTAGCCCTTGCGGTTGCCCAACCGGCGGTCCAGGCCGTCGGCATAGCCTATGGGGATGGCGGCGATGATGCTGTCGCGGGTAAGGGTGCCCTTCCTGCTGTAGCCAACGGTGTCCTCCTTGGGGACATGGCGGAGCTGGAGGATGGTGGTGAAAAGGGAAGAGACGGGGGTGAGGAGGCTGGAACGACCCGACGCTAACGCGCTGGGCACGGTGGCGGTGGCGGACGCGACACGTCGCGTCCCTACGGGGGTGGCGGCGTTGGGGGATGAAGCGGGAATGCCGTAGAGGCCGATGCCTAATCGGCACATGTCGAGCTGTCGCTCGGGGAAGTGCTCTATGCCGGCGGAGTTGTCGATGTGGCGCAGGATTTTGTGGCTGAAGGCGGCCTGCAGCTTTCGGCTGGCCTCGTCGAAGAGCTGGAACTGGCGGGCTGAGAAAGCGTCGAAGTCGGTGCTGTCGCTGCCCACGAAATGGGTGAACACCGAGCGCGGGATGATGGCCTGCTGGTGGGTGAGACGGGAGATGAGGGTTGAGAGTTCAGGGTTGAGGGTTGAGAGTTCAGGGTTGAGTGTTGAGAGTTCAGGGTTGAGTGTTGAGAGTTCAGGGTTGAGTGTTGAGAGTTCAGGGTTGAGGGTTGAGTGACTATTGTTTGCTGAAGGATTGTCGCTAAACTCTGAACTCTGAACATTGAACCCCAGTCTGTGCATCCCGGTGTCGAGCTTGATGTGCACAGGCCAGCCGGTGATGCCCTGCGAGCGTGCTGCCTTTATGAGAGCGTCCATCAGTCGGAAACTGTAGACCTCCGGTTCCAGACCGTAGTCGAAGAGCGTCTTGAACGACGACATTTCGGGGTTCATGACGATGATGTTCTGCGTGATGCCTGCCTTGCGCAGCTCCACGCCCTCGTCGGCGACGGCCACGGCAAGGTAGTCCACGCGGTGCTCCTGCAGAGTCTTGGCTATCTCGATGGCTCCGGCACCGTAGGCGTCGGCCTTTATCATGCACACCATCTTCGTCTCTGGTCGCAGCAGCGAGCGGTAGTGGTTCAGGTTGGCGACCACAGCGTTGAGGTCGACCTCGAGGATTGTCTCATGGACTTTCTGCTCCAGCTCCTCGCAGATGCGCTCGAAGCCGAAGCGGCGTGCTCCCTTGAGCAGCACCACCTCGTCGCGCAGCTGGTGGAATATGTCGCTCTGCATGAACAGCGTCACATTGGGGAAGAACCATGTGAGTTGAGTGTTGAGCGTTGAGAGTTGAGTGTTGAGAGTTGAGTGTTGAGTGTTGAGAGTTGAGTGTTGAGAGTTGAGCGTTGAGAGTTGTGAGTTGAAGATGTCGGCATGTGCCGATATTTCCGGGCCTATGCCGATGAGCTTTTCCACTCCACGCTTTGCCACGAGGTCGGCCACCTGCCGGTAGAGTTCCTGCGGCTGTTCCCCGCTCTGGTAGATGTCGCTGAGGATCAGAGTCTTTTTGCCCCCCCTTCGTGCCATGATGTCAAGGGCGATGTCGAGCGACTGCAGGTCGTTGTTGTACGAGTCGTTGATGAGTGTCAGCCCCCGCTGCCCTTGCTTCACCTCCAAGCGCATGGCTATCGGCTCCAGGGCCTCCATGGCAGCTGCGAGCTGTTGCGCGTCGATGCCGAGAATGAGGGCCGTGGCGGCACAGGTGATGCTGTTCTCTATGGAAGCCTCGTCGTCGAAGGGGATGGAGTAGGTCCCTCGCGTTCCTTTATATATATATGTGATTTGAGTGTTGAGTGTTGAGGGGGTGGGGGTTGAGATGCTTTCCACGAAGAACGGGGCTTTGCTGTCGTATCGGCTCCATCCTATTCGCTCTCCCTGGTATCCGCTGCGGCGTATGCAGCGAGAGACGGTGTCGTCGTCGGTGGGATAGACAATGGCCTTGGTGCCGTGGAAGAGCTGCATCTTCTCAAGGCATTTCTCCTCCATAGTGCGGAAATTCTCCTGATGTGCCGTCCCCAACGATGTGAACACGCCGATGGTAGGCTGAATGATGTCGCTAAGTGGAAGCATTTCGCCAGGCTCGCTGATGCCGGCCTCGAAAAGCGCCACCTGCGTCTGCTCGTTGAGGAGCCACACGGACAGGGGCACGCCAATCTGCGAGTTGTACGACCGTGGCGAGCGGGTGACATTGAGGGTTGAGGGTTGAGTGTTGAGTGTTGAGGGTTGAGGGTTGAGTGTTGAGTGCTGGGTGTTTACGCCCGAAAGAATCTGGTAGAGCCATTCTTTCACCCACGTCTTGCCGTTGGAGCCGGTGATGCCCACAACGGGGATGTCGAACTCGTCGCGGTGGCGCTCGGCCAGACGCTGCAGCGCGGCTATCGATGAGGGCACGCGCAGGAAATTGGCTTGCGGGTAGACACTCGGATAGTTGTCGGGCACCACCTCAACCACGAATGAGCGCACACCACGGCGGTACAGCTCGTCGATGTAGCGGTGGCCGTCGTTGCGCTTGGTGCGGAGTGCGAAGAAGAGTGTCTGTTCGGGGAAACACAGTGAGCGGCTGTCGGTGAGAAGCCATCCCACGGTGGTGTCGCTGTTGCCATAGCGGCGGGCGCCTATCAACGTCGCCACTTTTTCTATTGAATAAACCATTGCTATTTACGATTTACGAATTTACGATTTACGATTTGTCACCACTATTCACTTTCCATTTCTACGACCTGGTCAACGAACCCGTCGCGGAAGACGATGATCCGCTTTCCGTCGTATGTCAGCTTCAGGCTGGCCGCTGTCGGCTCCGTGGGATGGCTGTCGCCGTTGGTTCCCGTGCTGTGTAGCGCCCAGTTGTCGCTTGTCAGCATACGGTTCTGGAAACGATACGTCTTGCTGCCGATATTGATTTCGGGGCGCAGGTCGTTGGGGTTGACGCTGTAGTGGAGGCTTTGGCCGTCGGGCAGGGTGATGGTGAATGCTTTCTGCGCTTCCCCTTGGTAGAGGCTTGTCGAGGCCTCAGCCAATGTCGTCCCCTTCCAGTCGTGGTCGCTCATGATGGCGGTGGGATAGCCCTGTGGATACCATTTGTTCACCATCCAGTAGAAGTAGTCGCCCTGCATCCACAGTAGTCGTATGTCCGACTTTTCCGAGCCGGGGACGACGTAAGGCCGGGCGTTGCCTTTCGCCGAGCCGTGAGTCACTTGCTCCATGCTGCTGACAGTACCGTTGTCGGCGAGGGTGTAGCGCCATATCTCGTAAGTGCCGTCGCGGTCAAAGGCTCCGTCCTTCGTGGGAATAGAGAGGTACAACTGATGCGTGTCGGCAGGGTCGATGGCCATGCCGCCGCTGTAGCAACGCTCAGTTTTGTCCCAGTTTTGGTGGAAGGCGTGTCCGGCGGGTGATATGAAAGTCTTCTCCCATGTCGCGCCCGTCCAACGTGCGTACCAGTATTCGTGCGAGGTTTTCGCGTCGTCGATATGCGTGTATGCCACCACGGGATGCCCGGCTGAAACATCTATCTGCCACACCCAGTTGCGCACTTGTGGCGTGCGGTCGATGATTGTGGCGGGATGTTCGGCGGCATATTCCTCGGTCTTGCTCACTCGGAACGGCCCGTCGCCGATGACGCACAGCTGTCGGCCGTTGAGGTCGCGTAGCAGAGGCCCGTTCCCGCTGTTTATGTCTATCACGTTGAAGTATAGCCAGTTGGGCTGTTCGTTGTCGGGGTGCCCAGTCGTGTAGGCCATGTAAATCCTGTCCTTGCCATTGCTGGCATACTTGGCGTAAGGCCGTGCCCCTGTCGACTGCACCATCTGGTACGGGCCGTAGTCTATCTGGCAGTCGTCGTTGGTGTCGGGCATGGTAAGGCGGGCTATTGTCGGGTGCCAGTTTATCCCGCGCCAGCACAGGTAGATGTGCTGCGGGTCGTCGCTGAGTATGAACGGCGAGGGGTATGTGGTGTTATTCGCCGTGGCTATCCGTTTCTCCTCGCCCAATGCGGTAATGTCGCCCGGCTTGACAGATATGCGGTACCAGATGCACGGTTCGTCGGTGTGGCGTGTGTAGAATATCATCACGCGCTCGTCGGGGAGCACCAGGAACGTCGGGTTGTTGTGGTCGTCGGGCTGGAAGAACGAGCGCACCAGCACGTCGGTCTTCCGCTTCGTCAGCCAGTCGTATTGCGTGGCCTTCACGTTGCCATGCACGTCGATATATCCAATGTACGTGGCGTTTATGCTGCCCCCGTCATTCTCATAGTGAAGTGCCCGTGGGTCGGCAAACCAGCACCAGGCGCCCTCTGTGGCCACCTGTCCGTTCTGGGCGTGGGTCACGTGCACGCCCAGAAGAAAAGACAGAAAAAGGAGTATGTTCTTCATTCTTGTCATATCTCGATAGATTACTGTGCAAAAGTAGCTGTTTTTTGTCACACCTCCAAACTTTTCCGTCCTTTTTCTGCCTCACAACCCGTAAAAATGGTTAAAAGCTAAGGATTGCCGGGTCATGGGGACAGGCACTTGACCCAGACTTGGGGCAATGTTCCTGTCCCCATGATCCGGGCTTCGGAGGCTCTAAGAGTTCGCGCCGGGCGAACTGTCAGTTCGCGCCGTGCGAACTCTGAGTTCGCCCGGCGCGAACTCGAAGGCCTTTCGGGGAATACGTTAAATTATCACAAATAACTGGCTCGTTGTGTGCCGTTGTGGAGAAAAAGGGCTAAATTTGCGGGTAGATTAGTACATATTCCTATTATTAATAACTTAACCCTAAAAAACAAACTACTATGGACTACAAGATTATCGACATTGAGGGAGTAGGCGAGGTCTACGCCGAGAAGCTGCTTGCAGCAGGAATAAACAAGGTTAGCGAACTGCTCGACAAGTGCGCTGCCCCCAAGGGCCGCAAGGAGCTGGCCGAGGCCACAGGCATTAGCGAGAAGCTCATACTGCGCTGGACGAACCATGCCGACCTGTTCCGCATCAACGGTGTGGGACCGCAGTTTGCCGAACTGCTCGAGGCCGGCGGCGTGGACACCGTGAAAGAGTTCCGCCACCGTGTGGCAGAGAACCTCCAGCCGAAACTGGCCGAGCTGAACGAGGAGCGCCACATCTGCGGCCGTGTGCCTGTGGTGGCCGAACTGCAGAAGATGATTGACCAGGCCAAGGAGCTGGAACCCCGCGTGACATACTAAGACCATGGTAAAGAAACCAGCAGTTATTGTCGCGCTGATGTTGCTATTGCCGGGTGCCGCGCTGCAAGCCACGACTTGCGAGGCGGCACCCGCTTACGAGATAGTGGTCGACGATGCCGCCAGCCTGCACTCAGCCGTGCGCCAGGTGCGCGAATGGCGGCGCACGGGCGACGAGCGCTGCCGTGGCGGAGTGACCATCACTATGAAGGCGGGACGCTACTACATGGCCGAGCCGCTGTTCATCAGGCCCGAGGACAGCGGCACAGCCGACGCGCCCACCGTCATACGCGGCGAGGAGGGGGCGGTGGTCTGCGGCAACATGCGACAGCGCCATCTGCAGCTGTGGCCACGCGAGGGAATGGAGCGGCTGCTGGACTTCGACGCCGACAGCCGCACCATGACCATAGCCACACCGCCGGGGTGGCAGGACGGGACGTATGACCTCAGCATGGCACATCTGGAACAGAGCAGCCGGGGAGACCGTGCCACGCACAGCCGGGACGGCCAGCCCGCCAGGCAAGGCACCTCGCCGACGATGCTGCCATGGGGCATGGACGCCTACGGGCTTGAGATGGTGGTGCACCAGCGGTGGGCTATAGCCATACTGAGGGTTAAGGGCATGACCGTGAACGGCGGAAAGACGACGCTCACATTCATGGAACCCGAGAGCCGACTGGAGTTCGACCACCCCTGGCCACAGCCTGTCATCGGCGGCGAGAAGGGCAACAGCTCATTCCTGCTGCGCACCACCGAGCAGCGCGAGGGCGTGGAGCGGCTGGTGGTCATCGGAGGCGTTGACGGGCATCGCGTGGAACATGTGCGATTGGAGAATATCACCTTCGAGAACACCTGTTGGAACCGTCCGCTGAACCTTGGTCACGTGACGCTGCAGGGAGGGATGCCCCTCATCGACGCCTACAAGCTGAAAGACCACGAGGGACTGCCATGGGACGCGACACTTGAGAACCAGGCATGGATAGAGCGTCCTGTGGCCGCTGTGAACATCAGCCAAAGCTGCAACGTGGCGTTCACCGGCTGCACGTTCCGACGGTTAGGGGCGACGGCCATCGACTTCGCCGACGCCACCGACAGCTGCACCGTCGACCGCTGCCGCTTCGACGACATCGGCGGCACGGCCATCATGGCGGGTTCGTTTGCCGAGAGTCCACGAGAGGTGCACCGGCCATATTCCGACCTGACCCAGCGATGCAGCCACCTCACCATCAGCGGCAACACCATCAGCCGTGTGGGCACAGAGGACTGGGGGGCCGTGGCCATCGCCTGCGGCTATGTCAGCCACGCCACTATTTGCGACAACATTGTCAGCGATACACCTTACAGCGGCATCTGCGTGGGGTGGGGGTGGACAGCAAAGGACACGGGAATGGAGCAGAACCTTATATATAATAATAATGTGAGCGACTATGCACGCCAGCTTTATGATGCCGGAGGCATCTACACCTTGAGCAACCAGCCCGGCTCGACCATACGCGACAACGAGATCGGTCCGCCCGCCGTTGCGCCTTACGCCACCAACGACCGCGCATTCCGCATCTACCTCGACGCCCGCACCGACGGCTTTGCCATCAGCGGAAACACTACCGACGGACGGCCCATTACCCGCGAGGAGATAGGTGACAACCAGCCGGGGCCAAGCATAACGTTCAACAACAGCACTCAATGATGAAGGTACTTTATGTAATAGACTCGCTGGCCAGCAAGGGCGGAGCCGAGCGCATCGTGACGGAAAAGATGAACTATCTGGCCGGGCGGTTCGGCTACGACGTGACGGTGGTGACGTGCTACCAGGATCTGAAGACCATGCCAAACGCCTACGAACTGTCTCCCAATGTCAGGCAGGTGTGTCTGTCCATTCCCTACTATTCGCAGTATCGCGTGGGCTACCCGAAGCGTCTCTTGGTGAAGTCGCAGTTGCGCCGCCGGCTGGTAAACGAACTCACGGCAGCCGTTGCGGCTGCCGACCCCGACATCCTCATCGGCATGGGCTATTTCTCGGCCGACGTGGTTTGCGGCATACGCTGCAGGGCAAAGAAAATCATCGAGTCGCACGACGCACGCCAGTTCACCTTGCAACGGCAGGGTCTGAGCCGCTCGTTCCTCTCCGAGACATACATGAAATGGTACCGCCGTCACTATTTCCGGCAGGTGGAGCGACAGGCCGACGTGGTGGTGACGCTCACCAAAGGCGATGCCCGCGAGTGGGCCGGAGCGAGGCGCGTGGAGGTGATCCCCAATTTCTCGGTCATGCCCGTCAAGGCCATGAGCACAGGCGCGGAGAAGCGTGTGCTGGCCGTGGGACGGTTGGAGTGGCAGAAAGGCTTCGACCTGCTGATCGATGCTTGGGCCGTGGCCAGCAAGGAGCATCCCGGATGGCGGCTCGACATCATCGGCTCAGGGATGCTTGAGGACGAGCTTCGGGGGCGCATTGCGAAGGCCGGGCTTACGAATGTGGCTATCTCGCCTTTCACCTCGCAGATAGGCCGCGAGTATGCCGCCAGCTCGCTGTTCGTGTTGTCGTCGCGCTTCGAGGGCTTCTCGCTCGTTCTGCTCGAAGCCATGCGTCATGGTGTGCCGTGCGTGTCGTTCGACTGCCCCTACGGCCCTTCCGACGTGATGGGCGACGGCATCTGTGGGCTGCTGGCCAAGGATGGCGACCCCGCCGACTTGGCCGCGAAGATGGGCCGACTGATGGGCGACGACGAACTGCGGCGCCGATATGCACAGGCCGCCGTGGAGCGTGCCAGAATTTTCGATACCGATACGATTATGGGCCGTTGGCGCTCGCTCTTTGAGAGTCTGTGAAAATGAATATAGAACCAGTAGCATTTTTCCGTTCACCACTGACATCGAAGTTCGGCGTCCCCCGTCAGAGCGGCGTCGCCGACAAGCTGCCGGGCAGGGTGGAGCTTGTGCCTGAGTATCGCAGCGCCGATGCCGTGCGCGGCCTTGAAGCCTTCTCCCATGCCTGGCTCATCTGGGGCTTCTCTGCAAACCCACACGCACCTTCAGGGCTGACGGTACGCCCGCCGCGACTTGGCGGCAACGAGCGTGTGGGAGTCTTCGCCTCGCGGTCGCCGTTCAGGCCAAACAGCCTCGGACTGTCGTCGGTGAGGATCGAGAGTGTGGAAATGACCGCCGCCGGGCCTGTCATCAATGTCCTCGGTGCCGACCTCATGGACGGGACACCCATCTACGACATAAAGCCCTACGTGGCCTATACCGACTGCCATGCCGACGCACGTTGCGGCTTCGTCGACAGCCACCACTGGGAGCAGTTGGAGGTCGACGTGCCGGCGGAGGTGGCACGTCTCTTCAGCGACGACGAGCTGTCGGCACTCAGGCAGCTGCTGGCCCAGGATCCGCGTCCGCGCTATCACAACGACGAAGAGCGTGTCTACGGTATGCCCTACGCAGGACGTGACGTGAAATTCCGCGTCGAAGGCCGCAGGGTGGTTGTCGTAGGAGCGTAAAGTAAAATTATTGTTAAAAACTTTTGCCGTTTGGAAAAAAAACACTAATTTTGCACACTTGTAGAGAGTGTGCAAAAAAAGTGAACGATTGTCTAACTGAAAAAAGATAGGTATATGTCAATATCGAAGACGAGACAAATGCTGGTCGACGTGGCCCGCCAGCTGTTTGCCAAGAATGGCATGGAGAACACCACGATGAACGACATTGCCCAGGCATCGGGCAAGGGGCGGCGCACGCTCTATACCTATTTCAAGTCGAAGGAGGACATCTACTACGCCGTCATTGAGACAGAGCTTGAACGCCTTTCGGACAAGCTCGACGAGGTGGCGGCACGCAAGATAAGCCCACACGAGAAAGTCATCGAACTGATATACACTCACCTGGCAATGATACGCGAGACGGTGGTGCGAAACGGTAACCTCCGCGCCGAGTTCTTCCGCAACATCTGGATGGTGGAGAAGGTGCGCAAGCATTTCGACCGTGCCGAGATGGAACTTTTCCGTAAGGTCTTCGCCGAGGGAAAGGAGGAGGGTGAGTTCGACATTGACAACGTGAACCTTGTGGCCGACATCACCCATTATTGCATAAAAGGCCTTGAGGTACCTTATATCTACGGCCGTATTGCCCATGGGAACACCGAGGAGGACACGAAGCCACAGGTGGCGAAGTTCGTCTACGGCGCGCTGGGCAAGCACAACAAGCCATAAACGTTCATAATAAAGGAGGGCAATTGTAAAGTTTATTTAGTGTCAGTTCCTTAGATGATTACAGGGACGAGAATAATAAAGGAGTGGACGCTGCCGGTGGCCATGGCTTTTGGCACGTTGGTCTATCTGGTGTTCGCCTTTGTGCCGTGGCTCGACGGCTGCTCCCAGTTCTTCGCCCCGGTGATGGAGGCTGTGCTTCCGCTGTTCATGTTCCTGGTTCTTTTCGTCACCTTCTGCAAGGTCGATTTCCACAAGATGCGGCCCGTGTGGTGGCATCTGTGGGTGTCGGTGCTCAACCTCGTCATTGTGGCCATGGCCATGGCGGCGTTGCTGTCGCTCCCCCTCTTCGGGACAACGTTTCCTGCTTCGACAAAGGTGCTTTTGGAGTCGGTGCTGATGTGCATCATCGCCCCTTGCGCAACGGCGGCGGCAGTGGTGACGCAGAAGCTGGGAGGCTCGCTGGAGCAGACCACTACGTTCACCTTCATATCAAACATTATCACGGCCCTTCTTGTGCCCCTGTGCTTCCCGCTGATAGAGAAAGGCATGGAGGTGACGTTCTTGGCGGCCTTCAGCAAGACACTCTGCGAGGTGGCTTCGCTGCTGGTGCTGCCAATGCTTCTGGCATACATTGTCAAGCACTTCTGCCACCGTCTCCACCGTTTCATCATTGGCGTGCGCGACCTGTCGTTCTATCTGTGGGGTTGCTCGCTGACCATTGTCACGGGCATCACCGTGCGCAATATTGTCCATGCACAGGCTTCGCTGCAACTTCTTCTGGCCATAGCCTTTCTGGGGCTGGCCGTCTGTGTGGCGCAGTTTGCCTTGGGACGCTATGTGGGCCATTTCTCAGGAAGGGCACAGGAGGCAGGACAGGCGTTGGGGCAGAAGAACACGGCACTGGCTATCTGGCTCTCCACGACATACCTGCAGCCTCTGTCGTCGGTGGGACCTGGGTGCTACATTCTGTGGCAGAACATCATTAACAGCATGGAGATTTATTACAAAATGAGAGATGGAAAGGCAGAACATGAAAAGCTGGAACAACAATAGCGAAGCTTCGGCGATGACGGCACAGGAGGCTTTCTCGCGTCTGTCCGCCCTATGCGCCAAGGGTGAGCATTGCCGCCAGGAGATGGTGGAGAAGATGGGCCGTTGGGGACTTGGCGACGACGAGCAGGCCGAGGTGCTGCAACGCCTTGCCGACGGGCGCTACGTGGACGATGCGCGCTATGCCCGTGCATTCGTCAACGACAAGGTCAGATACAGCAAGTGGGGGCGGAGGAAGATTGAGCAGGCCCTATGGATGAAACATATCGACGAGGCCACGGTGCAGGAAGCCCTTGACGACATCAGCGACGAGGAATATGTGGAGGTGCTGCGCCCGTTGGTGGAGCAGAAAAAGCGCACCACACGTGCCGCTAACGACTATGAACTGAGGATGAAGGTCGTGAGGTTCGCCTTGGGTCGCGGTTTCACTATGGAGGTGATTGACAAGTGCTTGGATGAAGAGTAGTTTCCTGACGCGATTGTTCGACTTGGTGGCTCCCCGCACGTGTGGCATTTGCGGCCGTCGGCTGTCTGTGGGCGAGAGCGTGTTGTGCGGCGTGTGCCATCTACATCTGCCTTTCACCTATTTATGGCGCACTCCCTACGACAACGAAATGGCCCGCCTGTTCTGGGGAAAGATTCCCTTTGCGGGCGGGGATGACGGGCAGCGGCCCAACAGCGTGGAGCGCGTGGCGGCTCTGTTCTTCTACGGGGCGCAGACTCCGGTGAGCCGTCTGATACACAATATGAAATACAATGGATGGATAGAGGCGGGGGAGTCATTAGGCCGAATGGCGGCAAACATGATGGCGGCCGACAGATTCTTCGAGGGCATAGACATCATCGTGCCTATGCCGCTGACACGTCTCCGGCAGTGGAAGCGCGGCTACAACCAAAGCATGGAAATAGCCCGTGGCGTTAGCAGCGTCACGGGCATTCCTGTGTGTAACGATATTGTAAGGAGGGTGAGGTTCGACGGCAGCCAGACAAGGAAGCACGGATGGGAGCGGACGCAAAACGTGGATGGCGTGTTCAGGCTGAAGGACGCGTCGAAGGCAGAGGGGAAACACATACTTGTCATCGACGACATTGTGACCACCGGGGCAACGGTGGCTTCGTGCGCTCAACAGCTGTGCAAAGCCCCTGGCGTGAGGATTAGCATCATGTCGATAGGGTTCACAAAAGAATAGGGGATTCGGGTATAGGTCTACTCCTTGTTGCGGCGTTCCTCGGCCAGTTTCTTGAAGTCCTTCTTCTTCAAGACGAAAGAATTGGAGAGGTAGTTCTCGCGCACCACCTTGTTTGCCGCCAGCTCCTCGGGTCTTCCCTCGAAAAGTATGCGCCCCTCGAATAGCAGATAGGCACGGTCGGTGATGCAGAGCGTCTCTTGGACGTTATGGTCGGTGATGAGTATTCCGATGTTGCGCTGCTTCAGGTCCCACACAATGAACTGGATGTCCTCGACGGCTATTGGGTCGACGCCGGCGAATGGCTCGTCGAGCATTATGAACCTCGGGCTGATGGCCACGCATCGGGCTATCTCGCAGCGTCGGCGCTCACCGCCCGACAGCTGGTCGCCAAGGTTCTTGCGCACCTTGTTGAGACGGAACACGTGTATGAGATCCTCGGTCATCAGGCGTTTCCAGTCGTATTCGGAAAAGCTCTCAGGACGGGGGAATGCCGACAGACGCTCTTTCAGCTCAGGCATTTCGTAGATCCTGCCCAGATTCTCAATGGTGGTCTGCGTGATGTCTTTCTTCAGCTTGCGCATCTCCAGGACAGAAAAAATGTTGTCCTCGACGCTCATCTTGCGGAACACCGACGCCTCCTGAGCCAGATAGCCTATGCCCACATCGGTATGGGCTCGCTTGTACACGGGATAGTCGGTTATCTCCTTCCATTTCTGGTTGTCATCGTCGGTCTTCGTCTCGTCGACAACGTAGACCCTGCCCGCGTTAGGGAGTACCAGGCCGGTGGTCATGTAAAACGATGTGGTCTTGCCGGCTCCATTCGGTCCGAGCAGCCCTACTATCTCTCCCTGCGTAACGTTGAAGTTCACGTCGTTCACCACTGTGCGCTTGCCATAGCGCTTCACCAGCCCTTTGGCCTCGAGCGTGCAGAATCCCTCCTTGTGAGCCACAAGGTCGAGCTTGCCGTTGCTGCCTTCAGCCAGCAGCGTGTACAGCTCGGAAATCTCTTTCTTTGTCATGGAAACGTTGTCTCGTAAATAAAACTGGCTGCAAAATTAATAATTATCGGCGTAACGGCCAAGCTATTTTTGGAACATTAACGCTTGGTGCAAACCAAAGTAGGGACGCGACGTGTCGCGTCCGTAATTGTAGTGTGGTTCAGGGTTTCTTCGACCTCAGCCACAGATATGTTTCGGGCATGAGTTTGAAGAAGGCTGATGTCAGCCGTTGCTTCACTCCACCGCTGAACGTAAGTTGCGGCACCTTGCTGCGCAAGTCGGCAACGAAGGTGTGCCTGTCGTCCAACAGTTTCTTGTCGTTGGCGACATACCACGAAGCAATTGAGAATGTGGCGAATATTGTTTCGTCCATGCGCTGGCGCAGTTCAGGCGTGGTGCAAAGGTCGGACTTCATCTGCCACAGGTGTGCTATGACCGTGTTCATGTCGGTCACCTTTCTCATGTTAATCGACGAGACAATGGAGTCCTTCCTCTGGCGATAGATGTAAATAGGCAATTTTGTAAACAAACACCTGTCGGCCTTGAGATAACAGTTGGTGGTGAAAGGAACGTCCTCGAAATAGATGCCGGGTATGAAGCGAAGGCCGTTCTGAAGAAGAAACGTGTGCTTGTAGAGCGTGTGCCACACGTAACACGCACGAGGATTGAACAACTTGCCAAGGAACATCTCGGTGCCGCTCAATATTTTTGGCGTTGGGCATTGAGCGCTGGGCGTTGAGTGTTGAGTGTTGAGTGTTGAGAGTTGAGCGTTGAGCGTTGAGTGTTGAGTGTTGAGTGTTGAGAGTTGGGTAGCCTCTATGGCATCATCGTCCATTTTCACAAAGTCGGCCACAGCCATGTCGGTATTATGGCTTTCAGCCTCTTTCAACAGCAAGGGCAGGGTGTCTGGAATTAGAATGTCGTCGCTGTCAAGGAAGAATATGTAATCTCCCTTGGCATTGTCCAGCCCGGTGTTTCTTGCTGCCGAGAGTCCCTGGTTTGACTGCTCAACGATATTGACGTTGTGATGAAGCTCGGCGAAAGAGGCGACAATCTCCATACTATGGTCGGGCGTGCCGTCGTTCACCACGATGACCTCGAAATCGTTGTCGTCAAGTCCCTGCCTGAAGACGCTCTCCAGGCAGGGACGTATGTATTTCTCTACGTTGTAGACAGGAATGATGATGCTCAGCGTCATGTGCAGATGTTACTTCCCAGTGTCAATGAGTTTCCATATTCCGGCAGCACATGCGGCACCAACAAACGGCCCGACGATGAAAATCCAGAGGTTGGTGAGAGCCGTGCCTCCCTGGAAGATGGCCGGAGCAATCGAGCGTGCAGGATTCACCGACGTTCCTGTGTAGCGTATGCACACCAGGTGGACGAGCACCAGCGACAGACCTATTGCCAGGCCGGCGAAGTTGTTTGTCGCGCCGTTGGTCTTGGCCGTGGCACCGAGCACTACGAGCACGAATACGCAGGTGAAGATGATCTCAGCCAGCAGTCCACCCGTTACGCTCACGTTTGTCTGAAGGTCGTTGGCTCCTGTTCCCTCGAGTCCTGGCACGTTGGCTGTCAGCGCGAAGAGTAGTGCCGAGCCGATGAATGCTCCCACAACCTGGCCGCAGATATATCCTGCGGCATCCTTGCCGTTCATACGGCCTGTGAGGAAGCATCCCAGTGTGATTGCCGGGTTGATGTGGCAACCTGAGATACCGCCGATAGTGTAGGCCATGGCAACGACGGCAAGGCCAAAGGCCAGAGCTGTACCCACCACGGCGGGAATGTTGTTCACAGGGTCGCAGCCAAGGCTCACCGCCACGCCGCATCCCATTAACACGAGCACCATTGTGCCCACTGCTTCTGCTAAATACTTTTTCATAACCTTTTTAATTTTAAGTTAATAATAAGGATGATTGAAATGAAAAAAGGGTCACCGCTGTGACCCAACCTTTGTTAACCTTAAATCTAATACTATGAAAAACACGTTGCAAAGGTACGCTGTTTTGCTTACAGATACAAACTTTTTTGCGGAAAATAATAAGGAAATTGCCTTTATTTGACTTAAATCAATCGTTTTTGTAAGCAAATGTCCTACAGATGGGTTGCAAGCACCTTAACGCCAATGAGAATGAGGAGCACTCCTCCAAGCAGTTCCGGCTTCAGCCGTTTGCATATCATGCGCCCGAAACGTATGCCCAAGGCATGGCCTAAGATGGTGAACAGCATCGAGCAGAGGCCTATGGCTGAGAGCGGCCAGAGAAGCGAAAGAAGGGTGTCGTAGCCCGTGACGGCCATGGAGATTCCTACAGCCAGAGCGTCGATGCTGGTGGCAACGGCGAGCATCAGCTGTGTGGCCAGAAGCCGTGGATTGAAGGTCTGCTGCTCGTCGGGCAGGAAGGCTTCGCGTATCATCTTCAGGCCGAGGAAAAGCAACAGCCCGAAAGCCACCCAGTGGTCGTATGCCTCGATGTAATGGGCGAAACTCGTCGTGGCAAGCCATCCGAACAGTGGCATGGCGGCCTGGAAGAAGCCGAAAAGGAAGGCGAGCCAGAGTATGACCCGTCCTTCCCATTGTCGGAGCACCACTCCGCTTACCACAGAGATGGTGAAGCAGTCCATGGCCAAAGCCACGGCCAGCAGTAGAATGTCTATACTACTCATTCGTTAGTCGATGATTCTGACTCCTCCCTTGTCGGCGCTGGCCACGCTCTGGGCGTATGCGCGGAGGGCTTTGCTGACCACGCGGTTGCGCTTCAGCGGCTGTTGCGGGCGTGCGGCCAGTTCCTCGTCGCTGAGCTTTACGTTGATGCTGCGCGATGGGATGTCGATAACAATGATGTCGCCGTCCTTTATCTTGCCTATGTTGCCGCCGTTGGCTGCCTCGGGCGAGATGTGGCCGATGCTCAGTCCGCTGGTGCCTCCTGAGAAGCGTCCGTCGGTGATGAGGGCGCACTCCTTGCCCATGTGCATACTCTTTATATAAGATGTGGGGTAGAGCATTTCCTGCATTCCGGGGCCGCCCTTCGGTCCCTCGTGGGTGATGACCACGCAGTCGCCCTTCTTCACCTTGCCGCCGAGGATGCCCTCGCAGGCGTCCTCCTGTGAGTCGAAGCATACGGCGGGGCCTTCGAAGTGCCACAGGCTCTCGTCGACGCCGGCGGTCTTCACCACGCAGCCGTCCTGGGCGATGTTGCCGAAGAGCACGGCCAGTCCGCCGTCCTTGGTGTAGGCATGTTCGATGTCGCGGATGCAGCCGTTCTCGCGATCCCAGTCGAACGAGTCGTAGCTCTCTTTTTGGCTGCCCATCTTGGTGGAGAACTTTCCGCCGGGGGCGCTCATGTACATGTCGTAGGCATCGTAGTCTATGCCGCTGAAGCATGTCATGGGGTCTACTATGGTGTATTTACGTATTGCCCCGCATAAGGGAAGACCGTCCACGCGCTTCACGTTTCCGTCAATCAGTCCGCCCTTGAGCAGCTGCTCCATGATGCCCATGATGCCACCAGCCCGGTTGCACTCCTGAACGCTGTATTTCTGCGTGTTTGGTGCCAGCTTGCAGAGGCAGGGCACCTTTCGGCTAAGCTCGTCGATGTCCTTCATGGTGAAGTCCACTCCGGCCTCCTGGGCCACGGCGAGGAGGTGTAGCACGGTGTTGGTGCTTCCGCCCATGGCAATGTCTACAGCCATGGCGTTGAGGAAGGCCTCGCGTGTGGCTATCGAGCGTGGCAGCACGCTGTCGTCGCCGTCTTCATAGTAGGCCAGGGTGTTCTCGACAATCTGCTTGGCAGCCTTCTTGAACAGCTTTACGCGCTCAACATGAGTGGCCAATACGGTGCCGTTGCCGGCCAGAGCCAGTCCAATGGCCTCGGTGAGCGAGTTCATGGAGTTGGCGGTGAACATTCCGCTGCATGAGCCGCATCCGGGGCAGGCGCAACGCTCCAGTTCGGCCAGATCCTCGTCGCTGACGGTTGGGTCGGCACCTTTCACCATGGCGGTGATGAGGTCGGCGTTCTCGCCACGCCAGCGACCAGCCTCCATGGGACCGCCGCTGCAGAAGATGGTGGGGATGTTCAGGCGCATGGCGGCCATGAGCATACCGGGTGTCACCTTGTCGCAGTTCGATATGCAGATCATGGCGTCGGCCTTGTGGGCGTTGACCATATACTCCACCGAGTCGGCGATGATGTCGCGTGAGGGTAGGGAGTAGAGCATCCCGTCGTGGCCCATGGCTATGCCGTCGTCAATGGCTATGGTATTGAACTCGGCGGCATAGCAGCCCAGCTTCTCAATTTCCTCGCGCACTATCTGTCCTATCTCGTGCAGGTGTGTGTGTCCTGGCACGAACTGTGTGAACGAGTTTACTATGGCAATGATAGGCTTGCCAAACTGCTCCTGTTTCATTCCTGTGGCCACCCACAGTGCGCGGGCTCCGGCCATGCGTCTGCCATCGGTGCAGACGCTGCTTCTAAGTTGGTGTTTCATTGTTTATATTATTTGGTTTGTTAATCCTTTCTCCACGTCTCTATTTTGCAGTCGTGCTTCTTGGTATCGGCGTTGTAGTTGATGCCCACGAGGAGCATGTCGCCTGTGTATTTCTCCACCTGTTGGGGGTAGCTCCTTTCCTTGATCTGTGCGATGGCGGCGCTGGCATTGCGGTCTTTCTTCAGTTCGATGACCAATGCGGGCTTGCTGACGTTCTTGCGGGGCAGGAACACTATGTCGGCGAATCCTTTGCCTGTGGGCATCTCGCGGATGAAATGATAGTCGTTGCGGGCGTAGTAGTAGGCCAGGCTGATGACACACGAGAGCGAGTTCTCGTCGTTATACTTGAAGATACTGGCGCTTTCCGAGTGCAGATCCTCTATACGTGCCGCCACGTAGTCAGCGTCGCCGCGCAGGGTGGCGTCGAGAAGTTTCTCCGACTGCTCAAGGGCTTTCACCACCTCCTCCCATTTGTTCTCTTTAACGGCGTTCACCATCTCGCCGCCCACCTCACGGTTGGGTATGTAGCATTCATTGCGCTGCCAGTCATAACTAAGGTAACCAAGATGAATGAGAACGGTGTAAACATCGTCACTGTTGAGCACAATAGACATGTCGTTCTGGAAGCGTGTGGGGTCTACCTTTTCCCTTCCCCCGGCAAGCATCCCAATGATGCCGTCTTTCAGTCCGTCGAAGTTCCTGTTGATATAGCCAGTCACTGCATCGAAAGAACCTGTGGCAGTCCAGAAACTGCGGCAACGGCCAGTGTCAATGGCCTGCATCACACTGTTGGGGTTGAACATCGACTGCTCGCTGCCTATCTGGTAACCATCGTACCATTTTTCCATTTCGTCGAAGTCCATGTCGTACTTCTCGGCCAACTGTCGTACCTCGTCTTTGGTGAAGCCGAAATAGCGTGCCATCCTGCGGGGTTCCACCATAGAATACTCGGTGAAGTTGTTCAGTGCCGACTCTGTCTTGTATTTCTTGATGGGCAAAATGCCGGTCATGTAGACGGCGGCAAAGGCTTTCATGGCTGTCACATCCTTGAACATGCGGCGCAGCCAGTCCACGTAATGATCCATGGCCTTCGTCTTGGGGTCGAATATGCGGCAGGGGGCGTCCCACTCGTCGATGATGAACACAAAACGCTCGCCCGTGATAACGGCAATGCGAAGCAGGAAGTCCATCATGTCATCGTTGTCCTTGCGGGGCACGTTGGGATAGGTCTCGGCTATCTCTTCTGTCAGCCGCCGCTCAATGTTTTCCACCATGCCAGTTCCGTCGTTGAGCGATGTGAAGCGTGTCATGTCGAGGAATATGGTGGGGTACTTGTTCAGGTGCTCCTCAAACGAAGGGTGGCTGGCAATCTCTAAGTCGGCGAACAGCTGCCGTGAGTCGCACGAGTGGTCGTAGTAGGCGTAGAGCATCTTTGCCGCCATTGTCTTGCCGAAGCGGCGGCTGCGGGTGACACAGCTGAAACTCCGCTCGCTGAATAAACTATTATTCACTACGGCTATCAGCCCCGACTTGTCCACATATTCCCCCTTGCGGGCTCTTCTGAACTCCTCGTTACCTTTGTTGATGTATATTCCCATAGTGTGGATTTACTATATAATGAATATGCAATTAACTATTTGTTGGGTGCAAATTTACGGAAAAAGCGTGAAACGGCCAAATAAAAACGACGAAACGTTTGGTGGAGCCGTGCTTTTTGCGTTTTCGCATTGGCTGTTGCCCGCTTTGACTTGCCTCCTGGCTATGGGTTGCTTGCCTCCAACTCGTTTGTCACCTGGAAGAGCATGTCAGAGAAAATGCGGTTCAGCGTCTGGTCTGAATGGCCGGTAGGGTCGGAGTATGGATGCACCCCGTCGGGGCAGAACTTCTGAAACCACGTTATATTGCCGTCCTCATCGGGAAAGAGTTTCTCAAACGATTTGCCATATTGCTCATTAAGCAGCGAAAGATAGTCTTGCGAGTCGGGCATGTATCCGTCGGGTATGTCGGTATAGTTCCATACATCCAACAACGCCAGGTCGTAATGCCTGGCCATCCATGTCAGGACTGTCGCCGTCCATTTGCCGCGAATGAAATAGTCTGTCGTACATTTGTCCTGGAAATAGCCTCCTAAGATGACTTTGGCTTCGGGGTTGTTGTCTCTTATCAAGCGGTAGATGAAATTGAACGCCCCGATGAAACTGGTTCGGTCGTCGGTATTCCAGTCTATATTCGCCTCTCCCTCGTCATAGATTTTCTGTAACGAGAAGTTATCGTTGTAACCATGGTCAATGACAACAATGTCGGCATTCCTGACGTAAGGAAGCAACAGATAGTCGTAGGATGACTTTTTCCAGAAGTCCAGCGTTTCCTCTGTTATACTGTCGTTCTCCACATATTTGCGGAACATTGTCTCTTTTTCGTCCGATGACATCGACAATGAAAGGCCCGAGGATGTTTTCTGGAAATCATAATCCTCAGACCACTGGCAAAGGAAAGAGGCCCCCACGGCTTTGTTTATGCATTTCATCTGGTTGTTTTCGCAGGAGACTCTTGGATATGAACATCCTTGAGGTATTGACGTGCCCAACCACAGCACTGTTTTCCTTTGGTCGTCATCTGCGCTGCAGGACAGAAAGGCGAGTAGCAGTGTGAGTTGAAATATGTGCTTCATGTTGTTCAATGTGAGAGGATTGAAGATTGGCGGGACTGGCTCTTTGTGGGGTGCAAATTTACGGAAAAACAGCGAAACGGCAAAACATTTTCCATGAAACGTTTGGTATGCTTCCATTTTTTCAACTTTTTCGTGCTGTGCGACTGAAAGACATCACGGAGTGTGTTGAAAATTCCCCCGGTGGGAACAAATCATTCCCCCGGTGGGAATAAATTGTTCCCCCAGTGGGAATATATTGTTCCCACCGGGGGAATGTTCCGTGCTTTCAACCGCATGACGAACTTTTTCACCATATAGTGTGGTTATTCAAAAAAAAAGTCGTAATTTTGCATCCGAAAAAGTTTGAGAATGAATGAGCAGACTTATACTGACAACCTTTTTGCTGGCTCTCGTCGTGCCCATAACCAGGGCGCAGACGGTTGACGACGTTCAGCGCGAGGACACCCTCCAGGAGGTGACCGTCACCTCGCGGTCGGCGCAGAAGCGCATGGCCGAGGTGCAGATAGGCGTGGAGAAGGTTGAGATAGCCACGTTGGCGAAGATGCCCGCGCTCTTCGGCGAAAAGGACATCATAAAGAGCCTTCAGCTGCTTCCTGGTGTGAAGAGCGAGAGCGAGGCGTCGGGCGGCTACGAGGTGCGCGGCGGTACGGCGGCGCAGAACCTCATTCTTCTCGACGGCGCGACGGTGTATAACGCCGGCCACCTGATGGGCCTTTTCTCCACTTTCAACGACGACGCGCTGACGGGCGGCTCGCTCTACAAGGGGCTGGTGCCCGCACAGCTTGGCGGCGGCACATCGTCGGTGTTCGACATCGACACCCGTCCCGGCGACCTCCACGCCTACCATTTCGGCGGCACCGTCGGACTGCTCTCGGCAAAGGTGGTGGCCGAAGGGCCTGTCAGCAAGGACCGATCCTCGTTTCTCTTCGCCGGGCGACGCTCATACCTCGACCTGTTCCTGAAGGCCACCGAAGACTACAAGAACAACACCATGCACTTCTACGACGCCAACCTGCGTCTGAACTTCCGCCTCTCCGACCGCGACCGTCTGTCGCTGTCGTTGTTCCGTGGGCGTGACAAGATGGGTGTTGAGGACCTCATGGATATGGAGTGGGGCAACACGACAGCTACTGCCGACTGGCTGCACACCTTCGGCGACAGCCACTACACTAACACTAAACTTGTCTACAGCGACTTCATGAGCGACGTGGGCATCGACATGCTCAACATCTACTACACCATGAAGGGCTTCATACGTCATGCCACCCTGCGCCACAACCACAGTCTGACGATGGGCAGCCACCGCATGAACGCCGGACTGGAGTCCACATTCCTACAGCTGCAGTCGGCCGAATGGGACATCAACCTGCTGCACCAGCGCGAGAAGCGCGATGCCTGGACATCGGCCCTTTGGCTTAACGACGACTGGCATCTCGGCTCGCGCCTCGATGTGTCGGCAGGGGTGCGCCTGCACCTGTTCTCGGTGCTTGGGGGAAAGCCGTACTACCAACTCGACAACGAGGGCAACATCTTGGAGACACTCCATCCCGAAGGTATCGTGAAGACATACGCCGATGTGGAGCCGCGACTGAGCATGAAGTGGAACATCGACCGGCAGAACAGCCTGAAGCTGGGCTACAGCCGCACGTCGCAGGACATCCACGCCATACGCGGCAGCTCCATGTCGATGCCTTTCGACCGCTACACCATGAGCAGCAACATTGTGCTCCCCGAGCGGGCCGACCAAGTGGCGATGGGATGGGTGGGCATCACGCCACAGGGCGACTACGACTTCTCTGCCGAGACCTACTTCAAGCACATCAGCAACGTCTATGACTATCGCGACGGCAAGTCGTTCCACTCCGAGATTGAGATTGAGCGGCTGCTGCTTGGCGGCAAGGGCCGTGCATACGGTCTGGAGCTATGCGCCCGCAAGAACACCGGGCGGCTGACGGGATGGGTTAGCTACACTCTGTCATGGTCGGAGAACAAGATTGAGGGCATAAACCAAGGGCGTTGGTACACCGCTGCCAACGACCGCCGCCATGACATTGCCCTTGTCGCCCTCTACCGTCTGGCCCCGAAGTGGGAGCTGGCTGCCACATGGCGCTACAACACCGGGCAGGCACTAACCGCTCCGAGCGCGAAGTACGAGGTCGACGGCACCACCTATTATTATTATGCCGAGCGCAACGGCTACCGCACACCAGCCTATCATCGTCTGGACCTGAGCGCCACGTGGACGCGGCCAGTGGGACGCATGACCCATGTCTGGGCTTTCGGCATCTACAACGCCTACTGCCGCTACAATCCGTTTGTCATACGATTCAAGAACGACATTGAATCGCCCACCGGCAGCGTGGCCGAGCAGACATCGCTCTTTGGAATCATCCCCTCCGTATCGTTCACCATCAAGTATTAGCCCCGAATGAAAACGAAAGATCTCTTTCCTGTTCTTGCCTCTTGTCTCTTCCTCTTAGGCTTCCCGTCCTGCACCAAGGAGATTGACTTCGACTACCGCACGGTGGAGCCGGTCTTGATGATTGAAGGCCGCGTGACAAACGAGGGCTGCGAGGTGCTCATCACCCGCACGCGCAACATGGAGGAATCGGTGAAGAGCCAGTGCATAGAGGGTGCCGAGGTTGTCATCACCTCTGACGGCATCGAGGAGCGTCTGCCCTTCGACCCCGTCACACGTAGCTACCGCTCGCCATTCTGCGGAACGGCCGGCCATACCTACCATCTCGACATCGTGTTCGAGGGGTGTCACTACGAGGCCACATCCACTATGCCCGCCCCGGCTACGGTAAAGTCGGCTGAGTTCATCTGGCAACCTGTCATGAAGGAGCGTCTGCTGGCCTACGAGGTGTGGGCCTTCGACCCCGAACCCGACGTGCGCAACTACTACTGGTATCGGATGGACCGCCGCACCGCTACCACACGTGAGGACATTTCCGCCTATATCTCTGCCACCACCGATGCCTACCGCTGGAATGTGTTCGATGACCGGGGCTGTCCGCCGGGCCTCATCTACCGCGACGTGATGTGTATGAGCGAACGCGCTGCCGAGGAGAACGAGAAAGACAACTGGAAGAGCATACTCTACGAGGGCGACACCATCACCTTCACACTGATGACCATCGACCGCCCCACCTACGACTTCTTCCGCTCGTTGCGCTCTGGCCAGAGCGGCGGCGCCAACCCGACAGGCAACATCAACGGCGGCGAATGCCTGGGCTATTTCACCGCAACAAGCGTCACCCATGCTGACACCATCTGCTTTAGTTACAGCAATATAAGGCAGAATTAGGGTGGTTTGTCATTCCTTTCCGTTAAATTATGTGTAAATTTGATTGAAAGCAATCCAGTTTCAGAATTCTTTTGTAATTTTGCCATCAAGTATCGCCGACGCATCGTAAACGGTGCCTACTGGCAGCAGACGGTGTAGGTGCAGACCCCGTGTCAGCCCGCACAAGAGCCGGCCATAACTATTCCCTGAGCGCAGGGTGGCGGTATGACTTTTGAGGAAAAACAATTAACAGCATTAATGTTGTTGGTAATATCTGGGAACCTAGGAAACTCTCAATGATATTATATAGCTTACGACAAGTTAATGCCTATGCGATAGCGTAGGCACAGCTTATCAAGCTATATAGGCTATTCCTAGGGCCTCCAGATATGGGTAAGTAGCGTTCTACGCTATTTCCATGTCCGGGGACCTTTTTAGGAACGCGGGCGTCCACGCCCGCAAAACGCCTATAATCATGCCGATAACGTGTGCTGCCTAAAACTATCGCGTATGCTTATAGACAACAAAGTGGACCGCTATCCCGATGATGGTCTTGGCATCAGGACCGTGTGGGATTTCATCAACCTGTATTCCGGCCGCCAGTCTGGCCAGACGGGTAAGCTCGACATCGTGACGGGCTATTTCACCATCCGTGCGCTCAGCAAGCTCTATCGCGAGCTGCCCGCAGAGGACGAGTTTCGCATCGTCTCCTCCGAAATGGTACGTGAGGAGAAACAGTTGGAGGACATCAAAGACCTGCTCAATGGCGACTTCTCTGTGGACGCCACAACGCCTTCTGCCACGCCAAGGTCTATATGTTCAAGAACAACATCGCAACTAACAACGGCTACTACCTCACGGGCAGTAGCAATCTGACGGACGCAGGCCTCGGCCTGAAGCCCACCTCAAACGTAGAACTGACCATCGGCGACTCTGTGAACAAGGCCAATTCTGACTACAAGGAGGTGTGCCACTGGTTTGAGGACATCTGGAAGAAGGCAAAGGAGAAGATTCGCAAGTACAACGGTGCCATCCTCGCCGATGCCGTCGGTTTAGGTAAGACATTCTCGGCCCTGGCCGTCATCAAGTTCTTTCAGATTCAGGGTTATACCACCGTCTTGCTCTGCCCCAAGAAACTACAGCAGAACTGGACGCAATACCTGAAAGGCGCCGGTTCGCGCTTCGACAAAGACCGCTTCGACTATCAGATACATTGCCATACTGTAAGTTTTTCTATTCTGATAATGCAGCACTGTTCTTTATCCACTCTATTGTAGAGTCTTTAGCATTTATACATTTGGCCACACACAACAGTGAGGACTCAAAACTGCGCAAATCAATGTCATCTATTGAATATAGACGTAACTTTGCATAGTCGAGAATAGATATGACGCAGCAATAGCAATCCATACGTCCATAACGGGCTGCAAGCTGGTAAACGCTAATATGGTCGAAAGTCACATTTTTGCCGTACACGAACATTGTTCTTTTTAGTCCTGCAGCACGGAACTTTCTTATAGCATGCTCCACATCTTCTTTCCCGAAATTCTTGTCTTTGACTTCTATTGATGTCAAGACCTTACCCTTTGCATTGGTAATGTCAATATCACCTATCTCCTTTGAAGATGAGCCGCTTTCATTCACCTTGTGTGGCCTCACAGTCAGCGTCTTGGGCTGATAAAGTGATTCAAGGGTGGAAACTACAATCGGGCAAATCTCACCCTCACAAGGTTTATCTACCAGTCGACATACATAATCCAATATGGATTGGGCAGTTTTGTCTGGCTCAATCCCAGTATCGTCTATCTCGTATTTCTTGTTGAACTCTCTTGATACTTCTTCCATAACAGACAAGGCTGACTTCAAATACTTCAATGCCTTTGCTACAGTGTTCATCTGTGACAAGATGCTAATGGTCTTTTCAAGAATAATCCTGTCGCCCCCCTTTCTTACGGCATTATCCAATGACAGCCGGGGGAAACGGGCTGGCTTATTCAGGTATGGCTCGTTTGAGTTTCCAAGGCTGTTAGGCAGATGCTCACGCTCAAAAGGTACGAGAACCTTATGGGCTATTGAACGCGCATCGTATGCACCGTCGGATGCGTCTTTTGCCTGTAGCGACAATGGATCGACTGCCTTTTCAGTGGCTTTAGCTAACAATCCCGTTACCAAAACATACCGATATGTCTTATGGCTACCTGTTATCACTTCACGGATGGACTTGCCTAAGACATCTTTCTGTTCTTTCTTCTTCCAGTAAGCAGTTAGAAGGACATTCCTTGCCCTCGCCTTATCAACTATTACTTCTGTCATCTTAATTAAAAATTATTGACGTCTGCACACCATATTTGTATTGTATTTGGCTTTTGCCCCTCAACACGTCAACAACCATGCTGATCACAGCTTTACCAAGGTTGCAAGGCACGGCATTTCCAATCTGTGTGTATTGAGCACTCTGGGAACCGCAGAACTTGTATTCAAGAGGGAACGTCTGCAACAAGGCAGCTTCCTGCACAGTCAGCCTACGAAGGAATGGAGGGGCTGGCGTGAATTTGGCCGCTTGCGGGTCGTGCATGATTCTATCATGATATTTCTTCACCCAAGGCTCCTCACCATTATATAGTTCATGCTCGTCAATGATAGGGGTCTTGTTGCCACCCATCGATGCAGGGAGCGTTGCACTATACCCGTCTACTCTTGTGGGCCTGCCCAAACCGTTGAAAATCATTCCGGCATAAGGCGATTTCCTGAGCACAGGATGCTCGGCAAGTGTCACTTTGGCCTTACAGGTTCCCTTGTTGTTTCCTTCGCCGGCGCGATCTAGCACACTGAGTGTTTCACGTACCGTTGGAGCCTTGTGGGCGTAAGGAAGAATCATCCTTTCAATGTCAGGTATGTGACATTCCACACCCTTGAAGCCTACGACAAAAACACGCTCACGTGACTGGGGAACATCATAGTTAGAAGCATCAAGGACCATCAGGTTGACCATGTATCCGTATGAGCGCAATTCACGAAGAAGACGCTCACGAACAGCGTTCCACTTGTCGAGAGTAGCCAGTGCCTTTACATTTTCCATCACGAAAGCCCTTGGTCTAACCGTATCAATGACGTGCGCGTAAGACCATATAAGCTGGCTCCTCGGATCGTTGGCATCCATCTTGCCTGCCACTGAGAAGCCTTGGCAAGGGGGGCCACCTATGACAAGGTCGATATTCTCAAAACTCTTCAGTTTCTCTATCTTCGTATTGATATCGCCCTGTTCAATATGTGGGCCAATGTTCTTTCTATAAGTTTCGCAGGCTTCTTTCATCATGTCATTAGCCCAGATGATAGAAGCTCCCGCCTTTATGGCACCAGTATCAAGCCCACCGGCACCCGAAAAAAGTGATATTGTCCTAATCTCCATTTCCATGTCTTACTCTTTAGTTTGCAAAGTTACGCATTTTATTTGAGAACCAACAAAATGGAACCTTTTTTTTAGACATTTTACAGATTTTGAGACTCGTCTGTCTCAATAAGAGAGTCTATCACATCTATCAACTTTGCGCGTTTTGTAATGATAACCTCACCCTTTGCGACTACTCTATATGAATTATCACACTTTGTTACAGATACGTCGCCTTGATATTTCTTGCCACTAACCTTAAACTTCAAGCCGCCGACATCCATCGTTACAGTTTCCATACCCCACGACAGTGTAATCATGCTGTTCTTCTGGAACAAGATGATAAGATTTCTTAATTCTGCATTTGTCATACTATAACTCTTTTTGTGTGCAAAGTTATACATTTATTTAATAAAAGCATAATTTTGAATAATAAAAGAAGTTAATTGGGGGTAATAAGAGTTTCAAGACACATTTGTTGATTCAAAAACTTTGTTGTAATTTTGCATCCAGATGAAAGAAAACAATTCAAATAGTGACAGAACCGTCATACATCTTCAAGTGGGTGACGAGCACCGTTATTATGGCTCGATCAAAAGTCTTTGTGAAAACAACGACTATGAGACCATTGGGGTTACATATAATACCCTTCGTTGCTATGGCTTATCACAAGACAAGCCATATTCAAACAAAAAATGTATCATAAGGAAAGGTACTATCCTGTCGATAAAGGGGAACAGAGGAAAGAAAAAGACTAATGTCGGCTGAGGTGCAAGTTCCGTTAGGGCGGATTTGCAATCCGGCCTTGGCGAGTATGAGCATTTGCAATGCGACAATAATGTCGTAGGCAGATATGTGGGCATGATGATATTCGCCGTTGGCATCAAGCGCAATCAAACGCTTACTCGTACAGAGTTGGCGACCCTGACTCGTGGTTTCAATCGCATTGCTGCTGCCCAGCCTGTTGTGCTATTCATCAAGCAAGGCGACCGTCTGGCACACGCCACTTACGAGCGCAGCGAATACACCCAGCAATGGCGCGACGGCGAGAAGTTGGGAAAGGTGAGCCTGCTTCGAGGCATCAACTGCCAGCAACCCCACCGCGGGCATATTGACATTTTGGAGAGCATTGGAGATAAAGCCTACCCAACGTTTGAAGAGCTTTATAAGCACTGGATACAGGTATTCTCCAGCGAACTGCTCACCAAGAAGTTCTACTCTGAACTCAGCGATTGGTATGCGTGGGCTGTTCAGGTGGCTCGCTTCCCCAACGACCTCTCGACAACAGCCGACGACGAGAAGTTCAACCATGAGAGTTGCATCCGTCTCATCACTCGCATTATCTTCGTGTGGTTCTTGAAACAGAAACACCTCATTCCAGAAGAGTTTTTCGATGAACGTTACATCCGTGACCATTTCATTGAGGAGTTCAATCCTCACGAGCGGAAGACGTTGCTCTACGATGCAGACAATAGCAAGTACTATCGTCTGATTCTTCAGAACTTGTTCTTTGCCATGCTGAACCGACCTATCGTGCCGGAGGGTAAGGATACGCCCAATAATCGCCGTTTTAGAGGTGATGGTCAGAAGGGATACTTACGTTCAGACTATAATGTGAATAATCTGATGCGCTACAAGGATGACTTCAAGAATGGTGGTGCAGACGAGTTTCTGAAGATTGCAAACAGTAGTGTGCCGTTTTTGAATGGTGGACTCTTCGATTGTTTGGATGACAAGCCTAAGAACCTCTACTATGATGGCTTCTCTGAGCGCAAGGAATCGCTGGAACAACTCTATCTGCCCGACTGGCTCTTCTTCGGCGACGAGGTAGGTCGTAGTATCGACCTCTCCAAGTGGTACGATGATAGTAAGAAGAAAAGTGTCTCAGCCCGCGGCATCATCGACATTCTGAAACGTTACAACTTTACTATCGAGGAGAACACACCGCTTGACCAGGAAGTGTCGCTCGACCCAGAACTGTTGGGTAAGGCTTTCGAAAACCTGCTGGCATCCTATAACCCTGAGACCAAGACCTCTGCCCGCAAGCAGACAGGCTCCTTCTATACGCCTCGTGAGATAGTGCAGTATATGGTGGACGAAAGCCTTGTGGCTCACTTGAAACGAATCTGTGGTGACAAACTGGAACCGCAATACCGAAGCCTACTCAGTTACGCCACAGAAGAGACTACACTCAATGAAGACCAGCGTCGCAACATTATGCAAGCCATCTACAACTGCCGTGTGCTCGACCCCGCCTGTGGTTCTGGCGCCTTCCCAATGGGCGTGCTCCAGCAGATGGTGCATATCCTGCGACAGGTGGATCCCACCAACGAAATGTGGAAGGACTTCATGGTTGACCTTGCCATCGAGCAGTCGCGCAAGGCTTTCAGCACAGAGGAAGAAGAGGAGCGAAAGGCACGATTGGCAGACATCGAGGAAGCCTTCAACCGTCACGTCAACGACCCAGACTATGCCCGCAAACTCTACCTGATAGAGCATTGCATCTATGGCGTGGACATTCAGCCTATTGCCGTGCAAATATCGAAACTCCGCTTCTTTATCTCACTTGTGGTTGACCAGAACCCAACAGGCGATGCCGCCCATAACTTCGGCATACGTCCGCTGCCCAACCTCGAATCGAAGTTCGTGGCGGCGAATACGCTGATTCCTGTCGAATATGATGCCTCACTCTTCGAGAACAGAGAGGACATCCGCTCATACAAAGACAAGCTGAAAGAACTAAACCACGCCATTTTCTTGGCTAAGCGCAATGTTGACAAGCAACGACTGAAGGCACAAATCAAGGAAACACGTAAGGCTCTCGCCAAAGCCATCGAGGATACAGGCTATGTCAACCCAGGTGCTGCTCAGAAATTAGCCGACTGGGATATGTTTGAACAGAATACCCACGCCGATTTCTTCGATGCAGAGTGGATGTTTGGGGTAAAGGGCGGATTTGATATTGTGATTGCGAACCCACCGTATGTGGAAGCCAAGAAACTGAAGTATATTGCAAGTACTTTAAAAGGTATTTATGACATATACTCTGGTACAGCAGATTTCAGTATTTACTTTATCGAACTTGGCCTGCGTATTCTCAAAGAAGGTGGTGAACTAACTTACATAACGACCAATAAGTTTTTTACTACAGGATATGGTAAGAAACTGCGCCAATTATTGACAGAAAAGGATATTCATCGAATCGTCGATTTTGAACAAGTAGAGGTGTTTGAGAACGTTTTAGTTTCAAGTACAGTTATTGGTATTGGAAATAATGCAGTAAAGCAATATAATAATATCACATACGAAAAGTTCTTCAAATTAAATCAAGAACAATTTAGACTCAAGTTTGTTGAACATAAAGACAAACTTGGAACTTATCCTCAAAATGTACTTGATGAGACAGAATGGTCTTTTGCTGATATGACAGGGCTGCGATTAAAAAACAAGTTAGAGAATGGTACAACTCAATTGGGTGATATTGTAGGAGTTAAAATTTATAGAGGTGTTACAACTGGTTATAATCCGGCCTTCATTATTAATGACTTACAGAAAGAAAGTTTAGTTGCTAAAGATTATAGCAGCAAAGATGTCATTAAGAATATGCTTCAAGGACGGAATATTAGAAAATGGTATTATAACGAAAGTGATGAGTATTTAATTTTCACTCGAAAAGGAACAATAATTGATAAATATCCTGCGATCAAAAACCATTTGGCAAGGTATTATAACCAATTAAAGCCCAAAACAGAAGAGAATAATCTTGAAGGAAGGAAACCCGGTAATTACAAATGGTTTGAAATACTGGACAATACTGCATATTATAGAGAATTCGAACGCCCTCAAAAAATAATTTGGGGGTTAACTGCTGACAAATGGGCATTCACATTAGACGATTCTCAACATTATTTGCCAAGTAACGGATATATTCTTACATCAACAAGTCTTAATATAAAGTACATACTTGGATTGCTCAATAGTAAACTGATGAGCTATTACTTTACTTATATCGGAGTAATGACCGCTGGCGGTGCTTATACATTAAAAGCTGCAACAATTTCTGCTCTTCCGTTCAAAGTTGCTGAGGATACTAATATAATAGCCTCAATTGTGGACGAAATAATGTTTTTGAAAGACAAAGACCACAATGCTGATGTATCATTTCAAGAGCATGACATCGACCGCCTCGTTTATCACCTCTACGGCCTGGCCTACGATGAAGTGCTCATCATTGACCCCACACCGCCATTCACGCGAGAAGAGTACGATAAAGAAGAAAAATGAAGACGCATGAAAATAAAAACGCCAAAACATTTGGTGGTTACTGAAAAACTTCTTATCTTTGCATCGTCAAAACAATGGTTTTGGCTATCCGGGCAGAATCCCGAGGTTGCAGGACTTAATTGACACCGCTTCAGGAGTAAGACATCACGATCCCTGCTCCACTTAAAACCATCCCTAACAGGGTGGTTTTATCTTTCATATAACCTTCTGAAAGTAAGAAAGAAATCTGGTTTGGTGGCCATACTTCGGTTAACAGCCACTTGCTTATGCCCCTTGAAAACAAGAACCTCAATAGCTTTTGGGTTTACTTCAAAGTATTTGTTTATAGCGAAAGCAAGTGAACGCGTATTATATTCTACCGTTAGGTTAAGCAAAATGCGATTGCATTGCCCAATAGATTCCAGCAGGCTGTCAAGTACAGACGATTTCCCGTATACAGTTTTGAGGTCATAAAGACGATAGGCCCTCTTTCTTACAAATATGAAGTCTGGTGTGCGAATCTCCCTGGGGTTGGGCAGAATAAACACCTTATAACCAAGTTCCACGGCCTTTCTTGCTGCCATCAACAGGTTCTGGTAGTCATCGCTTTTCTCGCCGCCAACGGTAAAGATTTCGGGGTCGGTTTCGAGCGGATGAAACTCCTTACGAAGTGCTATCCGCTCAACCTGACGTGAAAATTCTGCTCCCGTCAACAGGTGAAGTTTGGCTAACTCTGCCGTGAAATCATTCATATTGGATGCAAAGGTAGCAAGAATCTTGAACATAAGCAAATCTTGAAGTAAAAAATCTTGCATGAGAAGCAAAAAGCAGCAAGCCATTAACCAGCATATCTTTGACATCTACGGCCTAATCTACGTTGAGGTGCTCAACTCCGCAGCCGTCGAACACAAAGATGCCCTGCCGCGATTCTGCGACAGGGCATCTTTGGATATGATTTGAGGGCTTACATTCTTCCGGGGCCGCCGAAGCCGCCGCCACCGCCACGGCCTCCGCCGAAACCGCCGCCTCCGCCGAAGCCTCCGCCGCCTCGGTTGCCACGACCGCCGCCTCCGCCGAAGCCGCCCATCATGCCACGTCGGGCTTCACGGGTGCCAAAGAGGTTCAGACGGTAGTTCACGCGGAGCATGACGTAGCTGGTGATGGAGTTGTACTCGGTATCGCTACGCATCATGGAGTTGACGGTGCGGGTGAGGTTGGACTGCTGGTGCAGCAGGTCGTAGAACTCCAGTCGGACGGAGAGGGGCTTGCCCTTCAGGAACGACTGTGCAATCTGCGCGTTCCATATCAGCTCGTCGGTGTTTGCGGCTTCGTCGCTGAATCCGCGACGGCTGGTCATGCCGAGGTTGGTGGTGAGCTGCATGCCCCACGATGTGTTGTAAGTGGTGTTGAAGCCGTAGTTGAAGTTCCATGTGTTCATCTTGGTGTTGGGCTGCAGGGCGTTGCTGCTATGGTTGTAGTTCACGCTTCCGTTCAGCTCGATTTCGAACGAGTCGTTGCGGTAGCTGAATCCGAGGCGCTCACGTGCGGTTGTTGTCTTTGTGGTGGACTTGCTGACGTTTCCGTCGCGCAGCAGGTCGATGTAACCTACATCATTGCTGTAGTTTAAGGCTGTCTCGGTGTTGAAGTTGAAGTAGCCGAGGGAGTCGATGGCGACATTGTACATGATGTTGGCTCCTGCGTTCCACTGTCCGTTGATGTTCTCCGGGCGTGAGTACATTCCGCCGGTCACGGGGTCGTACTTGGTCATCTGTGCTATGCTGTTGCTCGTGGTCGAGAAGTTGGCGTTGGCATTGATGAACTGCTGGTGTTTGTCATAGAAGTTATTGAAGCGGAGCTGGAAGCGCTGTGTGAACGAGGGCTTCAGTCCGGGGTTACCCTCGCGGACGTTCAGCGGGTCGGTGTTATCGACAATCTTGAGCAGGTTCTCCATTGAGGGCTGGCTGCTGCTGCCACGATACTCGAAGCGCAGCTGTCCGCGCTCGCCGAGGCGGTAGCGCAAATTGGCCGTGGGGCTCCAGTTAAGGACGGTGCGTATGGTGTCGATGTCATTTCCCAGATAGTTCTGGTGGAATTTCGAGCGCTGGGGCACTAACTGCACGCCAAAGTTGAAGTCATACTTTGTGCGGACGAAGCGCAGCATCACTTCAGCGGTGTGTGTATAGTTACGGTAGTTGGAGAACCGGCTGAGGTCGTTATCGAGGAAGTCGGTGTAGCTATGCGGGCGCAGACGTCCGAAGATGTCGTCCCACTGTCGGTATTCCGGCCACATCCCTGCCATGTCTACTTGGTAGCGGTCGTTCCAGAAGTCGTAGGTGTTGCGCTCGCTCTTTGTGTAGCTGTACTGGAACTGGTAGCTGAACTGCAGGAAGGTGTTCTTTGCGATAGGCTCGCTGTAGGTTGCCTGTATACTGTAGTCGTAGTTCTTCTGCGGTGTGACGTTGTATCGGTTGGTCTGGTATGTGCTGTCGCCTGTGAGCAGCTGGTAGAGGTTCACGAGGCTGTTTGAGAACTGCTGTGACGTTCCGTCGCTGTAGTTGCCCGTGGCACGCAGGGTGATGTTACGCCCGGTGTTGCTCAGTCTGCGGTTGATCTGCAACGTGGTGCCCAGTCGTTTCGAGTCGCTGTAGTTCATTCCTCCGTTCAGTCGGTCGTTCACTACGAGCGAGGAGTCAATGCCCAGCATACGTGTCACCATGTCGCTGATGCTGTTTGTCCATGAGCTGTAGTTGTAGGGGTCGTCGCTGAATGTGCCCGACTCCGACATAGAGCGTCCGTCGTTGGTGTTGTAGCTCCACGTTGGGCGCATGTTGATGTTCCACATAGTGTCGGGTGTCCACTCTATTCGTCCCTGTGCGCTCCAGCTGTTCGAGCGTGAGTAGTTCTGGTTCATCGACTCCGAGAACGACCCCACCTTGCTGACGAAGTTCTCCGTGGAGGAGTGCGACCAGGTGTCGCCGTCGCGGTGGTTCCATCTCACCGAGCCGTCGAGAATCAGACGGTCGGTCTTCTCGTAGTTCAGGTTCACTGAGGCCATCTTCGATGACTGCAGACCGCTGCGTCCGCCACCGCCGAAGCGTCCGCCGAAGCCGCCGCCGCCGAAGCCCATGTCATTGACGTTGTTGCCGTTGAGCATGGCGAATACGCGCATGCCGTCCTTCATCACGGCTCCCATGCCACGACCTGAGTAACGGCCCTTGGTGCCCACGCCGGCGTCGATGTTGCTAAACATACCCCGGTTCATGCCGGCCTTCAGTCCGAAGTCGAGCACGGTGGTCTCGTTGCCGTCGTCAATGCCGGTGATACGGGCGAGGTCGCTCTTCTCGTCGTAGGCTTTCACTCGCTCCACGATAGATGTGGGCAGGTTCTTCATGGCAGTCTGCGTGTCGCCTGTCATGAACTCCTTGCCGTCGACCTTTATTTTCTTCACCTGCTTGCCGTTGATGGTGATGCTGCCGTCGTCGCTCACCTGTGCGCCTGGCAGACGCTTCACCAGTTCCTCGACGACCGAGCCTTCGGGAGTCTTATACGCGCCCGCGTTATATATTACTGTGTCGCCCTTCGAGTAGACGCGGGCCATGTTCTTCACCACCTCGGTGCCTTTCAGCATTATGGCATCGGTCTGGATGGTGAGTGTGCCAAGCTGCACCGGCTTGCCGCTGACGGTGACATTGCGGAAGAGCGGCTTGTAGCCCACGTATGTGATGCGCAGCAGGTAACTGCCGTCCTGCGGCGCGGTCATGTTGAACTGTCCGCTTGCGTTGGTGACGGTGTTGGCTACTATCGACGTGCTGTCGGTCTTCAGCAGAGCCACTGTGGCCTGGATTACGTCCTCGTTCAACTCCTTGTCAATGACGTGGCCGCTGATTGTGCGCTGTGCCTGTAGTGCCAGTGCCGGGAAGAACATCACAGCTGCAAAAAGCAACACCCGGCTGGTCTTCAACCGGGCGGAAAACTTTGTTGTCCTGAATTGGGTAAAATCCATTTTTCTTACTTTTTAATTGTTCTTGATTTTGTCTCTTTGACGCAAGAACAAAACGATGGTTTAACGGGGGAAGAAAAAAAGTTGGTTCATCGGTGGAGCCGCCCCTGCATGAGGGCGTGACTACGACAGCAGTTGTGTGAGGAATACGTCGCTGAAGAGTATCAGCACGCTGCTTGTCACCACAGCGTCGGTCGACGCCTTGCCCACGTCGACGGAGCCTCCCTCGACGGTATATCCGAAGAATGCGGGTACGCTGGTGATGATGAATGCGAAGAACTGGCTCTTGATGATCGACATCCACAGGAACCAGGGCACGAAGTTGTGCTGCAGTCCCAGCGTCAGGTCGTCGGGGGGCATGATGTGGCCTATGTATGCCGTTCCGTATGCTCCCAGTATTCCCATCGCCGACGAGAATATGACGAGGAAGGGCATGATGGTGAGCAGTCCGATGATTTTCGGCAGGATGAGGTAGCTGGCTGAGTTCACGCCCATGATCTCCAGTGCGTCAATCTGCTGTGTGACGCGCATGGTGCCTATCTCCGATGCGATGTTCGAGCCAACCTTTCCTGCCAGTATGAGGCACATGATACTGCTGGAGAACTCTAAGAGCATGATTTCGCGGGTGGTGTAGCCGGCCACCCATCGCGGCATCCACGGGCTCTCGATGTTCATCTTCATCTGTATGCAGATGACGGCTCCGATGAAGAACGATATTATGAGCACGATGCCTATGGAGTCGACGCCAAGCTGCGACATCTCCTTGACATACTGCTTCCAGAACATACGGAACCGCTCGGGCACACTGAACGTCCGCCCCATCAATATCAGGTACCGCCCGAAGGTTGCAAGCTTCGAAATCATAGTGTCACCCCGTTCTTGAAGATTGATATTTCGCGGTAGCCGTTCTCCTCGTTGCGTGCTGGTTCGCCGCTTGCCACTGCGAGCACCTTGTCGATGAATTCGGGCACCAGCTCCTTCATGGTGCGTCCCTCAATGAGCTGTCCGGCGTTGAAGTCCACCCATAGGGGTTTGCGTGCTGCCAGCGTTGGGTTGGTTGAGATCTTCATCGTCGGTACGAAGGTGCCGAAGGGCGTTCCGCGTCCCGTGGTGAAGAGCACTATGTGGCATCCGCATGAGGCCAGGGCCGTGGCTGCCACGAGGTCGTTGCCGGGTGCTGAGAGCAGGTTCAGGCCCGCGTGCTGCAGACGGTCGCCATACTCCATGACGCCGCTCACCGGTGCGCGCCCGCATTTCTGCGTGCAGCCCAGTGCCTTGTCCTCGAGCGTCGATATTCCGCCGGCCTTGTTGCCCGGCGAGGGGTTCTCGCCAACGGGTTCGCCGTGGGAGAGGAAATAGTTCTTGAAGTTGTTGATCATCGAGACTGTCTGGTCGAACAGCTCGCGTGTCTCGCAGCGGTTCATCAGTATTGTCTCAGCGCCGAACATTTCGGGCACCTCGGTCAGCACGCTTGTGCCTCCCTGTGCCACGAGCCAGTCGCTGAACTCGCCGACGAGTGGGTTGGCCGTTATGCCGCTGAATCCGTCGCTGCCGCCGCATTTCAGTCCCACGCGCAACTTCGACACGGGCACATCCTCGCGCCGGTCCTTACTGGCGATGGCGGCCAGCTCGCGCAGAATCTTCATGCCCTCTTCCACCTCGTCGCCGTCGACACGCTGGGTGACCATCAGGCGTATGCGCTCACGGTCGTAATTGCCGAGCATGGCCATGAAGTCCTCGGGCTGGTTGTTCTCGCAGCCAAGGCTCAGCACGAGCACGCCTCCGGCATTGGGGTGGAGGCAGATGTCGCGCAGCACCTTCCGCGTGTTCTCGTGGTCGTCGGAGAGCTGTGAGCAGCCGTAGTTGTGGTGCCAGGCGTAGACGGAGTCGATTGCGTTGAGAGATGGGCGTTGAGTGTTGAGAGACAATTCTTCCCTTAGCTGCTTGGCCAGCCGCTCGGCTATGCCGTTGACGCAGCCCACGGTGGGGACAATCCATATCTCGTTGCGCACGCCCACGTCGCCGTTCTTGCGCACGTAGCCCTTGAACGTACGGTTCTCCTTGGCGATGGCAAGTGGCTCGTCGACAGGCTGGTATGTGTATTCAAGCGTTCCGCTGAGGTTGGTCTTCAGGTTGTTCTCGTTCACCCATTCGCCAGCTCTCATGTCCTGGCGCGCATGGCCGATGGGGTAGCCATACTTTATTATGTCCTCGCCCTCTTTAACATCGCGCAAGAGCACCTTGTGGCCGGCGGGTGTGTCCTGGAGGAGTGTCACGCTGAAGCCGTCGACTTCTATTGTCTCACCTTTTTTCTTCGGCTGGAGGCACACCACGACGGTGTCGGCCGGGTTGATTCTCAAAAATGTAGCTTGTTCCATTTATTTATGATTTGGTTTGTTCGGCGGACGCGACACGTCGCGTCAATACGTTGCTTGGCGGACGCGACACGTCGCGTCCCTACAATTCAGCTGCAAAGGTAGGCATAAAAAACGGAACAGCCAATTTTTTCACATACTTTCATATTTCCCGAGGGTCATGGGGACAGGCACTTGACCCAAGCCAGGGTCAAGTGCCTGTCCCCATGACCCGCCGATGGCTCGCGGGCTACGTCCAAAAATCGGCTCCGAGGGGCCTTTGAGTTCGCACGGCGCGAACTCACAGTTCGCCCGGCCTGAACTGACAGTTCGCCCGGCGCGAACTTTTTTGCCTCCCGGAGGGGGTGCAGAGGCCTCCCAGAGGGGGTGACGAGGCCTGTCGGCGAGGCGTTGAGGCCGTCAGCGGTGGGTCTGTGATGCGTTTTTTGCCTGTACAATCAAAAGATGGGTTAAAAATTTTCGTGTTAAGAATTTATTTTGTACCTTTGCACCTGCAAATGTGCCTTTCGCGGCACTATGCACCCCGATGCACGATATTAAACCATAACATAAAAACATTTAACACATGAAAAAACATCTACTTTCACTGGCTTTGGCCATCCCGTTCAGCTCTGCCGTCATGGCTCAGGCTGAGATCTCTTCTGTCACAGGCAATTCAGACCTGCAGTATGAACTCATTCCGTCGCAGACGGCACGCACACCGGCTGTTGAGCCAGGCCCCGGCCAGCTGTGGTGGGCCAACTACGACCTCGACGCTTCCATCAGGTATATCTACGGCACGGAGGTCCTCGAGCACTACGACATGGCCGTATTCATCCCCCAGGGACTGATATGCAAGGGCGATGCCAGCATAGACGGCTTCAGCTTCTATCCCCAGAGCACAGCCATGGACAACGTGGTGGTGTGGGTGGCTAACAGTCTGCCCAACAGCAAGGTCGATATGCTTGAGACCGTCTCGGTGGCCAAAGACGACCTCACACTTAACGATTTCAACGACGTGGCGTTCAGCGAGCAGCACCAGATTCCTGCCGGCGGACTCTATGTCGGCGTGTCGTTCGACATCACCAAGCTCTCCGACCGCTATGCCAGCGCACCGCTGTCGTACACCAACACCAAGTCGAACCGCAAGGACTCCTTCTTCTACAAGACCACAAGCAAGCGCGTCTGGAAGGCCATCGAGGGTGACGCATACGTGAAGGTGCTCTTCGGAGGAGGCCATTTCCCGAAGAACGCTGTCACGGTGAAGGACTTCGTCACGAGCTATGCCGTGAAGGACGAGACGGCTCCTGTGCCCCTGACACTCAGGAACATGGGTACCGAAGACGTGGAGAACATCTCATACACCATCACCACCGACGGAACGACATCTGAGGAGGTGACAAAGGCTGTGATCATCAAGGGATTCCAGAACAGCAAGGTTGCCGTCATCGACTTCCCCGCCGACGATGTCCCAAGCATCTACAACAAGCAGCTCACAATTACCAAGGTGAACGGACAGCCCAACCTTAGTGAGAATAACATCGCCAACGGACAGGTCATCACCGTGGCCGAGAAGATGCAGGCAACACCTGTGGCCGAGCTCTTCGTGAGCACTAAGGCTGGCGGAAGCCCATGTGCCATCGCCGCCATGGACCTGATGAAGGAGACATACGGCGACAAGGCTGTAGCCCTGGCCATCCACTGCAACGACGTGATGAACACCACCGACTACACCCCCGTGGCCTATAATATTTCCACACTTCCCTCGGCATTGGTCGACCGCGTGTACCTGACTTACCCCTGGCCGTCGAGCTTCGTGAGGCTGGTTGGCCAGCAGATGGAGCGCACCGTACCCGCCAAGATCAGCCTCAAGGCCGAGTGGACTGGAATGGAGATAAGCCCCATCAACATTGCCCTCACATCGACAACGACATTCTGCTACAACGACTCTAAGGCCGACTACGGCATCGCATACGTGATTGTGGCCGACGGACTGAAGGGCAACGGCGCAGAATGGTATCAGACCAACGGATATTCGGGTGAGAAGCAGACGGGCACACCCGACATGCAACCTTGGTACGACGCACCTGAGACCGTCACCGACATGGTCTATAACAACGTGGCTGTGGCTGCCGTCGACATCTTCGGAGGCGTAAAGGGCTCGGTGCCCACAAGCGTGAAGAACGGACAGGAGCTGACCCACACACAGGCCATGAACATCAAGGGTAACACCCTGATACAGGACAAGACCAAGCTCAGGGCTGTGGCTCTGCTCATCGACCGCTCGAGCAACCAGATTGTGAACGCCGCCCAGGCCGACATCGTTCCGGGAGGACAGGGCATTGAAAACATCAACGCCGACGAGACCGTCGTGGCAAGCTACGACCTGGCCGGACGCAAGGCTACTGCCGCACACAAGGGCCTGACTATAGTGAAGACCGCCGACGGCAAGAGCACAAAGATAGTGAAGTAAATGAGAAGAGTAAGGCTGAGATTCGAGAACATGCAACAGGTGGCAGGAGCCGCCGGCATTGCCGTCATCCTGCTCACCGACATGGAGCGCAGGAACGCCCTGACTGTGGTGTGCGACGAAGCCATGATGCAGCAGATACTCATGCGCTTGAAGACTCCGCAGCAATGCAGCACCATGCTACCCGAGACACTTCTCAGTCTGCTACCCTCACACTACGAGATAATGGTGTTCGGACTCTTCCAGGGCCAATACCAGGTGGTGCTCATGAACGAAAAGGGTGAGTCGGCACGGCTGCGCATGAGCGACGCCGTGCTGCTCACCCTCATGTCAGACATACCCATGTTTATCGAGGAGACGCTGATGAAGCGCCAGAGCACACCCTACGACGAGAAGGCAACGGGAATTGCCATACCGATAAACACCATGGACGTGCCGCGGCTGAAGATGGCCATGCAGCACGCCATCGACGACGAGAACTACGAACTGGCGTCGCAACTGCGCGACGAGCTGAACCGCAGGAAGCCGCAATGAAGGAAGAACGGTTCTTCTACGTGCCCGACGCCACATCGCGCCAGACGCTGCCCGATGACGAGGCTGTCCACGCCGTGCGCGTGTTGCGCCTCAACGAGGGCGACGAGATGATGCTCATGGACGGGCAGGGGACTTTCTATCGCGCAAGGGTGACTGAGGCCACGCAGAAACGGTGTGGCTACACCATCGAGGCCGCAATGCCGCAGCAACGGCAGTGGCAGGGGCGGGTGCATCTGGCCATAGCTCCGACGAAGATGATGGAGCGCATGGAGTGGCTCGTGGAGAAAGCCACGGAGATAGGCTTCGACGAGATGTCGCTGCTCGACTGCCAGTTCTCCGAACGCAAGGCAGTTAAGCTGCCACGGTTGGAGAAAATAGCAGTGGCGGCTCTGAAGCAGAGCCGCAAGGCGTGGATGCCCATAATTAACGACATGACCGACTTCCGCAAGTTCATCGCCCGCCATGCCACCGGACAACGGTACATAGCCCATTGCTACAACGAGATTCCCCGCGAAGACCTCTTCGCCCTCCTGTCAGGGGGCGGCGGCTTCGGGCGGTGCGGCAACAATGAGGACGCGCTGGTGCTCATAGGCCCCGAGGGCGATTTCTCGTTCGACGAGGTGCAGATGGCCATCGAGGCCGGCTACATTTCCGTAAGCCTTGGCAAAAGCCGACTGCGCACCGAGACCGCCGGCCTTGCCGCAGTTATGATGATGCAACTGGCAAAGTAACTATTCTACTTAGTAAAAGTAAATAAATAAGTTGGTACAAATAGGTTGTTATCGTATGTTTCCGCAGTACGGCCTGAAAGGCCAACAAGCAGTTAGCCTAGGGCAGCGCCCTGGGTATGATGACAGGGCTATTGTCGCCCTGAAAGGGCAAAAGCCTTGGACGGAGGCGATGCCTCCTACTCATTCTTTTGCCCCTACAGGGCGGGGGCTGTGCACTCATGCCTACCCAGGGCGCTGCCCTGGGCTGACTGCGCATTGCCCCTTCGGGGCGTGGTCGAGCACACAAAATCGTACCAAGTTGTTTTTTATCATCACTTAATATGAAAAGAAACGTTTGCTTTTTCCTGGGAAGAGTGGCAGCCATGATTGTCGCTTTCCACCTGTCGCTTGTCGCTTCCCACGCGCAGACTATACGCGAGGCATTCAAGGCAATGCCCGACTCGCTCACTCCCTACCTCACCACTAACAACCGACTGGACATGATGGACTTCATGGACGCGAAGATGAAGGCCAAGGTGACAAACAAGCTCGACGGCGAGACGGAAATGCTCTTCCTCAGCGACGACTCCTTAGCCGTCCGAATGAGCGAGGCCATGCTTCTGGAAATGAAGGCCACCGCTCCCGCAGCCTCTCCTGCCGACTCCGCCACCGTGGTCACCATAAAGCGAACATACCAGACGAAGGGCGGGTACCGTCAGGTGCTCGTCAATGTCTACAACTCCAAGACATGGGAAGAGCTGTCGGCGGCGGTGACTGAGAACACCCTGCTCCAGCTCGACGAGAAAGCATCAAAGATAATCAACCAATAAGCCCAATAACACTATTACGCACAATGAGAAAATGGTTTTTCATACTCCTCTGGACGCTGCTCGTCGTCGTCGTCATCGTCGTAGCGGGCTGTTTCTGGGCCATCGCCGACGGACGGATTGGCTACATGCCGCCCATCGAAGACCTGCAGAACCCGATAAACAAGTATGCCACACAGGTGTTCTCGGCCGATGACAAGCTCATGGGCACATGGAACATGAACGGCGAGAACCGTGTCATGGTCGACTACGACGATCTGGCACCGTCGCTGGTGCAGGCACTCGTGGCTACCGAGGACGTGCGTTTCTTCGAGCATTCGGGCATCGACTTCTACGCCCTGGCACGAGCCATAGTGAAACGCGGACTCATGGGGCAGAAAAACGCCGGCGGAGGCTCGACAATAACACAGCAGCTGGCCAAACAGCTGTACACCACAAAGGTGGCCAGCAGCACCACCGAGCGAATGTTGCAGAAACCCATTGAATGGGTCATAGCGGTGAAGCTGGAGCGCAACTACACCAAGGAGGAGATAATATCCATGTACCTCAACTATTTCGATTTCCTCCACAACGCCGTCGGAATAAAGACCGCTGCAAACACTTATTTCTCGAAAGAACCCAAGGACCTCACTCTCACAGAGAGCGCAACACTCGTGGGGCTGTGCAAGAACCCGTCGTATTTCAACCCCCGGCGCTACGAGGAGCGCTCGCTGGAACGCCGCAACGTGGTGCTCCACCAGATGCTCAAGGCCGGGTACATCACACGCCAGGAATACGACAGCTGCTCGGTGCTGCCCATGGCGCTGAAATTCAAGATCGTCGACCACAACGAAGGTGTGGCTACATATTTCCGCGACTTCCTGCGCCGATACATGACGGCGAAGAAGCCGAAGCTGGCCGACTACCCCAAATGGAACTACGTGAAATACCATATCGACTCGCTAAACTGGATCAGCGACCCTCTCTACGGGTGGTGCAACAAGAACGTGAAGCGCGACGGTTCACATTATAATATATATACAGACGGGCTGAAGGTCTACACCACTATTGACACGCGGATGCAGAAATATGCCGAGGAGGCTTGTCTGGAGCACGTGGGCCACTATCTGCAGCCTGAGTTCGACAAGGCCAACCTACGCAAACCCAACGCGCCATACTCCAGCAAACTGTCAAAGGCTGAGGTGATGCAGATACTGCAGCGCAACGTCAGGCAGTCGGAACGCTACGTCACAATGAAGGCCGCAGGGTGCACAAAGGAGGAGATTGACCGGGCATTCAACACCAAGATAAGGATGCAGGTGTTCAGCTACCATGGAGAGGTCGACACCATGATGACTCCTATGGACTCCATACGCTACTACAAGTCGTTCCTGCGCACAGGATTCCTCAGCATGACCCCCCAGAACGGCCATGTGAAGGCGTATGTCGGAGGACTGGACTTCCATTATTTCGCCTACGACATGGCCACTGAGGGCCGGCGGCAGGTGGGTTCGACCATCAAGCCGTTCCTCTACTCGCTGGTGATGATGGCATCGGGAGCGAACATGACACCATGCGACTTGGTGACAAACGTGCAGCGAACATACATGGTGGCAGGAAGACCGTGGACACCGCGCAACGGCAGCCGGGCACGCTACGGAGAGGACGTGACGCTGAAATGGGGACTGCAACAGTCGAACAACTGGATCTCAGCCTACCTCATAACAAACAAGACGACACCGAAGAATTTCGTCGAAATACTTCACTCATTCGGCATCAACAACCCGGAGATACACCCGTCGCCGTCGCTATGCCTCGGAACCTGCGACATCACGGTGGCCGAGATGGTCAGCGCATACACCGCTTTCGTGAACCACGGCGTGCGCACAGCTCCGCTATTTGTCACCCGCATTGTGGACAGCGAGGGGAACACCGTGGCGACATTCGCCCCGCGAATGAACGAGGTGATGGAGGGCAACGCCGCCGACAAGATGATCTACATGCTGCGCTCAGTCGTCGACGGCGGAACGGGCAGCCGTCTGCGCAACCGCTACCACATTACCGCACCACTGGGCGGAAAGACCGGCACCACCAACTCGAACAGCGACGCATGGTTCATGGGCATTGCGCCCAAGCTCGTCAGCGGATGCTGGGTGGGAGGCGACGACCGCGACATACATTTCGACTCTATGACCTTTGGACAGGGGGCGGCGGCAGCACTCCCCATCTTTGCAAAGTACATGAACAGCGTCTACAAGGACACGGCGCTGGGCATCACACAGGATGACCAGTTCGACTTACCCTCAAACTTCGACCCCTGCCTGAACGAGGACGACTTTGAGGTGGTGGAAGAGAGCGACACGCTGCTACACGATGCCATAACCATCACCAACGTCGAGGATGTAATAGATTGAAGGTGATTTCTGTTAATCAAATAAATAGTGCGCAGCATTTCCCCTCCCGAAATATTCCAACGCTCGGAGCTGCTGTTAGGCAGCGAGGCGATGGAGCACATCGCCAGTAAGCGTGTCATCGTCTTCGGCGTGGGCGGCGTGGGGTCGTGGTGTGCCGAGAGTCTTGTGCGAAGTGGCATCAGGCAGCTGACCATTGTCGACTGCGACCGCGTGTGTCCAAGCAATATCAACCGCCAGCTTATGGCCACCACGAAAACCGTGGGGCAGGTGAAGGTCGATGCTATGAAGGAGCGGCTGCTCACCATCAACCCCTCGGCTGAGATTACGGCCCTGCAGATGGTCTTCACACAGGAGACGGCAGACAGTTTCGACCTTGGCAGCTACGACTACATCATCGATGCCATCGACTCGCTGAAGGACAAGGCATTGCTCATACTCATGGCCATGACAGTCAGGCCACGCCTGTTCTCTTCGATGGGGGCTGCCTTGAAACTCGACCCCACACGCATAAAAGTCACGGAGTTCTGGAAAGTGCAGGGCGACCCCTTGGCCCGTGCCCTGCGCAAGAAGTTCAAGTCGTCGGGACAGTTCCCCAAGCGCAAGTTCCTCTGCGTCTACAGCGACGAACTTCTGAAGAACCGTGGCGGAAATGCCGACCACGCCAACGGCACCATCGTCCACATCACCGCCATTTTCGGTTTCATTCTCGCCAGCCTGGTCATCAAGGATGCCTTGTCGAATTGTAACTGAGCGTCTCTTTTTCTGAAACGATTTATGATGTGAATGGTCAGGTTACTCTGTAGCTGACTGTTCCATTTTTTTGTTAATAGTTATGTTTTTGGGCGACAAATATCAAAAAAAAACACAAAAGGGGGAAAAATGGAAAGCTAAATTTGTGGCAAACATAAAAAATGAGTAATTTTGCAGCACGTCTTCTGTATAGACGTTTCTTTTCCCCTCATTAACACATTTTTCTGAAAACCAACAAAGGAAGAGATATGAACAAGATTCATTCTTTGGCAGTGGTAGACCCTCAGGCCGTCATTGGCGACAATAACGAGATAGGTCCCTTCTGCGTCATTGACAAGGATGTCGTCATCGGCGACAACAACAAGTTTCTTAACGGTGTCACCCTCCACCAGGGAGCACGAATAGGCAACGGCAACGAGTTCTTCCCCGGAGCATCAATATCGACAAAACCACAGGACCTGAAATTCCAGGGTGAGGTGACATTCTGCGAGATTGGCGACAACAACTCCATACGCGAGAACGTAACCATCAGCCGAGGCACGGCATCGAGAGGAAAGACGGTGGTGGGCAACGGGAACCTGCTCATGGAGAACATGCACATCGCACACGACTGCATCATAGGAAACGGATGCATCATAGGCAACTCGACAAAATTCGCCGGCGAAGTGGAGGTCGACGACTACGCCATCATTTCGGCAGAGGTGCTCTTCCACCAGTTCATACGCATAGGAAGCTACGTGATGATACAGGGAGGAAGCCGCACAAGCCAGGACATTCCGCCATATATCATTGCAGGAAAGGAGCCAATACGCTTCGCCGGGGTCAACCTCATAGGGTTGCGCAGACGGGGATTCTCAAACGAGACAATAGAGATGATACACGACACCTACCGCACCATCTATGCGCAGGGAATACTGAAAGACGGCATTGCCGAGGCAAGGACGAAATATCCCGACTCGAAAGAAGTGGAATACATCTGCTCGTTCATCGAGGCGTCGAAAAGAGGGATTATCAGGTAGGATTGAGAAATGAAGAAACCATAATAATAATATGTACACGAAAGAGCAATTGGAAAATATGGAACCCATACAGCTGATGGAGATTGCCGTCGGCATGGGTATAGAGGTTACGCCCGACAGCCAGAAGGAGAGCGTGATATACGACATTCTCGACAAGGCCGCCGTAGACCAGGCCAGCATCATAGCTGAAACACCGAAACGCAAGAGAACACGCACGGTGAAGAAAGATGCCGAGGTGGCTGTAGCCACGGAAATACCAAAGCACAGGGGAAGGAAGTCGAAGGCTGAACTGGCGGCCATTGCTGCGGCAGAACAGGCAAAAGCAGAAGCCCAACCCCTCGACGAGGAGAAGCCGAAGAGGACAAGAAAGACAAAACAGAATGCAGAGGCAGAACCCGTGCCGGCCGACAGCGCCCAGGGAACAGAACAGCCAGCAGCGGAGACTTCGGCAGAACAGCCCGAAAAGAAAAAGCGCACCAGGAAGGCCAAGCAGGATGGGGTAGGGGAAGAGGCCAGTGCCATCACGCAGACTGCCATAGAGAACGCTGTGCCTGAGGCTGCAGCCGAAAACGATGGCAACGGCAACAACAGTGATGCTCCCGACGCAGAGATGCTGGAGATGCTGCAGAAGAAGATGGCCCAGAAAGAGACCCGCGAAGAGGTCGGCAATGACAGTGATGTGTGGGATGGCGACCCCGCCGACGGAACCGACTTCATTACCGTCGTAGATCTGCCGATTGAGGATCAGGAGGCTATGCCGACGCTCGACATCTTCGACCGCCCGGTGAACGCCTCGCAGGCACCGGTGGAGCAACCGTCGCCAGCCCCACAGCAGAAACAGAACAAGGCGGCCGAGAACTACGACTTCGGCGACTTCATAACAGGCAACGGAGTGCTCGAGGTGGTGCAGGACGGCTATGGTTTCCTGCGCTCAAGCGACTACAACTACCTCTCCTCGCCTGATGACATCTACGTGTCGCAACAGCAGATAAAGAAATACTCACTCAAGACGGGCGACGTGGTGGAGTGCACCGTCCGCCCGCCACACGAGGGTGACAAGTATTTCGCACTCTCCACCGTCATGTCCATAAACGGAAGGAACCCCGCCGAAGTGCGCGACCGCGTGTCGTTTGAGCACCTCACGCCGCTGTTCCCCGAAGAGAAGTTCAACCTCACCGGCGACCCGCACACCACAAACCCGTCGACACGCATCGTCGACCTTTTCGCACCAATAGGAAAAGGCCAACGCGCACTCATAGTGGCACAGCCGAAGACTGGTAAGACGGTGCTGATGAAGGACATTGCCAACGCCATTGCCGCCAACCACCCCGAGGCATATATCATGATGCTGCTCATCGATGAGCGTCCCGAGGAGGTCACCGACATGAGCCGCACGGTGCACGCCGAGGTCATCGCCTCGACATTCGACGAACCTGCCGAGCGCCATGTAAAGATAGCAGGTATAGTATTGGAGAAAGCCAAGCGCATGGTGGAGTGTGGCCACGACGTGGTCATCTTCCTCGACTCAATAACCCGTCTGGCACGAGCCTACAACACCGTGTCGCCAGCCAGCGGAAAGGTGCTCACAGGCGGTGTCGACGCCAACGCCCTGCAGAAGCCGAAGCGTTTCTTCGGAGCGGCACGAAAGATTGAGGACGGCGGCTCGCTGACCATCATAGCCACGGCACTTGTGGACACAGGCTCGAAGATGGACGAGGTGATATTCGAGGAGTTCAAGGGCACCGGCAACAGCGAAATCCAGCTCGACCGTATGCTCTCCAACAAGCGCATATTCCCGTCGATAAACCTTGTGCAGTCATCAACACGGCGCGACGATCTGCTACAGGACCAGACAACGCTCAACCGCATGTGGATAGTACGCAAGTTCATAGCCGAGATGAATCCCATAGAGGCCATGGACACCCTGCGCGACCGCATCATGCACAGCAAGAGCAACGAGGAGTTCCTAATGTCGATGAATGGGTAAAATCATATTTCCGCTGTAGGCAACGCTATGAATGCTTTGAAGAAATCACTTCTTGCCTTATTCTTTGCCCTCCTGCTCCCACAGACATTGTCTGCAGAGGTCGTCTGGAGCGGTGAGCAGCCCATCGACTGGACTCAGGGACAGGTGCTGGCCATTGGCGCACAGTCGTTTGCCACGGCCAAAGTGAACGATGTGCTGAGATTCAGCATCCGATACACAGGCAACTCGGACTGGCCACAAATGCTGTTGTTTATGGGCAACGGGCAGGAGCTGCCCGACGCTCCGGTGACTGTCATCTCAGCCACCACAATCGTCGTGCGCTACACCATCACCTCAAACATGCTCTACGGACTGATGGGCAGCGGACTGCTTGTCTCGGGCATGGGTTGTATGCTCACCAGTGTACAGGTTGTGCCAAGTGCCGACTTGTCGGTGCTGCAGGGAAGCGTGCCAGTGGAGAACGACTGGCAGTGGTTTGCGCCTGACAAACCGACGATACACATAAACATCGGCAACCCCGGGGCGAAGGAAACTGAGGCACATGCCCAGTTAGTGGTGGCTACCGACAAGGGACAGCTATGCACAATACTTGAAGAGAACGTCACCGTGGGGGCATGGTCGACTGCCACTGCTGCCTTCAACCTTGACCTTGCCCCCGGTTTCTACCAGTGCGCGGCAATGATAGGCGACGAGGTAGTCCACCAGTTTGTCATATCCGCAGACCCCGACAAGATTATCTCCCCGCCCGACATGCAGGAAGACTTCGGAGCGTTCTGGCAGCGGAAGAAGGACGAGCTAAGGGCAATACCCATGGACTTCAGGATGACCGAGATTCCCGAAAAGAGCACCGAGAACCGCAAGGTGTATCTCTTGGAGGTCAGGTCGCTCAGCGACGCCACCGGCGAGGTCTTCGTGCGGGCATACTACGCCGAACCAGTCGCCCCCGGTCGTTACCCTGCGCTCATACACTACTGTGGTTACGACACGGGCGACGTGACGGAATACTGCATGAGTGGCGACGACATCCCGGGATTCATTGAGCTGTATGTATCCATACGCGGACAGTTCCTCAATAACACCCCGCCATACACCATCAACCCTTACGGTAGTGACTATTTTTCCTACGGATTCGGCGACAGGGACAACTATTTCTACTGCGGTGCATACCTCGACGCCCTGCGTGCCGTCGATTTCGTCTGCTCGCTTGAGAAAGCATGGCCCGAATGTATCTTCGCCGAAGGCTCGAGCCAGGGCGGCGCGCTCACCATCGCCGCAGCGGCACTTAGCGACGTGCCTCTGAAAGCCATCGCTCCGGGGATGCCCGCGATGGGCGATTTCCCCAACTATTTCCAGCTGACATCGTGGCCTGCCAGCTCTGCCAGGGCGCAGAAGGAGAGGCTGGGCATGACAGAGGAGGAGATGTATCGGTTCCTGTCATATTTCGACACGAAGAACCTGGCCACTATGATTAGTAGCCCTGTCTACTTGAACTATTCGCTGCAGGACGACATCTGCCCGCCACGAACCAACTGGGCGTTCCTGAACAATGTGAGGTCGGAACTGAAAAAATACTTGGTGAACGTGACCTACGACCACAGGATTGCCGATAACTGGACATACGACTACATGAACTTCTTCTTCGAGCGGCTGATGGCCATAGACGACCCAGACGTTCCAGGCGACGTGAACGGCGACGGTGTCGTTGACGTGGCCGACATTGCCGCAGTCATCAACGTCGTGGCCGGCGATGGCGGGCAGACACAAGGGACGGCCACTGCGAAGGCCGACCTGAACGGCGACGGTGTTGTGGACGTGGCCGACATCGCAGCAATTATTAACGTGATGGCAATCCGTTAATCAATTTTAAAATTTGCGGCAGAAGGGCCTTTCTGAAAAAAAATGTGTAATTTTGCGGCGTGCAATAACAATCAACACTTAATCTTTCGGAAAATGACAAAAAAAATGTATCTTTTAGCCGCAATGCTGTGCCTCGCGTTCACAGCAAGCGTACAGTTGCCACAGACCCTGCTGAAAGACATCAGCGGAAAGACTGTCAGCACCGACACCCTTTCGAACAACGGGAAGCCGATGATTATCGACTTCTTCGCCACATGGTGCAAACCGTGCAACCGCGAACTCGATGCCATTGCCGAGGTGTGGGACGAGTGGAAGGTGGAGACGGGAGTGAAAATGGTCATTGTGAGCAACGACCAGGCACACAACACTAACAAGGTGAAACCACTGGTGGACAACCATGGATGGGAGTTCGATCAGGTGCTCCTCGACCCTAATTATGAGTTCTCGAAGGCATTGGGAAACAACTCCGGTGTCATGCCTTTCACTGTAATTGTCGACGGCAGCGGGAAGATTGTCTACCGCCATCAGGGATACACCGACGGGGCGGAGACCGAGCTTATAGAGAAAGTCCGTGAACTGATTTCACAATAATGGAATAGTTCCCCCTTATTATTAACAAGAATGTAGTGAAAAGCAAAATTTGTGTTTTATTGTCTCTGTTGTCTCTCACCGCATCAGCACAGAACAACGACAGGCTGACGCTGAGCGGCAGCATACAGACCGATATGCTAATCCCGCAGAACGACAGCGTCATCGGGGCGGAAAAGGACGGCGACTTCCTGACGAACACCTACGTTGACCTGAAACTGCAACACCGTTATTTCGAGGCTGGCGCTCGTCTGGAATACCTCGAGCACCCGCTGCCTGGCTTCGAGAGCGACTTTAAGGGCTGGGGCGTGCCATATTTCTATGTGAAAGGACGTCTTGGCAACAACGCCTCCGACAAGCCTTCGGCAGAACTCACCGCCGGAACGTTCTATGAGCAGTTCGGTTCGGGATTCATCCTCCGCACATACGAGGAGCGCTCCTTAGGCATTGACAACTCGCTGCTCGGCGGTCGTGTCATGGTGAAGCCCGCACGGGGGATAGTGTTGAAGGCACTGAGCGGACGTCAGCGCACCTACTGGGACTGGAACAAGGCGTGGGTGAGCGGCGCCGACGGTGAGGTGGCAGTTGACGAATGGATAACAGCCTTGCAGCAGAAGAACGTGCACCTTACTCTGGGCGCTTCGTGGGTGAACAAGAACGAGGATCCCGACTACATAGAGCTGCCGCCGCGCCGCGAGACCACAGCGACGGGCTATCGCTACACCACCTACCAGGTGGCACAGCCACGTAACGTCAATGCCTGGGATGTAAGGGCAAACATCAACGTCGGCGACTTCTCCGTGCTCGCCGAATACGCGCAGAAGGGCGATGACCCCTCACAGGCCAACGGATATATCTACGGCAAGGGGAACGTGGCCATGCTTTCGGCAAGCTATTCGCGCAAGGGACTGAGTCTGCTGCTACAGACAAAACGCTCGGAGAACATGTCGTTCAAGAGCCAGCGCTCGCGCATGGGCATCGCCGCTGCCATAAACCACCTCCCGGCATTCACACAGGACCAGACATACGCCCTTGCCGCTCTATACCCCTATGCTACGCAACTGGCCGACGGCGAATGGGCCTACCAGGCAGAGCTGGGCTACAACTTCAAGCGCAAGACTGCCCTCGGAGGCAAATACGGCATGAACGTGAAGGTAAACTATAGTTACGTCCGTGCCATCGACCGCAAATTCATCGACGGTGCCGACGTTATCTCACTGGCGAAGACTAACGATGCATACGCCGGTACGGAGGCATACACGTCGAGCTTCTTCAAGTGGGGGCCGCATACATACTACCAGGATCTTGACATACAGCTGATGCGCAAGTTCACGAAGGAGTTCAAGCTCAGTTTCATGTACATGAACCAGCGGTATAACAAGACCGTTGTCGAGGGTGGAGGCGGTATGATTCACAGCGACATTTTCGTGGCCGACGGAAAATACCAGTTCTCGCCCAAGACGACGCTGCGCGTTGAGGCACAGTATCTCTCGACGAAGCAGGACGAGGGCGACTGGGCCTTCGCCCTTGCCGAGTTGTCGTTAGCCCCCCACTGGATGCTGACTGTCAGCGACTTGTGGAACTGCGGCGACAGCGACATGGCTTTCGCGGAATACAACACCCACCACCACTACTATCAGGGACTTGTGACATACACTCTTGGCGCTCATCGACTGCAGGCCGGTTATGGCCGCACCCGTGCCGGATTCAACTGCTCGGGTGGCGTCTGTCGCTGGATTCCCGCCCAGAAAGGTTTTTCACTATCCTACAACTACAGCTTCTAAACATTCGAGATATGAAAAGACTGCATATAGTATTGATGCTTTGGGCGTTGGTGATGGCAGCGATGATGCCAGTGGCCTGCTCGAACATCGACGAGAGCGAAAGGCTGCTGGTGGTGAACGTCGTGGACAGGGACACCATTGCGAAACCCGACACCATTCCCTCAGACACCATCAAGCCCGACACCATCGACTATTTCGCTCCCTTTGAGCGCAATGTGCTCATCGAGGATTTCACCGGACAGGAATGCGTGAACTGCCCCACTGCCACCGACCTCATAACACAGCTACAGGATATGTATGGCCACGACCGTATCATCGCCGTGGGCATACACTCCGGCCCCTTGGGCGTAAAACCCGAAAAGAACCCTGATGGTCTGGCCACGGCACTGGGCGATGTTTATTATGGTTATTGGAATATTCAGATGCAGCCCTATGGAGTCATAGATCGAAGCGACGGCACCCTCGCCACCGAATGGTGGACGGCAAAGGTGGAATGGGACTTGAACCCCGAACGGCCGTCGCCATCAGTGAACATCTGGGTGGAGGCCACAGTCGATGCCAATCGCAAGGCCGACTTTGAAGTGACACTCGCCGCTTTCGAATCTTTCAAGGGTAGACTACAGCTGTGGCTCGTGGAGGACGGTGTTGTCGCCTTCCAGAAGATGCCCAACGGAACGAGGAAAGACGACTACGTGCACAACCATGTGCTGCGCGATGCCGTCAACGGAGCTTGGGGTGATGACTTCACCGTGGAGCATGAAGATTTGAAGACATTCAACTACTCCTACACCATTCCCGAAGGGTGGAATATCGCCAACCTGCATGTCGTCGCCTTTGCCTACAATGACGATAAGGTGACACAGGCAGTGAGAAAGAATCTGGTCATTACTAATAAATAATTAACCTTTGTTATTATGAAGAAACTTTTCACTCTTTGCACCGCCATGGTGCTGACGCTCATGGCAAGTGCACAGGTCGATGAGACCTTTCAGTTCGTTGATGCCTCGGGCAATGTTGTTGCCGACGGCTCGACGATTGTGATTAACCAATTGGACAAAGATGGCAAAATGTTCGTTCCCCTCTCGGTGAAGAACAACTCAGGTGAGAAAGCCGCTGCGTGCATGTATGAGGATATCGACAAGATGCCCAATGGAGAATGGCAGACATGCGCATTCGGCAGCTGCATGAAGCTCACAGCCACTGGCTACTCGGCCAGCACAGTTGCAGGAGCCGACTACAACGCCGAAATCCTGACAGAGTGGATGCCCGTTGTGGGCAGCTATGCCACATGGGAGGCAACGCTCCAGATACTCGTGTTCGATATTGTGGAGACCATGCGCTTCGGGCAAGTATTTGAAACGGTTGGAACCGACATTATAGGCTACGGCCCGAAAGTCACCGTTCGCTTCGAATACACCAATACCGAGCAGGCCGGGCAGGACAAGCAGACTTGGTGGGGCTATGTAGGCACAGAGGACAGAATATCCTTAATGCTGGGAAACGAGAAAGCCGTTACCTACGACTGTGCCGCATTCTATGAAGGCAGCAATGCCGTGGCAAATGGAAAGCAAATCACTGCCGTGCGATTCTCTCTGAGTGCCAAGAACGTTGCCAATGTCAAGGTGTGGATTGCCGAGAACCGGCCGACGAATATTGACACCGACGCCCTTCAGGTGGTAAATGTGAACAATTTGGTTGAGGGCATTAACGAAGTGACACTTCCCACGCCCTATACCATTGGCTCCAAAGGTGTCTACGTGGGCTACTCGTTCACTATCACCAAGGTGGAATACGAAAGCGATGCCTACCCCGTCAACTGCGCTGGCTATGACCAGAAGAATGCTTTATGGTACCGCACTACCGGTTCGGCCTGGGCCGACCGTTACGGCAACGGGTACGGGTGTCTTTACCAGCAGGTAAAGCTACAGGGTCAGTTCTACGAGAATGCCGCCGCCATCACCAATAACGACCTCGGTGAATACACGTCCTCCATTGGAGGCTCGGCCACGGTATATGTGCCCATTACCAACTATGGCACAGAGACAATCAACTCTATTGACTATACGGTGACAACCAACGGAAAGGCTTCGGGACGTGGCCACATCGACCTTGGCAATCCTATAGCATTCGGAAGCACAAAGACGTACACCATTGAGGTGGCAGCCGACGAGACACCGGGTATGACCACCAAGACTGTCACCATCAGCAAGGTGAACGGCAAGAGCAACGAGAACAAGGCCAATATGTCGTCGAATTTCACCATGCTGACAGTTTACAAGCTGGTGGATCGCGGAATTGCCGTGGAGGAATTCACTGGCACACAGTGCGGCTATTGTCCGCGTGGAATGGCAGGTATGGATAAGTTGCGCAAGAAATATGGCGACAAGTTCGTTGGTACAGCCGTACACGGATATGCCTACAGTAAGTCGGAAGATGCCATGTACCTCGATAACTGGAAATATAATTATGCATACATTTTCTCAGGCAGCGCTCCCTCGTGCCAACTGAACCGTTCATACGGTGAAATCGACCCATACTATGGAACCAGGAACGACATCTGCGATGATTTCGAAAACGAGCTTCGCATACCTGCAAAGGTGGGAATAAAGCTCACCGGAAAGTGGAACGACGACTTCACCAAGATTCAGGCCACAGCAGAGCTGGAACCCGTTGTAAATGGACAGTCATACACTATTGAGTACGCTCTTATAGCCGATGAACTCACGGGCACCACCAGCGCATGGAACCAGGTGAACTACTATGCCACCAGCTCGTCGAAAGACCCAGACATCGCGCAATTCTGCAGCGGTGGACAGTATGGTACAAACCCCATAAAGGGCTGGAAATACAACGATGTGGTCATTGCCACATGCTATAGCAACGGTCGCAATCTCACCGTGGCACCCGGCGAACTCACAATGGGCAAGAACGTGAAGAACACCTTCACCCTCACCATGCCTACCGACCAGGAGCTTCTGAAGGCCATAGACCGGGACAAGGTGGCTGTCGTGGCATTCGTCATCTCCGCTAACGGAGCCATTGCCAACGCCGCCAAGTTCTATATGGGAACCAAGGCCTTACAGGAAGACGTCAACGGTGATGGAGTCATAGACGTTGCCGACATCTCGTCAGTCATTAGCGTCATGGCCGGCACAAGTACCTTCGATGCCGACGTCAATGGCGACGGTGTCGTAGACGTTGCCGACATCTCCGCAATCATCAGCAAGATGGCCAGTACAAGCCGCGAGATGTAAGTGTTTATTCGTTTAATTCGTTTAATTCGTTGTTCTGAAAACCCGCGCTGAAAAAAATCCCTGGAGTTGTTCGCTCCAGGGATTTTTTCGGGTTATGGGGGCAGGAACATTGACCCAAGTCTGGATCAAGTGCCTGTCCCAATGACCCGTTAGTGTTTCTGCCCTTTCTGTCCGTAGTAGGCGTTGGGGCCGTGCTTGCGGCTGTAATGTTTCTCCACGAGCAGCGGGTTCATGGTGAGACCGGGATTCACCGAGAAAGCCACGAAAGCCATCTTTGCGCACTGCTCCATGACCTTTGCGTTGTAGACGGCGTTGTCGGGCGAGGTGCCCCATGAGAACGGGCCGTGGTTCTTCACTAAAACAGCGGGCGTGTGGTCGGGGTTGATCTTGCGGATGTTCAGAATCTCGTCCACGATGACGTTGCCGGTCTCCAGTTCGTACTGTCCCTTCACCTCTGCCTCAGTCATGTCGCGGGTGCAGGGTATGTCCTTGTAGAAATAGTCGGCGTGCGTGGTTCCGATGTTGGGGATGTCGCGGCCGGCCTGTGCAAAGGCGGTGGCGTAGGTGGAGTGTGTGTGTACCACGCCCTGGATGTTGGGGAACGCCTTATATAATACAAGATGTGTAGGCGTATCGCTGGAGGGGTTGAGGTCGCCCTCTACTACCTTGCCGCTCTCCAGGTCGACGACGACCATGTCTTCGGCCTTCATCTCGTCGTAGGAGACGCCGCTGGGTTTAATAACTACGAGGCCCTTCTCACGGTCGATGCCGGAGACGTTGCCCCAAGTGAAAATGACCAGACCCTGTTTTACCAAGTCAAGGTTGGCCTTGAAAACTTTCTGTTTGAGTTCTTCGAGCATGTTCTTGTCGGTTTTTTAGTGATATTATAGTTTGTGGATGCAAAGTTAGCTATTAATGCCGAAATACGGAAACTATTTAAGAATCTTTATCACTGTTTTTCTCTGGTAAAAAAAGAGACACTGAGTTATATTCCGCTGCGTTGTGGGTTAAATAATGTGTAAAATCTGAGCAAAATAGTTGTCGTTTCAGATACTTTTAGTATCTTTGCATTCAAGTATTGGCTAATCGTCGTGACACGACGCTGCTACGGCAGAAACAGGGATTGCAAATCCCCTCCTACGAGCCTCAGCGGAGGCAGCCGGTATGACTTTAGTGGGTAAATATAGCGTTTGCTGTTTATAAGACATTCCGAAGTTTGGTCGCAGAAGAAGTCCGAGTAAAACAACAGACGTTCACGGTAAGCGTGGACGTTATTTGTTTCTCGGAGGGTCTGACCAAACACCTGGAATGTGGATGAGTAACCGTCCACGTTTCGTGTGTATAGAGGTCAGGCTTTTGTTTTTTAGAGAGCAGCGCATAAACGACTAACGCTTATGCAAGCAACCAATGACAATCCCGTACTGAATAATCCGTACGAGGAACCGAAGTTTTACTACGATACCGACATGAACGGTAACATAGACTACCAGACCGTCATCAGCGGGCGACGGTCTTTTGGCTATGATGTGAACATTGTGCCCAACAAGCCAGGCAGTCAGGCGATGTTCTCCCAAGAGGACTTTATTTCCGCTGACCCCAATGCCGAGTTTATCAATACCATCCGCAAGGAGGTGAAAGCATGGCGCGAGGCTGGCTATCCCAAGGCTTCGCGTATCACGAAGGAACTGCTCGACTTCTGGTTCAACAACCGGGAGCGACGAGCCAACCTACGTCTGTTCTTCTGTCAGCGCGAGGCGGTGGAGACGGCCGTCTGGCTGAACGAGATAGCTGAGCGCGACCCCAATACGGGCAACTACATCCTGAACTTGTTGGGTGAGCGCCGACATTCCGTTTCCGACGACGACGCCAACGTGCTTCCTCGCACAGCCTTCAAAATGGCGACGGGAACGGGCAAGACGGTGGTCATGGCCATGCTCATTCTCTACAACTACCTGAACAAGCGGGCCAACCCGATGGACACACACTATGCCGACCACTTCCTGCTCTGTGCGCCCGGCATCACCATCCGCGACCGCTTGGGAGTGCTACAGCTCGACTACAGTCAGCGCAGCAACAACTTCGAGCGCGCAGACTACTATCACCAGCGCGGACTCATACCCCCACAGTTCGAGAAGGAACTGGGCGGTCTGAATGCCTCTATCACCATTGTCAACTATCAGCAGTTTCTGCCCCGTGTGTTTTCTGGCAAACATGCCTCGCCGCTTGACGGTAAGCAGAAATGGGTGAACGGCAAATTAGAGACACAAAAGGACAAGGAGGACTACAGCGTGATGCTGAGCCGCATCTTAGAGAAGGGCGTGAAGGGAAAGCGCATCGTGGTCATCAACGACGAGGCTCACCATTGCTATCTGCCCAAGACGAACAAAGACAAGTCGCTGAGCGACGATGAGAAGTCCGACCTGAAGCAGGAGAACGAGGCTGCTATGGTATGGTACGAAGGCTTGCGCCAGATGAAACTCCTGGGCTATAAGTTACAGCAGGTCTATGACCTCTCGGCTACGCCCTACTATCTGAAAGGTTCGGGCTACAAGGAGTATTCGCTTTTCCCGTGGGTGGTGAGCGACTTCGGACTGGTGGATGCCATCGAGAGCGGACTGGTCAAAATTCCCTATCTGCCCGCCTACGACAACACTACGGACTTGGACGAGCCGAAGCTCCGCAACATATACGACTGCATCAAGGACAAGCTGCCTAAGCGGGGCATGAGGGCACAGAAGAAGAAAGACCGCGAAGACCTGGCCGCCGATGTAGGGACGCGACGTGTCGCGTCCGCCCCCGTAGAGACGCAACGTGTCGTGTCCGCTCCCAATCTACCCACGCTGCTCAACACCGCCTTGGAGCAGTTCGTCAAGGATTATGAAGACTACGACCGAGGTCTGCGCCAGAGCTATGAGGCGATGGGCACACTCTATACAGCTCCGCCCGTTATGATTATCGTATGCAACAACACCACCGTTTCGCATGAGGTCTATCGTGACATCGCAGGCTATCAGGATGGTGTGGACGAAGAGGGAGAGCCACGCTATCGCAAGGGACGTTACAAGGTGTTCTCCAACTACGACGATTATGGAATGCCAGAGGAAAAATTTCCCACCTTGCTCATTGACTCTTCGGCACTCGACGAAGCCTCCGCCCGTATCGACGAGGCCTTCAAGAAAGCCTACTCCAAGGAGATTGAGGACTTCCGTCATGAATATGCCAACCAGCACGGGGCTGGCTCTGCCGACAATATCACCGATGCCGACATTCTCCGCGAGGTGGTAAATACCGTGGGCAAGCCCGGCAAACTGGGCGGCGACATCAAATGCGTGGTCAGCGTGTCGATGCTGACAGAGGGTTGGGATGCCAATACCGTCACCCATGTCTGTGGCATACGTGCCTTCGGCAGTCAGCTGCTATGCGAACAGGTGGTGGGGCGTGCCCTGCGCCGCCAGAGCTATGACCTGACGCCTTACGACAAGCTGGGCCGTGAGATAGACCGCAAAGACCTGCATCGCTATAACCCAGAGAACGTTACCTATAAATTCCCGCCAGAGTATGCACGTATCATTGGCGTGCCGTTCAACACCTTCAAGGGCGGCGAGACGGTGGTCACTCCTCCGCAGAAGCCCAAGAACATCATTCGTGCGCTGCCAGAGCGGCAGGCCACGATGGAGATTCGCTTCCCGGTGATAACGGGGTATCGTTCAGACAATGTGGAAGGCACCTTGACTGCCAAGTTCGAGGGGCTGCCCAAGTTCGTGCTCGACTTCAACAAGATTCCCACGGAGACCGTTCTTCAGACCATTGTAAACGGTGACAAGAAGATGATGAAGACAGACTATATGGAACTGCGCGACTCGCAGGTCGTCTATTACTTCGCCCACCTCATGATTCGTGAATACTACACCAGCCGTGAGCATGGCCAGCAGTTCCAGAAGTTCCCTGACATCAAGAAGATTGTGGAAACGTGGTTCAACGAGCAACTGGAAATCAGGGGTGGCGATGGCAGTCCCGACCAGAAACGGCTGGTGATGCTATGGGACTACAAGGCTGTGCTGGCCAGTATTATGGAGGGTGTTCATCAGGCTAATCAAGACCAGGAAATCATCTCTGCCGTGCTCAACTACTACAACCCGGAGGGCAGCACGGCGCATGTGTTCCGTCCTACCAACAAAACGGTGTGGCCAACACAGAAGAGCCATGTCAACTACGTGATAGCCGAGGATAACAGCTGGCAGCAGATAGCTGCCAAGACACTCGACGCCATGGAGTGTGTAGTTTCTTGGGTTCGTAATCAATACTTGGGATTCCGCATACCTTATACCGTTGGCGATGAGAACAAGGATTATCAGCCAACGTTTATCGTCCGTGCAGGAGCGCGGGCGTCCTCGCCGGCACTTTTGGCGGGCGAGGACGTCTGCGCTCCTCAAAATGCCGGCGAGGACGCCCGCGCTCCCAAAAATCTGATCGTGGAATGTATGGACTTCGATGCCGACAACTCAGGCAACAAAGATGCCAAACGCCACTACTTGAAAGACTACTGGATTCCCGCCGCCAACAACCTCAAGACGTATGGACAGTGGCAGCTATTGGAAGTAAGGGATATTGACCAGTTGGAAAGTGAAATAAGAAAGGCTATATGAACAATAAGCTATTGGCGCTCCATCCAATTCTCGACCTTCAAGCCAGGAATACGGTTGAAATGATTTCCATTACCTGTAACAACTATGAGATCTTCCTCAAGTGCGGTTGCGGCAATGAACAAATCCATGTCGCCAATTTTCATGCCCTTTTGTTCCAACTCCCATCGTATTTCACCATATTTGCTAAGACAATGTATGGCGTAAGATTCAAAGAACGTTGCAATCTCGCCCACCTCGTCGAAATGTTTTTGTTTGCCAGATTTATAAGCACCAAAGAACAATTCCGCAAGTGTAATATCAGAAATCTTGCAATTATACGTCCCAACTTCTCTAAGATGCCTGATGACGTTTTGATTTTTCTTCAACAGTGCTATGCACGTATCAGTATCAAGCAGATAAATTCCATGTGTAAGCATAATCACCAAGTTTCAACATTACGTACCGTTTCAGCACCCTGTCGCAATTCACGTGCAATTTCCATAGGTGTGCCATTCCCTCCCCAATCGCCACTTATTCTGGATAGGAAAGCATCAAGCATGGAATTGTCTTCCTCTTCCCGATTAGGAGCAGTCTTTCGAAATTCCTCCCAATATCTTTCTGCCTCAGCCTCCTCGCGCTCAACCTGTGCTGACATCTGTTCCACCAACCAGCGACGGTCGTGGCGGTTCAGGTGGTTAAGCATCGTCAGTACTGCGTCCATTGGAATTGTACCTGTCATTGTATTCATACTTCATTATATTTATGTAATCACGCCGCAAAATTACGAATTATTTCTGAATAAACAAATAAAAACAAGATAAAATGAATAAAACCGATAACGTAAGACCCGTTTCGAGTATCAAGCACGACGATAAGCGTGCTGCCATTCCTGACAGTGCCCATCAGGGGGAGGAACAGATGGTCATTAGCGGACAGCCAGAAGTTAGTGAGTATCAGGTGTTCCGTCATGAGTTTCAGCGTGGACGCGATCCTGAACTCTACTGGCTCGGCAAGTATAAGAACGACGATGAAGACAATCCATTGCGTATGCCCCAACTGCGTACAGACATCCGCAGTCTGTATAAGCATGAGGACATCCGCCCGGAGGCTATCATCGATAATCTCTACGAACTGCATGAGCACAAGAGCGAGAGTGCCAAGTTGCAGCTTGACCTCTTTGGCGACTGGTCTGACAGTGAGGAGGATGAGTTGGAGCGTCTAGCTGGCTACTACAAGCATAGCGACAACTGGCAGAACCGCCTCATACAGGGTGATAGTCTGCTCGTGATGAACTCCCTGCTGAATCGGGAAGGTATGAAAGGCCAAGTGCAGTGCATATATTTTGATCCTCCGTATGGAATCCGTTATGGTGGAAACTGGCAAATCATGATAAATAAGCCTAAGATGGCTCATGAATCAAGGGATGCGGAATTGACAGGAGAACCAGAAATGATTAAGGCTTATCGCGACACATGGGAACTTGGGATACATAGTTATCTGACTTATCTCAGGGATAGGCTTGTGATGGCAAGGGAATTGCTCACGGAAAGTGGCTCTTGTTTTGTACAAATATCAGACACAAATGTCCACCTTGTACGTTCTGTAATGGATGAAGTGTTTGGAAGTGACAACTATATAAATCAGCTGATTTATCAAAAGACGACCGGTGCGGGAAGTCCCAATGAATTAAAAGCTCCAGCTTCAGTATGTGACTATATCTTATGGTTTGCAAAAGATAAGGAAAAATTGAAATATCGGAATTTGTTCGTTAAGAAGGTGTTTGGTGGAGAAGGTAGTTCTGCATACAAAAAGATTGAATTAGAAGATGGTACAAGAATGTCTATTTCGGAATGGGAAAAACTTAATAATACAACATTTAACTACAATAACAGACCTGCAAATTCTCGCATATATGGATTAGACAACCTAACTTCACAATCTGGTGGAGATATTGGACGATTTGATATTGAGTTTGAGGGAAAGACATATGCAGTACCACGTGGAAATGTGTGGAAGACAAATGAGGATGGAATGCGGAGATTGAAAAAACTACGAAGAATAGATGTTTCATCGAAGGGGGGCTTGGGTTATGTACGATACTTTGAAGATTTCCCTGCACAGCCATTAAACAATTTGTGGACTGACACTGTTGGGCAAAACCAAATGGGTGGTGAAAAATTGTATGTTGTTCAATCAGCCATCAAGCCTGTACAAAGATGTGTTCTTATGACAACTGATCCTGGAGATTTGGTTCTTGACCCAACATGTGGCAGTGGAACTACTGCATACGTTGCTGAGCAATGGGGGCGTAGGTGGATAACAATTGACACAAGCCGTATAGCTTTGAACATTGCTAAACTACGATTGATAAAAGCAGTCCATCCTTATTATAAGTTACATGATGAAGCATTTGAGAATATCCGTCAGGGCTTTAAGTACAAACAAATTCCTCATGTGAAATTACAAGACTTGGCAAATGGGCGTCCAGACTCTGAGCCTGAAACTCTCTACGACCAGCCCGAGGAGGACAAGAAGCGTATTCGTGTGAGTGGTCCATTCACAGTTGAGACTTTGCAGAGCCTTGATGTTAGTTCGCCAGAGAGTTTGAATGACAAACAGAACGACTACGACGAATATGCTGCTTTTACGGAGCGCATCTTCAACAACCTGAAGGCCAACGGTATTCGCAATGGTGACAAGACACAGCAGGCCATCATGCACTCAATGGAGCATTTGGATGAGCCTTACCTGAATGCAAAGGGCTATTATAAGAAAGACGATGGCACTGAGCATTGCGCGTATTTTATGATTGGCCCCAAGTTTGGTACGGTCAGCAAGTATGCCGTCAATGAAGCCATCCGGGCTTTTCGCCAGCACCTTAACGAATCGAACTGGCTCGTGATTCTCGGCTTCTCATTCGAAGATACCATAGAGAGTGGGGAAGTGAAGGACTACAACTTCGGCAGTTTCCAAGTCTGGAAAGCACGCATGAGCGATGACCTGCTGCAAGACGGTCTGCTGAAGAAGGACAAGAAGGCTGGCTCCTTTATAATAATAGGTGAACCAGATGTCAGCCTCGTGAATGATGGCAATGGCTATTGCCATGTAGAAATCAACGGTATGGACATGTACGACCCCATCCAGGACGAGGTGAAAGCCCGCAACGTGAACGACATCGCCTATTGGGAGATGGACGACAACTACACGGGCGGCCTCTTCAAGGTGCGCAGCATCCACTTCTGCGGTGGCGACAAGAAAGACTTCGCCGCCTGGCGCAAGGGCCTCGATACCGTAGCCAAAGACCTCGCCAAGAAAAAGGCCGAGCGCACCCTCCGCTTAGAGTTCAACGAGGAAATCTGGGACACTCTCTACGACTTCCGTAGCGAGCCTATCCCCTACGAGAAGGGCAAGAAAATCGCCGTCCGCGTCGTCTCCCAGTTTGGCGAAGAATCGACAAAGGTACTGGAGATGTAGGCTACAGTTTTACATGAATATGCACTGAGCAGATGAAGTACTGGATAGTCCCAAGCAACGACCGCACTTTCCGCATAGGTGACGCAATAGCAGCACAGGACGGAATGGCTGACTGGAGGACGGACAAGTTCTCCGTGGGTGATATTGTGTTCATCTATAAGACTAAGCCCGAGCAGTGCATCCGATACAGGATGGAGGTAGTGAAAACGGGTATCATCTTCGACCAAGCCTTTGAGCAGGAGACCTTCTGGACGGACAAGGACCAATATTACAACGGCATCATCACCTTCTATGCCCGACTGAAGTTGCTTGAGGACTATTCAGATGACATTCTCTCTCTGCACCATCTGCATGAACACGGCTATCAGGGCGACCCTCGGAGCGTAAGGGAGATTAAGGACGGTGATTTGCTCGATTTCCTCCTGCATCCTCACCAACTGATTAACGACGATGTCTATGATGTGGACTATCCAGAGGATGACGAGAAACTCTACGAGGGTGCGCTGATGAAGGTGAACGCGAACAAGTATGAGCGCAACCAAAAGGCCCGCAAGGAATGTGTGGCAAAGAAAGGCTATAAGTGCCTTGTATGTGGCAGGGACTTTGAGTCAACCTACGGTGAGATTGGCAAAGGGTTCATCCATGTGCATCATCTGACACCTATCGCGTCTATAGGTCAGGAGTACAAGCTCAATGTCGATACTGACCTGGCACCAGTGTGTCCCAACTGCCACTACATGCTGCACAGGAAGAACCCGCCTTATACGATAGAAGAGCTGAAGGAAATACTGGCCAAGCAAAGTGTGGAGGATAAGCCCAAACACGGGAAAAAGGCTGGTACTATTTGGCTGCAATCGGATGCCAACATGCTTCGGGATGTCAACGATGATGTAGAGGTGCGCAAACTGATCCACAACATGATGGAGATGGACGGCGGCACGATGATGAAGAACATCATTTCAGTTTGCCCCAGACTGTTTACAGAACGATACATGGGCATGAAACCCAACGACTGGCGCCATCTGATAGACGACTACGTAAGAAAAGTGACCGACAGGACAGACTTGGAGGAAGACACATTATTCTATTATAAGGCAGGTTGACTGGCTCTTCTGCGTTGGCCACACAGTTTTGTTTGTAGGACGGAAAAAGATTGAAGATTGTGCTGCATTGCACAATCTTCAATCTTAAATTTTAAATCTTCAATCTGTAATGCAAATACTCCCCTCCCTCTATGGAGGGGTCGGGGGTGGGTCTTACAAAATGGCTTCAAGGGTTAGGATGCAGGAAGATACGGAAGAATGACTCCATCGCGCAGAAAGGGCTGAGAGAATTATGATTCGCACGGGTTATTGGGACAGGAACATTGACCCAGAATTGGGCCAAGTGCCTGTCCCCGTGATCCACAACAGGTCATATATCTTACGCCTCATCATCACGTTTCCTAAGAGTTTTGAAACCTATTTTATACACATTTCCGCGATTTCTTAATCACCGGGTGCAAAAGTACAAATAAATCTGAAAGCAGACAAGTTTTTTGACGTTTTTCTTCCACTTTTCGTTTACGGAAAAAGATTGAAGATTGTGCAACGTAGCACAATCTTCAATCTTCTATTTTAAATCTTCAATCTGTTAATGATATACTCCCCTCTCTTTAGGGTGTGGTCGGGGGTGAGCCTTCTTACCAGAAGTAAGCATAGAAGCAGGCGCAGAGACCAATCACGATGAGGGTACCGATAATATCGAAGGCACCCCAGCTCTCCTTGATGGACTGCTTGAAGTCGGCGGAGAAGGTGATGGCATCGACCTGAGCCTTCGAGGGTGCGGGGGTGAAGAAGCTCACTACCACCATGAGCAGGATGATAAAGAGCAACAGCCAGCACTCGAAGATGAGCCAGTTGGTCTGCCAGAACCATGTGGTGCTCTCCCAGAAGGCACCATCCATGACGGCCTTGCCGGAGTCGGTGATGACATTGGTGACAAGGCGGATCATACCGATGAGGAAACCACCGATGAGGCCCCACTCACCTGCCTTTGGTGTAATCTTCTTGGAGAAGATACCCAGTGTGAATACGGCAACCATAGCCGGGGCAATCAGCGACTGGATGTCCTGCAGGTAGCTGTAAAGGTTACCCATGTTCATCATGACAGGCATCCAAAGCAGACCGAGAATCACCACGACGACAGTAGCGGTACGGCCTACAAACACGTAGTGGGCCTCGCTCATACCCTTCTTCATGGGCTTGTAGAAGTCCTCGGTGAAGAGCGTTGCGCAGCTGTTGAAGAAGGCGGCCAGAGAGGCGACGAGGGCGCAGACGAAACCGATGGTCACGATACCCTTGATACCAGCGGGCAGGATATTCTTCACCATCATGGCGAAGGCTCCGTCGGTCGATTCGTGGTTGGTGATGTCCATCTCAATGCCGCTACCCGTCTTCAGCGAGAGAGCGTAGGCAATCATACCAGGAATCAAGAACATGAAGCAAGGCAGAATCTTGAAGAAACCGGCAGCGATGGTACCACGACGGGCACGCTTCATCACTTCCTTGTTGTCTTCGCCAGGCACCTGACCAAGTACACGTTGCACGATGTGCTGGTCAGTACACCAGTACCAGAAACCGATAATCGAGGCTCCGAGGAATACCACGTAGCCCGGGAACTGCGGGTACATCGGGTCGTTGGGGTCTGGGTGGAACATGTGGGTGGTTCCGAAACCATCGTGGGCAGCATTACAGACAGCCATCATGTTGGACCATCCCTGTGTGATGCTGCCGTCGCCGAGCATGCTCAGACCGAGGAAGAGCACGAGGAACGAACCTATAATAAGAATAGGTGTCTGGATGGTGGAAAGCGTCATCACGCCCTTCATACCGCCGAAAACGGTAAAGACTGCGGTGATGGCAATCAGGCCGATGGCACCATACCAGAACGGGATGTCAAGCAGGAACTTGAAGAAGATACCACCCGTGAAAGCGGTCACGGAAACCTTCGTCAGCACGTAGGCCACGAGGGTGATGATACTCAGCCACGAACCTGTTCGCTGTGTGTAACGGAACTTCAGGAAGTCGGGCATAGTGATGATCTTGCCCATCTTGTTGATGAGCAGCTGATAGAAGGGTACGAAGAGCCAGCCGAGGATGAGGATCATCCAGCCCTGCATCTCCCAGTGGGCCATGCCCACACCGTCCTTGGCGCCAGTACCGGCGAGACCTACGAGGTGCTCCGAGCCGATGTTGGCGGCGAAGATGGCCATACCGATTACATACCAGGGCTCGCCCTTACCGAACAGGTAAGCCGACGAGTCCTCGCCCTTCTGGGCTTTCTTGTCTTTCCAGATGGCATACCATACGGCGGCCACCACTCCTAACAGGCCGACAATGAGCACCACCCAGTCGAGCCAGATAAATTCATGTGAACTCCAGTTCATTTTACTAATTACTTTTTATGAATTACGATGATTGTTATTCAGTTTATTATTCACGCATCAGTCGCTTCACCTCTTCCACATCAAGCCCGAGACTATAAGCGATTCCGTCAGGAGGCATTGTTTTGCTGAGCGTCTGGACTGCTTTCTGCAATCGTATGCTCTGCTCGGCAATCTGCGCGTTCTGCTCGGCAATCTGCGCGTTCTGCTCGGCAATCTGCGCATCTTTCTGCATCACCTCAGTATCGCGCCTTTCCAACTCCGACATGAATTCTTCCTCGAGATTCATCTCTTGGCGTATTTCCGCATTGCTGGCAGCTTTCAGCAGACGTGTCACAATACGTGTCATATCCTTGTCGCCTTCGTAGAGGGCATCATCATACTGTAGGCTTCGCTTGTCCTTACCCACGACGAATGTCTGGTCGAACACGCTGAGAAGTTTTTCCACACGGTTATGCACACGCCCTCTGAGCAGTGGCAGTTGCACGATGATACTCTCGTGTGTCAGGCTGTCTATGAAAGGATTAGGCAGGCCTTTCGTTACGGGTTGCTCGTTATAATCGGTATATTGACGGTTGACATAAAGTATAGGTTCCTCAATATCGCCCACACGATGGTTCAGCAAATAGACAGCAACCATCGGCAGGGCAAAGCGCCCGCCGGTGGTCTCGGTCATATTGTCCGGATTCTCGTACTGTAGGCTCAGGTAGCGACGGAAACGCAACGTCTCCGTAGGCAGCCAGTTCTTCTGTAGCTCTATCAGTATTTTGCTTTCCGTGTTGTCGGCCTCGCGCACAGTAGCTGCGAAATCCACCCTGTAGAGGGTGATGTTGGGCAACTTGTCGTCAACGTATTCCTGGGGCCGCATTTTCACCTCCACAATATCTCTCTTTACCAGAGCAGAGAGAATGGTGCGGGCGATGCGCTCGTCCTCCATGAGATACTTGAACACCGTGTCGTAGAGGGGATTGGCAATGGTCGTTTTAGACATAAACCAGATTTACCGATTAACGATTTGATTTATTGCTTTACGATTCGTCAATCAACCTATAGTCACTTGATTGAGAAATGATAGGCTGCATGGCTATAGTATTTCTCGCCCGGCCTCAATACCGGTGATTTCCACTCAGGATGGTTGGGGCTGTCGGGGAACTTCTGGCTCTCTAAGCAGACGGAGACGTGCTGGGGGTACTTCTTGCCGAGCTTGCGCACGACGTTCTCCTCGCCGCCGACGCCCTGGAAGTTACCGCTGTAGACCTGCACGCCCGGCTCGTTTGTGTACATCTCCATGAAGATGCCAGTCTTGGGGCTATAGAGCGAGGCGCATACCTGCGTATCGTCGCCGTCGGTGTTCAGCACCCAGTTGTGGTCATAGCCGTGGGCGTTCTGCACTTGGTAGTATTCGCTGTGGATAGAGTCGCCAACGGCATGAGGAGTGCGGAAGTCCATGGGAGTTCCCTCGACGGGGAGAATCACGCCGGTAGGCATGTAGCTCTCGTCGCTTTCGGTGAAGCTGTCAGCATTGACATAGAGCACCTGGTCGTAGCCGGGGTTCTCAAGGTCGCCACTCAGATTGTAGTAGTTGTGGTTCGTCTGGTTGATGATAGTCGGCTTGTCGGTCTCAGCCTCCCATACGATGTCGAGAGTGTTGTCGTCGGTCACCTTGTAGGTCGTCGTTGCGGTGACAGTTCCGGGGAATCCGTTCTCGCCGTCCTCAGCCACGATGGTCAGTTTCAGCGTCTGCGGGTCGACTTGCTCAGCCTTGTACACTCGGTTCATCCATCCCGTGTCGCCGCCGCCGTGCAGACAGTGGTCACGTCCGCCGTCGTGCTTGTCGTTCTGCTTCAGCTGGATGGTGTCGCCGTCGAGCACAAATTTTCCCATGTTGATGCGGTTGGCATAGCGTCCCACGCTCGAACCGTAGTCAGTGGGCGTGTTCTGCGTGTCGGCATACTGGCGGATGTTGTCGAAGCCGAGCACCACGTCCGTCGGCTTGCCGTCCTTGTCGGGAACGACGAGCGAGACCACACGGCCGCCATAGTTGGTTATGCACACCTCCATGCCCTTCGCGTTTTTCAGCGTGTAGAGCTTCACGGCCTCTCCGCCGATGATGGTGTCGAACTTAGCCTGGTCGAGACCTGAGGCTGTCAGCTGGGGACCGTTCTGGCCGCCAGCACATGCACCGAGCATGAGTGCAGCCGCACCTATGCCCAGCAATGATACTTTAAGATTTCTCATTGAATAGTGTTTTTAAGTTGGTGATTTTATGATTTGTTTAGATTTTGCGGGTAAAATTACACATAATTTGCGAGACAGCCAAACTTTTTAATTCTATTATTTATAACAAGCGCAAAATTAACACATTTTGATAGATGGGGGACGTGTCAAGCGGCAAGCAACCGTTTTCATTCAGGGATGATATTGGCACCATCTTCTGGCCGTAGCAGACTGGTAGAGAGAACCGGCCTTGATGGGAGGAATGACTGCCCTTGCCGGGAGGAATGACTGGCCTTGCTGGTTCACGGCGGCCGCCAAAAACATTCACGGCGGGCGCAACAAAACTTCATAGCGGCCGCTGTGATTGTTCATAGCGTCCGCCGTGAACCGATTTTTGCTCCTTGGCGATGTCTGCTTTTCCATGAAATCTCCATTGAAAAGGATAGTGCCTTACAAAACAACAACAAAATTATCCGTCTTTTTTTACTCATTTCTTCACTTTTCCCCAAAATTATTTGGTCATGTTGGGGAAAGTACGTATCTTTGCACCGTGTCAACAAAAAAAGAATTCAAAGATGACATCAACTAATAATTGTTCATTTAGGGAAAAGCCTGTAATGGTACCAGTTTTTGCTTCTGCCGACAACGTAGAGGGAGAATGGGAAACATCTGGTTATTCTAATCCCGCTATCCCAAGTACCTTGTCTGACTTGAAGGTTCAGATAAGGATTAGTGAGGAGCAGATGGACAAAGGACAATATGTGACGGTTCAGAAAGCTATAGAACATTTCTATCAGTTATAGCTATGGAAATCGTTTTTTCCGAGAATGCTCTGTTCATGGCCGATGCCATTCTTTCTGATTCGCGAAGCCTGTTTGGCGAAAAGGCATTCCGCAAACTACGTGACAAGATAGTTTCTTCTTTGAAAAACATAGAATGGTCGGCACGCTATGGCTCTCTTGAGCCAGCACTTGCAGACGAAGAAGGAGAATACAGGTTCATCTTGCTCAACAAGCGATTCAAGATGATTTACAAAGTTGTCGATGAAGAGCATATCCAAATTGTTACGTTTTGGGATGTGAAGCAGGATCCCGACAACATGAGGTTATTCTTATAGTAAAAGGCATCTTCAGATACCTTTTTTCGCCATCTTCTTCACTTTTTCCCCAAATTATTTGGTCACGTCGAGGAAAGTGCGTATCTTTGCACCGTGTCCGTAGAAGGGCATCGCTTTAACATTATTAATAAACAAAGGAGGAAAGTGCTATGTTAGGAGTATATTCACCACGCGAACCCATCACCCCGGAGTTCTCACGTGAGATTCGGGCTGCTCTTTGGCGTGCAATGACTGGGAACTTGACTGAAAAAGAAAAAGAGGCACGCCGTAGGCTGAAAGAGAGCGAGAAATACTGGACAGCTGTATGGGAAACGGAATAACTTCATTCCATAGTGAATTGCACATAAGGATTTTGAAGGATTTTCAAGTCCTTCAAGATTTCTGTTCTGGTGTTGAGTCTATGGACAATTTCATCCGTGGCGATTTCCGCCTGAGCGTCGAGAACCATTTCTGCCAGGCGTATTCAGTGACTCATGGAGAAGAGTTGGTTGCTGTCTTTGCACTGAGTTTCGATTCTCTTGACCTTGACACCGATGACAAGGAAGAACTACAGACAGGAATCGCCATGACGGGTATTCCCGATGTGGACTGGAATTACGAGGAGACATTTTATGCCAAGCCCCGTTATCCAGCCATGGACATTGCCTATTTGGCAGTACAGAAGAAATGGAGGGGAAAGCATATTGGTGATTTTCTTGTCAAGCAGATTAAGGACTTGGCCAGAAGACAGACACTCGCCGGCTGCCAGTTCCTCACGGTCGAGGCTCTCGCCACAAGGGAGTACAGCGCTGTTGGCTTTTACGAGCGTTGCGGCTTCACTGCCAATGAAGTGAAAAAGCCTTACAAGGACACACTGCGTATGTTCATGACTCTCTTTGAAAAGGAGAGGATATACGATGTAGAAAGCGATTGACGAGGCTGTCTGAATGGTGGTGGGTCTTTAAAATAATCATAAATCAGTTAAATAAAGTTATTTTCAGGGTGCAGTATGTTGTGTTTCTCACAATTTATTACTACCTTTGCACCCGCAAAAGTGGTATTGCGCTGGCTTTAGGCTATCAATATGCTGAAAAAGAGCGGTTTAAGGCTTTTCTGAACGATTAGAAGCCCCCTGAATAGGAATAGACTGCATCTCTTTTTTTAAGTGTGTTAGTTGTCTGCGCCATGCAAGATGTCACTTAAAAAGCAAAAGTTACACATTATTTATATTATTACATTAAACAACAAAAACTGAAATGCCAGGATTGATTGGAAGAAAAATCGGAATGACATCCGTTTTCAGTGCTGAGGGCAAGAATGTGCCTTGCACTGTTATCGAATGTGGTCCTTGTGTCGTGACACAGGTCAAGACTGTCGAGAAGGACGGCTACAAGGCCGTCCAGCTGGGTTTTGGCGAGGCAAAGGAGAAGAACACTTCTAAGCCCATGATGGGTGTGTTCAAGAAGGCCGGTACGACACCAAAGGCCCACTTGGCCGAGTTCAAGTTTGACGAGGACTACAACCTTGGTGATACCATCACCGTAGAGGTTTTTGCCGATGCCGAGTTTGTCGACGTTGTCGGTACCTCGAAAGGTAAGGGATTCCAGGGCGTTGTGAAGCGCCATGGCTTCGGTGGAGTAGGGCAGAGCACCCACGGTCAGGACGACCGTCTGCGCAAGCCCGGTTCTATCGGTGCATGTTCGTATCCCGCACAGGTGTTCAAGGGAATGCGCATGGGTGGCCAGATGGGTGGCGACCGTGTGACGACCCAGAACCTGAAAGTGTTAAAGGTCATCCCCGAGCACAACCTCCTGCTCATCAAGGGCAGTGTTGCCGGATGCAAAGGTTCAACCCTCTTAATCAAGAAGTAAGCTATGGAACTGAATGTATTGAAGACAAACGGTCAGCCGACCGGTAGGAAGGTAACCCTCAATGAGGCTATCTTCGGGATTGAACCCAATGACCATGTGATTTATCTCGACGTGAAGCAGTATATGGCCAACCAGCGCCAGGGCAATGCCAAGAGCAAGGAGCGCAGCGAAATCAGCGGTTCCACTCGCAAGCTCGGACGCCAGAAGGGTGGCGGCGGCGCACGTCATGGCGACATCAACTCGCCCCTGCTGCGCGGTGGTGGCCGTGTGTTCGGTCCGAAGCCCCGCGACTACTCGTTCAAGCTCAACAAGAAGGTGAAGCAGCTCGCCCGCAAGTCGGCCCTGACCTACAAGGCCCAGGAGGACGGCATCCTCGTGCTTGAGGACTTCAGCTTTGACGCTCCGAAGACAAAAGAAATGGTAAATATTGCTAAAAATCTTAAAGTCGACGGTAAGAAACTGCTCTTTGTTTTGCCAGACGCAAATAAAAACGTATATTTGTCGGCTCGTAATCTGCAGCGTGCAGATGTTATCGAGGCAACAAAGGTGAACACGTACAAGATTCTCGACGCCGACGTGCTCGTTATCACCGAGAAGTCGCTTGAGGCAATCGACGGCATACTGGGTTAAATCGTAAAAAGGTAAATCGTAAATCGTAAATAAAAATGGCATTTATCATCAAACCACTGGTCACCGAGAAGATGACCAAGATTACGGAGAAGCGCCCCAATGTGTACGGCTTCATTGTGCGTCCCGATGCTAACAAGGTAGAGATCAAGAAGGAGGTGGAGAGCACTTTCAACGTGACCGTCGAGGATGTGAACACCGTGCGCTACGCTGGCAAGCGCAGCCGCCGCTACACCAAGGCCGGCCTTGTGAAAGGGCAGAAGAGCGCATACAAAAAGGCTATCATCACTCTGAAGGAGGGTGAGGAAATTGACATTTACAGCAATATCGAAGTATAAACAGAAATGGCAGTACGTAAATTAAAGCCCGTAACACCGGGCCAAAGGCACAAGATTATTGGCACGTTCGAGGACATTACTGCATCCGTGCCAGAGAAGTCTCTCGTTTACGGCAAACGTTCTACCGGCGGCCGAAACAACACCGGTAAGATGACTGTCCGCTACATGGGCGGCGGCCACAAGAAGAAGTATCGTATCATCGATTTCAAACGAGAGAAAGATGGTGTTCCTGCTGTGGTGAAGACAATCGAGTACGACCCGAACCGCTCGGCTCGCATTGCTCTTCTCTTCTATGCAGATGGTGAAAAACGCTACATTATTGCTCCCAATGGACTGGAGGTAGGCACAACACTGATGTCGGGCGCTGAGGCAGCTCCTGAGGTCGGTAACTCCCTTCCGCTGGCAAACATCCCTGTGGGTACGGTGATTCACAACATCGAGCTCCGTCCCGGCCAGGGTGCACTGCTTGTCCGTTCGGCTGGTAATTTTGCTCAGTTGACTTCTCGTGAGGGAGCCTACTGCGTGATCAAGCTCCCTTCGGGCGAGACTCGCAAGGTGCTCTCTGCTTGTAAGGCTACCGTGGGTGCCGTAGGCAACTCAGACCACGCTCTGGAGCAGTCGGGTAAGGCCGGTCGCTCACGCTGGCTGGGACGCCGCCCGCACAACCGCGGTGTTGTGATGAACCCGCATGATCACCCGATGGGTGGTGGTGAAGGACGCCAGAGCGGCGGACATCCGCGCTCACGCAAGGGCTTGTACGCAAAGGGTCTGAAGACACGCGCTCCGAAGAAGCTTTCGAACAAGTACATCATTGAAAGAGCTAACAAGAAGTAATTAATGTAAACAAGAGTAAGATTATGAGTCGTTCATTAAAGAAAGGTCCGTACATCAACGTCTCTCTCGAGAAGAAAGTTCTCGCCATGAATGAGAGCGGCAAGAAAAACGTCGTGAAGACCTGGGCCAGGGCATCAATGATTTCCCCCGATTTCGTGGGACACACTGTTGCAGTACATAACGGAAACAAATTCATCCCTGTTTACATTACTGAGAACATGGTAGGCCATAAGCTCGGTGAGTTTGCACCCACACGTCGCTTCGGTGGCCACGCCGGTAACAAGAAGTAATGCCCCAGGGATAATCAAGAATTAAGAATTTAGAATCAAGAATTAACAATGGGAGCAAGAAAACATATTAAGGCTGAAGAAAGGAAAGCAGCTCTTAAGACACAGTATTTTGCAAAGCTGAAAGGCTGCCCTTCGTCACCGCGTAAGATGCGCTATGTCGTAGACATGATACGTGGCATGGAGGTGAACCGCGCCCTTGGCGTGCTTCATTTCTCGAAGAAGGCCGCTGCTGCCGACGTGGAGAAGCTGCTCCGCTCGGCCATCAATAACTGGGAGCAGAAGAACGACCGCAAGGCCGAGGCCGGCGAGCTGTTCATCACACGCGTCTTCGTTGACGAGGGCGTGACCCTGAAGAGAATGAGACCCGCACCGCAGGGACGTGGCTACCGCATTCGCAAGCGCTCGAACCATGTCACACTGTTCGTTGATGCAAAAACAAATGACGAAAAAGAATAAGTATGGGACAGAAAGTTAATCCAATTAGCAACCGTCTGGGTATTGTTAAAGGTTGGGATTCAAATTGGTTCGGAGGCAAGAACTTCGGCGACAACCTCGTGGAGGACCAGAAGATTCGCAAGTACCTCAACGAGCGTCTGGCTAAGGCCAGCGTGTCGAAGATTGTCATTGAGCGCACTCTGAAGCTGGTCACCATCACCATTTGTACCGCACGCCCGGGATTCGTCATCGGCAAGGGCGGACAGGATGTGGACAACCTCAAGGACGAGCTGAAGAAGCTCTTCGACAAGGACGTACAGATTAATATCTATGAAGTGAAGCGGCCGGAACTCGACGCCACTATCGTTGCCACGAACATCGCTCGCCAGATTGAGGGCAAGATAGCATACCGCCGTGCCATCAAGCAGGCCATCCAGAACACCATGCGTGCCGGAGCTGAAGGTATAAAGGTACAGATCTCCGGTCGTCTCAACGGTGCAGAAATCGCTCGAAGCGAGATGCTCAAAGAAGGTCGCACACCGTTGCACACCTTCCGTGCCGACATCGATTTCTGCCAGGCTGAGGCTCTCACCAAGGTGGGACTGCTGGGCATCAAGGTTTGGATTTGCCGTGGGGAAGTATATGGAAAGGTGGACCTCGCACCTAACTTCTCGCAGGACAAGCCAGGCATGCGCAGTGGCAACAGGGACGGTGGACGCCGATTCCGCGGAGACCGCAACGAGCGCAGCGAGCGCCCGGAACGCGGTGACAGAAGAAGAAATAACCGATAAAAAGACAAATTATCATGTTACAGCCTAAGAGAGTAAGATATAGAAGACCACAGGACGGGCGCGGCAACAAAGGCGACGCCCACCGTGGCACAACGCTGGCCTTCGGCTCTTTCGGCATCAAGACATTGGATGCCAAGTGGATTGACAGCCGTCAGATTGAGGCCGCCCGTGTGGCCATCAACCGTTACATGAACCGTGAAGGTCAGGTGTGGATACGCATCTTCCCCGACAAACCCATTACCCGCAAGCCCGCTGACGTGCGAATGGGTAAAGGTAAGGGTGACCCCGCAGGATGGGTAGCACCTGTCACACCGGGAAGAATCCTCTTCGAGGTCGAGGGTGTGCCCTTCGACGTGGCAAAGGAAGCTCTGCGCCTCGGAGCACAGAAGCTGCCTGTGAAGACTAAGTTTGTTGTGAGACGTGACTATGACAAAAACGCTTAATCAGAGTAGGAACTTATGAAGAACAAGGAAATTCGCGAACTCGAGACCAAAGACCTGGCCGAGCGCATCGACGAGACGGTTGCCAAGTACAACCAGATGAAATTCAACCACAACGTTACTCCCCTGGAGAACCCATCGCTGATTAAGGCCACACGTCGGGACATCGCAAGAATGAAGACGGAACTCCGCCAGAGAGAACTTAACAAATAACAATGGTCCAGATGGAAACAAGAAATTTAAGAAAGACTAGACAGGGTGTCGTCGTTAGCAACAAAATGGATAAAACCATTGTTATCGCCGCCAAGTTCAAGGAGAAGCACCCCATTTATGGTAAGTTCGTCCAGAAGACGAAAAAGTACCATGCACATGATGAGAAGAATGAGTGCAACGTGGGCGACACAGTGCTCATTATGGAAACCCGCCCTCTGTCGAAGACAAAGCGCTGGAGATTAGTACAAATCGTTGAAAAAGCCAAGTAAATTATGATACAAGCAGAATCAAGACTTACAGTTGCTGACAACAGCGGCGCACGCGAGGCTCTCTGCATCCGTGTGCTCGGTGGCACAGGCCGCCGCTATGCCAGCGTGGGCGACATCATCGTCGTGGCCATCAAGAATGCCATTCCCACCAGCGATGTGAAAAAAGGTACAGTGTCGAAGGCTCTGATTGTTCGCACGAAGAAGGAGATACGTCGCGCAGACGGTTCTTACATCCGCTTCGACGACAATGCGTGCGTGCTGCTCAACAATGCAGGCGAACTCCGCGGAAGCCGCATCTTCGGACCCGTGGCACGTGAACTGCGTGCAGTAAACATGAAGGTCGTTTCTTTGGCACCTGAGGTTCTTTAACATTAAAAAGATTTCAAAGTAATGAGCAAGTTACATATCAAGAAAAACGACATCGTCTACGTCTTGGCCGGTGAGGACAAGGGTAAGACGGGCAAGGTGCTGAAGGTCTTGGTAGAGAAGCAGCGTGCCATCGTTGAGGGAGTGAACTTCGTCAACAAGAGCACAAAGCCCAGCGCCAAGAATCCTCAGGGTGGCTTCGAGAAGGTTGAGGCACCCATCCATATTTCTAATTTAAGTTTGATTGACCCGAAGAGCGGCAAGCCCACACGTGTTTCCATCAAGCACGAGGGCAAGAACGTCATCCGTGTGGCCAAAAAGTCTGGGGAGGAGATTAAGTAATGAATACAGCACAACTTAAGAACACGTACCGTGAGCAGATCGCTCCGGCACTGAAGAAACAGTTCAACTACACTTCGGCAATGCAGATTCCTGAGCTGAAGAAGATTGTCGTCAACCAGGGACTGGGCGACGCCACTCAGGACAAGAAGATCATCGACGTGGCCATCAACGAGGTGAGCGCCATCTGCGGACAGAAGGCCGTGGCTACCTACTCGAAGAAGGACATCGCCAACTTCAAGCTGCGTAAGAAGATGCCCATCGGCGTCATGGTGACACTGCGCCGTGAGCGCATGTATGAGTTCCTTGAGAAGCTCGTGCGCATCGCTCTTCCGCGTATCCGTGACTTCAAGGGTATTGAGAGCAAGTTCGACGGTCGGGGCAACTACACACTCGGTGTGCAGGAGCAGATCATATTCCCTGAGATCAACATCGACCAGGTGGACCGCATCCAGGGCATGAACATCACTTTCGTTACATCGGCCAAGACCGACGAGGAGGGTTACGCCCTGCTGAAGGCTTTCGGCTTACCATTCAAGAACGCTAAAAACGACTAAGAGATATGGCAAAAGAATCAATGAAGGCCCGCGAGGTGAAACGTGCCAAGCTCGTCGCCCGCTATGCCGAGAAACGTGCTGCCCTGAAGAGCATCATCGCACATGCTGACGTGACAACCGACGAAGGAGCAATGGCCGCATACGAGGCTGCAAGAAAGCTCCAGTCGATACCACGCAATGCCAACCCCATTCGTCTGCACAACCGCTGCAAGATCACGGGGCGTCCAAAGGGATACATGCGCCAGTTCGGTCTCTCGCGTATTCAGTTCCGCGAGATGGCCAGCAGCGGCCTCATCCCTGGCGTGAAGAAGGCAAGCTGGTAAGAGTTGAGAGTTGAGAGTTGAGAGACTTTACTTCTGTCGGCACGTACCAGACTCAAAACTAAAGTCTCTAAACACTAAACTCTAAACACTAAACACTAAACAATTGAGTATTTAATATTGTCGGGGGAGTCCCGATTAATTAAACAATTCATCATTTATGACAGATCCAATAGCAGATTTTCTGACGAGGCTGAGAAACGCCATCATGGCGCACCACAGAGTGGTGGAAGTTCCGGCTTCAAACTTGAAGAAGGAAATCACGAAAATCCTCTTCGAGAAGGGCTACATCCTGAACTACAAGTTCATTGAGGATGGGCCTCAGGGCACTATCAAGGTGGCCCTGAAATATGACCCTGTGACCAAGGAGAATGCTATCAAGTACCTGAAGCGCGTGAGCACTCCGGGTCTTCGTCGCTACACTGGTTACAAGGACATGCCGAGAGTTATTAACGGACTGGGTATCGCCATCCTGTCCACGTCTAAGGGTGTTATGACTAACAAGGAGGCCGCTCAGCAGAAGATTGGCGGTGAGGTCCTTTGCTATGTCTATTAATTGGAGGAAAGCATTATGTCAAGAATAGGTAAACTGCCAATTAGCATTCCCGCAGGCGTAACAGTAGCACAGGACAAGGACGGTGTCATCACCGTGAAAGGTCCCAAGGGAGAACTGAGTCAGAAGGTCGACAAGTCTATCAACGTGAAGATTGAGGACGGTCACGTCACATTCGAGGTAGACGAGAACAGCCCCGTGAACATCAAGCAGAAGCAGGCATTCCACGGTCTCTACCGTGCACTTGTCAACAACATGGTTGTCGGTGTCAGCGAGGGTTATAAGAAAGAGATGGAACTCGTGGGCGTGGGATACCGCGTGAGCAACCAGGGTAACCTCATTGAGTTCGCACTGGGCTATACACACCCCATTTTCATCCAGCTTCCAAAGGAAGTGAAGGTGGAGACAAAGTCGGAGCGCAACCAGAATCCGCAGATCATCCTCGAGTCGTGCGACAAGCAGCTGCTCGGTCTCATCTGCGCTAAAATTCGTTCTTTCCGCAAGCCTGAGCCTTACAAAGGAAAGGGTATCTTGTTCAAGGGTGAGGTCATCCGTCGCAAGTCGGGTAAGTCGGCTTCAGCTAAGTAATCATTCGTAAATCGTAAATCGTAAATCGTAAATTGATTATGACAACAAAGAAAGTTGAAAGACGAATCAAGATTAAGCATAGAATTCGTAAGAGCGTCAACGGCACTGCCGAGCGTCCCCGTATGAGCGTGTTCCGCTCGAACAAGCAGATCTACGTTCAGGTGATTAATGATTTGGAAGGTAAAACACTTGCTGCCGCTTCTTCACTTGGCCTCGAGGCCATGCCGAAAATTGAGCAGGCTGCCAAGGTGGGCGAACTGATTGCCGCAAAGGCTAAGGAGGCCGGCGTGAGCGCAGTGGTCTTCGACCGCAATGGCTATCTCTATCATGGTCGCGTGAAGTCGCTGGCCGACGCAGCACGTAAAGGTGGACTTAATTTTTAAACGATTATGGCAATGAACAGAGTTAGAGTAAATAGTGACGTAGAACTGAAAGACAGACTGGTTGCCATCAACCGTGTTACCAAGGTGACAAAGGGTGGTCGCACCTTCACTTTCGCAGCCATAGTGGTTGTCGGCGACGGCAACGGTGTCATTGGCTGGGGACTGGGTAAGGCCGGTGAGGTGCAGGCCGCTATCGCCAAGGGCGTAGAGTCTGCAAAGAAGAATCTTGTCAAGGTTCCTGTGCTGAAGGGTACAATACCTCATGAGATGGAAGCACGCTTCGGTGGTGCACAGGTGTTCCTCAAGCCTGCAGCAGCAGGTACGGGACTGGTGGCCGGTGGTGCCATGCGTGCCGTATTGGAGAGCGCAGGTGTGAAGGATGTGCTCGCAAAGTCGAAGGGTTCGTCGAACCCCCACAACCTGGTTAAGGCTACCATCGTGGCTCTCAGCCAGATGCGCGACGCATACACCGTGGCTGGCACACGTGGCATCAGCATGGATAAAGTGTTCAACGGATAAAAGAAGAGGAGACAACAGACTATGGCAACAATAAAGATTAAGCAGATAAAGAGTAAAATCGGTTATCCCGTTGACCAGAAGCGTACCCTCGAAGCCCTTGGTCTCCGTAAGATCGGACATGTGGTGGAGAAGGAGGATTCCCCCGCTATCCGTGGCATGATCCGCAAGGTGCATCACCTGGTGAACGTTATCGACTAATCACAGTAATAACACTTTAAAGAGATAATCAAAATGATGAAACTGAATAATTTGAAACCAGCTGCCGGTTCAACACACTCACACCGCAGAATTGGTCGTGGCCCAGGCTCAGGCCTCGGTGGCACTTCCACACGCGGACACAAAGGTGCCAAGGCACGCTCTGGTTACAAGAAGAAGGTCGGTTTTGAGGGCGGACAGATGCCTCTGCAGCGCCGTCTGCCTAAGTCGGGCTTCAAGAACATCAACCACAAGGAGTATTTCGCCGTCAACCTCTCCACACTCCAGAAAATGGCTGAGGAGAAGGGACTCACCAAAATCGGTGTCGCTGAGCTGGTGGCTGCCGGACTTACAAACGGCAAGGAACTGGTGAAAATACTTGGCAATGGCGAACTGAAAGCTAAAATCGATGTTGAGGCTAATGCCTTCTCGAAGAAAGCAGAGGAAGCCATAAAGGCTGTAGGTGGAAACGCAACAATTATCTAAACCATTATTTCTACGATGAAGAAGTTTATTGACACTCTGAAGAACATCTGGAAGATTGAGGACTTGCGCACTCGTATCCTCATTACAGTCCTTTTCGTCGCTATCTACCGCTTCGGCTCAAAGATTGTGCTGCCGGGCATTGACTATAACAGTCTTGATGCCCTACACAAGCAGACTGAAGGCGGACTGATGTCACTTCTCGACATGTTCTCGGGTGGTGCTTTTTCCCACGCATCAATATTCGCGCTGGGAATCATGCCTTACATCTCGGCTTCTATCGTGATGCAGATCCTTGCGGTAGCTGTGCCTTATTTCCAGAAGATGCAGCGCGAAGGTGAGAGCGGACGTAAAAAGATAAGCATGTACACTCGGTACCTGACAGTGGCTATCCTGCTGTTCCAGGCACCGAGCTACCTCATCAACCTGAAATATCAGGTAGGGTCGGCTCTTGCATCTGGCATCAGCTGGCCGGTGTTTATGATTCCCGCAACAATCATCCTTGCCGCAGGAAGTATGTTCATCCTGTGGTTGGGTGAGCGCATCACTGATAAGGGTATTGGAAATGGTGTCTCACTGATCATTATGATTGGTATTATTGCACGTCTGCCACAGGCTTTCGTACAGGAGGTGGAATCACGCTTTGCCGCTGCCACAGGTGGCGGTTTGGTGATGTTCCTCATCGAGATCATCATTCTCTATGCAGTTGTTTGCGCATCTATAGTTTTGGTACAGGGTGTCCGCAAGATTCCTGTACAGTATGCAAAGCGTGTAGTTGGTAACAAGACGTATGGCGGTGCACGCCAGTACATTCCGCTCAAGCTGTTCGCTGCTAATGTGATGCCTATCATCTTTGCCCAGGCACTGATGTTCATCCCCCTGGCATTCATGCAGTATGCAGACCCGCAGAACGCAAGCTGGTTCATGCGCTCGATGACTGACCACCAGAGTTGGCTCTACAACGTGGTGTTTGCAGCACTCATCATCGCCTTCACCTATTTCTACACGGCTATCACTCTCAACCCAACGCAGATGGCTGAGGACATGAAGCGTAATAACGGATTCATTCCAGGCGTGAAGCCAGGAAAGGACACGGCTGAGTATATCGACACCATCATGTCGCGTATAACACTGCCCGGTTCGCTGTTCATCGCTTTCATAGCCATTATGCCGGCATTCGCCGGACTGCTCGACGTCAAGCAGGAGTTCGCACAGTTCTTCGGCGGTACGTCGCTCCTGATTCTTGTTGGTGTGGTGCTCGACACACTCCAGCAGATAGAGAGTCATCTGCTCATGCGTCACTATGACGGACTGCTCAGCTCAGGACGCATTCACGGACGCAACATGGGTGGAATCGCTGCCTACTAATTCTGATGAAGATATTTCTGAAAACAGAGGAAGAAATTGAGCTAATGCGCCAAGCGAACCAACTTGTTGGTAAAACGCTTGGCGAATTAGCGAAACATATAAGGCCTGGAGTGACTACTCTGCAGTTAGACAAACTTGCTGACGAGTTCATTCGCGACCATGGGGCTGTGCCTACGTTTATGGGCTTCCCAAATCCATACGGAGGTCCTTTTCCCTCAAGTATCTGCACGTCTGTGAACGACTGTGTGGTGCATGGAGTGCCAAGCAAGGATACTGTGTTGAAGGAGGGCGATATTATCTCCATAGACTGCGGCACACTGCTTAACGGATTCAATGGCGATTCTGCATACACTTTCCGTGTGGGTGAAATCTCAGAAGAAACCGACAAGCTGCTTCGGACTACAAGGAAGGCTCTTTATATGGGCATAGAGAAGGCCGTTGCAGGAGCGCATCTTGGTGATATCAGCTATGCAGTGCAGAGTCTTTGTGAAGCACAAGGATATGGTGTGGTTAGGGAACTCACCGGACACGGAATAGGCAAGGAGATGCACGAAGACCCACAGGTGCCCAACTATGGCAAAAGAGGTAACGGAGTGATGCTCAAAGCATCGATGTGCATAGCAATAGAGCCAATGATAACCATGGGCAAGCGCGATATCTATCTCAAGCCTGACAGATGGAGCGTATGCACACGAGATGGAATGCCATCGGCACATTTCGAACATACCATCGCCATAAGGAGAGGTAAGGCTGAGATCCTATCCTCGTTTGATGAAATTGACAAATTAGAAGGTAATATTTACAAAGAGTGAAGCATGTCTAAACAAAACGCTATTGAGCAAGACGGAACAATACTGGAGAGTCTCTCCAATGCTATGTTCCGGGTGGAACTGGAAAATGGTGTGCAGATTATTGCACACATATCGGGCAAAATGCGTCTGCACTACATCCGCATACTGCCCGGCGACAAGGTCAAGGTGGAGATGAGTCCATACGACCTGACTAAAGGGAGAATCGTTTTCCGATATAAATAATCACATTAAGACACTATGAAGACAAGAGCATCATTGAAGAAGCGCACCCCCGACTGCAAGATTGTGCGTCGCAAGGGACGCCTGTTCGTAATCAACAAGAAAAACCCTAAGTACAAAATGCGTCAGGGTTAAAAAAGATTAAATATTCGGCAAAAGGGTAGGAGATATAAGATTATTTCCTTAACTTTGCGGGCTATTTAGCGAAATCCTAAATTTTATCTAATTTATTTTATCTTTTTTACAACAAATGGCAATAAGAATTGTTGGAGTAGATTTGCCCCAGAACAAGCGTGGCGAAATCGCATTGACCTATATTTACGGTATAGGTCGAAGTAGTTCAGCAAAGATATTGGACAAGGCCGGCGTGAGCCGCGACCTGAAAGTCAACGAATGGAGTGACGACCAGGCAGCCAAAATCCGTGAAATCATCGGCGCTGAATTCAAGGTTGAAGGTGATCTCCGCACGGAGATTCAGCTGAACATCAAGCGACTGATGGATATTGGTTGCTATCGTGGAGTGCGTCATCGTAATGGTCTCCCCGTTCGTGGACAGAGCACAAAGAATAACGCTCGTACCCGTAAGGGTAAGAAGAAGACTGTTGCAAACAAGAAGAAGGCCACGAAGTAATTAGAGTTAAGAATTAAACAATTAAGTATTAAGAGTTTTCGCCTCGGCGATTAACAATTAAGATAAGAAATTACTATGGCAAAGAAAACAGTCGTATCGAAGAAAAGAAACGTGAAGGTGACTGCTCTCGGTCAGCTTCATGTACATAGCTCTTTTAATAATGTAATAGTGTCACTGGCCAACGATGAAGGCCAGGTCATCAGCTGGTCGTCAGCTGGTAAGATGGGCTTCCGTGGCTCGAAGAAGAACACTCCGTATGCTGCCCAGATGGCTGCTGAGGACTGCGCAAAGGTCGCTTTCGACCTCGGTCTGCGTAAGGTCAAGGCCTACGTTAAGGGTCCCGGCAATGGACGTGAGTCTGCCATCCGCGCAATCCACGGAGCTGGCATTGAGGTAACGGAAATAGTTGACGTCACACCGCTGCCACATAACGGTTGCCGCCCACCAAAACGCCGTCGCGTGTAATTTTTCCAAACCTTTTAGACCTCTTAGGTAATATAGACAATCTAAGAAACAATAATTTCAATTTTATCAGATATTATGGCAAAGTATATTGGACCGAAATCTAAAATTGCCCGCCGTTTTGGTGAAGCCATCTACGGCCCGGACAAAGTTTTGTCCAGGAGAAACTTCCCTCCTGGACAGCATGGCCAGAACCGCCGCCGCAAGCAGTCGGAGTATGCTGTCATGCTGGCAGAGAAGCAGAAAGCCAAGTACACTTACGGAGTGCTTGAGCGCCAGTTCCGCATCATGTTTGAGAAAGCCGCCAAGGCTGAGGGTATCACCGGTGAGGTGCTGCTTCAGCTTCTTGAGAGCCGACTCGACAACGTGGTGTTCCGTCTGGGACTCGCTCCCACACGTGCCGCTGCCCGTCAGCTCGTTGGCCACCGCCACATCGTCGTTGATGGCAAGGTAGTGAACATTCCGTCGTATTCAGTGAAGCCCGGACAGATTATTGGCGTGCGCGAGAAGTCAAAATCTCTCGAGGTGATTGCCGATGCACTGGCAGGTTTCAACCATAGTAAGTATCCTTGGATTGAGTGGGACGAGCAGCAGAAGGCTGGCAAGTTCCTCCATCGCCCCGAGCGTGAGGACATCCCCGAGAACATCAAGGAGCAGTTAATAGTCGAGTTGTACTCTAAGAACTAAAAATCATTAAATTAATGGCGATATTAGCATTTCAAAAACCCGATAAAGTGGTAATGTTGGAAGCCAACGACCGGTTCGGCAAGTTCGAATTCCGGCCGTTGGAGCCGGGCTTCGGTGTGACCATCGGCAATGCCCTGCGCCGCATACTCCTTTCATCGCTTGAGGGCTATGCCATCAACACCATCCGTATTGGAGGCGTAGAGCATGAGTTCTCATCCGTTCCTGGCGTTAAGGAGGACGTGACCAACATTATCTTGAACCTGAAACAGGTAAGGTTCAAGCAAGTAGTAGAAGAATTCGAGAACGAGAAAGTCAGCATCACCGTTGAGAATTCTACCGAGTTCAAGGCCGGTGACATCGGCAAGTATCTGACCGGATTTGAAGTGTTAAATCCCGATTTGGTGATTTGTCATCTTGACTCAAAAGCTTCAATGCAGATAGACCTGACGATTAACAAGGGACGCGGATATGTTCCCGCAGACGAGAACCGCGAGTTCTGCACCGATGTGAACGTCATCGCTATCGACTCTATCTACACACCCATCCGTAACGTCCGCTATTCAGTGGAGCCATATCGTGTCGAGCAGAAGACCGACTACGACAAACTTGTGCTGGAAGTGACGACGGACGGTTCCATACACCCGAAGGATGCCCTGAAGGAGGCCGCTAAGATACTTATCTATCATTTCATGCTCTTCTCTGATGAGAAGATCACACTGGAGACGCATGAGACGGAGACAAACCAGGAATTCGACGAGGAGATACTGCACATGCGCCAGCTGTTGAAGAGCAAGCTTGTGGATATGAACCTCTCGGTGCGTGCACTGAACTGCTTGAAAGCAGCTGATGTGGAGACACTCGGGGATCTTGTACAGTACAACAAGACTGACCTCCTGAAATTCCGCAACTTCGGTAAGAAATCGCTCACGGAGCTTGATGATTTGCTCGAGAGTCTGAATCTGTCGTTTGGAACCGATATCGCAAAGTATAAACTGGACAAGGAGTAGTCGTTGAGACAACCGAATGCCCATTAAAAAAAATTAAAATAATGAGACACAATAAGAAATTCAATCATCTGGGTCGTACTGCTGACCATCGCCGTGCCTTGCTTGCCAACATGGCCATTTCGCTGATTCAGCACAAAAGAATCACTACGACCCTCGCCAAGGCTAAGGAATTGAAAAAATATGTAGAGCCGCTTATTACCAAGGCAAAGGAAGACTCTACAAATTCCCGCCGTGTAGTTTTCAGCTATCTTCAGAAGAAGGAAGCCATAAAGGAACTCTTTGGCCCTATTGCTGAGAAAGTGGGCGACCGTCCCGGTGGTTACACTCGCATCATCAAGTTGGGGACTCGTCAGGGCGATGCAGCCCAGATATGCTTCATAGAACTTGTTGATTTCGATCCCGAAATGGCAAAGACTGAGGGCAAGAAGAAGGCTACTCGCCGTAGCCGTCGTGGTGGTCAGAAAGCCGCAGCGGAGGCTCCTGCCACAGAGGCAAAAGCAGAAGATGCTGAGGCATCCAAGGCTGAATAAGCACATGAACAGATATTCTGTCAAATCAAAAAGCTCTCACTTGTTTTTGGTGAGGGCTTTTTGTTTTCGGCTGCACTTTTGACAAGAGCATCGTGAATGGGCGACTGAGCAATAATTCCCTCGCAAAAACGCTTAATTGGTGGGATGAATTGTTATCGTATGTATGACATTTGCAAATAAAGTATAAAAAACTCAATTTAGTATCTTAAAATTTTGTCGGTATGTCAAAAAATCTTTACCTTTGCACATTATTTGAACTAATTATTTAAAACATTGCAACATTATGATCAAACAAGGACTTAAGACAATGGTTGGCATTTCAATGCTGGCTATGCTTTGGGGGGGCTTTAGCAAAGCCTCTGCCCAGAATCTTGTGGTAAACCTCAGCGACCAAACTTCCGTCGAGGTTAAGCTGGACGACACGTTCAAGATGTCTTTCAGCGAGGGTAATGTCATTTTCAATAATGAGGATGGCATAGTACAGTTCGCTGAGAGTGATATAACCAACGTGACATGCGACTACCTTTTCGGCGATGTCAATAATGACGGTCGAGTAGATGTAGCCGATATTGCTACTATTATCAATGTTATGGCAGGTATGAAAGGTAGTTCGGCTCCTGCCGGGGCAGAGGCTATTGATCTTGATTTGCCAAGTCATCGTATGTGGGCTAACATGAACATCGGCGCATATAGGATTGGAGACTTCGGTTACTATTTTGCTTGGGGCGAAACTCTGGGATATACCGAATTCGTTGAAGATGGTCGTTATTTCAACTGGGAGAATTACAAGTTCATGACTCCTGGACAGTCATCTTGGGAATATATTACCAAGTACCAGAGTAATGACAATGTCGCTGAAGCTATCTGGTATGATGCAGAGGGTAGATTCATTGGTGACGGAGAGAAACAACTTCTTCCTTCCGACGATGCTGCAAGGGCTAACTGGGGTAAGGACTGGCGTATGCCTACCGAGAATGATGTACGCGAACTCATACAGTACACTCAGCAGGATTGGGTGGAATGTAATGGCACATGGGGATGTCGGTTCACTGGCAAGAATGGCAATTGGATTTTCCTTCCTGCATCAGGAGCACGTCAGGAGCAGTATACCGAATATCGTGATTTGGTCGACAATAAAGAATTGGATCCTCTTGGTCTGGGCGCAAGCTTTAGCTCAGGTCTGTATTGGACTTCCGATCTCTATGTGCACAAAACTTTGAGTGCTGTTTCTCTCGCTATGTCAAAGATTGAGGGATTTGGATGGGAAGCTGTCGTCTCTCTCAACTATCCTAACCGTTGCTTAGGACTCAGCGTGCGTGCAGTACTTGCTGAGAAATAATAAAAAGAGATTTGTATTTAACTATGACAAATAAAAACAGGCGGAGATTCTCCGCCTGTTTTTCATGTCTGGTCAGCAGTAATTCCATTGTCTTTACTCCCTAACCTTATTGTTCACCCGATGTCCACTACGGTGATACCGGCTCCGCCAAACTGCACGTGCTCATCGCGGCAGGAGGTGACGGCGGGGTTTGTCTTAAGATACTGGCGTATGAGTTGGCGAAGTATTCCACTGCCTGTACCATGGAGAATGCGAACGCGACTCATTCCTACTAATATGGCATCATCGATGAAGTACATTACGGCATTGACGGCCTCGTCACCGCGCATGCCGCGCACATCAAGGTCTTGGCGGAAACTCATCTTGCGTGTGTCGATGGTGTCGCGGGTGCTTTGTGAGAACTGTTGGGTGTTCAGCTCTGTGTGTTTGCTGCCATTGCTGCTGTCACCATTGCCGCTTTCTTTATGCTTCTCGTCCTCGACCGCTTCCAGCCGCTCTATTCGCATCTTGGTACGCATGTCACCGAAAATCACGGTGGCCATTTTGCCGTCAATCTTTTCTATGGTTCCAATGCTTGTGAGACCTATTATGCGGACTGTTGAACCCACTTGAAGCGATGGTTGGGAAGCGGACTGCGATGCGGCTGACGTGTCTGAATCCGGAGTAGCCAACTTGTTGCTGATGGCTTTTGCCTTGTCATTTCTTCTCTTTTCCTTTCTTTCTTTACGCTCCTGTATCTGGCGCATCTTGCGCTCAATCTTCTCATTGGTGGCACGTGCGTCAATTTCACTCATCTGCTGGGTGAAAGCCTCCATCTCTTCTCTTACCTTCTTCGTGGCCTCCTTCTCGGCCTGCTGCTCGCGTATCTCCCTTATGGCATTCTCTATCTTCCTGTTTGCTGTGCGCAGTAGCTCCTCAGCTTGCTCCTTGGCTTGGCGCAATATTTCTTTGCGCTCACGCTCAATCTCGGCAATGTCGGCCTCAAGGCGCTCTCCGCTGGCAGCCAGACGTTTCTCGTGTTGGTGGATGGTCTGGCGCTTGCCCTCCCAGTAACGTTTGTCGCGCACAATGTCCTGAAGATACTTGTCGCTTTGTATGTAGTCACGGCCGACAATGTCGCTGGCATCCTGTATCACCTCTTCAGGCAGTCCTGTCTTGCGGGCTATCTCGATGGCAAACGACGAGCCTGGCTGGCCTATTGAGAGCTGGAATAGTGCACGCATTTCATTACGGTCATAGAGCATGGCACCGTTTACCACCCCCTCATGGTCGTCAGCAAAATGCTTAAGGTTCTGGTAGTGTGTGGTAATGACGCCGAAAGTCTGTTTCTTCCAAAACTGCTTCAGCACAGCCTCAGCTATGGCACCACCAATGGTGGGTTCTGTTCCGCCCCCGAACTCATCGATGAGCAACAGTGTATGCTCGTTGGCGTAGCGTATCATCTGCTTCATGTTTGTCAGGTGGCTGCTGTAGGTTGACAGATCGTCCTCTATGCTTTGTTCGTCGCCTATATCAATCATTATGTTCTGGAACATTCCGCATGTACTGCGCTCGCCCATTGGAACGGACAGGCCGCACTGTAGCATGTACTGCAGCAGACCAACTGTTTTCAGACACACCGACTTGCCGCCGGCATTTGGACCACTTATGATTAGGAGCCTCTGTAGTCTCTCTCCTCTCTCCTCTCTCCTTTCTCCTCTAAGTTCAATATCTAACGGAACGACCTGTTTGCCCTGCTTTTCAAGTGATAATGCCAGCAGAGGGTGCACAGCGTGTATCCAATCTATGCGGGGACTCTCTTCCACCGTCGGCTCTATTGCCTTCATAGCTTCAGCAAGCCGGGCTTTGGCCTGTATCAAGTCTATAGTTGCCAGGAAGATGTATGAGTCAAGCATCTCCTTAACGTTTGGCCGTACTTCGTCAGTGAACACTGTCAGTATTCGCACTATCTCGCGACGTTCCTCAGCCTCTAACTGGCGTATTCGGTTGTTGGCCTCAACCACCTCAGCCGGCTCTATGAACACGGTCTTTCCTGTGGCACTTTCATCGTGTACTATGCCGTTGATCTTGCGTTTCATACCCGGCATGACAGGAATCATCAATCGTCCGTCGCGCAGTGTCGGCGCAGCGTCCTTGTCCACAAGTCCGTCTCGTTGTGCTGTGTGCAGTATAGTATATAGTGTACGTGAGATACTCCCTTCGGTGGTCTGTAGCTCGTGACGAATACCCGCAAGAGTCATCGACGCACCATCCTTCACCTTGCCATATTTGTCGATGATGGAGTCTATGCGTCTTATGATGGCCGGAAAAGTGCAGACACCTTCGGTAAGGCGGTGAAGGGCAGGGTAGGGGTGGGCTTCGTCATCACCTTCTCTATTTAGATAAACCACAATCTTGGAGATGGTGTCAAGAGAACGGCGCAAGTCGAACAATTCCTCCTCTTCGAAATGGGTGCCGGCCAGACGTATGCGCACAAGTGACTCGCGAACATCGAAAAAGAACTGTAATGGAAAATCATCCGACTTCGCAGTCATACGGCGAAACTCCCCAGTCTGTAGCAGTAACTCCCTCACCTCTCTGAAATCAACTGAAAAAGCAATCTGGTCTACTTTCTCGCGGCCCAAAGTGCTAAGACAGCGGTCGCGCAACAACGAGCGTACCTCGTCGAAACCTATCTTGTGTTCATAATTGCTAGGGTAAATCATGGTGCAAAGGTACGCATTTTAGTTCATAGTTCATCGCTGATAGTCCATTGTTTAGCGGTATTTTAGTTAAAAATACTAAAGGCGCTGTAAATAATGGACTGTGAACAATGAACTATGAACATTTTTTACTACCTTTGCACCCGCTTTTCGAGCACTGGAGAGATGGTAGAGTGGTCGATTACAACGGTCTTGAAAACCGTCGCACTGAGAGGTGCCGGGGGTTCGAATCCCTCTCTCTCCGCTTTTTAATGAAAAGGGAACCTAACGGATTCCCTTTTTTCGTGCCTGATAATCAATTACTTGCATTTTTAACCCATTGAAAATCTGCTATATAGAGGGAGGAACGTCCCCAAAATGACATAAGCAGTCATAGGACATCTTCCGCAATTATAAGCACGGAATGTATTACCAGATGTATTACCGCCCCCCGCTGTCAATAGTTTAAAGTAATACTTTTAGTTAAAAATGAACAAGACACCTTTATTAGAGTTCGTTTACAACCGCAAAAAGACTGCGGCAACGAACAGGGAGGCAGCTGTTGAACTCAGAATCACATTCGAGCGGAAACAGAAGTACATGGCTACAGGCATCAGGCTCCTGCCGAAGCATTGGCACAGGGGGGCTGTGGTTAACCGAATTGATGCCCGTGAGTTGAACGAGACGTTGGAGAAACTCATGTCTGAGGTTCGTCAGGTCATCCTTGACATGATGACAGAGAGCATAATGGACATCTTCTCTATTCAGGAGAGGTTGAAGCGTAAACGAGCAAGTGCCGTTTCGTTCTTGGAGTTCTGCGAGCAACGGACAAAGATCCGTCAGTATGGCAAGGCTGATGACAGTAAAGAACGTTACAGCCGTTTCATGCGTTTCTTCTCTGAATGGGGCAAGATCCGCTATTTCGAGGATGTCACCGATGCAAACATCTTGGCATTGGATGAACATCTGGCAAAGAAGGGACTGAAACCTTATTCTAAGTGGAACAACTACCACCGGTTTCTTAATTCCTTCATCTTGGATGCTATCGATGAAGGATTCTTGAAACGTAACCCTTACAAGTGGATTCGTATTGACAAGGAGAAATCGAAAGGTGGTATTGGTAAGTATCTTTCCCCATTAGAATTTGCGAAGGTTCGTGATGTCGCATTATCTTCAGAAAGTCTTGAGAGAGTTCGTGATGTGTTCGTGTTTCAAACTTACACCTGTCTTTCTTACACCGACCTACACGACTTCGATGCGAGCAAGATTAAGGAAGTGAAAGGAATGAAGGTTTACGTTGGTAACCGGGCAAAGACGAAGCAGACGTTCACAATCCCACTACTATCACCAGCCATGGCGGTGCTGAAAAAGTATCAGAATAAGTTGCTCGTCATCAGTAACGTTAAGTATAACGAGTACCTGAAAGTTATTGCACAGGCGGCTGGTATTGACAAACCTGTGTCAAGCCACTGGGCAAGACATACCGGCGCAACATTGCTACTCAATGAAGGCGGCATGGACTTGAAGACGGTAGCAAAGATCTGCGGTCACTCATCCTTTAAAATTACAGAGCAAGTCTATGCTAACATGCTCGATGATACTGTAGTTGACAAGATGGCTGCATACGAGAAAACACTGAAATAAAAACTCCGCATATATTTGTACCTGAAATCCTGCAGATGATTCCACATATCAATCCGCAGAGATATTTGAGGAATACAATGCGGAATACAATGCTGGATAAAAATAGTTTATGTCAAACAAAATAGGAATTAGTATGAAACAAGAAAATCGACAAAATCAGTATGCGGAATTTTCAATGACCATTTCAACGAGCAGAGAGCTATGGCGTTATCTGTTTCGTGGGCAGAAAAACTCATCAGAAAAACTTACACGCGTAGAGGCGTTCCACGATCTTATAGAGCGGCAGTATGCTGCACTACAGCAAGAGAACGAATGCATCTTCGGAAGTATAAGCAGCCTGTCGAGAGCCTGGCACTGGGATAGAGATACCACGAGTACCTTTATTACGGACCTGGAAAAGTTCGGGGCGGTTAGTCGTTACGACATAGGGAAACGTGCAGTATTAAAACTGAACTGCACTATCGGCTAATAATCCATTCTAAGGCACCATAGATGCCCTCTGAAGCAGAATACCGCTGTTAGTGGTATCCCTATAATCCAGACGTCCTTAGTGCTGTTACACAGCCCTTAAATTGGGTGGCGTGTAACAGCACTCTTTTCACACATGTGTTTTCGGAATCGTCATATAGCTTTCTCAACAATCCTCGCAGAGTGTCGAAAATTCTCTAAAGGCGCTCGCGCCTATTGCGAAAATTCCGCAATAGAGGTAGCCTAATACCTGCCTTGGGGAAAAATCCCGCAAGCAGCCGCCACAAACCAGGGTTGAGCAAGCTCATTGGCTGAATAGGCTTAGGGACCCCCCGAGACCCCGCACCAAAACGTTTATTCGATGAACTTTACACTCTCATGAAAAATGACGAAGAATAGCCTTTCCCAAAGGTCTGCATTCTGATTGGAGATTTGCTCTGTAGCAATCTTTGGCGAGAATCTTAGCGTCGAAGAGGAATCTGAATGGAAATTTAAATTGCTTGGCCGACCTTTTCCCCATTGACAAGATATGATTTCGGAGTCGTTAGGTTGTCACAGAAAAGCCCCTCGCCAAGTCCATGATAATATCGTATCCCATCGAGAACGTCTCTGTTGTTGTAAGTTGGTTTTTATTTGGTTGCCGATAGGTCTGCCCGATGATTTTCGAGTGTGTAAAAATGGAACATAATAGCGTGTCAGTTTTATCCTCTTTCGGGTTACACGTAATCATGTGAACACAGCCCTTCGGTGACCAACTATTATCGTTTGATTTCAATGCGGAAAATTCATCTATCAAATGTAAGGAGAAGAATGCCGAGAAAGAACAATGACCATGTAAGCCTTTATAGTGAGGAAACTAATGCGGAAACTGATGCGGGATTTATGATACGCATCTATCGGATAGTTCCACATATGCATTCTGCAGTTTTTTCCACTCTTTATTATGTGTAAAAGATCCGCAATTGAAATATTATTAGAAAACAACAAGAGTCCTGTTTCCCAAATGCGTGGAAAACATTTACCCGTAGGTGTGGAGATTTTCGAACAAACCTATGGACTTATTCTCTTTGGGTAAGCACCTCATATATAATTAATGTATGCCCTTTGTTCGCTTTTGTAAGGACAATCATTCCTGAAGACAAAAATCGTCATCGCCAAGGGTGAATGATGAAACTGAAAGTGAGAAAAAAGGCAATTTAGTGAGCGATAAAGTTAATTATCGTAATATTTTGCTTTTGTTTCGACAAAAATGATTATCTTTGTACCCATAACATTTTATCATCCTAATATGGACAAAGATATCAATCGCATCAAAGTGGTGCTCGCAGAGAAGAAGAGAACCAACAAATGGTTGGCAGAACAACTTGGTTGTGCGCCGACTACTGTGTCAAAGTGGTGTACCAACGCTTGTCAGCCTCCGATGGAGACGTATCTGCGGATAGCGAAATTACTGGAAGTTGAGATAGACGAGTTGCTGAACAAAAAGTATGTCACATCAATATAGTATGACTGCAATGATAAATAAATATGTATTCTCAGGACATGAGTCTTTTCCCTGTAAAACTTTGTGGTTGAAGAAGGGATATGATTTTGTCGTCCAAGGGAAGAACTTTAACAACCCTGATGCTGTCATCGATTTA